>JAJEDN010000079.1 GCA_022821495.1 Candidatus Poribacteria bacterium
ACTTTCTTATTTGCTTTTTCACCCAGAGACACAGCAGAGGCGATCCATTCTGAGTTTACAACTGATGACTGTGTTTCTCGCATACAAACCTAACAATATCAACAACAGACTACCCTCGAAAAAAAATGGGGGTAAGTGACAGCGTTGAATATCGCCAGAACCATTCAGTTTTCTGTTGTCTTAAATATGGAAATTGGATATAATGATAATATCTGAAGAGCAGTGTGGGGTGCTCTTATCTGAGTCAAGGTACCCACAACCTGAAGGTCGAGGCTTGTGCTTCGTAGCGACCGCGGTTTTCTCAGAGAGTCCACCGTCTTAGTATCGCTCCACAATAGCTGCCAAGCCAGCTATGCACCGAAGTGCCTGATCCTATGCGACATGTGATTTGTCAACGGGTGCGGTTTTTACGCCTGCTACCCTATACATGCAACGGATGCCCGAAAAGGCTTTGTCAATATAGAGGCGTGCGGGCTTTTACGTGAGTGTCTCAATTGACGAGCGTTCCGACAACACATCAATCACAACCTATGCCGAACACTACTTGTTTAGACGATTTGTTTTGAAAAAGGTTTAGGTTATTTTTGCTATCAACCCTTAGGTTTCCGTCTACATCCGGCAAGCTGAAGCATACGGATTTGACAGAGGAGTGTTAAGAACTCCCAGATTTCACAGTGTTGACAGGCCTTAATTTTAACAATAGGAGTGGGTTTCCTCCCAAATCTAAAGGATTGGGTCTCCGGTTTCCCGAAAATCGTGATGAAAAATAAGAAGATTCTCATTGTTGGTGGCGGTGTGATTGGACTTGGTATCGGGTGGCAGCTGGCGAAATCGGGCGCCGCTGTCACCATTCATGAGCGCGGACAAGCCGGGCGCGGAGCCTCTTGGGCAGCCGGCGGTATGCTCGGTCCAATTGCTGAAGCACATATCGACGAACTCGACCTCCTTAAACTCAGCAATCAAAGTTTAGCACGCTACCCGGAATGGGTCGATGAATTAGAGACCGAAACAGAGATGTCGATCGGTTACCGAGCAGAAGGCACACTCATTATAGGCATTGAACCTGATGACGCCTATCAACTCCAGCATGCTTATGACTTACAACAAGATTTGGGGTTGAATGTCGAATGGTTGAGCGGACAAGAAGCGCGTAAAATTGAAGGGGCACTCTCACCATACGTGACTGCAGCGATTCGCTGTGAAACTGACCACCAAGTCGATAACCGACTGATGGCTCAGGCACTCCAGTGTGCCTATGAGGGGCGCGGCGGCGTGTTGCATCAAAATAGCACTGTTGAAAGAATTGTCATAGAAAACGGAACCGCAACGGGCGTTGAAACACAAGACGGTTTTCAAGCCGCAGATGTGTGTATAGTCGCCGCGGGATGTTGGTCCGGGCAGATCAGCGGGTTACCGGATACTATTATTCCTCCCGTGCGTCCCGTGAAGGGGCAAATGTTAGCGTTGCAAATGCGTGAGGGCACCACTCTCAAAAACGTCATCCGTACCGTTAAGGCGAGGTACCCGATGCCAGTATATTTAGTACCAAGAAGCGATGGTAGACTTATTGTCGGTGCGACAACGGAGGAGATGGGGTTTGACACGGATCTAACCGTTGGCGGTGTATACGAACTCCTCCACGGGGCATGTGAAGCTGTGCCGGGTATTTACGACCTGCCACTTATCGAAACATGGACAGGTTTACGCCCGGGTAGCGGAGACAATGCTCCCATACTCGGTAAAACACCTGTCGAGAACCTAATATACGCAACAGGACACTATCGCAACGGCATCTTACTTACACCCATCACAGCTTACGAGATCTCCAAACTGATCCTGACGGGTGAGACTTCAGAGACAATCGCTCCGTTTCACTTGGACAGATTTTCAAAGTAGTAAGGTCTTTAGAAAAACTACGCGCTTTCTCCTGCCGTGTTCTGAATTAACGAAAAATTGTTGCCCCTAAAATTTGCTTTAAATGTGAAGAATATGCTATAATACTTATATAACATTGCGGGGTGCTCTTACCTGTTTAAGAGCTGAGAAAACACCCATTGAACCTGATCTGGGTCATGCCAGCGTAGGGAAATATGAAAGAAGAGTGTCAGTTAACAGTTCTCAGTTCCAAGAGGTATCTTCTAAACAGAAACATCTTAGCTGAAAACCGAAAACTGAAAACTATCAAAGTCGCTTCCTTTTTGGCACTGCCAAGGCTATAGATAGAGCCACCGGCAGGCGGGCATGTCCCCTACACTGAAAACGGAAGGCGGCTTTTTTGTGTTAAGGAGTCAGATACGCATGTTCAGCAAATTCGGCATCCCTGTAGCGATTCTATTGGCAATATTAGGCGTATGGGAAGGTGCCGTGCACCTATTCAATATACCGGGCTACATTCTACCAGCCCCCTCGAAAATTGTGGTGACGCTATTTGTGGAACATGCGCAATTACTGAAACATACGCTCGTAACACTCGAAGAGATGCTTCTGGGGTTTGCGCTTGCGGTTAGTATCGGCATTCCGTTAGCCGTGCTGATGTTCGAGTTTCCGATGTTGGAAAAAGCCTTTTACCCGTATGTCATAGGATCGCAAACGGTGCCGGTGTTTGCCATCGCGCCGTTGTTGGTGCTTTGGTTCGGCTTCGGGATAGCCTCGAAAGTGGTTATGGCAGCATTGATTGTGTTTTTCGCAATCGTGCTGAACACTTTGGACGGTCTGAAGTCAACCGATCCAGACACAGTCAACCTGTTTAGGATTTTGCAGGCAACTCGGTGGCAGATTCTATGGAAAGTACGCATCCCGTCAGCCCTGCCATTTATTTTTTCAGGTGCGAAGATTGGCATATCAATCTCCACGATTGGTGCCGTCATTGGTGAATGGGTGGGAGCGAAGGCAGGACTTGGATTCCTTATGTTGTACGCGAATGGAAGACTCCAAGTTTCACTGGTATTTGCAGCTATTTTCTGTTTAACACTTTTAGGTTTAGGTCTCTTTGGATTGATGACACTGCTGGAGCGGTACGCGATGCCGTGGCGACACCAGCACAACAGATTAGATATTCGGTAGGTGTGCTTCACGCATATCAACCAACAAGAAAGGAAATTTTCATGAAACCAGCAATTTGCTTAATGTTTCTCATCGGTTGTGGTATACTCTTAACCGGTCACATTGACAGTAATGCGGACAGCCATCAGAAAGCAGAAATGGAGAAAGTTACGCTGCTTCTTGATTGGTTTCCGAATGTAGACCATGCGCCGCTTTACGTTGCAGAAGAAAACAATATTTTTGCCAAACACGGGCTGGAAGTTGAATTGCTCTGGGGTGGCGACCCAGATGCGCCGCTGAAGTTGGTGGCGGCAGGGGAATACCCATTTGCCGTTAGTTATCAACAGAGTGTAACGATTGCGCGAGCCAGTGAAGAAGTTTTGCCGGTTAAATCAATTGGTTTACTTGTGGAACATCCGCTTAACACAATTAGTTTCCTGAAAAAGAGCGGCATTAAAACGCCAGCAGATTTCAAAGGGAAAAAAATCGGATATACGGTCGCACCGCTGGACGTGCTTCTGTTTAACGCTATCGCGGCGAATGCCGGATTATCCGAAGACGATTACGAATTGATAAACGTAGGCACGAATATTTTAGCGCCACTTCTAAGCGGTCAAATTGATGCAGTGATCGGCCCCTTTCGGAATTACGAGATTAATATGTTAAAACTTGAAGGTGCGGAAGCCGGTTATTTAGCCCTTGAGAAACACGGCATTCCGGACTACTACGAATTAGTAATCATCACGAATGACGCTTATTTGGAAAAACATCCAAAAACTGCCAAAAAACTGATGACGGCTATTCAGGAAGCGATTCAATTCACGAAAGAGAAGCCTGATGATGCGCTGCAACTCTTTTTTAAAGCCAACCCTGATGCCCGCAAAGATTTGGAAGAACTCGCGTTTCGGGATACATTGGATGTATTCGCTACGACACAAGTGCAATCTGAAGAGAAGTGGGATGCTTTCGCTAAATTCGCTTACGAAAAAGGGTTGGTTTCCAAAACAGTTAAAGCGACAGATTGTTTCATCAATATATTGGAAAAATAGTCGTTTTACCTGCCGAATCAATGATGCATAAAAAAATCCTTATCATCGGTGGGGGCATAATTGGGCTTGGTATCGGGTGGCAACTTGCGAAATCGGGTGCCTCCGTTACTATTTATGATAGCGCAGAAGCCGGACGCGCCGCCTCTTGGGCAGCTGCGGGTATGCTCGCGCCACTGGCTGAAGCACACAGCGAAGAACCGGAATTGCTTAAACTCGGTACCCAAAGTTTGGCATGCTACCCGCAATGGGTTGACGCATTAGAAGCAGACGCGGAGATGTCTGTCGGCTATCGAGTGGAAGGCACAATCATAGTAGGATTGGAACCCGACGATACGCATCAACTACGACATCTTTACACTGCTCAGCAAGACTTAGGGTTGGATGTCGAGTGGTTGACCGGGCGAGAGGCACGCGCAGTTGAATCTGCGCTCTCACCTCGCGTGACCGCAGCCATTCGCTGTGCAACCGATTACCAAGTTGATAACCGCCTGATGGTAAAGGCACTCCAGCGAGCCTATGAAGTTTGCGGGGGTGTGATGCATGAAAACAGCACTATTGAAAGAATCGTCGTGGAAAACGGCGTAGCAATCGGTGTCCAAACGCAAGACAGTTTTCAAGCCGCAGATATACTCATTCTTGCAGCAGGGTGCTGGTCTGCACAGGTTGAAGGACTACCAGAGAGCATCGTTCCGCCCGTGCGTCCTGTGAAAGGGCAGATGTTGGCATTACAGATGGAAGAAGGAATCACGGTTAAAAACGTCATCCGTACTGTCAGAGCGAGGTATCCGACATCGGTATATCTGGTGCCGAGAGCCGATGGTAGGTTGATCGTTGGCGCGACGAGTGAGGAGATGGGGTTTGACACGCGTCTAACGTCTGGTGGCGTATTTGAGCTGCTCCGTGGTGCGTGGGAAGCGGTGCCGGGCACTTACGAACTGCCGCTCCTGGAGACTTGGGCGGGTTTACGTCCAGGCAGCAGAGATAACGCGCCGATACTCGGTAAAACGCCTATTGAGCGTCTGATATATGCCACGGGACACTATCGCAACGGCATCTTACTCACACCTGTTACGGCTTACGAAATCGCTAAACTCGTTCTGACGGGTGAGACTTCAGAGACAATTGCTCCATTTCAATTAGATCGGTTTTTAAAGCAGTAGGTACACGTCGTGTGCCATAACCATACTCAAAAGACATGAAAATACGTGTTAATGGCGAAGAGAAAACGGTTCATCCAAACGTGAACGTTTACGACCTTCTCATCGTTTTAGAACTGAATCCGACGCAGGCAGGCATCGCTGTGGCTGTGGATCGGGAGGTTATCCCGAAAACGGCGTGGCAAGCCACGGAACTTCGCGAGGATAGTGAAGTCGAAATTATTCGTGCTGTCCAAGGCGGCTAATACAGTTACAAGGGACATAAGACAGGAAAGTTGACCCAAAAACATTTGATAAGAGACTTTGACGCTGCTATACTAATTAAAATTGAAAGCGGCGGGGACCCCTTAAAAAATGCAATACGGTTTGTCTGACCAGACCCTAAAAAAAATCCGTGATGTTCTCGTGCGATACCCGCAGGTAGAGGAAGCTGTGTTGTATGGGTCTCGCGCCAGAGGCGACTATAAAAACGGATCTGACATTGATTTGACGCTTCGCGGTGGGGACGCGCTGACGCACCCAGTTCTCTCGCGCATAGCGAATGACCTGGATGATCAGCTGTTGCCTTATACCATTGATCTGTCTATTCTTGGGAATATCCGTAACCCCGAAATGGTTGAGCAGATCAAACGTGTCGGCATAGCATTCTACAAGAAACAAGATTTTCAGTCCACTCGGTAACTGCCGACAAGTCTCGAAAAACCTATAATAAAAAATATGCAAACATTCAAAATCGCAGACCAAACATACACATCAAGGCTACTTATCGGAACGGCGGGGTATCCGAACTTCCATATCATGGCGGAGGCCATTGCTGCGAGCAGTGCTGAGATTGCCACAGTGTCAATGCGTCGCGTGAAGTTCACAGATACATCTGGCGAAAATCTGTTCGCGCTGCTGCGTGAACGCGATATGACGATCCTTCCGAATACTGCTGGCTGTTTCACGGCAAAAGACGCGATCCTGACAGCGAACCTTTCAAGGGAAGCACTTGAGACATCACTCATTAAACTCGAAGTTATCGGAGACGAGCAGACACTGTTCCCAGATGTGGAGCAGCTGCTCAGTGCAGCGGAAACCCTCGTCAAAGATGGATTTACCGTCCTTCCATATTGTAACGATGATCCGATTACTTGTAAAAAATTAGAAGATATCGGGTGTGCAGCAGTGATGCCGTTAGGCGCGCCGATTGGATCAGGGATGGGGATTCGGAACCCCTATAACATCCAGATTATCCGTGATCTTGTGCGGGTACCCCTCATTGTGGACGCTGGGGTCGGGACGGCATCGGATGCAGCGATAGCGATGGAGTTAGGGTGTGACGGTGTCCTGCTCAATACAGCTGTCGCGAAGGCGCATCGTCCAGTGCTGATGGCAGAGGCAATGAAGAAAGCCGTTGAAGCGGGTAGAGCGGCGTTTTTAGCAGGACGGATTCCTCGGAAACTCTATGCGACTGCCTCAAGCCCAGAAACTGGAATGATTGAGTAAGCCTTTTGAAAATTTACCTTGATACGTGCTGTTTGAGCCGCCCTGATGATATTGCAACAAGCACCCGGATTCAGCGAGAAGCGGAAGCCGTTGAAACAATTCTCAACTATTGTTCCACCAGACAATGGCTCTGGTTTGGAAGTGCAGTTTTAGCATTTGAGGTTAATAACACCCAAAATCAACCTAAACGCGATCAAATTCAATCTCATCTGAGTTATATATATCAAAATGTCATCATTAATTTAGCGGAAACCTCAAAAGCAAAATATTTTGAATCATTAGGGTTCAAGCCAGCGGATGCTTTACATCTCGCTTGTGCCGAAAGTGCTAATGTTGATGTGTTCCTCACAACAGACGACGGAATCCTCAAGAGAGCGGAGCGTTTCGGTTCACAATTACAAGTCCGAGTTGCAAATCCTTATGAATGGTTACAGGCGGTGACCAAAGATGAAAATCCTTAAAAAAAGAACAGACAGTGAGGTTTATCACCTCGGTATTGATGCCCTTATTAACAATTTTGGCACCGTTGGTGCATCCCGGTTCCTTAATCAAATTGAGCCGCGGACAGGCAATTACACGCTCGAAAGACATAAATGGTTAGACACTTTACCAGACATTGACACTCTTGTTGAACAAATTCGGCAGGTTAATAAGGAAGTAGAAATAGAGAATCAGCGTATAGCTAAACTGAAAGCCGATATTTGCGGGAATGGAAAACCGAAAATAAAGCGTCTCAAAGAGATTTCCGACAAAGACCTTTATAGAGTCGGGCTTCACTTGCTTATAGAAACGCTTGGACTCGGTAGCATGTCTCACTTCTTGAGAGTCTGTGAGCCGGGAACCGGGGTTTACGCTGTTGACCGGTACGAAAATCCCAAATTAATCGAGCAAACCGACGAAACAGTACAGAAACGAGCCTCCTAAAAATAGTATTTGCGCTATCCTGTTAAAGAATCTGGAGTTGGCATGTGAAAAAAAGAGTCTATTTTTCTTGGATATATTTGATCGTTGTAACGCAATTATTCGGCAGCACATTTTTACTTGACGTACAAAATGTCAATGCGCAACTTCAGACCGAATTCGGACGGAGTCTCCTTGAAAAGGAACCCAAAAAACCTGAAACCGAGTCTGCAGAATTGATACTCGACGCTCATTTTTCCAACACTTTTAACAACCATATTGAACTCGGATTGAGTGTCGATCCCTACACAAGTAGCCTCGCTGGAGCAGAAGATCCGCAACTTACAGGCTTGATTAATCGCATCGGTGTTAGTTTAGGGGGCGATTTACCGGTCATCGATAAACTCCGATTCAAACTACAATATACGCCGCAAGCTGAAAACTACACCGGTGCAGAAGGCAAACTCGACGAATTTGACGCGTTCAGTAACATTCTCTCATCTGAACTGAGTTTCCAACCAACTACGAGTTTACCACCGCTTGTTGCCTCATATCAGGTGCAACGCTTCGTCCGGACCTCAAATGTGTATAATAACATGGAGCATCAATTCGGTCTCCGCTTTGGGCGTGTGCTGGAATATAATTTTCGCTTACATCGGTTTGACGATGAAGATAGCCGTAGAGAAGACTTCCTACTTGTCGGTTCTAACACCCATACAATGAGCAGCCGACTGCAATTTGGAATTTTTAAACAGATGCTTGGTAAACTGGAATACACGGTAGAGCATGGGAGTTATCAAACCAATTTGAACAACCTCATCTTAGGTATCACGGGACTTGAAGACAATGAACGCCGAAAGGATTGGCGACACATCGGCACAGCGAAACTGATACAGGTCGCAACTGAACAACTCATGTTTCAGGAAGAGATCAACCTATTTCTGAATCGTTCCAATGTCGATTTCTTTAACTTCGCCAGTACCGAAGTGGCAGCGAGTTCTTTTTACCGGTTTGAGGCAGGACGGTGGGTCCGGCTTCGGTTCTCCAGGTTGTGGGTAACGTTTGAAGGTAGACAGATTCTGGAGGAGTCAGGACTTGTCACGGAAGATACCCCAAACCGCCAAGATACACAGATAGGTGCGAATATCCAGTTGAACTGGCAATTCAACCCATACCTAACACTAAACGCCGATTACCAGATTACGCAAAACCGAACGAACGAAAAAGATCCGTTTCTCGATTTCCTCAATTATACACACACCATCGCGACGCTCACGCTCCGCGGCGAGTATTGAAGGAACGTTTAGGTTCAGCTCTCAAGGCGATGTTCGTTGTCCTTTATAGAGTTTCAACTTCCCCTCCGAGGCAACCAGCGTATAACACGCCTCAATCGCTTCGGCGACGATAGGCTCGTCCGGCGTATCCCACAACAATAGATAATCCACATTGTCAGCATAATCACAGAGATCTATCTGTTCGGGCTGCCAGTGGACGATCTGCACCCATTCTTTCTCGTCCAATGGCGTTTCAAAGTCAGCATTGAAACGGACGGGAAAGTAGTCAAACTGTATCTCATAGTTGCCGAGGTTGATACAACCATTATCAAGACAGTAGTAATTGGCAGCATTAACAAAGATCCCTACGCGTTTGGAGCTACCTCTCGGATCAAAGTGAAGCGGGAGGATAACACTATTTTTCTCGACCCGTTGGACAAAAGCGTTAAACGCGCGTGTCTCTGCATTGAGGTTTTTAAAAAGAATACCGATATAAACGAGATTAACAAGTGCGAGCAGTGTAACGACTGTTGTAAATGCGCGTTTCCATTGGAGATTATCAAACCCACGAAACCATGCGAATATAGTAAGAGTGGCTAAAATAGCAAGCCTGTCATTGACCCAACCCCCCGGACCAATAGAGTTTGGCAGGATAAAATAGAGTCCGAGAAGTACCACAGTGAGGCAGAGAAACGCTTTTTGTCCGAGATGTTCTGCTGTGACCGCCTTCCTATTTTGCCAGAGCGTTGCGACAACGAGAAAGATTAAAAAAGTAGAGACAGCAACGGACATCCAACTCGGAGGCGTGGTGTATGGAACAAGCACATGCATACCGATCAGGTTAGCGAACAGTTCTCCGGCACGTCCAAATCCAAATTCAGGAGGATCTCCCGCCAACAGATCAGAGGTAGGGAGATAGACGAGAAGTAATAGGGCTGCTGGTAAAAGGTAACACCCAGTAATGAGGATTCGCTTGAAGTTTTTCCTGAAATGGAATAGTGCCAGCAAGGCGATGGAAAACAGGATGAAAGCATAAGAGATGAGATGTGCAAAATAGGTGATAACGATAAGTAGGTTGAGCAGAATGATACGGTTCCTATTCATCGCATCTTTGTGTTTCCACCAATAACCGAGTGCAAGGAAAAAGAGCGGTACACTGACAGCAAAGTTGTAAAAGCCCATCAAAAATAGGTAATTGTAAACAAAAGTAAAACTCAGTATGACGAGCGTATGCCGTCCGCGCTGTACGGCGTTGAGGAAATAATAGATTGCGAGTGGGAACAGGATAACATAGAGGCTTAAAAAGATTTTCTCGGCAATGAGAGCGGGAAAGACGAACATCAATACTGCTAACGAAAAGTGAGAGAGCCAGTTAGGAAAGGGGTACCAGTTAATCTCGTAATAGTCACGAAACTGAAATTCCGGGTTGTTATATTCTGTCAGAATCTGAGAATTATAGACGTGGCTCACGCCGTCTTGCGTTGGAAAATAGGGGAACAACCATATCGGTAGCAGATAAGCAACAATTAACACCCCCACCAAAAGCGACCATTTTGTATAGAAGCGAGAGAAGAATCCCATCGTTTACCTCTCATCTTAAACTTTAGACGTTGAAATTTTCAGGACTTCAGTTATAATGTTATCACGTCTTTGGATTTTGGAGTTAGCATTTTTATATTATAAAATCGTAGAAGTAGCATTTTATTGGGGTACTCCACTTCTATTTTTAAGGCATAATCTTCTACACAAAGCATTGGAGAACAGTTTCATGACCCAAGAACAGGTCAAACGTTTAGTTGAAGAGAAAGGTATCGAGTTTTTTCTCTGTTCCTTCGTAGAGATGAGTGGTGCCCCGAAGGCAAAGGTTATCCCTTCCACACATCTTGCGGACATGGCAGAAGAAGGGGCGGGGTTCGGAGGCTTTGCTGCGGGCGAAATTGGGCAGTCGCCACACGACCCAGAAATGGCGAGCATCCCTGACTTTGACTCGTTGACAATTGTGCCGTGGCGAAAAAATCTTGCTTGGGTGGCAGGAGATATGTACGTTGAAGGTAAAGCGTGGCATTACTGTCCGAGGACGATCCTGCGCCGGCAATTAGACGTAGCAAAGGAGAGGGGCTATATCTTCAATGTTGGCATTGAGGCGGAATTTATGCTTTTGAAGCAAGATGAGAGCGGGCAATACTCACCGTGGGATAAACTCGATACTTTAGACAAACCGTGTTATGATCTCAGGGCATTACACCGCAACCTCGATATGATGACAACTCTCATTAAATACATGCAAGAATTGGGATGGGAACCCTACGCAAACGATCACGAAGACGGGACATGTCAGTTTGAGACGAACTGGACCTATTCGGACGCGCTCACATCAGCCGATCGGCATACTTTCTTTAAATGGATGGTCAAAACACTGGCTGAAGAACAAGGATTGCTGGCAACCTTTATGCCAAAACCCTTCACGAACTTGACAGGCAATGGTGCACACTTCCACATGAGCCTTTGGGATGCGGCGAACGAGACGAATCTGTTCCTTGATGAAAATGACAGAAACGGCTTGTCCAAACTTGCCTACTGGTTCACGGGCGGTATCCTGAAACATGCCCAAGCGGTCACAGCAGTCACGAATCCGCTTGTGAATAGCTACAAACGTTTAGTGCGTAGGCCCCCGCGTTCGGGTTCGTCGTGGGCACCTGTTTACGTTACCTACGGTGCGAACAATCGGACGCAGATGATTCGGATTCCTGCGCCGGGACGTATTGAGAACCGTTTAAGTGACGGCGCAGCGAACCCTTATCTCGCGGAGACAGTGCTACTCGCAGCCGGTTTGGACGGCATCGAAAATCAGATTGATCCTGGCGTGCAAAACGAAGACAATCTTTACGAAGTGTCGGAAGATGAGCTGCAACGGCGAGGGATTGATGCGCTACCTGCGACACTTGATGCAGCTGCAGACGCGCTTGAACAAGACGAAGTGATAAAGAACGCACTTGGAACAGTGTACGCCGATTATTATATTCAGGTAAAACGCGAGGAGTGGCGCGATTATCATTTGAGTGTCAGCCAGTGGGAGACTGACAATTATTTGGAGGTTTATTGATAGTGCGTTCGCGAGCGACAAGAAATCCCCAGGCAAAAACACGCGCGCCTACATTGAGGGCATAACACAGGTATCTAAGTATTAAGGAAACACTTTTGATGAAAACCCTATTGAAACTTTTCGGTTTAGCGTTTATATGTTTTTTAGCTATTTACATCGTCAGTTGTGGGCAACGTGAAGAAGACGAGGAGGTTGATCCTGTAGAATTGATGCGTGCGGATCCAAGTACTGAGATCACACCAACCGTTGAATCTGAACCTGAACCTGAACTCGCCGCTGAACCGATTATTCCGGATGGGATGGTCCTGATTCCAGAAGGCGAGTTTGAGATGGGCAGCAATGGTGGTGGTGCTGATAACGACGAACAGCCGGTGCATACCGTTCATCTTGACGCGTTTTACATAGACGCGAACGAGATAACCAACGGTGCGTTTAAGGATTTCGTCCTCGCGAACCCGGAATGGCAGAAAGAACGCATCATTGAAAAATTCCACGACGGGAACTACCTACAAGACTGGCATGGGAATAATTTTCCCCTCGGCGAACGGGATCACCCCGTACGCTATGTGAGTTGGTATGCAGCGATGGCTTACGCTGTCTGGGTAGATAAACGTCTACCGACGGAAGCAGAATGGGAGAAAGCCGCACGCGGCGGATTAAAGAAAAAAGACTATCCATGGGGTAATGGTATTAATTTAAATAGGGCGAACTATGGAAAACATCTCGGCGAGACGACACCTGTTGGCGAGTACCCAGCGAATGACTATGGTGTGCATGATATTGCCGGAAACGTCTGGGAGTGGTGCCTTGACGGATATCAAGCCGATTTTTATGCGAACTCTCCACGCCGAAACCCGACTGCTGGTGCGAATAATGTCGAGGAGATTGTCAATGATTTTGAGAACATTGTAGATTTTCGTGTCATACGCGGGGGTGGTTGGAACAGCAATCCTGAATGGTTGCGTGCTTCAAATCGTCATGGAACGAGTCCAGTATACGCAGGGATCGGTGCACTTGGATTCCGTTGTGCAAAAAGTATATCACCCTAACAGTTATCAGGCATGGGACACCATCAGCAGTCGGTTGTCAGAACAGATCCAGCCTGTAGGACGGATATAGCGATTTATTCGTATCTTGAAACAAAACCGAAAGTCTGCTACGATATGTTTTGAGGAGAAAGTCTGTCTTTCTCTGTGTTTCTCGGTATCTCATATACTAACATGTTTCACTGATGACCGTGGAACAGACAAATTATTAAAAAACTTTTGATAAAAACCGAAACGCAATTAGAATCACAACTATCAGAACCAACAGACGAGGTGATAACGTCAATCGCTGCACTGGATGGGGATATCCTCATTCTCGGTGTCGGCGGGAAGATGGGTCCGACACTCGCCAAACAGGCGAAACGCGCGATTAACGCCGCGGGCGTATCGAAAAGGGTGATCGGTGTCTCTCGGTTCTCAACACCGAGTGTGCGGGAAACCTTGCAGGCAGATGGCATCGAGACAATCGCCTCAGATTTACTTTCGGAAGACTGCCTGCAAAGTCTACCGAACATTCAAAACGTCATTCTGATGGCGGGTAGGAAGTTTGGTTCGAGCGATAATGAAAATCTGACGTGGGCAATGAACAGTTACATGCCGGGGCGCGTGGCAGAAAAGTTTAAGGATTCCCGATTGGTCGTCTTTTCGACAGGAAACGTTTATCCGTTAACACCGGTATCCCACGGTGGTGCAACTGAGAGTTCATCGGTTGCCCCGATTGGTGAGTATGCCCAATCGTGTCTGAGTCGTGAACGGATATGCTCCTATTTTTCATCGCAATACGGCACCCCGATGGCGATCTTACGACTCAACTATGCGATAGATCTCCGCTACGGGATACTGTTAGACATCGCTGAAAAAGTATATGCCGAAGAAACAATCTCCCTTGAAATGGGCAATGTGAATGTGATATGGCAAGGCGATGCGAACGCAGTCGCGCTACGAGCCTTCGCACACTGCCAAAGTCCACCGTTGGTTCTTAATGTGACAGGACCGGAGACAGTTTCCATACGGTCCCTTGCGTCGTGTTTCGGCGCGCTTTTCAATAAACCGCCGCGTTTTACGGGTGAAGTGTCGGCAACGTCACTACTTAGCAACGCCACTCGGTGTCATCAACTGTTTGGGTATCCACGTGTTTCTTTAGGCCAAATGATTGAATGGGTTACAGAATGGGTGCGGATTGGTGGGACAACACTCCATAAACCGACCCATTTTGAGGTACGCGACGGAAAATTTTGAAATCAAAAAAATATAGACAAAAAATGCGAATTCTGTTAGTATGGCAGAGCAGTGTTTTTGTGATGCTTTCGCTTGTGCCCAATAGTGCTGTGTGTCAACCCCATCCACCAACGCCGATTGCGTTTGCCTCGGATGTGAGCGGTAATTGGGAAATCTATCTGACAGATACAACCGGAAAGCGGCCTGTTAATCTCACGAATAACCGTGCAGCGGATTACTATCCGACGTGGGCACCTGATAGTACGCGAATCGCTTTTTTCTCACGTCGTGATGGAAATCACGAGATTTATGTGATGGAAGTTGACGGCACCAATCAACGCCGTCTAACGCATCACCCAGCGACAGATAAAGCGCCGGCTTGGTCGCCTGACGGCACACGCCTCGCTTTCACGTCAAATCGAAAAGGACATTTCGATATCTATTTGCTCCATCTCAATAACGGTGAAGTGGAACACCTCACCGAAAATCCGTTTGAAGATGAGGCACCGGCGTGGTCGCCCGATGGAAAAACCCTTGTTTTCCACTCAAAGCGAAAACTTAATTGGGATATATACGTCGTTGATGTAAATAGCAGAGTCGAACAACGGTTAACACATCAACCGCTGATGGACACCTACCCGGCGTGGTCACCCGATGGGCAGCAGATTGCATACGCTTCAATGCAGGCTGGGGCAGTGCTTGCAGATTTTGATTTGTACATCATGGATGCAGTTGATGGCGGTAATAAAAAAGCCCTTACCGATACCCCAACAGATGAAGCTGTGCCTGCATGGGCACCTGATGGTGATACGATCGCCTTTCAATTTGAGAAGGAGGGTAGATGGGTTATCCACCTCATGCGTGCGGATGGAAGTGAACGTCATGAATTGATTAACAACGGTGCTTGGGCGGCGCAACCGAAATGGTCTAATAGTCGTTCGGATGCACTTCCAGTAGTGCCATCAGCATTACAGATTCAGCAGTGGGGCGAAATACGAGCCCAGTAAGAACATGTATAGTCAATAGACGAAATAAGCAATACAACGGTTTTAACTGCGAACCGACAACTAATAACGAATAAAAGGAGAATTTTCTATGCGTTTCAAGACATTAGTATTCAGTACACTTTTCACGTGCGGTTTATTACTGACAATCGGTGTGAGTTACGGTTACGAGCGGGCAATCGAAGCAGAAAAGGCAGATGCGATTGAAGCTCCGATGGTAGTTGCTGACGATGATGCAGCTTCCGATGGACAATTCGTCTGGATGGAGGGCCCCGCAGCGACAGGCGGCGGCGGTGAAGGTTGGGTAGAATACAACATCCATATTCCAGCACCGGGGACATACGCGCTTTGGGGAAAAGTCCTCGCATGGGATGGCAATAGCGATTCATTCTGGGTAACCTGGCAGCCTATGGATCCCGACGAAAACGCGCAAGAAACCCAGAACACCGAGTTTCGCTGGGGTGTCGCACAAGGCAGCGAGTGGCACTGGGACAGGATTAACCACTGGTTAAATGGCGGCACGTTTGAACGGGAATGGGAGGTAGCAGCAGCTGGGGATACCACACTCCGTATCGCAGTCCGAGAAGACGCGACGATGCTGGATGTGATCTACATCACTGATAATCTCTCTGAAGATGAAGCGGAAGTCAATCCGCGTGACCCAATCCCAGCAGATGATATAACACCTGTCGAACCGCAAGATAAACTTGCGACAACATGGGGCAAACTGAAAGCAGAACGATAGTGACTGACCTAACTTGATGACGCGTGGTTCAACACAACCGCGCGTATCTTAGAGAATAGAAAGGAGGCTTTTAGTGAAACAGGGAACAATATTGACGCTGATGATACTCACCGTATTTTTATCTGGAATTGTGGGGCTTCGTGCTGAAGTCGAAATTGCGCTTGAAGCCGAGTTAGCAAACGAGATTGTAGAACCGATGGTCATTGCCGATGAAAAAACTGCCTCTGATGGGAAATTCATCTGGATGGAAGGTGCCCCTGCCACAGGTGGTGGTGGTAAGGGCTATGCTGAATTTATTATCAATATTCCGCAACCGGACACCTACGCGCTGTGGGGCCAGGTCATTGCTTGGGATGGGAACAGCGATTCGTTTTGGGTGACTTGGCAACCTGCCGACCCAGACGAAGATGCACAAGTAACCCAGAATACCGAGTTCCGCTGGGGTGTCGCACAAGGCGCAGCTTGGCATTGGGATCGCATCAACCACTGGTTAGACGGTGGAACGTTTGACCGAGAATGGAAGTTCAAGGAAGCAGGTGAGACGGTGCTTCGTATCGGCGTTCGCGAGGATGCCACCATGATAGATGCGATTTTCGTGACGAACAACTTGAAAGCGAACGAAGGCGACCTTCGGCTCCCAACCGATAAAGATAGGAAGATACAAGTCGAGGGTCTTGCTGTGGATGCCAAGGGTAAGGCTGCAACCACTTGGGGGGCACTAAAACGGGCGTATCAATAAGAAAAGGCAAAAGATTGGAAGGTTGGAAGGTTGGAAGGTTGGAAGCGTATTTCTTCCATCCTTTCGTCCTTTTTTCTGGGCTTCTCCCCTTCCAAGAAAGTCGTTCTATGGAATTTGAGGGGGCGTCATAACTGGAAAAGGGAACTTTAAGAACTTTTTTCCGTATGAATCGGCTGTTCCGAAACAGATAGCACTGCTCTTGATAATAATGAACACGCCATAAGTCAAATCCACGTTCAAACTGAATAACCCGATCAGGCGGGCCGAGGTGGAATTGTAATTTCTCTACGGCTCGCCTATCGCGTTTAACAAGCGTATGTGTTACATAGGCAAGTCCTGAAAGAATCCCCACCAAAGCTATTTTTCCTCTTAATTTGACCGAAACACTTTCCGCAGTCGGTGTTAACCCGAAAACAAGGCATAGAATAAGAAAAACAACGCAGATTTTTCCTGTTTTCGCACAGAAAATTTGGCATAAATTTCGCATTTGTGTATCATTTCCGTATATTAGGACTTGACAAAAGAAATATTTTAAGTGTATGCTAATTGGAACGAATAAAAAAGAATCGCTAATTGCGTCTGCAGCAGAGGTTAGCCTAAGACACAAGTCAAAAATTATCGTGATCGTTAGCCTGTAAAGCAGCAGACTGTTTTATTAGTGATCAACTTGGAGCGTGATTAGCATGCATCCTAACGGAGAAGCCCCCCCTACAACAGATACCTCAAATTGTACAGACCTTACTATTGAAGAGGTCAAGCAGGAATTGTATAACCGCCATCACCCAAGTTTAACATTCCTCGATATAGAAGCGCACGCGAAGACTATCCACAAAATACGGACGCTCAAAAAGAAGCATAACGTTGTGATGCTTGGTCACAACTATATGGAGCCTCTGGTTTTTGGATTGTCAGAAAAAGAGGAACAGGGTGATTCACTCGGTTTGAGTATGTACGCCGCGAGAACAGATGCTCCGTATCTAATTTTTAACGGCGTTCCATTTATGGCGGAAACAGCGAAAATCCTAAATCCGAGTAAAACCGTATTAGTTGCCGATAAAACAGCGGGTTGCTCACTCGCTGATAACTTCGGTGCAGAAGATGTTAAGAAGTTGAAAACCCTTTATCCAGGTGCGCCGGTGATGATTTATATCAATAGTTACGCCGACGCGAAGGCGGAATCGGATATCTGCTGCACGTCAGCGAATGCAGCACATATCGCGAAAACGATGCCGGGCGATACACTTATTTTTGTGCCAGATATTTTCTTTGCGCAGAATTTGGAAGAAGAATTGAAAGACGAAAAAAATGTTGTCTACCCAGGGAAAGATAACACTGCGCGGGGTGCCGTCTGTGAAGTTCACGAAAAATTCACACTTGATGACCTTCTTGGCATCCGTGAATCCTTTGAAATCCCGAAAGGACACCCTCGCCGTAAGTTATATGCCCACTGGGAATGTCGTCCAAACGTTTTAAAAGAGGCAGATTTTTATGGCAGTACCAGCCAGATTATGAAGGATATAGCGGAACGTGTTGCAGACAACCAACTGGAACGCGCGTTCGTCGCCTCGGAGTGCGAGTTAACTTCCAATCTTGCGCAAGAATTCCCAGAAGTTCAATTCTGGACAGCTTGCTCAGTCCGATGTTCACACATGGCACAAGTCAATTTGGGGAAAATCGCGAATATTCTGGAAGCAATTGATAGGGACGAAAGCCTCGACGAATATGAGATTACGCTGAATCCCGAAACTATTGACAAAGCCCGTACACCGATCGAACGCATGCTTGAAGCGAGTGTGTAATAGTTATAAGTTATAAGTTATAAGTTAAGAGGGTTCTGATTGTCCAATATCTTTTGGTAATCGTCGGTGCTCCACTTGGGAAACGACGGTTAGAAAGAGATAATCAAACCTCAGAAACCAGACTTATAACTTATAACTAACAACTGAAAACCAATAACTATTAAAAGCGCGTGATAAAAGAGACGCGATGTGCGTTGCCTAAATCGGGGTCAGGCACAAAAGCGTAATCAAACTGGAAATCAACATTCGCTAACATGTCTTCACCGCTGCGCCGGACACCGATACCGATTGCTAATCCATCGCTTGGATTCTCATTGAGACTGATCCTATATCCGACACGTGCAGCGATACTATCGTAAAACCACCGCTCCATCCCCAGGTGAAAGCTGGGATTTGCATCAAGAAGGGGGAGGTGTGCATCTGCGACCAACGCCCATAATTCCTGCGCGGGCATCGGTTGATCCGCTTCCGTCTCCGCAGCAGGTTGTTTCCACATTCTGTAGGCGAGTCCTCCACGGAGTGCCATTGGCAAGTTTTCGCCACCGTCCAAGACACCAGCATTTTGGACGGCGACCCCAATACCGAGACGATCCTCAAGCAAATTTAAGACCAGTCCGACATCGGCTGCGACACCGTATGCATTTTGAATGTCTAATTGCTGCGAGATTACCTTTGCTGTCCCGCCAACAGACATTGCTGTACCGAGTGGATAGGCGAGCGACAAACCTGTAGCAAACCCGCCGACTGTTGCGGTACTATCCGGGTCTTCCGTCGGTCCCTGACGGCGTTCAATTTCTGTGAAACTTCCGAGGAAACTGGCTCCCCAGACGAGTTGCCCTACACGTTGCGCGTATCCGATGGTATTATTATTAATATCGGCGAACGAAAAGTGTTGCATTGCTGTCAGTTCCCTGTCTTGGACAGCGGTTAACCCAGCAGGATTCCAAAAGATAGTATTAATATCATTGGCAAGTCCAGTGAAGGCACCGCCTAATCCAGCGGGTCGACTGCCACCTTCAATTTTCAGGAAAGCGGCACCCACAGTTCCTGCGCCATCGTTAATATCAGCGTGTACACTTGGAACAACTGGGATTATTATGAAAAGTGCCATTACGATTAGAACGGCTTCCCTTTTCAGCATTATAGATTCTCCTTATCCTGGCTTTTAATATCTGCTTAAAGCAGTGTGCTTAGTCAACAACAAGCACCTTACCGACAGCGTTTGCGCGATTTCCTGCTGCGTTGACGGCTTCTAAACGGAAGATGTAGAGTCCCCGTGCGACAGCGTTGCCCGCCTGGTTTTCCAGATTCCATTTAACCAATTGATCGTTGCGCTGTCCCGATACAACATCGGGATAAGTTTGCGATAACACCATATCCCCACTCCAATCATAGACGCTCAAAGTGAGTTCAATTGTTTCCCCGAGTGGTACATTGACATCAAAGGAAAAGAAGGCGACATCGCGTTTTGAGATGCGGAGCGGATTTGGCCACCCGAATGTTGAACCTCGGAAAGTGAGAGATACAGACATGGTATACTTGCCAATGTCATAAACAGCGTAATTTCCTGCTCTGTCGGTGACGCGGACATCCAAGTCGTATTCACCGGAACGTGTCGGTAGGTAGTCGATTGACCAGCGGCTCCATGGTTCTTCTTGTGCATTGCTGTCATCAACCGCTGGAACTGGGTCGATGGGCTGATCGTCGGGCCCTGTCCCTACAATTTCAACAAGCCATACCCCGGAGGGTGGCACAGAAATCTCGCCTTCACCAATTCTCTGTGTACTCCCTTGATCACTCGCTGTGCCTTCCAACGGCAGTGGCTCATCGGTCAACTCGGTTTCACCACCGTCACTGGTTACAGCCGCGGTAGGTTTACCTGTCTCATAGAGAAATTCCGTTGTGATCGTATCGCTTGGAGAGAAACCGAGGAGTTCGGAGTCATTTCCAACGCCCCTAACCGTAACCTGATAGCGTCCTTGGAATGCCAAACCACCAGATTTGAAAACGATCGTGTCCACCCCGTTTTGTTGGGTGTTTCCAGAAACTTCGGATCCATCCGGGCTCCTAACAATGATCCTTGATTGCGCAAGGTTAACCCCTAAGCCCGTGTCAAAGATTTTTGCTTGAAGGGTGACGCCTCCGGTCGTAGAGACTGCGGTCGGATAATCTTCGGCATTAATATCAACAAGGAGTGGTGCGTCGTTGATAAGTAGTGTTCCGACATCAATCATCGGTGGCCTGGTATCGTAAACGAAGACCCTTTCATACGGTTCATCGTCGTTTCCTGCGCGGTCCTTGGGGCTAATGGTAATTTGGTACTCGCCATCAGCGGATCCATTGTCTGCGAGCGGAACCGTGAGACGGAAAGTGAGGTTACCTTGTCCATCGTCATCAACACGTCCTGAAATTTCAGTTGCATTCGGTGATAACCGCTCAAAAGTTAGCCATTCATCGTCGAGATTTTCCCAATCAATACCAGATGTGTCATCGGTGAGATTGACGCGAATCTCTGTCAGTGAATTATTAACACCCGGTTGTGTAACGATGAGATCAATCACATCATCGCTCTCAATCTCCGGTGCCTGCGTGTCGTACATGAAGGTTAATCGTTGAACTTCACCACTCCGCCCAGAAGCACTGATTGGCGTAAATTCAATGGTATAGCGTCCATCTTCGGAACCGTCAGTCGCGAGGGGTCGGACCAGATTATAGATTAACCTGCCAGATGCGCGCTGTTGCTGTCCAGCAACAACTTGGTCACCCGGATTTAAGAGACGCAGCGTTGAAAGATGATTCTCATCATCTGTTTCGAGTTCGACTTCTATTTGCTCAACTTCTTCATTGGTAAACGCTTCGTCCGCGGGTGCGGTAGCAGGCTCCGTTGAAACGATCGTCGGCAAACGCCTTGACAATTGGAAGTTCCGTTCAAAGACGGTAGCTTCCCCATTCCCAGCCCTGTCAACAGCTTGAACACGGATAATATAGCGTCCATCTTCAACGAGTTGATTCGTATTAAGCGTTAATGCTGTTGTGCCATTACTAACAAGTTCTCCAGATATCTCGCTGCCACTCGGGTTAACCAGTGTCACTGTAGTCATTGCCCAGTCAATACCACTCCCACCCTCATCATTGAGGGTTACCTGTATTTGTGTGATATCCTCAGTGAGGAGTGCACCATGAGCAGGTACTGTACGAACAAGCGTTGGTGATTGTGTATCATAGACAATGCGATGTTCAACGCTCAAGGGATTTCCAGCTTTATCTGCTAACTCAATAACAATGGCGTATTCACCATCCATACTACCATCAAGAGGCAAAGGCTGGTCAAGCGTGAAAAAGAGTCGGTTATTCGTATCATTGGTGAGCTGCGCGGGGACTAAATTGCCATTGGCATCGCGAAGGCTCACTTTCTGATCCGATAACTCAAGATCCGCAGGACCGGCATCTGCAACTGTAAAGTGAAACTGCGTTAGACTTTGACTGATATAGGAAACGGGTTGACTTAAATCAATCGGTCCAGCCGCTGTTATCTCTGGCTCTTGCGTATCATAAATGAACTCGCTGTAAACAGTATTGCCCTGACGACCGGCTTTATCAACAGGTGTAACGTATACACTATATCGTCCATCTGTCGTGCCATCCGTCGTAAGCGTTATCGGTTCCCAAACAAGTAGGCTAACACCATCAGAACCAAGTGCGCCGGGAACGACTGTCCCATCAAGGGTTGCCACTGTAATATCCGAACCATCATCCCCGAAGGCTAACCCTGTCTCCGTTGGGTCAAGGATCTCGGCTCCTATAAGCATGTTGTTTGCATTAACATAGGCGACATCCCCACTTCCGATTGTCTCAGTGTTCCCGATAATAACAGAAACGACCCTTGACAAGGGTATATCCAGAACGAAAGTATAGACAGTCGGAGCGGTTGCAACATTTTCTGCTATATCTTGCGGTGTAACGGAGAGTATATATGTGTCAAGTTGATCCAATTCTAGGAAACTGACAGTCATCTGAGATATGCCGTCATCTTCAAATGTGAGCGGTATATTCACTATTTCAGTCTCACCAGAAGCAGAGATAGAAGAACTCACCATCGTAATTACGGTATTATCAAAATCAACTCTCGTTGCCTCGTCAAATTGCAAAGTAATACTGCTGACAGGTTCCAAAATCTCGGTAACTTCTTGTGGAACGAGTTCTACCGGTGTCTCGGTATTTACCGTGACGGTAGAGAGTCGGGGTGCTTGCGAGTCATAAATCAGGGCGTGCTCTGAATTTAAGACATTACCGGCTTTGTCAACAAGGGATAGCCTAATCGTATAGGGACCATCCACACTGCCATCTCGAGCGAACGGAGCAGCAAGGGTTAGATAGAGTTGGCTCGTTAGTTCGTCAAATGTCAATGTTGCAGGCACAATACTATTAGCAGCATCGATTAATTCAACCGTTTGTGCTTCCAAGAGCAGGTCCGCCGGTCCGACATCTTCAACAGTGAATACGAACTGGTTCAAGCCGCGACCGATATAGGATACAGGTTGACTCAAGACAAGCGGATCGGATGCGGTTATCCGAGGGTTTTCTGTATCATAAATGAACTGCCGATAAACAACATCGCCTTGTCTACCTGCCTTATCAATAGGCGTAATCGCCACAGTATACCTACCATCAGCACTCCCATCTGTTGGGAGCGATATAGGCTCCCAAATCAACTGGTTCGCGCCATCTGTGCGAGTTTGACCTGGAACGACCGTCCCTGCGGGACTTGTCACAACAATATTTGAACCGCCTTCGCCTAAATCAAGCCCGGTGCCGGTAGCATCCACTAAAGCGGCAACTATTGTAGAATTACTACCGTTGAGGAACACGACATCCCCGGTCTGTCCGCCTAATTCGACAGTACTCACACTTGGTAAAACGAGTATAATCCGAAACGAGTATTGTACAGCCCCTTGCGCAATATTACCGGCTATGTCTTGTGGCGTAATAGAGAGTGTGTACAATCCGGCTTGCGTCAATTCAACAAAACGCGCCGTAAGTTGGGTAATCGTATCAACCGAGATATTGAGAGGGATCGCTTGCCCATCGGGGCCGACCAAACTAACCATAGTATTAGCGAAATCAACTCTCGTTGCTTCGTCAAATTGAAGCGTAATACCGCTGATAGATTCCGAAATTTCGGTAATTTTTTGCGGTACAAGTTCCACACCGGACTCAGTATTTATTGAGACTAATGACAACCGAGGCACTTGAGAATCATAAATGAAGGTCTGCTCCGAAGCCGATATATTTCCTGCTTTGTCAACAAGAGACACCTTCACGGTGTATTCACCATCTGCACTGCCATCTTGAGCAAGTGGAGTGTCAAGCGTGAGATACAAAAGATTGTTTATCTCATCAGAGGTGAGCGTAGCAGTGACAGTTGCGCCCTGCATATCAAGAAGCTCGACTGCCTGATCTTGCATCTCCAATCCAGCAGGCCCCACATCTTCGACAGTGAACTGAAGTTGGGTGAGTGTGCCACCGACATAGGTAGCAGGCTGGTTTAAAACCACTGGTGCAGCATCAGTAATGCGTGGTTCTTGTGTATCGTAAACGAACTGCCGATAGACGACATCGCCTTGTCTTCCAGTTTTGTCTTTCGGTGTGACAACGACAGTATATCGCCCATCTGCACTGCCATCCTTCGGGAGGACTATAGGGGTCCAGGTCAATTGATCTGTCCCATTGGAGGTTGTAATACCGGGTGCGGGTAGCCCTGTTTCAGTTGTGACGGTGATCGATGAACCCCCCGCGTCTAAGTCCAATCCAGCACCACTCAAGTCCGCGAAAGTAGCGACGATGTTAGTGGCATCGCCGTTCACATAAACGATAGTACCGAGTTTTCCACTAATGAGCACCGAACTGACCTTAGGCAAAGGTACGTCAATCCGTAACCGGTAAACAAGTGGCGCGGCACTTTGGTTACCAGCGAGGTCCTGTGGTGTAATAGAAAGCACATACTCACCGCGCGCCGTTAATGCTTGGAAATCAAACGTTAAGACATTTTTGCCGTCATCCAACCGGTTAACAGAGATATTTTCGCCAGACGGATTGGTAAAGGTAACACCTGTATTAGCGAAATCAATGCCGCTAATCAAACCTTCTTGTCCACTCTCAAAAGTTACAACGATCTGTGAAAACCCCTCGGCAATGGTTGTTGTGGTATTCGTGGAAAGTTCCGGTTGAGAATCAATTGCGACCTGTACACTTTCGATAGCGGGAAATTGTGTGTCCACAAGGCGTTGAAATTGTTGCGTTAAACGTTGCCCAGCAAAATCGACGAAGGTAGCAGTTATAGTATATTCACCATCAGCACTGCCATCGCGCGGCAGCGGTGCTTCTATGTTCCAAGTTAATAGGTTATTTACCGCATCATATTCAAGTTCAGTCTGTGTAACAAGACTGCCTTGAGCATCTTCAACAGTCAGCGTTGAGGCATCAAAATCAATACCGGACCCGATGTAACCATTAAGTTCAGCAATAATTGTTGTCAAATCATTGACGGTTGTGGTTTCGGGAGTTGTTAACCGAATTTCAGGTCGGCTTTGGCTGACGAGATAGAACTCGCGTCGGACAGTAACGCCAAGGTTACCGGCTAAGTCCATCGGGGAGATTTCGATTATGTAGGTGCCGTCATCGGAACCGTCTAAGGCGATCGGTTCGGCGAGTGTCAAGGTCGCTGCATCTGTGCCGTTACTCGTTATATTCACAGGCACATCTGTTTGATTTCCGTCAACATTATGCGCCAATCGGAAGGTACTCTGAATGAAATCTATACCGCTGGTCTCCTCGGCAAGTACCACCTCAACCTGCGATAGTTCTGAGACAGTCGCGTTGGCGGCTGGTACTGTAGAGACGAGTGCCGGGAGTTGTGTATCATAGACCAATTGGTATCTGTACGTTTCTGTATTGCCGAGCGCATCTGTCGCTTGAACGTTGAGTACATAACGCCCATCTTGGCTCCCGTCTCGACTTGTCAGCGGTGTTTCTAAAATATAAGTTAATTGGTTGCGTTCCGTTGCCAAAAACTCGCGTCCGGGAAGCGCGTTCAGTTGTCCGCCGTCTTCTCTCGTTCCAAAAACAACACGCGTATCTTCTTCGAGATCAACCCCAACCCCGGCATCATCAAACGTTGCGACAATTTGTGAAAGCGGTTGCGCATGGTAAATCGTATCCTGATTTAGCGTGAAGGGAGATGTTTCGTCAAAACCTAAGGTGACACGCGGTGCGAGGTTATCATAAATAAAAGGTATTTGTAAAGCCCCAGTCTCGTTACCTGCCTTATCCTTCGCATTCACCTCAATCGTATATTCGCCGTCCATGAGCCCATCCTTCGCCCTGAGCGGAGATAGGAGGACCCATCGGATTTTATTATCATCCGGCTGTGTTTGTCTTCCCAATACAGCACCGTTGGGATCCGTGAGACGGATCGTGGAGGCAGAGAGACTGAGACTGTCTTGAAGGTTATCTTTGAGCGTTGCTTCAACAAAATTCATCGATTTGCTGACCCCGTCCCCGGGGAGCAACTTACCCTTTGAAGTAGCGACCTCTGTCAAGCTCGGGGCAACATTATCAAAAGTGAAATCCAACGTTTTCTCAGTGACATTTCCAACCCTATCGGCGACAGCGATTGAAGCAGTATATTTCCCATTTTCGGACGCTTCATCCAAGCGATTGCCAAAGGAAAATGTCAATGCTGTTGCATCGTAGCTGAGGTCTCCTTTTATGGCAGCACCACGCTGTTTTTTCACTTGCAGTCTGGTTCGATTAGAAGTAAAATCAAGGGGTGTTCCATCAGCAGCATCTGCTGTTACCTTAATCGACTGGATGGGAGCGTTGATGAAGATACCATCAACCAGTTTTAGCTCCTCATTGACAGCCACCTGAGATATTAGCGGTGCTTTTGTATCAATGATGACAGGAATAGACTCCTTTGTAGCAGGATTTCCGCCCTTGTCAACGACCTTCAGTTCCAATACATACTGTCCATCTGGAAAAGTCCCCCTGCCGCCATCCCAGCGATAGGTATGACTGCCTTTAGTTGTGCGAAGGCTAACAGGCTGCCCAAATGGAGTTTTTCTCTCGTCGCTTATTCTTCGGTGAAATACTAACTGACTCTCCGCAACACCTTCACTTAGACTATAATAGACATTAACAGTATCAAGAACTCTGTCCCCGTTTGGCGAGAATTCAGCGATATCGGTGCCAAGGGTAATCTCTGGATCGGCTTGGTCCAAGGTCGCTGATTCTTGATCAATCCATATTATATTACCGCCGCCAATTTCACGAACTGCGACACGAATTGTATAGGTGCCATCTGACAGACCACCACCATCCCAATTGCGGCGAGCAGTCCCCGGTTCTGCGCGCGTTACTGTTAACTGACCTCTATCAATTTCCGTCCCTTTCTGACCTTCAATAATTATTTCATCTGCACCAATTTTAATGTCGGTTCCATCGGCATCGACATAATAGATGACATAGTCATAAGTGTGTGCAGCACCTACGTCTGCGGAGACTGTGACGGTAATCCGTAAATTCTCGCCTTTAGCAGGATTGAAAACAGTATCCTGTCCCTCGGTATCAATAACGGATAGGTCCACAGTAGCCAAAATGTCTTGCGCCCCAACGTTTGTGGACACCATTAAGACTGACAGACAAACGAAAATGTGAAAAAAGAGAAAATTCACCCATCGCGAACGGAGCGGTGATTTGGGGGTTGGCTCGTTTCCGTGCTTGTGTTGGTTTCGACTTGTGTATATCGGTTCGTGAGTAACACCGAACATATTTTTTGTTTTTGGCACACGTTTCTCCCTGCTGATAGCGAGTCCGAAAATTCGTTAAGTTTCGGCAATTCGCGTTGATTCACAAATTTTCCGGGCAGGTTAGCCACCTTACGCCGGTGTCGGCACCTCCACTATTCAATGCAACAAATGGCATTAGGAAAACGTGTTTCACACGTGAACACTACGCTGAGCGCGCCTCTCGCATCGAAGGGAGCGTGTCGAGAACTTTTTCGTATCTATTAAATGCTTCTGACTCTTTATAACTTTATGCTCTTGGGGAACATGACGTGTGACAATCCCCTTTAATCTTGATTAGACGCAAAAAATTCAATTAGGTTGATAAAAATCATAGAAAAACACCAAGAATCCAATACTGCTACAGTGCGCGGTGGTAAACCGCGCCTGCAGCTCGTAGAAACAAAACCTAACCGATGTCCCCATTAGCAACCATGGTTAACAAAGCAGAATCGTCCACTGTGAGCGGTAAATTAATCTTCGCGCGCCGTCGACTTGACTCGTAGGTCGCAAAAATGAGTTCTGCGCCTTGAAGCGCCTTGCGACCGCTGAGTTCCGGTTCACGTCCTGTTTTCACACTGTCAACGAGGTCAAGGACAGCGAGAACTGTATCATCTCCTGTCGGCGTAATGTCGCTTAGATCAGGGATTTCCCATTCGTTGGAACCGGCACGTAGCATTCGGACAGGTGCACCACCACCGACATCAATAATACCTTCAGTGCCGATGAGGCGATTTGCGAATCCGTTTAAAGAGACACCGCCCGTCGTCAGCAATCCTTCTACGCCGTTTTTCCAGCGGACCCAGGATAGACCGCTCGTCTCAACTTGTGTCCCGAAGACGAGTTTCTCTTCTGCTACATCTATTTGACCGATTACCCAATCAACAGGTTCGTCATTATTGTAAAACAGGAACATATCGAACCAGTGGGTTCCCCAGTCGAGGAGGTTTGGACACGAACCTTCAAGGCGACGCAGATCACCGATCGCGCCTTCGTTTGCGAGTTGTCTCGCCTTGATAAATTGCGCGCCAAAACGACGTTGATGGCAAAATGTTATCACGACATCGTTATCCACACACGCCTGATAGAGTGCTTTCGCATCGCCCCACGTCGGTGCCATCGGTTTCTCTGCATGGATGGCTTTAATACCGCTATTCGCAGCGGCGATTACCATATCCCTATGGAGCGCGATCCAAGTGCAGACACTGACAAAATCGAGTGATTCGTTATCCAACATCTCTTGGTAGTTTTCGTAAGTGTTGGAAACTTCAAACTGCTCCGCGAAGTCGTTCCGTGCGTTTTCGACCGGATCGGAACAGGCGACGATTTCAACATCTGGAGATGCCTGATACCCGCGGGCATGGGAGCGTCCTCGTCCACCACAACCGATGATACCTGCTTTAAAAGTTGCCATATAGATTTTCCTTTCAATGCGATACGGAGACCGCATCTAACAATGGGTTTAAGTTAATTGACTGAAAAGTGTATTATCTAAATGAATGCCGTCAGCGAGATGCGTCTCACGCTGACGGTATGCCCGTTCGCCGGGGATAAGGATCTCTGTAACCCCTGTTTCTCGTCGATTCTCCTTGATACGTGCAACAAGTTGATCAACCTCCGTTTTGAATTGCGTTAAGGGGACAAAACTTGTCGGATCTACTGCGATAACGAGCAAACCGTAGTTTGCCCCGGGTGGTGGAATTGTCGCAGCGTTGACTAACGCACCGGCGAGGATTTGTGTGATGAACGCGAGTCCAAACCCTTTATGTCCACCGAACGGACGGACGCTTCCCTTCAGTGCTGCGTCGGCATCTGTGGTCGGTTCACCCGCTGCATCAAACGCGAGGTCTTCAGCAATAGTCTGATCTTCGCGCATAGCAACGAGGAGATCACCATTGGTAATCGCAGCGGTAGACATATCAAACAAAATTGGGACTGTATTGGATGGTATCCCGACAGCGATTGGATTTGTTCCTAAAATCGCCTCCGTGCCGCCTTCGGGGGTAATTCGGGGCAGACAGTCCGCAAAGAGTAGTCCGATAATATCTGCTTTGCGCGCCATATCGACGTAGTATCCTGCCATGCCACAATGCGATGTATTATAGACCCCAATGATACCTGATCCACTCTGCTTTGCGCGTTCAATGGCAAACTCCATTGCTCGATATGCGACGAGATAGCCGGGTTGGTTTCCGCCATTAACCCGGATGCACTGCCCTTCCTCTTTGTCAATTTGGATATCAGTCCGTTCTCCGTGTTCATAGCGACTTTTAATGCCGGTCAATCGGATAAAGCCGTGTGTTTTTCGCCCACGAAGTTCGGCTTCTAATAAGATATCCGCTATTATTGCGGCATCAGTAGGGGACATCCCACATTTTTCCAAATAAGTTTCCGCGAGTTCTCGCGCATCAGCAACGGAAATATGCACGTTGTTGCTCCATTTTTTTAATACAGTTACGGCCAATGGATTCCACGCTGTCCTGAGAACCCCGGACCAACAAATGGACCATAGGTCCGGTCGGACAGTCCAACGAGCGTCCCATCCTGAACCCAGTTTACATCTGTCCCGTAGAATTCATCAACAAGAAGGTTTATCAACCGCTCTTGGACCTTAGCATGTTCCTGTGAATCCGTGAGATTATTTAATTCTTTCGGATCCGTTTGTAAATCAAAGAGTTGAAAGCAGTTCCCTACAGGATAGTAAATGAGTTTAAAGCGACCGTCATGAATCATCCGAGTTGCCTCCACATCCTCACTATCACCATATTGTCCATATAACCAGTCTCGTTTTTCTTCACCTATCATCGGAATACCTTCAACTGTATCAGGGATGTCAATTCCAGCGAGATGGAGCAACGTCGGCATTACGTCTTGCCACCCGACAAGCCGTTCATCCACACGGTGGTGCTCCACTCTTTCATCACTTGCAACTCCCACTAAGAGCATCGGTACATTGGCAGAATCTTCATAAAAGAGCCGTTTTGCCCAAAGTCCGTGGTTGCCAAGCATATCGCCGTGATCGGATGTAAACAAGATAATCGTATTGTCCAACATACCCTCTTCTCGCAACGTGCCAATAACCAGACGAAGTTGGTGGTCAATGTGTGTGCAGAGGGCATAAAATGCTTGTCGTGCCGTTCGGATTAGATTTTCCGTAAAATGGGCGTATTTTTTTTGTATTGATTTTAGCGTGAACGGCAATTTTTCTGTATCCTCTGCCCATTCGCCCCAATACGGCATATCCACATCAATATAACGATACATATCCATGTAACACTGAAGTGGCGCCAAGGGTGGATGCGGATAGCAGTGGGAGAGATACCAGAACCCAGGACGAGTTGGATCCCGGCGTTTAATCATCCGTACCATCTGTTGCGTAGTCCAGTTTGTAAGGTGACAGTCTTCAGGCAGGTGCCACGGTCTGTTAATATAACCATTGTTGGACATACCATGCGCAAATTGCTGACCGACATAACCGCTATCGCCAAGGAATAACTCATAGTCATCTATCGCACCCTCCTGAATCCGCCCTTCTTCAGCTAACATCACGTCGTCAAATCCGATGCGACTGCGTTGGGGATGGACATGTAATTTGCCGGCAGCATAAGTCTGATAGCCAGCATCTCGAAATGTCTGAGCAAGCGTTGGAAGACCGTCTAAGCTTAAATTCTCGTCGAAACGCGGAGCTCTACCCGTCATCAGTGTCTTTCGTGCAGGGGCACACACTGGACATTCACTATACCCACGCGTGAAACGCGTCCCGCTACGGGAAAGCGTGTCTAATGTTGGTGTTTGAATAGTACGGTGTCCGCTAATACCCAAAAGAGAGTTTGGCCAATGATCTGTTGTAATTAGAAGCACGTGCGGTTTATTGCCCATCTTTCGATCCATCTTCCGTAGTCTAAGCCTTTGTATTATGCTATACCTTGATAGAAAGTATCAACCGAAAACTAAATTGACTTGCTTTTTTAAATTTCATGTTGACTCTTACGTTTGAAGCTGCTATACTTTAGCGCAAATCTGCCTGAAATTCAAGTCACTTTTTCACCTGTTACTGTAGGTGCGGTTTTCAACCGTGCAGAAGCACCCAAGGAGGGGCTTACAGATGGCGAACGAAAAACACGATTTGGTTGAATATACCATTCAAGCTAATGTTCGGTTAGAGTCATATTGGCGCGACGATGCTGGTGGACGCGGTCCCGCTGCCTCGTTGTTTGTCTACAACGATGAGATCATGCGTTTCGACTGCTTCGGTGGTGATAATGGGCATTGCCACTTCAATTTGCGACAGACCCGCGGTAGACGGTGGATGTATCCAGAAGGTTCCTTCCAAGATCATATCCAACAGAGCCTGTTTGATCTCCGCACAAATCTAACGTTCTGTCTCCAAACCCATCAAGACGAGCGAGTTCAGGAGGTACAGATAGAACAGGAAAGTTTAAAACAGGCAGCCCACCAGATGGAAGCACACTTGTTGGTGCTTGCTGAAAAACTGCAGGGCAATGCTGGATGAAAGTCGTGACAGCGGCGGAAATGCGCCAGATCGATCAGGATACAATTGAAGGCATCGGCATTCCCGGCATCGTTCTTATGGAGACTGCTGGGAGTGCCATTGTCCGGGCAATTCAACAGCACTATCCGAGATGTCGACGCATCGGTATTTTTGTTGGCAAAGGCAATAACGGCGGCGATGGCATCGTTATCGCACGCCAACTTGCCCACGCGGGCCGCGATGTGCATCTTTTCCTCGTTTCCCCGCCAGATAGTTTCACCGGCGAAGCAGCGATTAATCTTCAGATTGCCAAACGTTTAGGATTACAAATTGAGGAAACCCTGACAGATACAGGGACTGTACCTACTACCTTAGCGAGTTGTGAACTCCTTGTGGATGCCATCCTCGGCACGGGACTCCGCGGGAGCGTTCGCGATCGCATCGCGACTATCATAACAACTATTAATAACCTTTCAATCCCCATCCTCTCTGTCGATTTACCTTCTGGTCTGGATGCCGACACGGGACATCCGTTAGGTACTTGTGTGCAAGCCGATAGAACGATAACAATCGGTTTGCCGAAAAGAGGCGTGTTGGTACATCCGGGTGCCGAACTTGCTGGAAAATTGGAAGTCGTTGACATCGGTTTCCCTGAACAGGTTGTAGACGCACAAGATATCAAGGTTAACTGGACAACGGCGCAGCAAGTATCACAATGGCTGCCGCAGCGATCTTCTTCCTCTCATAAAGGGACTTACGGACGTGTCCTTGTCGTCGCGGGTTCAACAGGTATGACAGGCGCGGCTGCGCTCGCAAGTGAAGCGGCTCTGCGTGCTGGGGCAGGACTGGTAACGCTCGCAACTCCGAAACATCTCAACCCAATTTTAGAAGGTCTTTTGCCCGAAGCGATGACGTTGCCACTCCCAGAAACGGCGTCCGGCAGCTTATCAACCGCCGCAACATCCGCTATCCTCGAATTTGCCGAGAAGACGCAATCCGTGCTGGCAATAGGTCCCGGACTTTCCCAACATCCAGATACAGCGGCACTTGTTCACCAACTGGTCCGTGAAAATCAGAAACAAGAACTTGGAATACGACTGGTTGTCGATGCGGATGGTTTGAATGCGCTTGCGCAAGCCCCTGAAATTATTTCATTAGTCGATAAAGCGGCGGTACTCACACCGCATCCGGGTGAGATGGCACGATTAACGAATACACCGGTGTCTACATTAGAAAAAGATAGGATTCGCACGGCACAGCAGTTTGCCAGTAACTCTGGTGTAACGCTTGTCTTTAAAGGGGCACCTACTGTTACCGGATTTCCAAATGCGGATGTGTGGATCAATTCCACAGGTAATCCGGGCATGGCAACAGGTGGCATGGGGGATGTGCTGACAGGTATCATCGTAGGGTTGATGGCACAAGGTATATCAAGCGAAAAGGCAGCCGCGCTTGGCGTATATATACACGGGTTAGCAGCGGACAGAGTTGCCGAGGCGTTGGGGATGCATGGACTCCTCGCAAGCGATGTCCTGAAGGCGGTGCCGGAAGCAATTGCTTCGCTGATAGCGTAAATAGTGGTAAAACGCGTTGTATTTAGGACTTACGCAAATTGAGCAAATATACGTATTTTAAACCCCCTAAATCCCCCTTATCAGGGGGACTTTAAAGTGGTAATTTCTGTCCTTTAAACCCCCTAAATCCCCCTTATCAGGGGGACTTTAAGAGGGAATACGTAAGTTCTATGTATTGAAAAACATAAGGAGCAGTTATGGAACTCGGATTAACTGGAAAAGTTGCTGTTATCACTGGCGGAAGCGAGGGGATCGGCAAAGGGATTGCCCTCCGTCTGTGTGAAGAGGGTGCGAAAGTTGCGATCTGTGGGAGACGTGAAACGGTCTTGGCGGATGCTGCAGCAGAGATCCGCACACACACCGGTGGTGAAGTTTTCGCAATCCCGGCAGATGTGACAGAACCGGAAACGTTAGAGAATTTTATTGGACAAACCGCGAGCCATTTCGGAAAGATTGATATTTTAGTTAATAACGCCGGTCGTTCAGCAGGCGGCGATTTTGAAACTATGAGCGACGAAGCATGGTACGATGACCTGGACCTTAAGTTAATGGGTGCTGTTCGTTGTGCGCGATTGGTAATCCCTCACATGAAAAACAATGGGGGCGGCAGGATTATCAATATCACGCATCCGGGTGGCAAACAACCCAGTGCCGGTTCGTGTCCGACCTCGGTGAGCCGCGCTGCAGGCATCGCTCTAACGAAAGCACTCTCCAAAGAACTTTTACCTCACAAAATCTTGGTTAACACGGTCTGTCTCACCTCGATTAAGAGTGCACAAGGCGAACGCGCCTGGAAAGCCGCGGGTTCACCCGGTACACTTGAGGAATACTGGGAGGAACGCGGCGCGGAACATCCACTTGGACGTCTCGGTGAACCGAGTGAGGTGGGTAACCTCGTCGCGTTTCTCGCTTCGGACTGTGCCTCGTTTATTACTGGAACGGCTATCAATATAGATGGCGGACTCTCCGCGGTGGTGTGAAACAATAGAATTTACGCAAAATATCTTCCTTTGCTTGCGGGATGGAAGATTAGAAGATCGGAAGGGTGGAAGTATGCGGGAGGTTCTGAACCTTCCTGTGGACCGCCCTTCTATTTTGCAACTAACGGAGGTAACATGGAAACTTATAAAATCTATCCTGTCGCAGCGGCGGATGCATCCACAGCGTTTCAAGTAGAACTGGATTCGCGTGCAATCGCTGCTGCGGAAGCACTTGAAAATAGTGGTGCCCAAGGCATCGAAAGAGAAGAGATCCTCCAAAAACACCTCGGTGCTGATTATGAGAAAGGCTATAGAGGCACCGCTTGGGGTTTGCACGGCATCTCCGAAGGCTTGACGCCGGCACGATTGGCGGTTTTATTGGAGGCACACGGGGAATATCTTGACCCGTGCGCGGAACGCGAAACGTTTGACCATAGCCTGATGGTTAATGTCGAAGAGGAATTAGCGTCGCAGTTAGAAGATATCCCGGAATCCATCTTAGAGGCAATTGTAGAGGCATACAAGGTTGAATTGTTAGGCGCGTAGCACCGCGATTTTTATGTAAATTATTTTTTGGGAACTTTTCCAAACACATCGTGTGTTATAAAGTATTGGTGACACAAATACGGACTTCACAAACTAAAGTATCATCCATACAGTTTATGCCAACAAAGGAGACACGATGCAATGAAACGTAAAAATGTTGTGCCAATGGTCGCACTTTTGATAGTTTTGAGTCTTTTTCCTCTTTTCGGACTGCAGGCGGAGCCGATAGCACTTGGCAAAGCAATAACATGGGTACATGTAGGAGATAAGTGGGATCCCTCACAAATGGCATTAGTGCGGGCAGAATTCGATGAGGAGATCTCATACGGTTCCATAGAATACATAGGCCCACAAACAGTACAAGCCGTGATGAGAACTTTTGATAAATCCTACGACCGCAAGCATTCACGTACCGTAGTGACTGTATTCCGAAAAGCAAGTCTTGCTGAAATCAAACGGAACGGAATGATGGGGATTCATGACTGGTCGGAACTGCTTTCAAAAGAGGGTGTCCCTATCTCGTTTAAGGCGCGTGAAATAGATGCGCGGTACCCCCGAACAGCATGGCTTCAACTCCTTTTAGAGAGAGGCGTCACTATAGAAAGTCTTATTGATTATTTTTTCTGTATGGCACATCGGCATCAGTTGGCATTTTTGGAGGATAGTCCGTATCTCTGGGAAACCGAGACTCACGGTACTTCGGCGATAGATGCATGGGAAACCTACAAAGCCGATTATATTGATAGGTTCGTAAACCGTTATACGCGGGATTGGAAAACCGCAGCAGAAACCGCCAGAAAGCGGATAGGAACTACCAAAAGTATTCCAAAAGTTCCTAATGTTTCAATAAGTCCCCAGCTTCACAGCGGACCTGAAGAGATAACGCTTTCACCTCTACAGAATCTGGTGAACCAATTAGAACAGACAGTAAAAGATTTGGAACGTCAAAACAGATCGGAGGCAGCAGAACAGGTCAAAGAGGTTTTGGAGCACGTCAAGAAGGCTCTGGCGCGTGACAAAACTTCAAAGCCACCGTCTAACGCACCAAACCGAGAGAAGAAAAAGAAGTCACACTATCCGCCGCTGTAGACCTATATAGACCTTGTCCACGCTACGAGGAGGCCAAATGTTAATAACGCTAATTCAGAAAGAGATGATGCATCACATTCTGAGCGTCCGGTTTGTCGCGCTCCTCGTGATGTGTCTCTTACTTGTACCACTCACCCTGCACATCAATTACCGTAATTACCTCCAAAACCAAGCCAATTACAAGGAATCCCTCAAACTTTCGACCGCAGAAGCTGAAGAAAAGCCGCCAGATGCCCCAGACCCAGATACGGAAGTCTCCAAACTCTTTCTTGAACCGACACCTTTAAGTGTGTTTGCGAAAGGTTTAGAGGAATCACTTCCGAGTTATCTTGGGATGACACGCAACGGGGTAAAACAAGGTTCAATGTCGCTTGGGGAAGCGCCGCTCTCTTCGGCTTTAGGGAATCTTGATTTTCTGTTTGTCGTCAGCACTGTTTTCAGTCTACTGGCACTGTTATTCACATTTGATGCTGTTGCGGGTGAAAGAGAAGCCGGAACCCTCCGGATTACCTTGTCAAACGCATTACCGCGAGATTTGTTCTTGTGGAGCAAACTCATTGGTGGATATATTGTGTTTGTTGTCCCGTTTCTGGTAGCGTTCCTGTTAGGTTTACTTTTGCTTGTCTCACAAGGTTTCCCCTTGGGCGAGTCTGATATTTTCCTACGTGTGTTGAGTTTGACGTTAGTCTCGCTGCTCTACATTGGTGTGTTTTTTGCAATAGGGACAGTTATTTCCGCCTATTTGGACAATTCCAAGACGGCGCTCATCGTCGCTTTTACTGTCTGGGTGCTTGCCGTGTTGATTGCACCACGCGCAGGGTTTCTTACCGCCAAACTTATTGCCCCGACACGCGCGATTCAGAGTATCTATATGGAAAAAACTGCGATTCGCAATAATCTTAATACGGAAAAGGGACAAGCACTGAGCGAAAAAATTGTAGAAACTTTAGGGACCTCGATTAACTTTAACAAGGATGCCGAGAAGATAGCTGAACTCAGGGCACCGATTGATGCCGAGTATCGGCAGAAATTTCAGGAGCAAGTCGATAAAGTAGAGCGAGAATACCAACGAGAAAAGAAGCGACAAGAATCGGTCGGAGAAAATCTTTCCCGAATCACACCGACAGCTTCCCTCATCTATCTCGCCATGAATCTGGCACAGACAGGGAAAATAAAAAGAGACACCTATTTTCAAATGGGCACTCGTTACTATACCTTACTTGAGGAAGAGTATTTCAGTGAAATTAGCGACGATCAGTTGGCAACGATTGCGCTATTCACATCACCCAAGCCACCAGAACCCAAGAAAATTGCCCCGCCGCCAGACATGACAGAAACCGCCTTACCCGAAACACTACGGCATTCCATAGTAGACCTACTATTGCTCTGTTTTTTAGCAGTCGTGTTGACGACCATAGCGTTTCTGAAATTCTTTAGTTTGGATATTTAAGGAAATTCTTTATCGCCTGTTTGTGTAAGTCCTAAAAATTAACTAAATGTTAATTTTTTTGGGTTTCGTGGACAATGGTTTTTTCAGGCGTAAATTATGAACATTTCGTGAACATGGCACGGATTTTCATGAACATTGGCGATTTGTTCATTTTTCGTATTTGCAGTATACGCGGTTGTGAACCCATTCAAGGCGTGGGTTTGTGAGCGTAATAGGTTCTGTGCATGATGATCTTTTTGCCAGGATGTTCACAAATGTTCACGAAATTGTTCACGGTTCTTTTTTATCCTTTGTAGACAACATGAACGCAGTCAGTGCGTTGGACCCTGACGTTTTTGGATTCTGGGTTTCTGGAATTTTCGTGAACAATTGGGCAATTTTAATTTTTGTCTATCTCTTTTCAAAGTGCCAGAAGTGTAGTGTTTGATTGGCTTGGTGGCACTTGATGGATTTGGTTTGTTTTCAAGTTGTTCATGAAATGCGAATTTTATCGGTTAACGTTTGTTAATTCAGTAGATCTTATTCAAGAGAATTCTCAAGCTCCGTTAGCATTTTTGGAACTTGTAGCATCATTTTATATTGCCTCTGAAGTGAATTCTGGTGAGATGAAACCCAAGAAAGTGCGTTAGCGACATCATAGATATTTTCTGCAGGTTGCGCCCCTGGCACATCACGTTCTGAAGAAACTCTAATTATGTAAGACTCTTCGTTTTCTGTCGTTGTTGTTTTATTCTTACGTCTTGTAACTTTTACGTCTTGTCCTGTCTCAATAATGCTAAATACTCTTTCAGCATAACTGGGTGTCCAACTATCAGATACAACAGTGTCAATCCAATTATGTAGTATTTCCATGTCTGTGTTTGCATTTAGTTCTTTCTGTCTCCATTTTACATACATTTCTTTTTCCGATAGAATTGTTGAGATATTTTCATTTAGATATTTAACAAACAATTTAGGTTCTAAAGAAGCAGTATGTCGTTTCCTGAACCTACTTTCTGTGTCGAGGCACATAAGTCCATTCTCACAAATAAGTCTATACCATGCTAATTCATACCCTAACGGAGTGCTACCGTCTACAGAGTTTCTAATGTGCAACTGAGGTATTAATACATGACCGTCTCCTGGATCAAAAATATGTTTTTTAAAAAACTGTATTCTCAACCACATACGTTCACCATATTCTGTTAAATACAGGTTACACTCTGTTTCGTCTATATTTAGTTTAAGTTTTTCAAATGCCCCCTGAATAGTATCAAGTATACTGGCATGTTGAACAAGTGAATATGACTTAGAGACTGTTGCAATAGGCATTCCACCATCTGAAGTATTTACGATTACATCAAGATTTTTATTTTCTGATCTACCTCTTTTAAAGGGTTCTCTTTGAAAAAAAGGTATTGAATCTGAAATTTCTGTAAGGTTTCCTTTATATCCATTAACTAATTTACTATCCCATCTTAAATTAGGTAAATTATAGATATTGTCCGCAGTGTGCATAGTAAGCTTCCCTTTCTGATTTGGTTGATTTCCGAGCCGAAATTATTCTAACTCTGTTTCCTTCACGTGTATGAATGACAGTTAACACTTTGTCTCTTTTAGAACGCCCAATAGTTTCATATCTTTGTTCATGTTGTGAGTGTAGATAATCATCTTTCGTTAACTTCGGAGAAGATGGTCTAAATACTGTTTTTGCTTCATGAAAAGGAACTCCATGTTTTTCTCTATTTATTTTATCTTTATTCTTGTCCCACTCAAATTCACAATTATAGAATTCCACGTATCTATCCCATTTCCATTAGGAACTGTTATTCAATGTAGAATTCTATTATAGCATATTTTTCAAACTTATGTCAAGCACTTGTACTGCCATCATTGATGCTTGTGAACTCTAAGATGTCTATCCACCAGAAGCGGAAATTGCCAGGATTTAATTCGTGACGAGTAGAGCGTAAAATAGTGATAAAGTGGTTAAAATTCAAGCACCCCATCAATCGCCTCCATAGTCGCGAGCGTCTCCGCAATAGCTACGAGAATCGCACGATACTGACGCACGTCTTCATAACGCAACACCTCACCCTTGCGATCCTTTAGCCACTTTTCACAGACTTGATACGCGCCGATCTCATATTCCCATACTTCTTCAGAGACATCCGTGAAATGTTGTGTGGGGTTAATCCAGACCTTGCCATCCGCATAATGAGGTTTTGACACAACACCGTCTCCTTCGCCTTCAAACCGGTGCACCGCTGGAATCTGGACATCTTTTAGGAGATGTGAATCCATCAAACGCTGTCCCAATGCTGCGAGTGTGCGGAACTGCTCAATATCTTGGGGTAAAGGGATGCGCGGGAAATCGTATTTTAGGAACTCATAGTAGCGTTCGCGGTAGGTTGGACTATACAAGATTGCATAGATATAGGCGAGGATCGCCTCGGGTGAAATGCCTTCCGGGAGGTTAAACGGTGTAGTCTGTGGGAGTGCTAACGCTTCGGAGAACGCGGTTAGAAAGGCAGGATTGAAATTGAGTGACCGTTCTGTTGAAATCGCCAATTCCTCTGGATTTGGATATAAATAGAGCGGGAAAACATGCGTGGGGCCATCTCTATTTGAGACACAATTGCCATCGGTAATTTTGTCAGTAACAAGGATATGCTGCCATGTGGTAGCACTCCGAATGATGCGGTGTGTACAGAGAGCAAGGTTTTCACCCATAAGGAGATGCTGCATAATCGCGGGTCGTGGCATACAGTGAAATCCACGTGATTGTCCTGTATAGTAAGTATACTGTATGTCAAACGGGGGATAATTGATTGGTACAATGTGTTGTTCTGCTTCAGGATGATTTTGAAGATATTCTTGGGCGAGACGAATTTGGTGAGAATGAAGTTGTCAAGGTTTTCGATAAAACGTGCATTCTGCGTTTGGGCATGCCCAGTGAGCGCGTCCAAATCTCTACCGTACGCTTCCGCTTCAATATAACCGATAGGCAGCAACCCATCCATTGCAATAAAATCGGGTCTCCCAATCCGATCGAGTTGTCTCGGTTCTTGTGTGAGCGTGACGGTATTTCTGCCGAATTCAACAAATAGGTCTTCAAGGAAGGCTTGGAGGTGTGGGTATAGTGAGAGTTCTGGGGTCGCCTCACCGGTGATTTGTGTGTGGTGTATGTTTTGTAGATAACGGTCACAGTGTGTTTGGAAGTTCATATATGTTCACAATCAATAGGGTTTTTAAATTTTTACTTTTATCAAACATGTTCACCACCGTAATTTCGTATTTACGATATGTATGATAACATATTTTGTGCGGAAAATCAAGGTTATTTCTTTTTTCTCTCAGGGTGATTTAGTTTTAAGAAATTCGCGGATTTTATGCTTTCTGTGTACGGATCCGGTGCGGTTAGAATGCAGATCGCATTTGGGTGAGTACACCGCAAAACACGCACCATAGGTGTCAATTTAGCGATTTTCGATAACATTTCCTTGCAGATCCGTGTAGATGCCGCCCCTACGGGGCTTGGATTTCTGAAGCAACGTTTTTCTACTACACAGATACCATCCCTACGGGATTCAAGAGGGTTTTGGAACCGTCAAGGTTTCCGCGTAGAATCCGGTTCGGTTGGGAATGCACGTCGCATTTAGGCGTGTACGCCACAAAACTGAACCTACCGGGCCGGGGGCGGAGGCGGTTATTTTTTCTTAAATTGACACTTATGGTGCGGTTAGAAACACGCACCTACCGGTCCTGGGTCTGAGACGGTTGTTTCTAAGATTGATACTTATGAAGAAACACCCAAGCAAATAAACCTTACAGGACTGAAGAGGGTTTTGAAGGCTTCAAGGTTTCCGCGTAGAATCCGGTTCGGTTAGGAAACCGAACCTACCGGGCCTGGGGAGACGAGATAGCTATTTATCAATACTTTTAATCATCAAAAACAACAAGTTTTCAACCGTTTGCAACTTTTCTGGACAGATAGTGTGTAACACAGCAATACAATCCAGAAAAGCGATACCTGCTGCGGAAATTTCACAGTAAAACCGTAGTGCTTTGCTGCATTCGCTTGAATCTTGCAAAAGGAGATTTTGAATATGCGAAAAACAATCTTACGATTGAAAACATTTTACCTATCCACCAGAACTATAACGCTACTGCTCGTGACTTTATTGATAACCATAGGCACACAACTTGCTCCTCGCGCCGACACAAGTCAATTGCTTTTGTCTGAAGATGCTCTCAAGGATCCGGGCAGTTTAGCGGTGAAACTCCAAGATACGCGTGCTGTTATATCTGAACACATCGCCACACAACTCTCTGCGGAGACACAGCAATTGTTAGGTAAATATGATGGTATAAGCAGTCCATCTTTAGCACTTCAACGCGCACTGATTTCGGATCTGAACAAGATTCTCCAAGCAGGACCGCTCTACGATGCCGAGAGTTTTGCTGATATTGAACTCAGTAAGCAGACAGACGAGTTGCTCGCGCAAAACCCCGAAAGTGGAGAAGCGTTGGTGCGTCTGAACCGCCTCCTTTTGTCAGATGCCTACCCGCACGAGGTCGCCTCGTCTACAGAAAAACAGACTGAAAATCCCGAAGGGATTGAAAAATGCAGAGAGAATTTAAGGCGGATACAGCTGGTACTCGAAAAATATCGCGATGAGACAAATGGAGATCCACAATGGCTCTCTGAACTTTCTCCAGAGTACCTTGACAAAAAGGACCTTCTTTGTCCAGCGGATGCGACAAAAGGCAAACCTGGGGTTTTAACAGACGGTGCAGCGGATCCGACATTGCCGTGTAGTTATCTTTATCAATTCCGTCCTGAGCAGAAATCGGGACAGGAATTCCTGTTGGAAATAGAAGGCGATATGCTGCCTATCGTGCGCTGCGAACATCATCTGCTCAATCTCAGCGTCAGTGGAAAAATTTATCGTAAGGGACCGCAGAGAAGGATTTATAACAACACTACAGTGAAATCCATTTCTATCCAAACGAATTCCACGTCGGATCTACCCGAAGAAGTCAGAAAGGTCAGAAAGCAGATAGAAGAGCAGTCTCTCAAAGGCGGCAATAATCAAGTCAATAGAACCATCTTGCAAATTAAGCCCTCGGACAATCCACAAGCGAAACTTAGAGAACAATTCGGCGAGGCGTTTCTTGAATCACCAGAGGGTAAAGCACTGCTCAATCAATTAACAACGGCATCCATAGATCGCGAAAAATTTGCATTTCTATTGGGCAAACCGATGCGAGACATCGTGTTGACCGCTCTTTCAGGGAAACCCGCTAAGTTAGAGACACTCCGCGGTAAATTTGTCCTTCTGAACCTTTTTTCAACAGATGCTACTACTTGTGGACCGAAGTTAAAACAGTTGGAAAAACTGCTTACAAACTACGCCGCTACCCAATTGAAAGTAGTTGGCATTAGTACGAATGATTCAGCGAAAGCAATTAAGGCGTTCAAAGAGAAGCACCAACTTTCGATGCCCATCTGGGTTGATAAAAGTGCCCAGATGCAGACGCTTCTCAATAGAGACACGTCCGAACCGCAAACGGAACTCATAACGCTTCTCTTAAATCGGGAACGCGTTGTCAAAGATGTGTTCATAGACTTCGAGCCAGAAGACCTTTCACAAAAGGTCAGCAAGTTAATTGATGCCCAAAAGTAGCAATCAGTGTCTGCCGGTGATAGCCGATGCTGTGAATGTAAACGAGGTAAAACATGTTTCTAACGCTAATTCAGAAAGAGATGATGCATCATATCCTGAGCGTTCGGTTTGTCGCGCTCCTTTTGATGTGTCTTCTGCTTATTCCGCTCACGCTTTCTATCAATTATCGAAGCTATCGCCAAGACTTAGTGGATTACCAGGAAGCCGTTAAATTAGCGAACATTGAAGAGAAGACAATGAACCCGAAGATGCCGCTGGAACCGGAGGTTGAAGTTTCCAAACTTATCCTCAAACCGACACCTTTGAGCGTCTTTGCCAAGGGATTAGAGGACTCACTGCCAAGTTATCTTGGTATGACACGCAATGGAATTACACCGGGGATACCATCGACATTTTCAGCGCCGCTCTCCCAACTTTTAGGACATCTCGATTTTCTGTTTGTGGTTAGCACGGTTTTCAGTCTGCTCGCGTTGCTGTTTACGTTTGATGTTGTTGCTGGGGAGCGAGAAGTTGGCACGATTCGGATTACGCTATCAAACGCTGTGCCGCGCGATCTCTTTCTGTGGGGCAAGTTAATCGGTGGCTACCTTGTGTTCGTTGTTCCGTTTCTGGTGTCGTTTCTATTCGGGTTACTTCTCCTTGTCTGGCAAGGCTTTCCTCTGGGCGAACCGGACGTTTTTCCACGAGTCATCAGTCTGACAGCTATCTCGCTACTCTATATCGGGGTGTTTTTTGCAATAGGCACCGTGATTTCTACCTACCTGGACAATGCCAAAACAGCCCTTATCATCGCTTTCACCGTTTGGGTGTTCGCCGTGTTGATTACGCCCCGTCTCGGTTTCCTTGCGGCGAAGGTTATCGCCCCAGCACGAACCGCGCAGAGCGTCTATATGGAGAAAAAAGCCCTGAGAGACGATCTCAAAGCGGAACTCAAAAATCAAGAAATGAAAATGATTATGGAAATCCCACCGGACGATCAAGGACGTGTAATAATATCAGGCAACAAACTTAATGAACTCATGAAACCCATTGAAGAGGAACATCGATTAAAATTCCAGGACCATGCTAACAGGCTCGATCGAGCTTACAAACGTGAAGTAAAACGACAAGAACAAGCTGGTGAGACGCTTACCCGAATCACACCGACAGCTTCCCTCATCTATCTCGCGACAAGCTTAACACAGACGGGACAGGCGCAAAGAAGCAATTACCTTCAAACGGGCGATCGCTATTATGATATGCTCGATACAGATTTGTTCAGCAAAATCGATGATTATGCCGCCAACAGAAGTTATAATCTATCGACTGATATTGTTCAAATTACACAGCCGCCACCTTTGGAAACTGACACCTTAGTGGAGACATTCCGTCAATCGGCGGTGGATGTGCTACTGCTCTGTTTCTTTGCGGTAACGTTGACAATCGTAGCGTTTCTGAAATTCTTTAGATTGGATATTTGATGAGCATATTAACCGGTTCTGAAATTATGCACCCTTTTCGTCTACGTATTGGATCATTAATTATAAAAGTAGATATTCAAACGTTTTTAACCCCCTAAATCCCCCTTATCAGGGGGACTTTGAGTCCTATTATAGAGACTCCATTTCAAGGGGAAATATGTTTAAACCCGTCAGCACTAACGAAGGAGAGATAACGAAAATGAGAAGTAAAAACGTTTTTAAAATGCTCACATTTTTGACAGTTGTGGGTATCGTCACTTTTTGGGGGAACCAAGTGAATTCACAAACTCATACCTTCATAGAATCAATAGAAGGCATGTCAACACCAGATACCATTCCTGAAAAATATCCTGAAGCGTATGACGGACCGCAAACCGTGAAGGGATTGATGAACGCCTTTGATGCGGCGTACAACCAAAAGTTTTCAAAGGCGAAGGTAGTGGCACTTTGGGATGGTGTTGCTTATAGCAGTGAACTTGCAATTAGAGGTGAAATAGATGCGAGACATTCGCGCGTAGAGTGGCTCCAGATGCTTTTGCAGAGAGGTATCACTATAGAGGATTTCGACGCTTATAGGATCTATCTATCAAAACGACATACTTTGGCATTTTTGGAGGATAATCCGGATTTACGGAAAATCGGGTTTCGCGGTATGCCTGTAACGGATGATCCGGAAGCTTATAAAGTCGCTTATATTGATAAACTGGTCGCCAAACGGATTGAGGACCACAAGAAACAGATGGTGCGCGCAAAAAAACAGATTGAACGCGCCGAGGAACGGATTGTGCGCGCCAAGAAACACCCCAATCCGAAACAAGTTGAACACGCCAGAAAACAGATTGAGGACGCGACAAAACAACTCAGACGCGCCCAAGAGGCTTTAGAACGTTTCCAGAATCCGGCATCGTCACCTCAGAAACCAAAGTGGAATAGAATAAAGAAGTCCACCTATCCGGCTTTATAGGCATTTTTGGGCTACTCTGTTAATGCTTCCGCAAGATCGTGGAACCCAAAAACCGATATCCTCAAAATCACGCAGCCCCCACCTCTGGAAACTCCAACCTTAGGTGAGACCTTTCGGCAATCGATGGCGGATATCCTGTTACTCTGCTGCTTTGCGGTCGTGTCAACAACTGTGGCGTTCCTGAAATTCTCCCGTTCAGATATTTGACCATTAGATATGTTGTCAATAGTTATACCTTTTGTGTAACTTTTTTCAACACATTGCTTTTTCTGAATTTCTCATGAAATCAGGAGTTAACCCACTAAAATGCCTCCGAAATCCGACAATATTAAAAATAGTGCAACCTTTTTGCCCTTAAAACGCGTCTTATGACATAAGCATATATTGTCTGAAGTTTAAAAAAACGAGGTTGAAAGGATGTAACGCCTCTGAATTAGGACAGCAGAAAGGGGACAGAAGAAGTAGGGCTTGCTTGAATACAGCCCAATTTTTTGGTATTATATCCATAGAAGTAAATCAACCATAGGAGAAACCCGATGTTAGAAACCCGTGAACTCACGAAAGTCTACAATGAAAGCGTTTTAGCCGTCAACGAATTGAACATGAAAGTGGATGATGGTGAAATCTATGTCGTCCTCGGTGCGAACGGTGCCGGTAAAAGCACTACGATTTCCATGCTGCTGAACTTCATCGAACCGACAAGTGGCACCGCGCTGATAGACGATATTGAGATTCCGAAGTTCCCACTGGAGGCGAAGAAGCATCTCGCTTACGTCTCAGAGAATGTTGAACTCTATCGGAATTTCACAGCACGACAAAATCTCTCCTTTTTTGCGAAACTCGGTGGACGCAAGAAAGTATCGAACGAGGAACTCGATGCGACCCTTGGACGTGTCGGTTTACCCGAGGAAGCCTTTACACGGCGCGTCAAGACATTCTCGAAAGGGATGCGTCAACGTTTAGGTATCGCGATTGCGATCATGAAGAACGCAAGAGCCGTGTTACTTGATGAGCCGACTTCAGGCTTGGACCCGAAGGGTGGTGCTGATTTTCTGAATCTGCTTCGCGAGTTAAAAGAAGAAGGGAAAGCCATCTTCATGTCCACGCACGATATCTTCCGTGCTAAGGAGATTGCCGATAGGATCGGCATTCTGGTGCAAGGTAACCTTGAGCGGGAATTGACGCGTGATGAGATTCAAGCAGAGGATCTTGAGGCGTTGTATCTGCATTATGTTGCTGGATACGAACCCGAGGAAGATGCCACCGAGTAAAACAGGGAAAGGTGAAACAACATGGAAGGATGGAGGAAGCGGCAAAAAAATGGAAGAATGAAGCAGAGAAGGGAAGATTGGAAGAATGGAAAGAAGGACGGAAATAACAGACTCCCACCTTTCCACGCTTCTACCCTTCCATCCGAGGACTTCCAGTTTTTGACGCGCATGCTGATTTTCATTATCGCAATGGGGATGCTGCTGCCAAGTGCGCTGTTTGAGGGCAGATTGGCGGCAGAGACGGAAGAATCCACACCGCCTAATGGAAACAGCACGAAAACCAGAGATGAGCAAGACCGGCATATCAAGATAGAAATCGAGCGGCAGAAGATGAAATCAGCAGAAAGGCTGATGACAATAAAGAAAATTGAGCTCGAAAAACTCCAAGCGATGATGAAGGAGGAAAACAACATCGTCACCGTCGCTGAAGTGAATACCGCAAAGGAAGGCTACGAAACGGCGGTCTCTGAATATGAACAAGCAAAACTGGAGCTGCAACGCGTAGAGCTTGAATCGCTACAAGATGAATGGCACATCAGCGTTGAAGAGACCAGTTTATATGAATCTCGCGATGGCAGAGAGATGTTCTCGATTACCCTGCGCAACAACTCATCGCCTGTCAAACTCGTCGAAAGTTCCGAAGTCGTCGGACAAGATATTATCATCAGTGCACAGATTGATGATATCTTCGTCACAATTAGAGAGCAAGAGAGTTATGGCTCCAGTGGTGCGATTATCACCGAACCTTATGAACAACGCATTGAGACGCTCAAAGAAGATGAATCTGTCACTCTGAAGTTTGAGCTGATAAAAGAGAATATACGAGATGTCGTCGTGGAGTTAAAATACTCCGGGCGCGAGGAAAATAAGAACATCCACCTGAGTCAGGAAGATCCGTATATCTCTGTGGTGTCGGCGCGGCGTTATAAAGAAGGCGACCGTCGACGGCTGGAAGTTGTTCTCAGATACGGGGCGTTAAATGACGAAACAGCGGATGATGAAACAGAGGTAATAGATACAACCACAGCAGCCGATGATGAAACAGAGGTAGTAGATACGACCACAGCACAAGAAATTAACAACATCTATGTCTCTATCAAAGACGATACGGCTGCTATCATCGGTTTTCCTTATGAACATCGTATTCCGACGCTGAAAGATGGAGAGGAAAAAACGCTTGATTTTGAACTGCGACGGAATGTGGACAGCGTCACCGTGAGTCTGACATACCTTGAGGAGGAAAATCCGTATAAAATCCACCTTGAGGAGGACACACGCCATATCTCTATTCTGAGTGCGAAGAAGTTTCGGGTTGCCAGCAACACAGGCGGACAGATGATGGTAACGCTTCAGTTAAAGAACACATCTACAACTGAAGCGATGTCGATCAATGCGACCCCTGAAGAGATCGCTGCCGCAAATGAGATTCGCTCGATTTATGTCTCCTTACTCGATACGGTTGATGGCACGAACATCGTCAAACCTTATGAGGCGAAGATTCCGGTTCTCGGTTACAATGAAACTGTGGAATTAACGTTCCAACTCCAGAAAGATGTCGAGAGCCTGCAGGTCTCGCTGAACTATCCCGAGCTTGAAATGCCAGAGACGCGGTTGATCTATCTCCAAAAAGAGTCCGCGCTGGATGTGGTAAACGTCAGTTCACTCCGTTTTTCGCAAGAAGGGAATCTCGGGAGCAGCGTCACCTACGATCTAACGCTGGATCGGTTGGCAGAAACGGAAAATACATTCCAGTTGCGCGTTATTAACCTACTCAACCGTCTCTCTTTTGAGTTTCAAGACCCAGAAACGCAGTCTCGACAGTCTCAGGTGAAATTTACGCAGGAACAGTCAAAGCGGAATCTGTCCCTGATCGTCTATTTGCCCGAAGAATTGGATGCCTCCTACCTTGATAGCACCCTTGAGTTTTATGTCGCAGTCCTTGATGAGGCAGAAGCCAACGAACTGGGGGGTGTCAACAATCGGTTGGACGATCTACCTGCTGAACAGATTGCGAGTATACAAGGCGGTGTAGAGCGGTTTGAACTCATTCCAAAGGGTGTGCCGGAGATCGAAGTGTTCGTGCAGAATGCCTTCCAGACGATCAAAATAGGCGAAGAGGTTAATATGACAGCGACGCTAAAGAACATCGGGACCCGCGATCTCGTTGACATTCGTATGATCGTTGACGTTAACACCGATTGGAAATACACCGTTGTCCCGGAAGTTATCAGTTCACTCATTCGGAATGAGGAAAAAGAGATACAGCTGACGCTGAGTCCACCTTCAGACATCGGGGTCGGCGAATATCAGGCGAAGTTGAATGCCGAAGTCACCGTTGATAACCGTAAGTTTGAGGCACGCGACCGCTCGATCACGGTGCAAGTTGAATCAAAGACGCAGATGTCGGTGACAACACTGCTGTTTGGCGCTCTGATCCTCCTGATGATTGCGATTGTCATCGTTACAATCCGTATTAGCCGACGTTGAGGAATAGCCGTCAGTACGGAAAGGAAAACCCGTCGGGTTTTCCTTTCAATTGAAATGGAGATTGAAGATGAACAAAAGGTTGACGGCACTTGCGGTCTGTCTACTTCTGAGTATTGTGGGTGCCGTCTCAGCACAGCGACTGATCTCGCTTCAACCCGCACGCGCAATAGAACTCGCCTTACAGAACAACGAGACAGTCAAAAAAGCCGAGAAAGTATTAGAACGTGCGAAGGCAAACCTCCGTGTATCCAAAGCCGTGTATCTACCACAAGTGGGACTCACCAGCGAATATCAACGTCAAAAAGATGGCGATATTGATGAGAGAGACTATCTCACCCGCGCACAAATGAGCGTCCTCTTTGCCCAATTCGGCGAAATCCCTGCCGGACTCGACGCAGCACAAGAAGAGGTCCGCAAAACAGAGATCGAATACGAACGGGTAAAAAAAGAGAGTGTTCACGCTGTTCGGAATATCTGGCACAATATCATCTTGACCCAAGAAGAAATTGAACAACGCCGCGCGATTGAGATAAAGTTGAAGGAAAAACTCAAAGGCACACAACTCAAGCAAGAAGAAAAACGGATCGGTTTCCTGAGTCGCCTCAATACGGAACTTGAACTCTCAGAACAGCAGCTCGCACTCAACGAACTCCAACGACGGCTTGATGTGGATACCGCCGAACTCATTAGACTCACCGGACTTGATCCACTCGCACAGGTCGCGCTCTCAGACGCTCTCCCTGATGACGATGTGACGCTGGAGGCCGCCGTTGAACTCGCACTTGGAAACAGCCTTGATTTACGCGATCTACGCGGTGATATGATACGGCAAGAACGCCTCGCTGGGGAGACAATTTGGAACCGATTTCCCGAACTCTCTGCTGAGGCACGCTACAAGGATCTCCATGTGCTGCTGGAGCAACACCAGCAGAACCGGACCTGGGACGCAAAGGCACTCTACGATCCAATCATATTTGATCGTGAACGAGATGCATCAAGCATGTTTGAGACGAACCCCCGCACTCAGGACGGATGGGAGGTCCGCTTCAACCTCAATATCCCGCTGTATGATGGAAAAAAGACGACGAACCTTCGCGCTGCAGAACTCGCAGAACTGGAACGACTCCAATTTGCGTACGGTGAAAAAACGAAATTGATCCGCGTCGCCGTGAGACGCGACTATCGCGCTGTGGCGAATGCGAAAGAACGGATGGAGATTGAGGCGCAGCGATTGGATATCCGTGAACGCTATCTACGGACAATAGAGCGGGTACTCGACGAAGTTACGTTTGATATTCCAGGTTATCAAGGATTGACTTTTAACGACGCGTTTCAAGCACAAGCACAATTCACAGAGACGCAACGTGTCTTTTATCAGGCGCGCCGAGACTACGCACGAGCAAAAGAACAACTCCGAGAAACAATGCAATGGATCGAATAACATACCACTAAAGAGACTCGCACGGAGGAAACATGAGAGATACTTCAACAATACACCCTGAACTCAACCATTTTGATGAGCAGGAACTTGTCACGCGCGCTCAGAATGGCGATACAGAGGCGTTCAACCCACTTTTGCGTAAATATCAGCAGAAGATTTTTCGCCTGATTTACCGTCAGGTTCATGACCATGAAACAGCGAAAGACCTCTGTCAAGAGGTCTTCCTCAAAGCATGGCAAGCGTTGCCAAAATTCAACGGACAATCTGTGTTCTATACTTGGCTCTACAAAATTGCTGTCAATTGCAGTATTGACTTCCTCCGCAAACAAAACAAGCAGATTATTTTCGCCTGTGAAGCATTACCCCAAAATGCAGACGATGTCCTGCCGATGATCCAGATGCAGCCATCGCCGTGTCAAATCCTTGAGAAGGAGGAACTTGGGCACACTATCCGTAGAGCAGTGCATCAATTGCCACTTAGCCAACGTCGCATGTTTCGTTTGCGGTACTTTCATGAACTCCCGATAAAGCAAATTGCCTTACGCATGAACAAGTCGGAGAGCACTGTTAAAACGACCTTGCACCATGCCCGCCAAAAACTCCAAAATATATTGCGTCCTTACCTTCAAAACGAACCGCTATGAGGCGGACACCTCGGAGCCTATTTCACTTCACTCACAATAAAAGAGACTTGCGCGATAATAAAGAATAGTAGATTAAACAGCACCAACAACCCGACTTGGGTTAAAACGCTACGGTAAGAGATCTGCTCCTCAAAGACAGGCACAGCGTCCGGATTCACGGGCTTCTGAGATAATCCTTCTCTTACAGGATAGATATGTAAGCTTTCAGGATCGCTCTGATCTTCCGTTTTGATGAAGTCTATGAACGTCTGGCGATACCGGCGTGCCTGTTTGACAAAATTCATATAACTGACAATACCTGTGTTCGCAAGCCCTTCCATCGCGTATTGAAAAGTCGCTATTGGTGAGATTTGGGTGATGTCGCGGGCGAGCTGTACCTGCTGAAACTGACTGTCGATCTGTCCATCAGCAAATCGGGTTTTCGTCTCTATCTCTCTGGTGAAGTAGGTTGCCCAGAGACGCGTCGCTTCAGGATTCTCAACAGACGCTGCCTTGCTTAACTTAGATGCCGTTTCTCCTAACCCGTTATACGGACTGGCTCCACCGTGTGGACGAAATTCATCTCTCAACTGCCCCAACTGCGCTTCCTTCTGCATTGAGACTTCGTCAACTGACAAGATCGGATTAAGATTGCCGACAAAAGTACCCAACAGGCTTGGAAATACAAACGTCAAGCAAACCCAGGTTAATAACAACCACACTAAACTTGTAATAGGATTCGAGACGCGACTGGAGAAAAACAGCCCCAGAAAGATAAAAATAGAGAGATGTAGCGCGAACACTGCCACCATCCCTAAAATCCTCAGCGAATCTTCTGACGCAAACGGAATATTTCCGGAGAGAAGAATAAACAATAGATTCATCAGGATGCCAATCAAAAGCGGCACCATGAGTGTAAAAAACGCGCCGAGGTATTTTCCTAATAATACCTGTCCGCGCGAGATAGTGTTGGACATTATGAGACTTAGTGTGCCGCGCGACCGTTCTCCAGCAATAGCATCAAAGGTGAACAAGATCGCGAAAAAACTCATCAGCATACCGATGAAAACCCAATCGATTTTAATCCGCTGCATCGTGCCACGCGCCTTGCTCTGCAAAGGATACTCTAATGTCCACGGTGGTGTCCATTCGTAATCTTCCGTCTCATATTGACCGGTTCGACTCCATGAACCGCCACTCACCATTGTAACAGAACGTGGTATCTGAGCATTTGCTCCATCGGCACAGAAAATCAGTCGACTTGGAGATTTTGAAATCTCTCCGGGTCCTACGAGTGCTAACTCCGCCAAACTTTTATTGGCGGCATCTTCGATATGTTTTGTCTTCTGTGTCTCCTGTCGGTTATGGGTATTGACTTGCGCCATGTAGCCGTCGCCACCGAGACTGTACATCAGCGCGTTTACCAGAAATAGAACAGGCAGCAGAATTATCATCAAGGCGAACCGCAGCGTCGTGAGATTGTGATGAATCTCTTTCTTCGCAATCTGTCCAATCATCTGTTTCTCCTTTTCTAACTCATCTCATATCTCAGAAAAGACACATAAGCTACCATAAACAGAACAATATTCCATGCTAACAAGATCAGAATATCCACAGAAGCGCGGGAGAAACTTTCGGATAGTGAGAGCCGTTGATGTTCAAAAACGGGCAGATCTGTCAACTCCGCTGGCCCTTGGTCATTGGAAAACCACGCTCGAGAAGAAAACGCCTTTTTATCTTTCAAATATTCTACAATCTCGCGCTTATAGGCTCTGGCATTTTGAATAAAATCGTTATAATGCTGGCGATCAGTCCCCGCAATCGCCCCGACAGCGAAGTGATATACCTCTGCGAAGGAGACGCGGGAAAAGGCATCTGCAAACTTCACATTCCGTTCTCGTTGTTCTGCAGGTTTATTGAGAATTTCCTCTGCTTTACCGGCATATTCAGCCCGTAGTTGTTCTTGATATCCCAAAATCTCTTGGAAAATGGAGGTATCCGCTCTACCAATACTGTTAACGGTATAATTCTCTATTAAAAAATAACCGCCAGACCAAGAGCTGCTCCGCGTCCCTGTTGGTGTTGTCTCAGGTTCCCAAGTAATTGACTTTGTTATATTTTCATAGCCCCTCTGTTTAAGGTAGGCATCTCGCTCTTTTCCGAATTGGTTCCAGGCATCAGAGGCGGATTGGAGAAACATAGCTTCAGGTTTCGACTGATATGGCGGGAATTTCTCGACGGCAAACGTCACTACATTTGAATGAACGCTCGTCAGAAGCACCCAAATAAACATCGAAAGGATTAAGCTTGTTGCAGCTGTCTTCGTCCAGACGGACAAGAGCAATCCTAAAAGATACCATGTTGACACGTACAACAGCGAAACACCAAATATCAGTACAACATGTGCGATATCGTTTCCATCAAAAGCAGTGATACCAGAAGAAAGTGCCATTAGCAGTGCCACGATTAAACTCACCAAAACAATAGGCAACAGCGACAACATCCCACCGAGGTATTTTCCCAGCACTATCGTATCTCTGGGTATTGAATTAGATAATACGAGTTTCAAGGTGCCGTCTTCTCTCTCCCCTGAAATTGTATTGTAAGCAAATAGAATCGCTAACGCGCTGAGCACAATTTTGAAGATGAAAACCACATCAACGGTCAGGAAAATCGTAAGGAAAGGATTGTCTGAACCGCGCTTCTGCGTTGGTGCCCCCCATATTGGGAAAGAGGGTTCAAAAATAGGTTTCGCCAATTCAACGGTGACGGTATTGGCACCCTCATTCTCCGTTCCCACATTAAAGATACTCAGAGGATTCGGTTTTCGGTGTGCTTTCGGTTTAATTTTGGAATAGAGCTCCCATTCCCGCGCTTCTGTCTCTGCCTCCCGGACGGCGGTGTTATACCCCACCAAACGCTTCTCGTGATCATCCACCTGAACGAAAACCGCAACGGCGGTTGAAAGCAGGCACACGATAAACCCAATCATGAATCGGGAGGTCAATACGTTTGAAACGAATTCTCGCTGGATAACAAGCCAAAGCATAACCATAAACGCACCTCAATTTTCAGAATGCTGCCCTTGAAGTCCAACACAGCTAGCAGCACCAAGAACGAGTGCTATTCCGACAAGATAAACGAAGATTTTCAGGTTGGAACTGAAGTTATCGCGCGTCCATATCTTTCTCACGGTGATTTCCGTCCTTGTGCATAGCACTTGTAAAACACAAGCGGAAAAATATGTGATAATATCAATACGCACAAACATGCATTGTTAAATTACCGCAGGTAGATTGGGAGGCTATAGCCTTAGTTTGCTTTTAGTCTACCCCAAGTCGTTTTTAAGGTTTGAGCCGACGGTGAAACACTATAAAAAGGATCGAACCAATCCGGACTCAAATTAGTTCCGTCGTCTGTCAATTGCGTTGCGTTGCGGCCATCCAGATCAGATCTGAAGAGTTGGGGAAAGTTTCTCCGAGTGCTGAAAATAAATCCATTGCCATGTGCGGACCAAGCGGGATCAGAGCAATTATTTTTTTCATCGGTAACCTGACGAAGTCCTATACCATTGCTGTCTACAACGTAGATTGTCCCCTTCAAATATATAAGAAAACCTTGTCCATCAAACCTCGCGTCATGAAGTTTTGTAAACGCTATTTGGTTATCTCGCCGAGACCAAACCGGATCAGATATCCACGGCATATCCTTTAGGAGGAGCATCTTTCGGGAACGTCTCTGTAAGTCGAAAATACCTAGGGGTGTGTGTTTGAGACCACCCACTACATATACTATCTGTTTCCCATCAGGAGACCAACTCGGATCAAATCCTGCTGTCAATTCCTCAACGGATTCTCCACTTACCGTCGCGACGCAAAGTGTAAGGTCAGTATAAGGGACAAATCGTAATCCGAATTGTTCAATTGCCTTTCCGGGATCCCCTTGTGCATAAGCAATCCGTTTGCCGTCAGGGGACCAATCAGGATTCCATCTATACTTGCTGTTTCCAAATACCTTCCGAACATTTGTGCCATCTGCATCCATTACATACAAATCGAAGATACCATCTCGATCTGAACTGAATAGGATCTGCTTTCCATTCGGCGACCAAACCGGGTCGTAATCGGCTGCAGGATGCTGGGTCAAATTGATCTGTTCAGTGCCGTCAGTGTTCATGGCATAGATTTCGGCATTGTCGTCCCTCTTTGACATAAACACGATTTTCCCTTGTGCCCACACCACAGAACCACTACTGAATATGAGTAATGCACTGATAGTGCAGCCGAGTATTAGAGATCTGATATAACTCACAACCTCCAAAGCGGGAGCAATAGACATGCGTTTCATAAAATGCTCTCCTTGTCTTGATTTTTGAATTTTATCTTATATTGTGCTAAAGGGAATACGATACGCAGATATAGTCTCTACCCAGAAATCCCTGTCTGCGTAAAACTTATGTAAATTTACAACGATTGTTGTACACCGAAAAACTTAACTTCACGAATCGCAGTACCTTTGAGTTGAATCTCGACGCTTGCGTTTGGGTTTCGAGTAGAATTCTGTTTGTCTTCGATGCCGTCTGCGCTCAACCGTAGATAGAGAACTTCTCGCTGAATACTGAAGCGGACGGGTGTCAACCCTTCGATGTCTTGATGTTGCTTATCAGACACCCAATCAAAGGCAATATCAAAACAAGATGGATCGTCGGTTGTCGTCTTATAATATTATGTCGCGCTTTAAAAGAAAAGGTTGCAATAAAATGCGTTGTTAGGCAATTTTTTCATTTGCGGTGCTTATTTCCTACCAGAATCAATAGATTTGATCTCATATTGTTTTAGTTCAAGACTCTTTTCCACTTTTAAAGCAGCGGATTTGCGGACAAATTTTACAATCCCGACGTTAGGTGCCAACCAAAGCGTTGTTAACTCTATACCAGCCTCATCGGGTGATGCTGATTGCGCCTCTCCCTCTTTCTCCGCTATTTTTGCCTCATCGCCCGCGTCCATCCAATACTCAATTTTCAAACAGTCTTCAAATGTCTCCGCGGGGGTCTTTACAGTCTCTTTGGCTGTCACCTTCCCTTTTTCGACTAAATCAATAGGAATAGCATTAACCTGATCGCCGCCCGGAATCTGAAAATCAGGACTTTGCATTTTCAACTTGAGCGTTATGGAGCCGCTGATCTGTGTTGCCATCCACGCTTTATCAAAAACAATAGGGGTTGGGAGAAGATAGAAATCGTCTTTCGCTTCGACCTTAATCTCGTAACTGAAATCAGCACTAACTCCGGGGGATGTCGAGATCCCTTGCTGTTTCTTGATATCCGCGTCCATTTCTTTACGGAGTTTCGCCTCAAACGCTTTTTTCACTTTATCACCAACAAAGAAGGCTATTCCGTCTTTACGGATTTGGTAAAAATTGGGATGAACGTAATGCTCGTAATCTGTCCAATCCTCCAAAGGAGGTTCATAACTGAAGGCGTGATACATCTCCCCGGCAATTTCTTTCCCCTCAACGACACGCCGCGTTAATTCGTTTCCATCCGGGTCTTCGTAAACCCAGTAACTTCCGAGTGTCTCTGGAAAGTATTGGATAGTTTCCGCTGCATCGCCTATCAACACTGCGCTGAGCCCAAAGACGAGTAAAAGCGTAAAAAAAAAGGTACGAAATCTTTTCAACATGAGTCGTTCCCCCAATTTTTGAGATTATAGTGAATTTTGTAATTAGTTATACATTCTTGCTGAAGACCAATCCCCCTATGAAGAAATCCGCAGAAATACCGGATTTAGTCTGGGAATAGACTAAATCCATTCCTTGTATTACATTGCAAATACCCCCAGCAAAAACACCCCCCTTATCAGGGGGGAACTTAGATTGACACCTATGGTGTTCATACCTCCGAACGTATAAAGACAAGGAATGCCCCTGAAATAAATACGCCGAGTAGTAACACGAGTAACAGCAGGTCCAAAGTTGCGGTGTTGAACGTATCGCTAAAAGCGATCTTATCGTCAAATTTCGGGATTGCTTCACTCACAACGGGTTTCTGAGACATGCCCTTGGGAATGCCGATGAAGTGGCGACTTTGGATGTCTGCTCTATCGGTTTCGACGATGAATTGTCGAAATTGCTTTGTGTGCTGATGTACATGTTCCAAGTATTGCAAGTGCCGATTAAAACCGGTGCCTGCCATTGATTCAAGGGCGTATTGGACAATCGCTGCGGGTGAAATCCGGGTTACCGATCTCGCGCGCTGCACCTGTGCGACTTGTGCATCCAAACGCTCGCGATTAAGGCGTTCTCGGGTTTCAACATCTCTACTGATGAGTTCTGCTTTGAGTGCCAATTCCTCATCACCTTCTGTCTCCCAGGACCCTCTTAACTTTTCTGCTGCGGCCATGGCAGCTTCAGGTGACGTTTCATAAAGTTTCTGAAGTTCACTTAGACTTGGGAGATTCGGGTTCTTTTTTTCTTTAATGGCGCGCATTCGGGCACCATAGTCGTCATTAATCTGCTTAAGGGCTGCTTTTCTTGCATCGCGAAATTGATCCATTGTTTGGACGGGCGGCATCCACTTTGTGGAGAGGGTACCGAGGGTGGATGGCATAAAAATCACAGCAGCTACCCAAATCAATAAGAGCACAACGAGACTCACCCGCGGCTCTCGCGTGCCAGCGGAGACCATCAGCCCCAATCCAACGAAGATACCCGCGTAGCAGAAAGCGATCAGCAAGATCAACCCCAAACGTCCCCAGTCGGCTGCACTCAGTTGCGTCCAACTATCGACGGAAATCACTGCTAAATTCAGCAGCACCGCAAAAATGAAAGGAATGAGTACGGTTATTAAGGTACCCAAGAATTTACCGATTAACAAGATGGGACGCGAAATCGGATTCGCAAGGCACAATCTCAAAGTTCCCTGTTCTCGCTCGCCAGAGAGCGCATCAAACGTGAAAAGGAGCGGAATAAACGAGAGCAGGTAAGTGATAATAAACACCCAATCTATTTTTGTTGCATAGGGACGAAGATCTGTCGCATCCGGGTTCACGGTGCCGTACTTCAACCACCAGTTGCTTTTGACCTCACCCCCCTGACCGCTTGTAGACCAAGACTCCCCATTTGATATGTTTTTGGGCAAATAGGCATCCCCACCGTCTGCGATGAAGGAGAGCGAAGAGGGACGTTTGTTAAGGTCACCGGGTCCCTTTCGCGCCAGCGCATACAATTCCGTTCGGGATTTCAACTCGTTCGCGGATTTGGTAACTTTCTCGGAATAGTTCCGGACCCGCTTTGGATGCGTCCGAAGATGCACCGCAGCGTTGGTAACCATTAAAGCCGAAAGTATCACAACTGTTAGAACAAAGCGCAGGCTGTTGATATGGTCAAAGAGTTCTCGTTTGATAATATGCCAAATCATTGGGATTCTCCTTTGGAAGTTGCCTGCCCCGTTAAGCAAGTTTCAATATTAAGTTTACGTTTTTGATCCATAGGACAATTGGAAGATTGGAAGTCGGGAGGATAACGAACACAGCGTTTCTTCCAACCTTCCTTTTTTCCATCCTTCCTCAAAACCTAAATATGTTTCTTAAAGTTGCTTAAACTTCAATTTTGATGAAAAACAGAAATGTCACCGTGAACAGCACCAGATTGATAAGTAGCAGCAAAAGCAATCCGGGCAGTGCTCGCGTTGCGTTTTCCGAAGCATCCGTCCGCTTAAAACGGAACTGTGGCAAATCCCACCAGTCTACTGCACCTTTGTCAGAGGCGAACCATTGCCGACTGCCGAACGCATCTTTATCGTGGAAATAGTCAATGACGGTACGCCGGTAACTTTGAACGGCTTGCACAAAATCAAACATGCCCTCCAGATCAGTGCCGACCCAAGCAGAGGCTGTAAACGTATAGAGGCTTGCTGGACTGAGTTTCATGAGACGTTCATGCCATATCGCTCTCTGGAGGGAGGTGCTATCTAAAGTCTGTTTTCGGACTAAACCGATCTGTTCCGCAGAACGGAGGTACAAGGCACCCATAGTGGCATGATACTTTTGAACATGTGGCACTAACGGTTCTGATTGGTTTCCCAGCAATCTCATATTTATTCCATACCGTTTGCTGAAGTGCCTTCCTGACGAGAAACTATTACTTGACTGAACATCCAAGTTAAATTTTTGAGGTTCACCTTCAAGCGGACTATTCGCCAAGAACACGCGTTCTTCTCTGTCAACCTCTTCCCATATCTGTTCAATCTGTTGATCTGCTGATGAATGTATTGCGCGCGTATCACTAACCGGAGTGATGGTAAATCGGCTCCAGTTTGGATAGACGAGTACCAAAGCTACCCACAAAAACATACAGAGCATCAATGATGTAGCAGTCCGGCGCATTGTCGCCGAAATCAGTAATCCTATCAAGTAAAATACAGACAGGTAGATGCTCGTGGTCAAAACTATTCCCCCGATCCGAAGAAAATCTTTTCCATCCAGCTGGATCGAGCTGGTGGTGGATAACAGAATCAGGACCATTAATAGGCTCATCAGCACAGGGATCAGCAGACAGGCCATTGCTCCTATATATTTCGCAAATAGAATGGCACCGCGTCGCACTGGATGGGAGATAACCAAGCGTAAGGTGCCGTTTTCCCAATCTCCTGCAATCGCATCGTAAGCGAAAAGCAGTGCCATCAAGCTCAAAACGACTTGAAAAATAAGGATGAGATCGATCTTTGAAAAAAGGTTGAGGAACGCGTTATCGAGACTTCGCGCCGAGGCATCCGAAATCATCGGGACGGAGCCGTAATAAATTTCAAAGGTAGTGCCAAGCCGCTTATCCAATCCTGCACTAAAGAGGCTTAGCGGGTTCGGAGGGCGTTCAACGGACAGTTTTAGTGTTGAGTAGGTTTCCGCTTCCTGTGCCTTCTCACGATGCGCGTTTTCTTGCTGGTTATATTTCGCCAATCGACGCTCGTAATCTTCAAGGAGCACGACAGCATTCGCGACAACGAGCAGAAGCGTAATGATAACGGCAGCAAAAAACCGTGCACTCATCAGATGGCTCAGAAGTTCTTGGCGGATAAGTGTTCGCAACATAATATCCCCTAAAATGGTTGTTGGTTGTTAGTTATTAGTTATTAGTTACAAGAGGTCTCTTAACTTATAACCAACAACTATTAACCATTAACTATTTATCAGTCACCTCTTGAGAAGGGTTTCCATTGCCTAATATTCCCATCCAGATAGCGTGTTGCAATTCTGTGCTATCTCCTCTTTTTGTGATATTAACATCAATACCGGCTGCCTCCATCGGTACTTTATCCGGGGGTCCGCCTAATGTGACAGGCAAAGTAATTTCTTCACCATTTCGCGCAAGCGTCAACTTTATGAGATCACCGCCACTCCAATCTTTAGCAGCGTTTCTGATGTCGTTAAACGTTTTCACTGGTGTGCCGTTAATGCGAATCAGATTGTCCTCATCTTGATAACCAGCCTTTGGAGACCGATGGATAATCAATCCGTTATTTGTCTGTGTCAGGGAGCTGATATGCAGCATTGTATGGATTATGTACCTACCGTTGGGGACTTGTTCACCAAATTCTATCTTAACATCTACACCGACATCTCCGAGATGTTCAGCGAGTGGCAACCTCTCTGTTCCGGAAACATACTTGCGGAAGAACGGTTCAAAATCTTTACCCGCAATATCAGTGGCAATTCGGACGACATCATCCACCGTATACGTTTTGCCGGTGACACCAAACTCACTATACATTTGCTTCATTACATCATCAAGACTCTTTTGATTTTGTGTGCGTTTACGAATTTGCATATCCAAAACGAGGGCAATTAGATTCCCGCCTTGGTAGATTAAACCACTATTGCTGCCCTTATTTTTCCCTGCTCCGCGTATAGAAAGTTCACCGTGCTTAGAGAGATACAACTCACATGCCCGTTCAAGATTTTTGAGGAAATCGCTTTCAGAAGTAAATCCAAGTCGGGCAGAGGTAATGTGTGAATAGTACTCAGTAAACCCTTCGCTAAACCAATATTCTTGTTCTTTAAAACCGATAACTGTCCCGTTCCAGATATGGAAAACTTCGTGTCCGACGAGTGGTACCCAAAAGCGGTTGCTTGCTTCATTGAGCGCGCCTCCCATCAGAACACTGATGCTGCGTCCTGATACACCGCCGCCCATACGTCCTGGGTCGCCATAAGGATTCGCGACAAACAGCATTCTGCCCTTCGGCGTACCGCTGCATACCGCTGAATACGCTTTTAGAAAAGCTTCAACTGTCTCTTGTATTTCAGCCGCAGCCGCCTTAAAACTTCCACCGACTGCCACAATAACCTCCGCTTCGCCAGATTTTGCCACCTTTTCGGAATGCGTACCAAGCACCATATACGCATATATCAAATCGTCCTGATCTTTCACAGCGAAATGATGTCCGTCGTCTCCGATACGGTGCCAAGGCGTTGAAACGTACCAGTTATCAGGCACATTAACCCGCAGTTCAACATCGTCCACTTCACCGATGACAAATAGTGCATATCCCGGCAAGAAGATACAGTCTTCCTGAACGTAAGGTGTTTCAGATCTGCCCGGGGGCCATTGTCTTTCGTCGTGGTTTAGCAATACTTTATAGCTCAATACCACAGGCGATTTATTCTCTACTTTAACCGCCCAGAGCGTTTTGCCAAGTTTCTCTATCGGTAATTCTTCTTGGTCAACAGTGGTAACCCTCAAATCTTGAAGATACTCAGCATAGCCATCATGCACTGTTTCAGTGCCAAAGCGACTCATGTATAACGGAAGTATCTCTCCAGTGTCCGCTTTCGGTGTTAAAACACACCTAACGTGTGCCACACGCCGTTCCTCTGCTGCTATTGTAACTTCATAACTCGCCGACGTAAGCACCATTTTCACAAATTCAGGGATCGTCGTATCCCCACCAGGTCCCGGAGGCTTATCGCTATTCTCGACAACTTGACACTTTTCAATAATTGCCTCACCGCGATAGTCGTTTTGCCATTTGTAGGTCCAAGCGTTATCCACCTGTAAAGGGAGGTATGCTTCACCTTTGACTGGAACATCGTATTCCAACAATTCTGCTTCGGTTATGACACCGTTGGCGTGTTCATAGCGCATTTTCACGATGCCAACGCCTTTAGCGAACCATAAATAGCGCGTACCGTTTACAAGCGTATTTCGCAGCTTAGCATTCGTATCCTGTACATCAGCGTCTGTGAAGACAGTTTTATGCTTCAGGCAGTCCGAGAACGTGCCTGCGGCAATATCCACCTGTTCATAACCCTCCAGGGTCATTTCCACCTGCGATTCCCAGTGCCCTGCTTGCGTCCAAGTATCCCCGACAACCAAAGGGTACCTGAAAAGATCAGTGTTATAGTGGAAAAAATAAACCATCAACATGTACATCGGCGTTGGGTCCCCTTTACCAGTCCCTTGCGTCCCAAAACCTGCGTTTACCAAAGCTGTATCCATTTTCGTCAGATAGAAATTTCCGCTTGCCAAAGGTTCTCCACTTTCTTCATTAGTAGTGGCACTAAGTGTGATATAACGATTCCCCTCATTAGCAGCGGGTTCTTCCGATTCATCGGCGTGTGCCGCAGCGAATAAAATCTGATCCGTTTCCAAGGCGAATTTACTGCCTATTCCCGGCATTAGTATTGCCACAACAATTGAAGCGGCGATTATCCATTTCACCAACGGTTCACTCGCACAGAAAACAGTAGATTTGCTACGATCAATTTTTTGTATGATGTTTCTCGTTAGATTTGTGAATAGTGTTTGTTGCGTCACGGATTTCTCCTTTTTTAATTAATTGGGCACACTCAAACAGTCTGAATGCCTATGACAGGTATTCAGACTGGCACAAACTAAAAGTTCACACTACAAAACATTTCCGACCAGATGACGCGTTGTAATTCTGTGGTATCTGCACTTTTCGTGATACTAACATCAATGGGACCCGGTTCTAAGGGAGGTTTCTCAGATGCGTCTCCTGCTAATGTGATCGGTAGGACAATTTCTTTACCGTTTCTTTCAAGGGTTAACTCCACCACATCACCCGGTTTCCAGTCTTTGGCAACCCTTCTGATGTCATCAAAAAATTTCACCGGTGTGCCGTCGATACCTATGAGGTTGTCATCGTCTTCATATTGCGGTGAACGGTGGATGAACATGCCGCCGCCCGTTGGACCGCCAAGTGAATAGATATGAAGCATCTGAAAGAGAATATATCCGAGACTTGGAAGTTCTTCCCCAAATTTTATCTCAACATCCAAACCCGCGTCTTTCAGGTATTCCGCTAAAGGCAGTCGTTCTGTTCCCACCACATATTTTTGGAAGAACGGTTGTAAATCTTCACCAGCGATTTGGTTGACAACCTTAACGATATCGTCCATCGTATATTTTTTTTCGGTGAGACCGAATTCACGATACATCTGCGTCATTACATCTTCTAAACTGTTCCGATTTTCCGTAAAGGTGCGAATCTGCAAGTCCAACGCGGTAGCAGTCAGACTGCCACCTTCATAGACCAGATTTCGGTTGGCAGACTTGTCCTCGCCTGCTTCCCGAATAGAGAGATCGCCTTGTTTAGACAGATACAACTCCCACTTGCGCTCAAGGTCTCTGAGAAAATCATCTTCAGAAATTATGCCAAGTCGGACGCAGCTAATCTTTGAACAGTACTCCGTGAAACCTTCACTAAACCAGTACTCCTGTGTACTAAAATCGATCGCTTTTCCATTCCAGATATGGCAAATTTCATGTGCTACGAGCGGTGCCCAAGATTGCCTGTTGTCTGCCGCTAATGTCCCGTCCATCAGAACGGTGATGCTGTGTCCAGATACACCGCCACCGCTGTATTTATCACAAGGGTTTGCCACAAACAACATACGATCTTTTGGCGTACCCCCAAAAATCTCCGAATACGAGTGTAGAAGTGATTCAACAGTTCTTTGGACTTCATCCATAGATGCCTTGAAGTGTCCACCCAAGGCAATCACAATCTCTGTCCCTTCAGATTCCACCACCCTCTCGGAATGCGTCCCGAGCACAAGATACGCATACATTAAGTCGTCATGGCCTGCGACAGTAAAGCGATACCTTTCGTGTCCAATAGGGTTCCAAGGTGCCGAGACGTGCCAGTCATCAGGAACATCAACACGCAGTTCAATATCTTCTACCTCACTGGTGATAAATAAAGCATATCCGGGACAGAAAATACAGTCTTCTTGCACGTAGGGTGCTTCATCGTTACCGAAGGGCCACTCCCGTTCATCATGATTCAACAGGACTTTGTAACGCAACGTCACAGGCGATTCATTCTGCGTTTCAACCGCCCACTGTGTTTTGTTAATCTCTGTGACCGGTATTTTTTCTCCATTAATATCCGTAGCTGTCAGATCCCGAACATACCGACCATATCCATCGTACAGGTCTTCAGTCCCAAAATGGCTCATGAATAACAGCAACAGATTTTGGGTATCTTTTGTGTTACTATCTGCCTTCGGCGTTAGCAGACACTTGACCTGTGCGACGCGCGGTTCATCAGCCTCTATTTTGACCTCATACCTCGCCGACGCAAGTTCCATTGGGTTATCAAGGTTCTCAGGTTCACTGAAATTTCGGATGACGCGCCACTCTTCAATAGCAGCTTCGTTACGATACGTGTTTTGCCATTTATAGGTCCACAGATTACCAATTTGCAAAGGAAGGTATTCTCGGTTTTCAGCAGGCGTCTTGTATTCAAGCAATTCGGCTTCTGTGACGACGCCGTTGGAATGTTCATAGCGTAGTTTAACAAGACCAATACCCTCGGCAAACCACAGATAACGGGTGCCGTTCAAAAGTGCGTTTCGCAGTTCAGCCTTAGTATCCTTTACATCAGCGTCTGTGAAGACAGTTTTATGCTTCAGGCAGTCCGAGAATGTGCCTGCCGAGACTTCTACAGATTCATGCCCTTCCAAACGACTCCGCGTCTGGACATGCCAGTGCCCTTCTTCTGTCCAAGTTTCCCCAACATCGATCGGAAATTTGAAGAGGTCAGTATTACAATGGCTCATATAATATAGTAACATGTACTTCGGCGACGGATCACCGCCACCGTGTCCTGCGGTGCCAAAGTCGATAGATGTCAAAACCGTATCGGTTTTCTTCAGTGTGAAAGTCCCTTCTGCGAGATGCCCGCCACTTTCTGTAGCAGTATTCGCACTCAAGATAATGTTGCGTTCAGACGCAACTTTTTCTTTCATTCATTTTCTCCTAACATTCCCGACCAGATTGCGCGTTGTAAGTCCGTGCGATCTGTTCTTTTTTTGATAGCGACATCAATAATACCCGGTTCCAACGGCGGTCTTTTAGAGGCGTTCCCTGCTAATGTGATCGGCAGGACAATTTCTTCACCCTCTCTTTCAAGGGTTAACTCCACCACGTCCCCGGATTTCCAATCTTTAGCAATCCTTCTGATGTCGTCAAAAAATTTCACCGGTGTGCCGTTGATGCATATCAAGTTGTCATCATCCTGATACTTCGGTGAATGGTGGATGAACATGCCGCCGCCTGTTGGACCGCCAAGCGATTTAATCTCAAGCATCTGAAAGAGAATATGTTCGAGACTCGGCAGTCTTTCGCCAAATGCTACCTCAACATCAAAACCCGCGTCTGTAAAGTATTCTTCTAAGGGCAATCGCTCTGTCCCTATCACGTATTCATTGAAGAAAGGTTTAAAATCTTCACCTGCAATCTGGCTGATAATCCTAACGACATCGCGCATCGTGAATACGTCGTCGGTGAAACCAAACGTTTGATACATCTGCTGCATTACATCGTCCAAGCTGCTTCGATTTTGCGTCCGTTTGCGAATCTGCAAATCCAAAGCAGCTGCGACTAAACAGCCGCCATCATAGACGAGCTCACGGTTAGCGGATTTGTCTTCACCCGCCTCGTGGATAGAAAGTTCACCTTGTCGAGACAGGTACGACTCCCACGTGCGTTCAAAATTCCTAAGAAAATCGCTTTCAGATGTAAGTCCAAGGCGGGCAGAGATGATTTCTGAACAATACTGCGTGAAACCGGCAACGAACCAATATTCCTGCTCTTTAGAACTGATACCCCCGCGTCCAACCCAGACATAACCCACCACGTGTGAAACCAGCGGCAGCCAAAAACGTCTACTTGCCTCATCTAATTCGTCACCTATATGTGCAGTGATACTGCGCCGAGATGCCCCACCGCCGAGGTGTCCTTTTTCGCCATAAGGGTTCGCGACAAACAGTATCCGTCCTTTTGGCGTACCACCGTATAGGGTTGCATAGCCTTCCAACAGTCCCTCAACAGTCCCCTGCACTTCGGATATAGACGCTTTAAAACGTCCACCCAGAGCAATCACAACCTCCGTATCTCCGACTTTTGCCAAACTTTTACAGTATTCCCCAAGCACAAGATACGCAAACATCAGGTCGTCCTGATCTTCGCATACGAAACGATGTCCATCCGACGCAACCTGTTCCCAATGCGTTGAGACATGCCAATTGTCAGGCACGTCAACTTTTAGTTCAATATCCTTCACTTCACCGACGATAAACAGCGCATATCCGGGCCAGAACACGCAATCCTCTTGGGCGTAGGGCGCTTCATTTCTGCCAAAGGGCCAATCGCGCGCATCATGATCGAGCAGCACTTTATAGTCCAACGTCACAGGTGATTCATCTTGGACTTCAACGATCCACTGTGTCTTGCCAATCTCTTCTATTTGTAATGTATTTCCGTTAGCATCAATGACTGTCAAATCTTGAAGATAACGGGCATATCCATCGTACAACCACTCCGCACCAAAATGGCTCATGGATAATCGCAACAACTTTTGGTCCGCTTTGGTACCACTGCCGACTTTCGGCGTTAGTGTACACTTGACGTGCGCGACACGCGGCGCATCAGCATCCACTTTGACCTCATATTGTGCCGACGCAAGCTCTATTGGGTTATCAAACGCCTTAGGTTCACTGAAATTCCTAATGACACGCCAATCCTCAATAACGGCTTCCTCACGATAATCGCTGTGCCATCTGTAAGTCCACTCCGCGCCAACTTCAACAGGGAGGTATCCTTGTGATTCAACGGGAATCTTACATTCAAGCAATTCGGCTTCTGTAACGACACCGTTGGCATGCTCATACCGCATCTTCACAAGCCCAACGCCCATAGCGAACCACAGGTAACGTGTCCCGTTTACAAAAGCGTTTTGTGATGCAGCATCTGGCTCGTCAACATCCGCGTTTGTGAAGACGGTTTTATGTTTCAGGCACGCTCGGAAAATACCAGCGGAAACTTTGACGGTTTCACGGTCTCTTTCCAAGGTTGTCGTCACTTCTGATTTGTGGGGACCTTCCTGCTTCCAAGAACTTTCATCAACCAAAGGAAATTTAAAGAGGTCAATATTACTGCCGTGATTGACATAGTGGAGCAGCATGTACATCGGTCTCGGGTAGTCGCCACTGAGTCCTGTCGTGCGAGAACCGATAGACGTGAAAACCTTATCTGTCTCACAGAGATCAAAACCGCCTTCCGCAATATGTTCTCCAGTATCTGTTGCTGCAGTTGCCTGAACGCTAATGTATCGTGGATCGCTTTTTAATAAATTGGTTCCCAAATTTTCGCGAAGCATCGGCTCCTCCTGTTCCAATCGTTTCCGTGCCCGATAGAGTCGACTCTTTACTGTGTTCAGCGATACGTTTAAACGCGCACTCACCTCTTCACATGTCAAGCCACTGAAATAGTGCAATACCATCACAGAGCGTTCGGTTTCTGGCAATTTTCGGAGCAGACGTTCTACGACATCGCGGAGTTCTTCTGTCGATGCTTGTGTCAACTCTTTCTCAAGGTGTCGTGTATAGAACAGTTGCTCCAATTCAATTTTTGACATTGCGTCTAACGACTGCATTGTGGCAGGTTTCCTTCGTAACCATTCGATGCATTGACGCTTTGCTATGACATACAACCACCCCAAAAAACGATTGTGATCCCGCAAGGTAGGCAGCGATTTAAACGCTTGGATGAAGGTATCCTGTGTAATCTCTTGTGCTGCGTGGAAATCACCGATTTCACGCCATGCGAGCGAATGAATCCATTCACGGTGCCTATCTACCAATGTAGTGAACGCGCCCTCATCCCCCGACAAGATGCGTTGAATCAGCCTGACATCTTCGTTTTTCATGACCACCCTCCAAAGTAAAGTGCCTCAAGATGTTATGTCGTGTTTTAACACAGGAAAGGTTGCATAAAATGCATTTTTATGAAATTTTTTTGTTCTTGGAGAAAAACGGAGGTATGTATAAAGCGGATGGCGCGCTTACACAGCGCGCCTACAATTGCTGACTCTAATAATCGGCGATAGAGCCATCTGCCAATCGGCTATTGGGCCAGGTGAAGCGTCTGCCTGCCTCTTGCCCAACTTCAATGACCTTTGCTTCATCCACGACAACACCGAGACCAGGTCCCTCAGGCAGCGAAACGTAGCCTTCTTCGTCCATCTCCCATGTCTTGTGAGCGACACCATCTGGTAGGACATTTTCATAGCCTTCGTGGATAAGGAAAAACGGAACGGCAGCCGATAGGTGGAAACTCGCGGTGAGACCGAGATAAGACATCGTGCAGTGCGGTGCGATCGGTACGTGGTGCGCCTCGGCGAGTGTAGCAACTTTTTTAACCTGTGTGATGCCGCCACCGTGTCCAACATCGGGTTGAAGGATGTCAATGACTTGCGCTTCAAGGATTTCGCGGACTTCCCATATTGTGCGGTCGCGTTCTCCCGTTGCGAGTGGTACGGGGACGGATTCCCGGATTTTCCGCATCACCTCAATATTGCCCGGCACCCATGCTTCCTCAAGGAAAAGTAGGTCGTCTGGTTTCAGGTAACTCGCGAACTGTTTGACGATGGGCGGCGGTAGACAACTATGTGCATCAAACATCACAGCACCATCGGAACCGACTTTCTCCCGTGCATCATGTACACGTTTTACCATGTCAGCAATCTCATCAGGGGTGCCTGCGAACGGTTTAGAACCTCCGGGTCCGGTTTTTAGCGCCTTCGGACTTGGGTATTTCCAAATTTTATCGCGGCAGGGACCACCAAGTAAGCGGTAGACCGGCACATCCCAGAGTTTTCCGGCAATATCCCACAATGCCATATCAATAGCGGAAATGGTATGTACCATCAACCCGCCACCTCGGATATTACGATGCGCACGAAACAGTCGTTGCCAGTGATGCTCAATCCGTGTCGGGTTTTCACCGATAATCATTTCGGACAAGGATCGCGCCAACGCACAGGTGACAGTTGTCTCCATGTTGTTGATTTCACCCCAACCTGTAACCCCCATGTTCGTTTCAATCTTGACGTAGGCTTTCACACCCATTGGAAAAGCCTCAAGGTTTGTCACCCGAATCTGTGAACCTTTATCTTCATAATTTGCCATTTGATAACCCCTTTCTTCTAACGTAGTCTATATCGCGTTCTATAGTTTGCAACGTTTCTGAAGGTTTGTCAAGAGAAAGGATTTGACAAAAAAAATGAGAGAGTGATAGAATAGCTGAACAGGATTTGAAGCAGTTGGCTTGCAAACTACGCCAAGATAAGGAGATGAAACAGATGGCAAATCAGACATATCGAGTCGGAATCATCGGTTGTGGGGGGATGGGTAAGTCCCATTCCAGGTCATGGGGTAAGCACCCGAACGCAGAAATTGTCGCAGCGATGGACATCTTTGAAGAAGCCGCGAAAAGTGTCGCAGACGAGTACAATATCCCGGCTACCTATACCGATGTTGATGAAATGTTAGCAAAAGAGGATTTGGACATCGTCAGTATCACAACATGGCAGGGACCGCGGGCGGAAGCTACGGTCGCGGCGGCAAAAGCAGGCGTGAAAGGCATTATCGGTGAGAAGCCGATGGCTGCTTCACTTGGACAAGCCGACGCTATGATCGCTGCCTGTGAAGCAAACGATGTTAAACTTATCATCGGACACCAAGGTCGATATTCCACAGCAAATATAGAGACGCGCAGACTCGTCGCCGCGGGTGCGATTGGCGAGCCAACAACTGTCCACCATACTGCTAAAAGGCACGCTGGACTGTTGAATACAGGCACACACGCAATTGATGGGTGGCGTTTCATTTTGTCTGACCCTGAAACTTTATGGGTGATCGGACAGACCTCTCGGACAACCGATCGATGGGAACGCCGTACGATCTGTGAAGACCTCTGTATGGGGTTAGTCTGCTTTGAAGGTGGGGCACGCGGTATCTACGAAGGCGACTTGCCAGAACCGAATGTCTCAATGCCAAGAATTGCTGGTACAGAAGGGCAGATTCGGAACGGACCTGACGGAACAATTTTACTCCAAAATGGGGATGCACAGGGCTGGCAAACCATCACACCACCACCGGAACCCAAGAACCAATTTCAGGAACTGATTGAGTGGATCGAGGGCGACATTTCTGACCATCGTGGCAGTGGCATTCAAGCTCGGTACACGCTTGAAATCATGATGGCTATCTACGAATCGTTGCGCATCAAGGATGTCGTCACTATGCCGCTGGAAACGAAAGAATTGCCGCTCGAACTCATGGTCAACGACGGCACGCTACCTGTTCTTGAAGAGGGACGCTACGATCTGCGCAGACCGTTTGACGGGCAAACGTGGAAAAAGCCTAAAAGAAACTAAGTAACTGACATCGCTTGGTGCTGCCGGACGGACTTGATTGCTGCAAAGGAGAAAATGGATGGAGAAAAAGGGTAGACGTTCATTTTTAGAAATTACGACTGCCTTTATCGGGGGAGTATTGAGCCTCGCCGCTGGTATTCCCCTTATCGGATTCGCGATTTCACCCGCCTTCAAAAAAGGCGAATCGAAATGGGTCGATTTGGGTCTCGCTGACCGGCTTAAAAACAGCCGTTTTAAAAAGGTGGACTATACCTTCACAGCAAAGGACGGCTGGGTCAAAGCAACGAAAAAACGCTCTGTCTACGTGACGGACGCTGGCAACGGAGAGTGGCGCGTCTTTTCGCGGATCTGTTCACATCTCGGTTGTCTCGTCCGGTGGGATGAAAGTAAAGAAGCGTTTCTCTGCCCCTGTCACGGTGCGATATTCGATAAGACGGGTGCTGTTATTGCCGGTCCACCGCCGGACCCCTTGCAGAAACTCGAAACTAAAGTCGAAGCGGGTATCTTATACGTGAAGGAGTCCTAATGCGTTACGCTGGGATAAAGCAATTTCTGAACGAGCGTCTCCCATTAGAGGCACTGGACACACACCTCCGCAAACCGCTGCCGAAACACATCAATCTGCTTTTCTCGCTCGGCAGCTTAGCGATGTTTCTGCTCCTATTACAAGCAGCGACCGGGGCATTTCTTGCGTTCTACTACTCGCCTTCACCGGAACACGCACATAACGCTGTAACCTATATCAGTGAAGAGGTCCCGTTCGGTGCGTTCGTGCGCGGTTTGCACCACTGGGGTGCAAGCGCGATGGTCATTATCGTTGTTCTGCACCTACTCCGTGTTGTGCTGTATAGTTCATACAAAGCCCCGCGTGAACTCACTTGGATTTTCGGCGTGCTACTCCTCTTAATTGTCCTCGGTTTCGGGTTCACAGGCTACCTGTTGCCGTGGGACGAAAAGGCGTATTGGGCAACGGTCGTCGGTGTGGAAATCGCCAGTACTGCACCCGGATTAGGCGATTTTGTTGCGAAAGTGATGCGTGGTGGCTCGGAAATCGGTGCGGTGACGTTGTCGCGGTTTTACGCGCTTCATACGATTTGGCTGCCATGGTTAGCCTTCGGATTGGTTGGTGTGCATCTCTTTTTCGTTAGGTATTACGGTTCTTCAGGCACTCCGAAAAATACACCAGAGGAGATGAAAACAGGAAAACCATTTTATCCGCATCAGGTATTTGAAGATGTTGTTGGCATGCTGATCCTGTTTGTAATCCTGGCAGCTGTCGCCCTATTCGTTCCCGTTCCGCTTGAAGATGTCGCCGATCCGACGAATGCGGATTACGATCCGCGCCCTGAATGGTATTTCCTGTTTCTGTTCCAACTCCTAAAATACTTTCAAGGTCCCTTTGAAATCATCGGGACGTTTGTGATTCCGACAGTCGGCATGCTGCTGCTCCTATTCCTCCCGTTCATAGACCGAAGCGAGCGCGCTGTCCTCTGGAAACGACCCATTGCTCTCACAGTTACAAGCCTCTGTGTTGTTGGGATTGTGGTGTTGACGATCCTCGGTGGCACTTCAAAGAAACTTGAAACGGCGGATGCTGCCCTACAGGAGACCTCACAACCGACAGAGCAAACCCAAGAGACTGCTGAAACAGAAGAAATTGAAGAAGGCGAAGCGGTGTTTGACTTCCAGCTCACTGAGGAAGAGATTGAAGGTGCGAAAGCAGTGGAAGAATGAAAAACCGCAATTTGGAAGCACAATTCTCACTCTTTCCTGTAGACCCAGCGTCTGAAGTTTCACCAGACGACGCGGCATCTGATGGTACGGAGTTAGTTTCGTTCCGAGAGTTAGTCCCCGAAATCAGTGATACCGGCTACCTGACGCACGCCATTTATGCCTATCCCGCGAAATTCATTCCGCAGATTGTTCGTTATGCGATTAACACCTACACAAAGGAAGGGGATTGGATCGTCGATCCGTTCGCTGGTTCAGGAACAGTAGGTGTTGAGGCGTATCTATGCAAACGCAACGCTGTTTTACTCGACCTGAATCTCCTTTTGAATCACATTATGCCCCTTAAGGTTTATCGGGGTAAAGAGATATTGTCGGAAGCGAGTTTGTCTAAACTTTTAGCGGATATGCGAGAAAGTAATGAACAGTTCACACCTGCTTGGTCGAATGTTACCTATTGGTACGCCCCTGAAATTTTGGAAGTCTTATCGCAATATTGGGGTTTCATCAACAGTAGAGATGATGGAATCTACGCCGCTATTATTAAAGCAGCGTTGTTGAAGGTGGGAAAACGCTTTTCCTATACAGAAGATAGGACTCCCAAACTTGCCAGATCCAAGCGAAAGTTGAACGCTATAGAAGCATTGCTTAAGGAGAATTGGAGAGAGCAGTTAGATGAGATGCTTCAGCGTCTCTCCTTGAAGACGTTAAGAGACTTGAACGACTTTATAGTGTACACACAGCAGCATCACATTGAAGATTTGGGACAGGTTGAATTTCATGGAGGTGTTGATTCGTCGGATATCGCCGTGCCGCGAGTATGCGACGCGCTCATAACATCGCCGCCATATCTTCAGGCCCAGGAATATATCCGCTCTACGAAGATGGACCTGTTCTGGTTGGGACACACCGAGGCAGAGGTGCAAGCGTTATCACGGCTTGAAATCCCGTACCGGAAGGCAGATCGGGTGATTCAGACGGAAACGTTGGATAAAGTTCGAGAGACGCTCACACGAGATGATCTCCGAAAACGGCTCGATTCTTATTTCTGCCACACGGTCAACGCGCTTGAAAATTCGATGAACCAACTGAAACCGAACGCAGCAGCCTGTATTTTTGTCGGCAATCCACGGATTGACGGTATAACGGTCGAAATATGGCGGATATTGATGGAGTATTTTACAGAACGTGGATGGACGTTTGAGAAGGTCTATGAAGATCGGATTAAAACGCGGAAGTTATTCGGCGCGCGAAAAAATAAAAACCCGGATGGGATGAAGTCGGAATTTCTGCTGGTCTTAAGGAAAAAGGCTATCTGTCAAACAGCTGCTCAGCCGTCTGAACCTCTTCTTCAAGATGCGGCTGATTCTTTGCCCGCTCCAAAAACGTCTCCAAGTAGCGACGCATCATAAGCGGATCGCCATTTTTTTTGTATACTTGTGCGAGGCGGTAGTATGCCTCTGCATCACTGTCATCAAGAGATAACCCTTTTTCGTAGGATTGGATTGCGCGGAGGAACTGTCCGTTCTCTTCGTAAGCGAGACCGACATTAAAATAGACATCCGCGTCGCCTTCTTCGATTTCGAGGGCTGATTCATAATACTGAATCGCTTCCTGATACATATCGCGGTTGAGGTAGGCATCAGCGAGGTTGTAATGGGCATCAACAAAGGTTGGATCCGATTCGATTGCGCTGCGGTAGGCGGTGAATGCCTCATCAAATCGCTCTGTCATATTGTAGGCATAGCCGAGGTTGTTATAGAAGGCGGGGTTCTCTGGGGACAACTCAAGCGCAGCTTGGAACATCTCAATCGCAAGCACATATAAACGGAGGTCGGTATAAACTAAGCCGAGATTGTTATAGGCATGCTCGTGTTTATCGTTAAGCGCGATAGCGTTTTGAAACGACTCGATCGCTTTTTCGGACTCACCCAACTCACGATAGATTTTACCGAGTTGAAGATGTCCTTCCGCATCCGTCGGGTTGAGTGCCTGTCCCATTCTGAGTTTTAAGGCATCACGTTGCAGCTCACGCTTCTGTTGCTGCTCTGGATCCGGAGACGTACACCCAAACAGGCAGATCCCTAAAAGTACTATCAGAGGTAAAAAGTTGTAAAAGCGAGAAAAGAAAAAATTGGAACCAAGGAAGGATGAAAAGAACTTGGTCGGAAAGATGGAAGGCTCTTGGTCGGAAGGATAGGAAGGCTCTACCGCCCAACCTTCCACTCTTCCACTCTTCCAATCCTTCGTCCCTTGCAATTTACAAACTTCCAAACTTTCACATACTTGCAAAATTTCTGAGGAATATCTATGATTATTGATACACATACACATTTCTACGATCCGACACGACCTGAAGGTGTGCCGTGGCCCAACCCTAACGATGAAGTCCTTTATCGACGGGTGATGCCAGACGATTTCAAAACCCTGGCTGTCCCCGAAGGTGCGACCGGTACCGTTGTCGTTGAAGCAAGTAAATGGCTTGAGGATAACCAGTGGATCCTCGACCTCGCTGTAGAGGAACCTTTTATTGTAGGGTTCGTCGGACATTTAGAACCCGACGATCCCGATTTTGAAAATAACTTGAACCGGTTTTCTGCAAATCCACTTTTCCGTGGAATACGTCTCGGCGGTGGACATCTGCGATCTATCGGTGACACGACTTTCATGGCGAATATTGAGAAATTAGCGGCAAAATCACTCACCTTGGATTTATTGATTAATCCCGATATGCTATCAACACTGCCAGCACTGGTGGAACATACGCCAGAGATGCGGATTGTCATCAACCATATTGCCGGGGTACGCATATCAGAAGCACCACCCGATCCGGGTTGGGTCTCCGCTATCCAAGAAGTGGCACGCTATCCGAATATCTATTGCAAAGTATCGGGATTGGTAGAACACACCGGACAAACGCCTGCCCCGACAGATGTTGCTTACTACACCCCCACGGTAGATGTACTATGGGATGCATTTGGTGAAGATAAGCTCATCTATGGGAGCAACTGGCCCGTTTCAGAACGTTTCGCGCCGTATAAAGTCGTGCAACAGATTGTGACGGACTACTTCAGCGCGAAAGGTGATGCGGTTAAAGAAAAGTTCTTCTGGCAAAACGCCAAAGCAGCGTATCGGTTAACCCTTTAAGCATCCACAGGGGAGCTAAACACTTAGTGGTTTTGCGGTGGGGCGGGCGGAGGCTCCGTAAATTTCTCTCCACGCGCCTCAGCTTCCATCCTGCGGCGATTCCATTCCGCGACCTCTCGGTAAACTTCTGCTTTGCCTTCTGCTTTGGCTTCCGCGCTGACTTGGGCTTTAAGTTCTCGCTCTCTTTTGAGAGTGTCTCTAATACGTTGAAACATAATGTCAATTGCCTCCTCAAATGCATTATGCTACCCAGCGAATAAACTCACCAGCAGGTTGCCGTTTCGGTTCTTTGATTTCTTCGGGGTAGCCGGTATAGAAGAAGCCGATGATGTACTCTTGCGACGCATCGATGCCTAACAGTTGATACGTCTGCTCTTCCAGTGTGATCCTACCGGTGCTCCATTGCATCCCAACCCCAACATCCCATGCGGCGAGTTGGACGTTTTGCATTGCACAACAAGCGGCGGCGTAATCTTCGCGTTGGCGTTGTTCGTCGCCTTCCTGTATGCATGACACAGCGATAATCGTCGGCTTAGACATAAATTTCTCGTAAGCCAGTTCACCGATTTTGGCGAGATTTTCGGCATCAACGTGGTCGGGTGTATCCTCCATCTTAATTTCGCGGTATCGGTCTGCAAGAATCAACTTTGTCTCTTTACCGATCACAGTGAAACGCCACGGTTCGGTGATATGATGGTTGGGTGCCCATATTCCGAAGCTGAAAACCTGTTCGATGACATCGTTTGGTATCGGTTCCGGTTTGAACTTAAAAATGGTGCGTCGTGAAAGAATTGCGTCTTTAACATCCATTATGTTGTATCCTCCTTATTGGATTTAATTATACTGTATTGGGTGGTTAATTGCAAATTGCTGGTTTCCCTGCAATTCCTCAATCCGACACTAACGTGCTACGGACTTCACACAACGGAATCCACGAGCGTTGTTCGTGATTTTTGGCGTGAACCTTGTGCGATCGGAAACTCGCACAAACTTGGCGTTACTTGCCCAAGAGCCGCCGCGTAATACACGGACGGTTTTAACGTTTGTCCAATCGGATAAGATATTATCCATAGTTCCACCGGCAAGTGGATTATGACTTGGAGAAATCGCGTAAAATTCGGGATTGTATTCATCAAGGCACCATTCCCAGACGTTGCCTGCCATATCGTATAAGCCGCTTGCGCCCGGAGGATACGTTCCGACGGGTGTCGTATCGCCGACATTTTCACCATAGTTTGCTGTGTCGGCATTCATGGCACTCCAATGCCAAGAACCGCGTGCTGCGCACTCCCATTCTGCTTCTGTCGGCAAGCGTTTCCCGCGCCACTCTGCATAAGCCATTGCTGCGTACCAGCTGACATAAACAACGGGGTGGTTGCCTTTGTCCGGCGGGTAATCATTTCCATTCCAATGCTTGAGATAATCTCCGTCGTGGTATTTTTTGGGGATACGATTTTTCTGCCACTGTGGGTTGGCATCAATAAATTCCTTATATTGTGCGTTTGTGGTTTCGTATTTGTCCATATAGAACGCATCAAGGTGGACGTTGTGCTGTGGCTTCTCATCAGTTTCCTTCTCCGCTTAACCACGTAACAACGAAGGTAATTTTGGTGAGTGCTTCTTCCAAAGGCATCCCTAATTTAACAAAGTCTTCAGCAGATTCTTCTTTAACTTGCAGCTGTTGTGCATCGACAACCTGCTGGCTCAAGGCTAATATCAGTAGACAGAAAATAGTACAAAAGGTCTTCATAGTTTTTCCATTGTATTAGATGGCTACGGCATACGGCGTATGCCTGCTACTATAACGGCTACGGCACACAGCGCGGGCCTGATCGGGATTACAAATCCTGCCTACAATCAATTCCATCCAACGAACTGCAAGTACATACGCCAGAGGGTATCTCCCCATAAAAGGACAAGCACAGCAGCACCCGCAAGAAAGGGACCATACGGGATCGGACTTTGCCGATCTTTTATACCAGAGATAATGAGGACAGTCCCCACAATCGCACCACTGAACGCAGAGAACGCTATTACCATAGCGAGTTCGGGCCACGCGCCGAGGAACAATCCGTTAAGTGCCATCAGTTTAATGTCCCCACCGCCCATCGCTTTTTTTCGTAAGACCGCGCTCCCAATCACGGCAATCAACCATAACACTCCGCCACCGGCAACGGCACCGATCAGGCGTATCAGGAGATACCAGACATCAGCGCGTTGATACGCAATTCCACAGACAATACCGAAACCGAGAATCAATCCCGTCAGGATGAGGACGTTCGGAATGATATAGTGTTGCGCATCAATGACGGAGATCGGTAGTAAGACTGTGATGAAAGCAAGTGCGAGCAGAAAGTCGAGGGTTAACCCAAAATAATAGTATAGAAAGAGGTAAAATCCCGCTGTTGTCAGTTCAACCAAAGGATACAGCACGGAAATCGGCGTACGGCAATGCCGACACTTTCCCTGCAAAATCAGGTAACTCAAGAGTGGGATATTGTCGTAGGCACTTATCGGTTCACTACATGCAGGACAAAAAGAGCGACGTGGTGAATGGATAGAAATATCTGAACGGGGAATTCGGTAGATACAGACATTCAGGAAACTGCCAACCGCCAAACCCAAGAGGCAAATGAGCACGGGTATCCAGATTTCAAGCACGGGTTACCACCAATACTTCTCACCGAGGTGCGCGTCTATATGATAGACTCTACTGATTTCAGCGACACCGCCAATTCGGTATTTTTCAGGGACGCGCCGATGATTTTTCGCGATGCCTACTTTATAGGTGTCTTGAAGAAGGATATAACGACCGCCCCAGGGCGTTTCAGGGATCGACTGCAGATAATTCCCGCGCCAGCCTTCGATACCAGGGTCGGTCACCAGCGCATCTAAATTCGTTGGATAACTGCCAGTGTGTCTGTGGTACTTCTTGATAGCAACGGCAATCGTTTCGACATCTATATCCGCCGTGCCAACCCTCCGATATTCCAACCACGGTGGAAAAGAGAGGGCTCCAATCACAGCAGTTAAGACAACAAGAATAAGCAGTTGAAGGCGAGTCATCCCGCCGTTTGCGCCGATATTTTTCCGTAGCATCGTTAACTCAAATACCCCATAAGTCTATCCTTCGGAACTCGGACGGGAAATACCATACTTGTTCATTTTTTTGTACAAGTTGCTCCGCTCAACCTCTAATGCCTCCGCGGTACGCCGGATGTTCCAGTTATATTCTTCTAAAGCTGCAAGGATACATTCCGACTCGGCGGTATCCATCATCTGGCTCAAGGCGGTTCCGGGTTTGTAAAGCGGTGTATTTAGAGCGGGCTGCAAGAGGTCTGGATCCAAAGTTGTATTGGACAAGTGATGTGAAACAGCGGCTTGCGGTACCAAAGCCAAAGCCTCGGCAACATCGGGTGCCATGACGACATCGCGGTTCACCATAATCAGGAGACGTTCAACGATGTTCTTTAGCTCCCGGATGTTCCCGGGCCAACTGTAACTTTGAAACACAGCATAAGCCCCTGGATCAATGACTTTAGGCGTGGATCCCATATTGAGTTGTAAACGTTCGGCAAAATACTTAACTAACAAGGGAATATCCTCCGTCCGTTCGCTGAGTGGCGGGATCGTAATAGGCACAACATTGAGCCGATAGAAGAGGTCCCTTCTGAACCGTCCATTTTCAATCTCTTCGGGTAGATTTTTGTTAGTAGCGGCGATAATTCGGACATCTACCGTCCGGATTTGATTACCACCGAGGCGTTCGACTTCGCCGGTTTCAATAACTCGGAGCACCTTCGCTTGCGCCTTTAAACTCATATCCCCAATTTCGTCAAGAAAAAGGGTCCCACCGTCTGCGAGTTCAAAACGTCCTTGTCTTCGGGAATCCGCACCCGTAAAAGCACCGCGTTCATGTCCGAACAGTTCACTCTCAATGAGTTCATCAGGCAAAGCGGCGCAGTTAAGTGGAATAAAAGTTTTCGAGGCACGGTCGCTCTGCCGATGGATAGCGTTGGCAACAAGCTGCTTACCGGTACCATTCTCACCAGAGATTAAAACCCCGAGTTCACTGCCTGCGACCCGATCAATTTGTGAGCGGAGGTGCGAAATAACGGTACTCTCACCAACCATCTCATCGGTTGGTGTAATCTGAGATTTCAGAATCTCGTTTTCTTGTGATAAACGCGATATCTCCAAAAACGGCTGGACGCTGGATAGAATTTTATCAACAGTGCTGGGTTTGGTGATGTACCGCTTCGCGCCGAGCTCCATCGTTTTTACGGCGATTTCAATATCCTGTTGTGCGGACATCATGACTACGCTCAATTCAGGGTAGCGTTCACGGAGCTTTACAAGCGTCTGGACACCATCCATCCCGTTTTCCATACGGATATCCAATAAGACAAGATCGACATCGGATTTCGTTGCCAGTTGCAACGCATCCTCACCACTTGCAGCTGTTAGGGTTTGATACCCGCGCATCTGGAGTCCCTGTGATAACATCTTAAGGATATTTTTTTCGTCATCTACAATCAGAATTGTTTCCATTCTTTTGTCCTATCGCAAAATGTCTTATTTTCAGGATAGATACGTCTATTCTTGAGAATCTATCGTTTCTTCTTTGGTTGTCAAACGCGTCAGCGGCATCAAATCTTGGGGCACCATAGCAATTTCTTGGGGTTGCTCACCTTGGTTATAGGGAAAATGGATGCGAGCCGTTGTACCTACGCCTTCAGTGCTTTCAAAATCAATCTCGGCACCATGCTCAGCGACAATTCTTCTGACGATTGACACACCAAGTCCGGTTCCATCTGTTTCTGACTTCGTTGTATAATAAGGGACAAAGAGGTTCTCCATAGTTTCATCGGACATACCGTACCCAGTGTCTTGGATTTCCAATAAAACCGTGCCAGGGATTTGGGGGTTTATCTCCGCTGCGTCTCCACTGTTTTCGTCGTTCGGTGGATCCGGGTGCTCGCCGTCTGAGTTCACTTGCGGTGATTCTGGGACGAAACAGGTTTTCACTTTAAGTGTGCCACCATCAGGCATTGCTTCAATTGCGTTCTTTAGGAGATTACCGAGTGCCTGCGCGATTTGCTCGGGGTCCAGAAAAAGTTGTGGCAGCGATTTCAATTCTGTTTCAACTTTAACTTTGGAAATATTTTCAAGCCACGAGTCCTTGGTAGAATTCGACACTGCTGAGTCCGCGTGCTCTGAAATCCCTGCCGTAGGACCGTCTGCTTTACTGAGTTCTGCTCCTTGACTACCGGTGTATAATGTCAAAACAGATTTCACAATACTATTTAGATCACTCAGTTTCTTCTGGGGTTTGGGCATCCTCGCAAATTGGTGGAACTCATCTATTAATTTTCCGATACGATCAACTTCCTCAATAACGGTATCCGTACACTCACTAAATATTTGTTCAAAGACCTCAGGTTTAGATTTCGCCTGTTGTAGGTTTTCAACGGACAGTCGAATCGGAAAAAGCGGATTTTTGATTTCGTGCGCCACCTGCCGTGCGACATCTCGCCATGTAGCCGCACGTTCTGCTGCCATCCGTTCCTCTATACTAAGCTTCAGGTCTCGTGCCATCTGGTTGAACCCTTCTGCAAGTTGTCCGACCTCATTGTGTGATTGGATTACGACACGATGATCGAGATTACCCGCAGCAATGTGATTAACCCCTTCTCGGAGGAAAGCGATCGGTCGAGTAATACGCCGACTAATAATGTAACTAATGAGATAAACCAATACCAACCCAACGACGCCGCTCAAAAGCAGTATAAGCGTGAGTTGCTGCTGCCATCTTATTTGTCGCTCATGCGAATATACAACAATCAGATCAACAGGTGGTGCTGCTCTTGCCGTTGCGAAGGCTGAGTTGAAGGGGGTTATCCGAGAAGCGGTATAAGTAATCCGCTCCGCCTCTTCCGCCCCTTGTATAAGAATTTTTTGCTGCGACTGTGAATTAGAAAATGATTCAGACCAATCGTCAACGGATACGTTTCGTGCCGCATAATTTAAGGGGAACCAATCCTCGGGTTCCATCACCTGTGATCCAGTATCAAAGCCTGCTATATCTGGTGTTTGCGGTTTTCCGACAAGGAAAATCGGATGTTCATCCGATTGGATACTCGTTTGCGTTGTCTCCAGCCATGTTTGTAAGTTATAGCCCGCCGTAACAAACCCCCATTCGCCGGCTTGTGTTACTTGGACAACAAACTGTAATCCGAGATCGCTCTGTTGCGGAATACTTCTGAGTTCTATATGCCCTTCTGGGTCGTCCAACGAACGGTATGTTCGCGCGCTTCTCTGTCTCACTGGGTCAGGATATAGAAGTTTTCCATCGGGACTGCCATATTCAAAGAGGTCAAATTCCGGTGTTGGCTGATATGGAAAAGACCGCTCCCCGCGTGCTATAACGCGCTGTAGTCTTTCGTCAGCGGCTGCAGCATGAACCTCCCTCTGAACTTTGTTAAGGAAAGCTTGGTAATTGTTTGAGATCGTGCCTTGAAGTGTCTCAACATAGTCATCAATTTCCCCTCTAAAAGCGAGCCAGATCAGGAAACTGGTACTACCAAAAACAACACCAAACATGACGAGGAAGACAAAGCCGTAAGCAATAAATATTTTATCATGAAATTTTAAAGCGGAGAGTTTATTTTTCATCTGTCACCGCTAACCATCTACTGATCGCCTATATCCGGTGCCAAAGCAAAAGATCGGAAATTCCGTTTATACCCCTCAACACCATCTTGGAGATATGTTAACTCATTTCCGCTTTCCGTGTCAAGATGTAAATCTTGGAGTTTACCTTTCACAGCAATGGTATCCATCAAAACACGCATCAACCGGCAAACTGACCGAATATCCCGTTTCGGGAGGCTTAATGTCGCGTTGGGTACGCCGTTCTCGCTAAAATCCAAGGCGGTGCCGCGGTAGGAGGCAGTCTGCATATGCGTCATAGATAACCCTTCAATGTCAGTTAACTTACTGTCCATTTTAGTATCTTTCGGTAGTACTAAATCCTGACCAAGTTCCTCCCAATGGATAAATAAGACGATTTTATCCCTCGGACCAGAGATGATACCGTTGAGAATTGAATGATTACTCGTAGGGCCTTTGGCATTTATCACGTTTGGACCCGTGCCGCGCTCTTGAACAGATTCCGTACACAACTGAACAAACCATTCACCGAGACAACTATTATCGGCATAGTTATAGAAAACTATCGAACCTTTACCACCATCAACTTCAGCGAGATGAATCCATCGTGCAAGTTGATAGGCGACGTTGTCTTGATGTTCGGACGATCGGTAAAAATCTTTGTGTGCTTGTTTGACACCTTCCAGTGCAGCGCGGATACGGGTTTCAGGGGTCTCGTCTCTTCCCGCTGTCATAGCGAGAAACAATAGACCGACTGGAGAAAAGGCTGAAAATCGTCCACCGACACCATCAGGAACAGGGAGTAGTGTGCCACCGTAGAAGGCGGATTGTTCATGCATTCGGAACAAGACACTGTCAGCGGTAAGTCCAGTCGTCGCGAGTACCTGTCGCTGCCAGTTTTCATCACTAAGTGTTTCGCGGATAATCATTAGCGTCGCCATTGTCTCGGTTGTCGTGCCGGATTTGCTAATGACATTAAAGAGCGTTTTCTGTAGCAGGTTCCGTGCTTTGAGCATCTCAAGCAAACCTATGAGTTTGCGTGGATCAAAGGTATCCCCCGTGAAATAGACTTCTGGTGCCCCCCCACGCGCTTCAACCGATAGCAGGTTATGATACGGATGATTGAAAGAATCGTGAAAGACGCGCGCGCTTAGATCAGAACCGCCTATACCAATGACGACCAAGACTGAAAACGCTTCACGTGCGCGCGTCGCTAACGCTATGACCTTATCAATATCCTCATTTTGGAGATGGCTGCGGGTCCAAGCGCGAAGTTCGCTTTCTAATTCTGCAAGGGGTGCCGAGGTCTCTTTTTGAAATAAGGCGTGAATTTTTTGCAGATCAACATCAAGCGTCTGTTGCGTCGCGTGTCCAGTAAAGTCTAAAGTCCTGTTATCAATTGAGAGATTAAGTTTTCTATCCAACAAAAAACCTCTTTCCGCTAAATTCTGCCATATTTGTCCGAAAGACGAACGATATCCTCTTCATCAAAGTGTCCGAACGAAATTTCGAGGATCCGGTAGTCTTTGGATTCACCGATGAGTTGATGTTTCGCGCCCTGTGGAATAAACACAGGTTCCATCAGTTTAGGACGCTGAATCTTGCCATCAAGTTTCAAGCAGGCACCGTCATCAAGCGGAATCCATAACTCACTCCGCTGATGGTGGTACTGATAACTTACCTGCTCACCCGCGCGGATTTCTAAGATTTTGACAGTGACAGGTTGGTTGAGTACATATTGTATGAAGCCACCCCAAGGTTTCTCGACTGTCGTTATCTCTTGGAGTTCTTTCGGGGACAATTGCATGATTCATTCTCCGAACTGTGGTGTACATCCATGAAAAAATACTTACGAAAATATAGTAGATAGTGTATCATATCAATTAGCCGACAGTCAACCAAAACTGGGTATTCAGTTATCAGTTGTTAGTCGCGTCTCATACTGCCACAGGCTAACAGCCTATGCTACAAGTGTAAACTTATTTTTGGATTTTACTATAATATGCGAGAAAACCCAATTGCTTAAAAATGCGATTTCAACACTCATTGAGAATAGTATTGCGGAAAAGGTTTTTCCGGGGGCTGTCGCCTATGTTCTTACGGATGAAAAAGTGCTTTACCACGAAGCGTCCGGCTTCCGATCCATAAAGCCGAAACGCCTGCTGATGTTCCGCACGACGCTATTTGACTTGGCATCACTCACAAAGCCAATTGTCATCGGGACGCTTTGTATGCAGCTCGTTGAGAAAGGTGAACTCTTTCTTGATACACCCGCTGCGGAATACTTACCAGCATTTAAACAGAAAAACGTAACACTGACACATCTGCTGACACATACTTCGGGACTTCCAGCATGGATACCACTCTATCTACGGGCAGGATCACGCAAGAATGTTATCCCTTATCTCAGCGAGGTGGAATTGGAATCTCACCCAGGAGAAAAGGCGGTGTATAGCTGCTTAGGGTACATCGTGCTGGGGGCATTGCTTGAAGCCGTAACGAAACAACCGCTTGATCGATTGGCGCGAGAACGGATCTTCGCGCCGCTCGGTATGGAACAGACACGATACAACCCGCCGGAAGCGTGGCATGAGAACTGCGCGGCGACCGAGGACTCCAATAGTTTTGAACGCCGGATGGTGAACTACGAACGCTACGATTGGCGAGAAGGTGTGATTCTCGGACAGGTTCACGATGAAAATGCACATTTTCTCGGCGGTGTTTCAGGTAATGCGGGGCTCTTCGCTACGTCAACAGATCTCGGAAAATTTTGCTGGGCATTAATGGACAACGGCAGCATCCTATTACGTCCGGAAAGTCTCGACACGATGCGCCAAGTTGCCTCAGCAGAAGGGGAACGCCGCTGCATCGGTTGGGCAGTGACAGACGACGGGTGTCTTTATCACACAGGATTCACTGGCACTTCAATACGAATCTGCGCAAAAAGAAAAATAGCGGCTATCCTGCTGACGAATCGGGTACATCCTGATGCTGATCGGCGCGGTATTATTGAATTTCGGAAGATGTTCCATGAAATAGTTTTCAGTTGTCATGCTTCGCAGTGAGAACAGTCATCAGTTAGTGTACTGTGGCATTCAGATACACTGTGTTACCCACAACAAAGTAACTGAAAACCGTTAACCTATAACCTATAACCACAAAAAACGAAAAGATGGATGTTCCAGCAAAACCACAACAAACAGAATTAGGATTGAGCATCTTGCTCAGAGAGAAGAGCGATTGGATTCGCGGAAAATCGATCGGACTCATTACGAACCATACAGGCGTTGATGCCACTCTACAAAGCAACTATCGACTTTTCGCCGAAGCATCGGCGTGTCAACTTTCTGCGATTTTTTCGCCAGAGCATGGACTCTGGGGTGCGGTCCAAGACGGTATCGCTGTCAAGAGTGTTGACACGCCTGACGAAAATCCATTAAGCGTGCCAATTTTCAGCCTATATGGACACTCAATGCGTCCGACAGAAGCACAACTTGAAGGTATAGACGTACTCATCTATGATATACAGGATGTCGGTGCCCGTTACTATACCTACATCTCGACGATGCTGTATGGCATGGAAGCAGCCAACGATTCTGGTATTGTCTTTATTGTTGCGGATCGCCCGAATCCAATTGCGTGTGCTACTACAGCGGGGCCTGTGTTGGAAAGCGGCTCTGAATCGTTTGTGGGGATACATAGGATTCCGATGCGTTACGGGTTAACAATCGGTGAATTGGCGATGCTGTTGAAGGCAGAACGCGTGCCTTCATGTCAACTAAAGGTAGCATGGATGCGGGGATACAAACGAGAGATGTGGTTCGATGACACAGGCTTACAATGGGTACCGCCATCGCCGAATATGCCAACACTCACAACAACAGTGCTTTATCCGGGCCTGTGCCTGTTTGAAGGCACAAACATGAGCGAAGGACGTGGCACGACAAAGCCGTTTGAATATATAGGTGCGCCTTGGTGCGATGGCGAAAGGTGGGCAGCACTGCTGAATAACTGTCAACTGCCAGGGGTTCAGTTCCGTCCGGTTGTCTTTACACCTGCACCGGTGGTTGAATCCACAAAGCACGCGAAACAGGCGTGCGGCGGTGTCGCAATCCACATTACCGACAGAGAACGTTTCCGTCCGATAGAGACAACCCTCCAGATGTTATCCATTTTAACCACCGAATACAACGACCACTTTGCCTTCTTACCGGCACCCTTTGATAGATTAGCCGGAAACAGTTGGCTCCGAAACGCTTTGTCAAATGGAGAATCAGTAGATGCGATCCAGGCGCGGTGGGTGCCAGAACTTCAGACGTGGCGCGACAAAGCAATACAATATCACGCCTACGCTTAAGAACATAAATGCAAGAATTTATTAAACTTCTTAAGAAAAATAAAAAACTTGTTATCGGTTTAATGTCCGGTACCTCTGTTGACGGTATTGACGCTGCGATCGTTGAAGTTACTGGATACGGCTTGGAAACGGAAGTAGACTTGATCGCTTTTGAGACCTTTCCGTTTCCGTCCGGCGTGCCGCAACGTATCCTTGCGCTTTGCCACCCCGATACCGGTCGCGTCGATGACATCTGTGAGATGAATTTCTATATAGGACACCTCTTTGGGGAGGCGGTGAAACATATTCTGCAAAAAAGTGGAATGCGCGCCAGAGACATTGACCTCATCGGTTCACACGGTCAAACGATTCACCATCTGCCGAAAGACGCGAATACCGATTGCAATACCTCTCGCTATCCTTCAACGTTGCAAATCGGTGAGCCTGCGGTTATCGCACACGAAACTGGGATTCCGACGATAGCGGATTTTCGTGTTGCAGATATGGCAGCCGGTGGTCAAGGTGCGCCCTTGGTTTCATATCCGGACTATCTGCTATTTCACAACGCTGAAAAAACAGTCGGACTCTTGAACATTGGTGGAATCTCGAATCTTACGGTACTGCCTGTCAACGGAGCGTTTGATTCCGTTTGTGCTGCGGATACAGGTCCCGGTAATATGTGTATTGATGCTGTTGTATCGGAAATCACGGATGGGGCGGAACGTTACGATAAAAATGGCACGCGCGCCGCGCAGGGTATCCCTCACCAGCCGCTCGTCAATGAATGGTTGAAACACCCATTTTTCCAACTGTCTCCTCCGAAAACCACCGGACGTGAGATGTTTGGACACACTTATGCGATGGAATGTTTGGCGGCTTGTCGTGAACACAAACTTTCAGATAACGACTGCATCGCGACGCTGACCGAGTTGACAGTCCAGACGATTGCTGACTACATCAAACAATTCATAACAGGACAGAACCCAATAGATACGCTTTATGTCAGCGGTGGTGGCGTCCACAATCAGGCAACCATGCGACGGCTTAGCGAACTATTAGCCGATACAGCGGTTGAACCTGTGGACAACTCCGGTATTTCGGCGGATGCAAAAGAAGCGATAGCGTTCGCGATTCTGGCGAATGAGACGCTCCACGGAAACGCTGGGAATTTGCCTTCCGCAACAGGCGCGTCCGTCCGGAAGATTCTGGGTAAGTTCGTGTGTCCGTGATTTATTACCAGTCAGCAAAGATAGCTATCAGAAACTATCGATAATCTTTGTAATCCTCTCTATACTATAAACAATTTCTGGATCACACCGAATCTCGCGGAGAATATTATGCGTGAGGTCCCTCGTATCAAATCGATTGCGCCATACAGCAAAGATAGGTTTCTATCGGCACTGTGGGAAACCATCGTCGCTTCTATGGTGACGATCACATTTTTGATGTTAGTCGCTACTGAGATAATGCCAGTGAAATCTGAAAATGTCGTCCAAAAGGAGAAGCCCACTATGGAAGCAACTGCCGCTCCAGATATGTCTCACATCACGATTGATTTAGCCGTCAGGAGAGGTGTCCATAGTGTCGCGTTCAGTCCAGACGGTTCAATCGTCGCAAGTGACAGGGATAACACCGTCCGACTCTTGGATGCCGTCACAGGACAGGAAATAGAAGGGGAGAAAAATTTCTGGGTGGCTTTTCAGGGAAACTTTACTGCGGATATCAACAGTATCGCTTTCAGTCCGGATGGACAGATGATCGCAGGCGGTATCAATGCAAGTGAAGTGATTTGCCTGTGGGACGCTGCCACCGGCGAGAACCTTAGATTTATGAGGGAAAATGCCCCTAACGGTTTGCATTGGGTCAATACGGTCGCATTTAGCCCTGATAGCAAGATACTTGCAAGTGGCAGTGAAGACGGCAATCTCTATCTATGGGATGTAGAGACAGGCAGGAAACTAAAAGCCCTTATCGAGGCTACCGAGAATATTTTCAGTCTTGCTTTCAGTAACGACGGCAAAACGTTAGCGAGTGGCAATGCAGGAAACACGATCCGTTTGTGGGATATTGCCACCGGTGAAAAAGTCAAAACCCTCACAGGACACACGAATTGGGTCTTCAGCGTCGCTTTCAGTCCGGACGGACAGACCCTCGCAAGCGGAAGTTGGGACCACACTATCCGACTCTGGGATACGACCACAGGACAACACCTGAAAACTTTCGTTGGACATAAACTTACGGTGTGGAGTGTCGCGTTCAGTCCGGATGGATTCACACTCGCAAGTGGGAGTCACGATAAGACGATCCGACTCTGGAATATTGCCACCGGTGCGCAAATCGCAACCCTCACAGGGCACACAGCCCCCGTCAAGAGTGTCGCGTTCAGTCCAAACGGTGTAACGCTCGCAAGTGGGAGTATAGATGGCACAGTCCGACTCTGGGACCTCACATCACCCCTACTCCTGCGAAAAAATAGAGAGTAATAGAAGAAGGGGTTGGAAGGCGGGAAGGCTGGGGCCCCGCCCTTCCAATCTTCCATGCTTCCATTCCTGCACCTTTTGCAGAATTATGCACCCGCTTCACTCTTAAACAGCGTCACCAGACATGAAAGTACATTGCGAAAACTCCCCTTTTTTGGAGGCGACTGGTCAAGGCACCCAAACCTATGAGGATTGGGCTTGTGCTTCGTAGCGACTGCGGTTTTCTCATAGAGTCTACCGTCTTACTGTTGCTCCACAACGGGATCACAGGCAGCCCGTAAAATGTTGATCGCAGCGTTGATGTCTCTATCGTGGTCTGAACCACATTCAGGGCAGGTCCACTGCCTATCTGAAAGTGAAAGATTTTCGTTATGATGCCCACAATCCGAACACGGCTTTGTCGTTGCCGTCCATTGACCGACTTGACGGAACTCACGATTATGTTTGAAACACTTGTATGCCAAAATCTCGACAAAACTTCCGAAGGCAAGGTCGGAGACTTTGCGGCCCCAGAGGCGTTTCATGCCGTCGAGATTCAGCGTCTCGGTCGCAATAAGCTCAAACCTGCGGCACAAGTCTGTCGCAAGTTTGAAATGCCAATCTCTGCGTTGGTTGCTGATATGCCGGTAAAGTCTTGCGAGGTCTCGGATCGCACGCCACCAATTGTTAGAACCTTTGACTTTACGAGAAACGCTTCTGTTGAGTTTTCGGAGTTCGGTCAAGGAGTGTTTCAAGAACTCTGGCGATTGTATCTTCTCACCCGTGCTGAGGGTCAAATACGTCTCCATACCGAAGTCTGCACCTACACTTTCACCCGTAGCGGGCAGAACTTCTTTAGACACATCATCTGTC
>JAJEDN010000113.1 GCA_022821495.1 Candidatus Poribacteria bacterium
AAAAAGCAGGCGTTTCTAACACAATAGAGACCCAAAAACAGGTTTAGAAGGCAATCCTAACATCTGTTCGGGAGCTCTAACGGGAGAACACTGCCAACTTTTCATAACTTGTAATTTGATCAAACTGTCCAAACTATAGTACAATTAAGTGGATTAATTTTGTGAATGACGGGGCGTGGCGCAGCCCGGAAGCGCGCTTGAATGGGGTTCAAGAGGTCGCTGGTTCGAATCCAGTCGCCCCGATTTCTGATATATAAATTCAGTTTGTCAGTGTTGCGGTTACAAGCCGTGTAGCAAGTGGCAAAGAAGAGAGGGAGTTGTAGTAGTGGATAAGTCGTGCGTTAATGTTGGCATTTTAGGGTGGGGCACCGTTGGCACGGGTGTTTCTAAAATCCTATTAAATCAGGATGCCCTCATTGCGAAAAACAGTGGCATTGAATTATGCGTAAAAAAAATAGTCAAACGGACGCTGCCCGCGACGCGAGAAGGCGTTGAACTCCCTGCTGACTGTCTGACAAGCGATCCCGCAGAAGTTGTTGATAATCCGGACATTGATATCGTCGTTGAGCTTATTGGTGGAACCACGGAAGCACACACACTTATCAGTCGTGCGATCCGAAATGGTAAGCATATCGTCACAGCGAACAAAGCCCTCCTCGCGGAACACGGCAGCGAATTGTTCCAACTCGCTTCGGAACACCGAGTTAGCCTTAATTTTGAGGCAAGTACAGCGGGGGGTATTCCGATTATCAAGACGCTGCAAGAGAGTTTCGCAGGTAACCAAATTCACTCGCTCTATGGCATCGTGAATGGAACGTGTAACTACATCCTCACGGAGATGCACGAGCGGAGTGTGGATTTCTCGGACGTTCTGAAAGCTGCACAAGATAAAGGCTATGCCGAAGCCGATCCAACGTTCGATGTTGAAGGCATTGATGCCGCGCAGAAACTGATTCTCCTGATCGCTCTCGCCTATCGGAGCAATATTTCACTATCGCAATTCCACGTTGAAGGTATCACCGGTATTACCCAGAAAGAGATCCAATACGCACGTGAGCTGGGTTACGTTATTAAATTGCTCGCCATTGCGAAGTTAAGCGACGGAAACCGTGTAGAAGCGCGTGTGCATCCGACGCTTGTGCCAGAACGGAGTCTGTTAGCGAATGTCGGCGGTGCGTTTAATGCAGTTTGCGTCATCGGTGACGCGGTGGGTCCCACCCTTTTCTATGGACAAGGCGCGGGTGAGATGCCGACAGCAAGTGCGGTTGTTGCGGACATCATTGACGCTGGAAAATCTGTGCAACAAGGCGTGAGCACCCCGATTTCGCAAGCATGGCTTGCCGGTTCACAATCGGAAGTGGATGTTTCCCCTATTGACGATGTAGAGACGCGCTACTATCTGCGTTTTGTGGTTGCTGACCGCCCTGGTGTCCTTGCGAAAATCGGCACTATTTTAGGGAATTGGCACATCAGTGTCGCTTCTGTGATCCAAAAGGACCCGCACGGTATGGAGACTGTGTCACTGGTTATGCTGACTCATAATGCCCGCGAAAAGAATATGAAAGCGGCACTTGCAGAAATCCATACACTTGAAGCCGTGAAAGGTGATACACAACTCATTAGGATCGAAGAAGAGGTCGATTTTTAATTTTTTCAGCGTTAGGGACAGGACCAGGACTTACGCATTTTTCCATTGCTTATGCCAGAGTCTCCAGCAACGATCAAAAGGAGGATTTAGAGCATCAGCATGCTGTCCTTGAAGCGTTCTGTAATAAGAAGGGTTGGCAGACTGAAATCATAAGAGACCTCGGTAGTGGCATGAACTATAACAAGAAAGGACTCTTACGACTTCTTGAACTGATTGTGCAGGGTCAGATGTCCCGATTAGTGCTTACACACAAAGATAGACTTTTGAGGTTCGGTGCGGATTTGATATTTCGTATCTGTGAACTCAAAGGTATTGAGATAGTGATAATCAACAAAGGTGAGCAACCTTCTTTTGAAGAAAAACTCACGCGTGACGTAATGGAACTCATGACAGTCTTCTGTGAGAAACTCTATGGTAGATGTTCTCATAAGTCAAAGAAGTTAGCGGAAGAAATAGAGAATATCGTATCAGAAGAAAACCTCAACTGGAGTTAGATTTTGGAACGCCGCAGTCAACAGATAGAACTGAATCCGAATAACAAGCAAGCCACGCTTATGTCCAAACATGCCGGTTATGCTCGCGTTGCGTATAACTTCGCGTTATCGTCCTTCAAAGTCGGTTTAGATAATGATGAATGGCGAACCTATGTTGACATAAAGCGTGAGTTTAACGCTGTTAAATACGATAAGTTTCACTGGTGTTCTCAACTCTCACAGAATGCGTCTAAAAACGCTATTCATAACCTTGGTGACGCAGTATCCCGTTGGAAAAAAGGACAAAATAGTTTTCCTACCTATAAGAAACGATCTGATAGAATATCCTATCAAGCGGACAATGGAACAGGCACTGTTGAAGTTCATAAAAACCGTATCAAACTCCCGAAAATCGGTTGGGTGCGGATGCGTGAAGAACTGCGTTTCAAAGGCACTATTAGCAAGGTTGTTGTCTCTAAGTGCAATAATCGCTGGTTTGTCTCTATTCTGATAGATTGTGATATTAGCAACTTCAACCACCAACCGCCTCTCTTTGACGAGAAACACCCGATAGGCATTGACGTAGGTATCAATACGCTTGCGACTTGCTCTAATGGTGATACCTACGATAATCCACGCCCGCTAAAGCGATATGAGCGGAAGTTGGCACGTGCCAATCGCTGTGTGTCGCGTAAGATAAAGGGTTCACAGAACTGGCAGAAAGCAAAAGCCGTCTTGTCAGGCGTTCATTATCGGATCGCTTGTATCCGCGAAGATGCTCACCACCAAGCAACTATCAGGATTGTTCGCAAAGCAAGTGCTATCGGTATAGAAACACTTAATATCAGCGGACTGCTGAAGAACCGAAAACTTGCCAAAGCGTTATCTGACTCGGCTTTGTCGCGTTTTCTTACTATGCTGAAATACAAAGCCGACAGACGTGGAATACCGATAACTGAAGCCGATCAGTTCTTTGCGTCCAGTAAGACCTGTAGCAGTTGTGGACATAAAAAAGTAGATTTGACACTCTCTAATAGACAATATCATTGTTCCAAATGTGGACTGCATATTGATAGAGACCTCAACGCTGCTCTTAATCTGTGTCCTGTTTGACCTTTAATCGTCGCCACGAGTTGCGAGGAGACGATAAACGCCTGTGGAGTCCGTGTAAAACCTCAAATGAGAGGCAATGGACGTTGAAGCAGAAAGTAGACACAAACTCAAGAAAATGTAGGTTTTGATAGATTCTTGAGGTTTTGATAGGTTCTACACAACGGAAATTGGATATGCAGGAAGGCATAAAAGACACGTTAGTATTCGACATGAAAGACCTTCGACACGAGGACTTCAAAGAATACGAAGTACTTGTGCCGCCCGCGTCTTTGAGTTTGAATTACGAAGAAGCAGAATTTATTAAACCGCTGTCATGTACAGTCCAGCTGTTTCGCCAAGGCGACGACAATGTTTATGTGACAGCCGACATTGAAACGGAAATTTCGGTAGAGTGCCGACGGTGTATTACACCGTTTGCGGTGGACATAGCCACAAAACTTGAACTGTTGTTCTCTATGAGTCGTGAATCGCCGGAAGAGAGTGAAGCGGATGAGCGATATTACGATGGGGAGACTGTAGACATTTCAGAAGATGTGCGACAAATGCTCGTCCTTGAGATACCGGCGTGGGCACTCTGTTCGGAAACATGTGAAGGGCTCTGTCCAGAATGCGGTGCGGAACTCAATAGCGACGGATGTTCTTGCGAAAGGGTTGATACGTCACCGGCACAAGCTTCTAACCCGTTTTCGGTTCTGTCAAAAATGCTGGAAGATAACTAAAATCATAACAGATATCAAATTGTGGGAGCGAACTTTAGAATCGCGATTATTAAGACTACAAAGAATTGTAAGGAGATAACCGATGGCGCATCCAAAGCGGAAAACGTCAAAATCGAAAAAAAGAATGCGGCGGAGCCATAACGCGCTCCATGACAAAGCCACAAGCGTCTGTTCATATTGCGGAGAAACGATCATTTCTCATCGTCTCTGTTCCGAATGTGGGCATTATAACGGACGGCCCGTGCTAAAATCCACTGACGAGGCGTAGATAAGGTGTCGGTCAGAAAGACCGATGGGATTTCGCAGTGAGTCTCGGCTTGCAAGCAGGACCTTACAACGCCAAAAACGCCAAGAGAGATATAATGACGCAACTTCGATATGCAACGATCACAGGCACAGGTTCTTACCTTCCTGAACAGGTTGTTACCAACTTTGACCTTGAGAAAATGGTGGATACAAGTGACGAATGGATTCGTCAACGCACAGGAATTGCGGAACGACGTATCGCTGAAGATGATGTCGCGACTTCTGATCTTTGTGTGCATGCTGCACGATGGGCTATTAAAAACGCTCACATAGATCCGCTTGACATTGAGATGATTCTCGTTGCTACGGTTACACCTGACACGTTTTTTCCCTCAACAGCGTGCTATGTCCAGAAAGGTATCGGCGCGAAGAACGCCGCCGCGATGGATATATCTGCCGCATGCGCTGGTTTTCTTTATGGGCTGGATTTAGCCGATGGAATGATTAAATCTGGGCGGTACAATACCATTCTCGTTGTCGGTGGCGAGGTTTTCAACAACATCGTTGATTGGAATGATAGAAGCACATGCGTTCTTTTTGGAGATGGCGCGGGTGCTGCTGTCGTCCAAGCCACAGATGAGCCTAAAGGAATTCTTGCATCTTACATCGGGTCCGATGGCGATTATGCTGATATCGATCTGCTTGGTATTCCTGCGGGTGGATCGAGAATGCCGATTACTCAGGAAGCCATTGACCAAAAGCTTGACAAAGTTCAGATGAATGGGCGTGAGGTCTTTAAACTGGGCGTCAGGCTTATGCCCGAAGCTGCGCAGCGTGTTTTACGTGAGGCAAATGTCAGCGTTGAGGATATTGACCTGTTGATTCCGCATCAAGCGAATTTGCGCATCATTGAGGCGGTCGGTGATAGACTCGGTGTGCCACGAGAAAAAGTTTATGTTAACGTTGATAAATATGGGAATACCTCTGCAGCAACAGTAATTATCGCCTTAGACGAGGCGATTCGTGAGGGACGGGCGAAGCCGGGCGATCTACTTCTGTTTGTGACTTTTGGCGCAGGCTTAACATGGGGAAGCACGCTCCTACGATTGTAAGAGAGATATGGAAGCCGCGTAGATGCATCAGGAGCTATGAGACAACTCGCCTTTATTTTTCCAGGACAAGGATCACAACAAGTTGGCATGGGTGCGGAATTAGCACGAACCTATCCAACTGCCGCTGAAGTTTTTCAGGAAGCCGACGCAGTCCTTGGGCGCGCTTTGAGTCAGCTCTGTTTTGAAGGTCCTGAGTCAGACTTAAAGCGGACCGAAAACACACAACTGGCGATTTTGACGTGTAGTGTCGCAACAGTGCGCGTTCTAAAAGAATTTGGCATCGTCCCAACTGCGGTTGCGGGACATAGTTTGGGAGAGTACTCCGCGCTCGTAGCAGCAGAGGTTCTTGATTTCTCGGATGCTTTGCGGTTGGTCAACGCACGTGCCAGTTTAATGGCAGCGGCGGGTGAAACACAGCAAGGCACAATGGCGGCAATCCTCGGAATGGAGGTAGAACACCTTCAACAGTTCTGCGACACGACTGAAGGGATTGTGAACATCGCCAACTACAACTGCCCCGGACAATTAGTAATTTCTGGAGAAGTAGACGCTGTTAATCACGTCGTTGAACTTGCGAAGTCCGAAATTGGTGCGAGACGGTGCCGTCTTTTACCTGTAAGCGGGGCATTTCATTCGCCTTTGATGGCACCCGCGCAGCAAAAATTTGGATCCGTACTCACTTCGGTGACGATGCAACCGCCGAAAGTTGATATTGTAATGAACGTAACGGGTGAGTTTTCAGCAGATGCGGGGGAGATTGAAGCCCTCCTATTTCAACAGATAACACAACCTGTCCAATGGGAAAAGATACTGCGAACGATTGAGAAAACAGGCATTACACATTTTGTAGAGGTAGGTCCCGGAAAGGTCCTGTCTGGCTTAGTAAAACGGACACTGCCGGAAAGTCGTGTTATGAATGTTGAAGACGTTGAGACGCTGTCCCTTGCAGCAGGTGAAAGTGGTGAGTAAATGGACGTAACAACGGAACAGAGTGCTTTTAGAGCGGATCTGCTGAGCGGCAAAACGGCTATTGTTACAGGTGCATCACGTGGTATCGGTGCGGCGATTGCACAGAGACTCTGCGAAGCCGGGGCGAATGTCGTACTTTGCTCACGTTCTGCTGAGTCCGTCGCGCAGATTGCCGATACACTGCAGAGCAAAGGCTACGCTGCCTATGCAATGGCTGCCAATATCTCTGAAAAGGCTGACGTTGAAGCACTTATTAAAAAAACGATTGATCAGTTTTCGCAAATTGACATTCTCGTGAACAACGCTGGGATTACGCGGGACATGCTGCTCATGCGTCTCAAAGATGAGGACTGGAACGCTGTGCTCCAGACGAATCTCACCGGCACGATGTATTGCACCCGTGGAGTCCTTCGCCCGCTGATACGCCAGAAAAGTGGACGCATTATCAACATCTCATCGGTTGTTGGATTGGTCGGAAATGCGGGACAAGCGAGTTACGCCGCTGCGAAAGCGGGTATCATTGGCTTCACAAAGGCGACGGCAAAGGAAGTCGCCACCCGTGGTATTACAGTAAATGCTATTGCCCCGGGTTTCATAACAACAGACATGACAGCACAAATATCGGAAGAGAATCAGAAACAACTACTCGAACTCATCCCGCTACGGGAGTTTGGGCATCCAGAAGATGTGGCAGACGCTGTTTGTTTTTTAGCATCGGATGCTGCGCGCTATATCACCGGCCAAACCCTTCAGGTTGACGGTGGCATGGTGATGTAATGTATCGGCTTCCGGCTATCAGAAACCAAGAGATTTCTTACTGACAGCCGACAGCCATAATTTTATAGGAGATCAGAAAAACACTTATGGCAACAAATCAAGAACGCCTTATCGAAATTATAGCGAAACAACTCGGTGTTGACGAAGATAACGTTACCCCAGATGCTTCCTTCATGGAAGACTTGGGGGCTGACTCGCTCGACACTGTTGAATTGGTCATGGCACTTGAAGAGGAATTCGAGATCGAAATTCCGGACAGTGATGCTGAGAAGATTCAGACGGTTCAAGATGCCTTGAGTTACCTTGACGAACATGTATAGGTTAAGACATATTGGCTGTCGGCTGTCGGAGACCGTCGGCTTTCAGTAAAGAGGGTTTCTGATAAACCAGAGTCCTTTGCTGATAGCTGACCGCTGTGATAGTTGACCGCTATTCTTCTGACTGCTGACGGCTGATAGCCGACGGCTAATCAAAAAGGATCGGTCTCGTGGAGCGTGTAGTTATTACAGGAATCGGCGTCGTCAACGCGATTGGCAACACGAAAGAAGAATATTGGGATGCGCTTGCTGTCGGTAAAAACGGAATCGGACCTTTAACGTATTTTGATGCCTCCGAACATCGCACCCAAATCGCCGGAGAGGTAAAGGATTTTCAGGCGGAACAGTACATGGATCGCCGAGCGGCATCCAGACTGCCGCTTTTTATCCAGTACGCCTTAGCGGCTTCAATCATGGCGCACGAAGATGCTGGTCTGGATCTTGATAAAGTCGATCCTTACCGGGCAGGCGTTCAAATTGGTTCTGGGATTGGCGGCATTGGTGTCCTTGAAGATAACGCAAAAATCCTTGCCGAAAAGGGTGCTAAACGTGTGAGTCCATTCCTTGTACCGTACATGATTATTAACATGGCAGCGGGACAGATCTCAATTCATTTTAACCTCAAAGGTCCCAATTCTACGTCCGTTACTGCTTGTGCGAGTGCGAACCATTCTATGGGTGATTCGTTTCGTATGATTCAGCGTGGGGACGCAGATGTAATGTTTACCGGTGGCACGGAATCAGCGATTACGCCTTTAGCGTTCGCTGGGTTCTGTTCGATGCGGGCGATGTCGGCGCGAAACCATGAGCCAGAACTCGCTTCTCGCCCTTTCACGAAAGATAGGGACGGGTTTGTCATGGGTGACGGTGGCGGCGTACTCATCTTTGAATCGCTATCGCACGCCAAAAATCGAGGCGCGCATATCTATGCTGAAATCATTGGATATGGGATGACTTCAGATGCCCATGATATGGTAAGTCCACCTGAAAATGGTGAAGGTGCAGCGAAAGCGATGGAATTCGCACTTCAGGATTCGGAATTGCCGTTAGATGCTGTCGATTATATCAACGCACACGGCACTTCTACACCGATCGGTGATATTGCTGAAACGAACGCGATTAAAACCGTGTTCGGTGAACGCGCGTACAAGATCCCTGTCAGTTCTACCAAATCAATGGTGGGGCATCTGCTTGGTGCAGCGGGGGCTGTGGAACTCATCGCCTGTTTGGCTGCGATGGAGAAAGGCTATTTGCCGCCGACAATCAATTACGATATGCCAGACGAAGCCTGCGACTTAGATTACGTTCCAAATGAGAGCCGTGATGCAAAAATTTCGGTGGCACTCTCCAATGCCTTCGGTTTTGGTGGACATAACACCTCTATCGCCATCCGAAAATTTACAGGTTAGTGCTTTGGAGAATCTATGCACGTAACCTACATCGGTTTCGGAAGTAATATTGGTGATCGACTGGCGCATATCCAGAACGCTATCCATGCCTTATCGAAAACGGAGGGAATCATCCTACAAAAGATTTCCTCCGTTTACAAAACCGACCCTGTAGGATATGAGGCACAAGCCCAATTTCTGAACGGTGTCGCTGCGATTCAAACCCACCTCCCTCCGCTATCCTTACTACACATATTAAAAGACATAGAAACCGCTATTGGTAGACAACACCGCATCCGCTGGGGACCGAGAGAGATTGACTTAGACATACTCGTCTATGGAGATTTGTGTCTTCAGACGGAGAAACTTGTCATCCCGCACCCGGAGATGCATCTGCGTCATTTTGTGTTAGTACCGTTAGCAGAGATCGCACCCGATCTTGTGCACCCAGTTTTTCAGGAAACCATCCATGCCCTGCTTGAGAATCTTGAAGATGATAAGTCTGTTGTGAAAAAAGAAGATTGTGTTTTATAGACTTCCACGCCTCAATCTGGTATAATCTCTACAAACACTTAAAAGAGGACAGCAAAATGAGATGGTTTGAGACCCGCGGGCCCGTCTATCCTGAAGATAACTACTTCGTTGCACGCAGAGATGAACTTGTGGATTTTGTCAAGCGGATAGAAAGAGGTAGGTACATTGTTCTCTTTGCACCGCGCCAGACAGGCAAGACCACGTTCTTCCAAAATGCTCTCAACGCACTTGAAGTTGAAGGTGGCACCTATTTCCCAATGCAACTTAATTTTGAGGGATACGTAGACAGCGATGCCGATGCTTTTTATAGGTCTCTCTGCAAAGAAATTTGTAAAGAAATTAAGAGTGTCTTCCAGAAACGCAGGAAGCGTCCGTCTGATGCGCTCAATAGATTTTTGGCGAACGCGCAAATAACTGAACCTATTTCGATGCGGGAGTTTTTTGAAGAGTTTGGAGGTTTGCTGGAAAACCAGCGGTTCGTTATGGTTATTGATGAGTTTGATAGCATTCCACGAGATGCTATCAGAGGGTTTCTACACTCGCTGCGTCAGATTTACCTTTCTGGACGGACTCGGTGTCCACACAGCATCGGCATCATTGGGGTCAAGAACATCACACAACTCAACTACGATCGTTCCATCTCTCCCTTTAATATACAAGACGAGTTCAAATTGCCCAATTTCACGCTTGAACAGGTGCAAGAACTCTTTTCACAATACACCGATGAAGTCGGACAACCTTTCACCCGTGAAACGATTGAAGCGATTCACAAACAGACTGCAGGACAACCGGTGCTTGTCAACCGGTTCGCGCAAATTCTTACCGAGGAATTGGACATCCCAAAAAGTGAACCGATTACGATGGAACACTTTTCAGAAGCACATATCCAACTCCTGCGCGAAGGACACACGAACATTGATCATCTGATAACCAATATTCATAAGGATCGGCGGTATGAGGCATTCCTCATGAAGATCGCCTCCTACGATGAAGGTGTAAGATTTAGGCTTTACAATGAACTCATCAATGAACTCGCCGCTTACGGTGTCATTGCTGAAGGTGCTGACGGTATGTGTGAAATTGTCAACCCAATTTATCACTATTGCATCATGGACGCATTCAAACCGCTAGTGAATGGACTCGAACAGGAATATTTACCGGATGGCAATCGCGAAGGATTTCAGGATTATCTCACATCGGACGGACAGATTCAGATGGCAGCACTCCTTGACAACTTCCGGGATTTTATCGCGCGTGCAGGCTTTAAAATCTTACAAGTCCCGAATACGCCGCAGGAATATGTCGGACAACATCTCCTCTTTGCCTATCTTGATCAGTTTGTCCAGATTGTGGGTGGGGCTATGTATCTTGAGGTGCAAACAGGGCGCGGTAGAATGGATATTCCGATTCTTCACAGAAACCAAAAGTACATCGTTGAAACAAAAATCTGGGGTGGAGCTAACCGTTATCAGGCGGGTAAAGCCCAACTCGCAGCGTACGTCAGATCGGAAGGAGCCGAAGAAGGATGCTACGTTGTGTTTGACCATAGCAATACGCCAGAGCCTCGTGTGGAAACAGAAACTATAGACGGATTGACAATTCGGAGTTACGTGATTCCAGTTATACAAGAACGCCCTTCCAATGAAACAGGAGCTGTCTAAATTTCTTTTATCTGTAAAAATATTGATGCTATGCAAACACGCCTTGGTAATGATACTAACGCCTCTGAAAAACTTGCAATCTCTGTCCAAGTATGGTATAATTTGTAATACATTAATCCAGTATATAAGAGACAGTCACGCCTGTAGAATGCTAAAGGAGCCTTTCCGAATATTATACAGAAAATATGAACATCCACGAATACCAAGCCAAACAGATTTTAGAATCCCACGGTGTCAATACGCTACCGGGTAACGTTGCAGAAACACCAGAAGAAGCGGAAACCGTTGCCCGGGAACTTAATTGTAACAGATATGTTGTCAAGGCACAAATTCATGCGGGCGGACGTGGGAAAGGCGGTGGTATCAAAGTCGCAAACTCACCCGCAGAAGTCAAACAACAGGCTGAGACGCTTTTAGGCATGCAACTCGTGACCCCTCAGACAGGTCCCGAAGGGAAACGTGTCCGTAAAGTGATGATCGCGCAAGCAGTAGAAATAGAGAAAGAATACTACCTCGCTATCTTGCTTGACCGTGAGACCTCCCAACTGACTTTAATCGGTAGCGAAGAGGGGGGTGTCAATATTGAAGAGGTCGCGGCGAAAACCCCCGAAAAAATCATTAGGACACAAATTGATCCAGCTTTCGGTTTAACAGAATTTCAGGCGCGGGCGTTTGCATATAAACTGGTTACCGACACAGCTTACCGTTCGATTATTCCAAATGCCGCAGCACTCATTTTATCGCTTTATAACACTTTTACCGAATGTGATTGCTCACTCGTAGAGATTAACCCGTTGGCAATTGTAACAATAGATAACGAATTAGATATCGTTGCTTTGGACTCCAAGGTGAACCTTGACGACAATTCGCTCTGGCGACATCCGGACATTGCCGAGATGCGTGATCCACACGAAGAAGATGCGAGCGAATTGGAAGCGAGTGAATCGGGTTTGAGTTACATTCGCCTTGACGGTGATATTGGTTGCATGGTGAACGGTGCTGGGTTGGCGATGGCGACAATGGACATCATCAAACAGAACGGCGGCGAACCGGCGAACTTCCTTGATGTCGGCGGTGGGGCATCTGTAGAGGCGGTGGCACACGCTTTCCGTCTTATTCTCGCGGATGAAAATGTCAGGGCTGTCCTTGTCAACATCTTTGGAGGTATCATGAAATGCGACACGATCGCGAACGGCATCGTTGAAGCAGCAAAACAGGTTGAACTCAACGTCCCGCTTGTGGTTCGATTGGAGGGAACAAACGTGGAGCTCGGCAAACAAATTATCGCTGAGTCTGACCTGAATGTCCAGCAGGCGGAAGGACTCTCTGAAGCAGCGCAACTCGCGGTAAGGGCAGCGAACGCTGCATAAAGACAAGGCAATTGGCGACATAACCTTCCGAATTGATAGGAAGTTAGTTTGGACGGGATTGCTACTTATTGCTGGAAGGGAATGAACGAAACGGCAAAAATATGGATAAACGTGAATTAAAAGACATAGACGTTACCGGAAAACGCGTGCTCGTGCGGGTGGACTTTAACGTTCCGATGAAAGATGGGAAGATCACAGATGAAACACGTATCACTGCTGCTTTGCCGACGCTATTAGCACTCATCAACGCGGATGCCAAAATCATTTTGGTGACACATTTAGGCAGACCTGAAGTGGGTTCGGAAACTGACCGAAAGATACTCTCTACAGAACCGATCGCTGTAGCTTTGAGCAGAAAACTCGGCACCCGCGTAGCGCACGTCAACGATTGCATCGGTACATCCGTGCAAAGTGCTGTAGAATCTTTGCGCAACGGTGAGGTGCTGCTCCTTGAGAATATTCGATTCTATGCTGAAGAAACCGAAAACGACACAGCGTTTGCCGAGCAACTTGCTTCAATTGCGGATGTCTATGTCAACGATGCTTTCGGTACAGCACACCGTGCCCATGCCTCAACTGAGGGTGTGACCCACTATTTGAGTCCGTGTGTCGCCGGATCGTTGATGGCACGTGAAATCTATTACCTCAGCACGACGCTTGAAGCCCCTAAACGTCCGTATGTTGCCATCCTCGGCGGTGCGAAAATATCCGACAAAATTACACTGATTGAGACGCTCCTTGAGAAGGTCGATAAACTCCTCATTGGTGGTGGTATGGCATATACATTTTTAGCCGCGATGGGCATCAGGATCGGCAATTCGCTTGTCGAAACCGAGAAGCTTGATGTTGCAAAATCGCTCATTGACAAGGAAAGTTTCTCGGATACGGTTTTATTACCGATAGATCACGTTGTGGGTCGAGACTTTGATCCTGAAACTGAATCCCAGATTGTCAATGAAAAGGAGATTCCTGATGGATGGCAAGGATTGGATATCGGTCCGAAAACGGTATCAGCGTTTGGTGAACAGATCGCGGCAGCGAAAACGGTGGTGTGGAACGGTCCCTTAGGTGTTTATGAATTCGAGAAGTTCGCTGAAGGCACGATCGCAGTAGCAAAACAGATTGCCGATTCAGAGGCAGTGAGTATCATTGGCGGTGGCGACTGTGTTGCAGCGATACAACAAGCGGGTGTTGCGGATCGGATGACGCATATCTCAACAGGTGGCGGCGCGTCCTTAGAATTTTTAGAAGGTAAATCTTTACCCGGTATCGCGGCTTTAACCGATCTTTAACGCATTAAATTTGTTAGGAAACCATTCATAATCCAAAGGCAGTTAGAATTAACCGAAAACCATTGCGAAACGTAGTGGAGCAATGCCCAGAGGCCCATAATTAAAAAAATGTTTGATAAAATAGTTCCCCGTAGTGAAGATTACGCAAAATGGTACACACAGGTCATCCGTCAAGCAGAGATGGCAGATTACGCACCCGTGCGCGGCTGCATGGTCGTGCGTCCGTATGGTTACGCGCTCTGGGAAAACGTTAAGGAACAGTTGGATATCCGTTTTAAAGAGACAGGACACGAAAATGCCGCTTTCCCACTCTTTATTCCGATGAGTTTTATTGAGAAAGAGGCGGAACACGTTGAAGGTTTCAAACCGGAACTTGCTGTTGTTACCCACGGCGGTGGGAAAAAGTTGGAAGAGCCGCTCGTGGTGCGTCCGACATCTGAAACCATCATCGGTTATATGTATAGCCAGTGGATTCAGTCTTATCGAGATCTACCTGTGCTTATCAATCAGTGGGCAAACGTTGTCCGTTGGGAGTTGCGTCCTCGGCTCTTCCTCAGAACGATGGAATTCTTCTGGCAGGAGGGGCATACCGCACACGCTACACACGCCGAAGCGGAAGAGGAGACGCTCCGCATTCTGGATATCTATACCGATTTTGCAGTCAACGAAGCCGCGATCCCTGTTATTCCGGGACGCAAGAGCGAAAGCGAAAAGTTTCCCGGCGCGCTGACCTCTTATACCATCGAAGCGATGATGGGCGATAAACGTGCGCTGCAAGCCGGTACATCACACGATCTCGGTCAGAATTTCGCCAAAGCCTTTGATATTCAATATCTTGATGCCAATCAGAAACAGCAGCACTGCTGGACAACGAGTTGGGGGGTTAGCACACGAATGATTGGGGCGATTATTATGGCGCATGGGGACGACCAAGGATTAGTCCTACCGCCGAGACTTGCACCTACGCAACTCGTTATTGTGCCGATTGTGCCTAAAAACAAGGAGGATGACAAGCAGGCAGTCATGCAAGCCGTTGATGGTATCTGTGAAACTTTGGATGGTGTCCGCTACCACGTTGACGATAGGTTTGACTATTCACCTGGATGGCGATTTAACGAATGGGAACTCAAAGGCGTGCCACTGCGCATTGAGATTGGTCCCCGTGATCTGAGTAACCAGCAGATCGTTCTCGCGCGACGTGATATACCCGGTAAAGACGGCAAAACGTTTGTTCCGATGGATAACATTGCCGAGACAGTAACACAGATGCTTGAGACGATTCAAGCGGATATGTTAAAACGGGCGACAGCGTTCCGTGATGCAAATATCTTTGAACCAGAGTCCTATGATGCATTCAAAGAGGTCATTGAAGACGGATTCGCTCGTGCACGTTGGTGCGGCGACGCGGCATGTGAGGATCAGGTGAGTGAGGAGACACAAGCGACGATCCGATGTCTCCCGATGGAACAACCTGATGGAGACGGTGAATGTATTGTTTGCGGTAAATCTGCAGAAGACACCGCAGTCTTTGCTCGTGCATACTAACGTAATCTATCGTTTGGACAATTATTTAGTCAAGTGTTTACTGAAGGAGGTGTGAAATGAAAAAGAAAGTTTTACTCCTTGCGATCTGCTTTCTAATTCTAACCCCTAACGTATTTGCAGAACTCACACAATCCGATCTTGAAGAAATAGACAAACTTATTCAGGCATCTGAAACTCGGATTAAGGAATATGTCGATTTAAAAATTGACGCTTTAGACGCGAAATTAACCGGACAAATAAAGGCTTTAGATGAAAGGGTAACCGGGCAAATAAAGGGTTTAGATGGACGATTGACACAGGTATATGGATTTGTGATTGCACTGGTTGCTTTGATTGCTGTGGCTGTAGGGTTACCGCAAATCCTCGTTGCAAGACAAGGAAAAGAGATGCGCACACAAGACCAACGAATTGAGGCGTTGCAACAGGAGATAGAAAAACTTAAACAAGAACGGGGTTCCGGTCCCAAAATGTAAACACACCCTAAGAGCGAGAGGCAGTATCTGATTCGTGTGAAAATATTTTGAAAGAACTTGCAGGAATCACGAATACACTGAAACCTTAACCTATTCTTTAAATGTGGGTGTCTCTAACCCAAAAGAACATCTTGAAGAGTATTTAGAAATGAGATGATCAATGTAGCAATACCTTAAATTCCTGAAATACGAGTTGTTCACAAACACTACTATATGAGATAAGTTGAAGATAAATGAATATCAAAATCCAATACTATGAGTATACTTGTTAACAAAAATACAAAAGTAATCGTTCAAGGCATCACAGGTCGTTCGGGACGTTTTCATACGGAGCAGTGCGCGGCTTATGGTACCCAAATTGTTGCTGGCTCGGTCCCCGGTAGAGGCGGGTCTGATGTGAATGGTATCCCCGTCTATGACACTGTGGCGGAGGGTGTTGCAGCAACGGGTGCGGATACATCTCTGATTTTCGTTCCTGCTCGGTTTAATGCTGCTGACTCGGTGATGGAAGCCGCGGCGGCAGGTGTTGAATTAATTGTCTGTATTTCCGAACATATCCCTGTGCTCGATATGGTGAAAGCGAAGGCGTTCCTGAAAGGAAAGTCGACGCGGCTCATCGGTCCGAACTGCCCCGGTTTAATTACACCCGGCGAATGTAAAATCGGTGTGATGCCTGAGTTTGCCTACACGTCCGGCAACGTTGGTATCGTATCCCGAAGTGGGACACTAACTTATGAAGCTGCGTATCAATTGAAACGGCTCGGCATTGGTCAATCCACCTGTGTAGGTATCGGTGGGGATCCAGTCATCGGGACTAACTTCGTTGATGTCCTCAAACTTTTTGAAGCAGATGATGACACACACGCCGTTGTTTTAATAGGTGAAATCGGTGGAACGGCTGAAGAGACAGCAGCACAGTTTGTGAAAAACGAAATGACGAAGCCTGTTGTCGGATTTATTGCTGGGCAGACTGCTCCATCGGGCAAACGGATGGGACATGCCGGTGCGATTATCTCTGGTGGACAAGGCACTGCATCTGATAAAATTAAGGCTCTCAAAAATGCTGGAATTGCCGTTGCAGACAGTCTTGCCAGCATTGGAGAAACTGTCGCAGAAGTCTTGACTTAAGGCTGAGGCAAGATAAAAAGTGAAGAAAAACATCGCTTACCTTCACACGAAAAAACAGGAGCAGCAACCGATCACCGTGCTGACCTGTTACGATTATCCGACCGCTTGCTTACAGGACGAGGCGGGGATCGATATCGTCTTTGTTGGGGATAGCGTCGGTACCAACATCCTCGGCTATAAAAGCGAGACAGAGGTGACAATGGCGGATATGCGTCATCACCTCAAAGCGGTACGTCGCGGTGTGACAGATGCCTATCTTCTTGTTGATATGCCTTACGCCGCTGACCGCGATGTCAAACAAGCCGTTACCAATGCGAAACTTTTCTTGGCTGACGGTGCCGATGGTGTTAAATTGGAAGGGGGTATCGAGAAAGTTCCTATCGTCACGGCGTTGGTTGAACAAGGCATAGAGACTTGCACACACATCGGTCACAACCCGCAAATCCACGGTAGCAAAGCGGCGACACACGGAAAGACCTTTACCAAAGCGAAACGACTCATTGAGGCAGCCGAGGCACTTGCAGACGCTGGCGCGAAACTCATCGTCCTTGAGAAAATCACCGAAGAAGTCAGCCAAATCATCACGGAGACGGTTGATATTCCGACCATCGGCATCGGTGCCGGACGGTTCTGTGACGGACAGGTACTCGTCATCAACGATATATTAGGCATCGGTCCCCCGTTCAAACACGCCAAACGCTATCAAGATTACAATCAACTTACTTTTGAAGCGATCTGCCAGTATCGTGAAGAGGTCGCAAACGGTACATTCCCGACAGACGCGAACACCTCGCATATCCTCGCCGACAAACTTGCCCGCGTGCAGAAGTGGCTAAAATCAGAGCGTTGACATATCTCTGCTTATTTTCTACAGATCCGCACCGTTGAGGACTTCCTTCCAATCCCACAGAAGGATTGTGCCATCATCCGCTGCACTAACGAGTGTTTTACCGTCAGGTGAAAATGAGAATGCTTCCGGTGAGCCGGTGTGTCCATCAAGTGTGTTAAGAACCTTACCGGTGGTTACATCTCGTAATTGAATTCCACCGTCAATAAGACTGAGGATAAGCACGGTATTATCTGGTGAAAACGCCAATCCATCCCAAAACAGATCCGGTTCAGAGGAAAGTTCCTTAAAGTGAGGTATTTTCGGACTCCCCAACAGATGAATCTGTCTCATATACATAACAGCAAGTAGGGCACCATCTGAAGAGAATGTCAAATTCATAAGGGCTCCAGATTTCGGCGGCTTCTTATCAAAGAAGGATGTTAAGTGAACGCCCGTTTTCGCATCCCACATCTGGACTTTTCCGTCGCTTGTTCCTGCCACAAATTTATTACCGTCTGGAGAGAAGGCAGCAGCATCGATCCATGCGGCTTTATCTGAGAAACGGATATCAAGAATTTTACCTGTTTCTGTATTCCACAAGCGAATTTTACCGTAGTTACCCCTGTGAGCACTGAACGCTGCCGTTTTGCCATCTGGAGAAAAAGTTAGATGTGGCGTAACATTTTCGTTAGAATACGTCAGACTGGTCAGCTCACGTCCGGTGGTGACATCAATCAAGCGGATTCGTGGTGTCGTTCCGAGAGGTTCAGTCGGCGTGTTTAGTATACCCTTGCTGGCAAGTTTTGTCCCATCGGGAGAAAACCTCAATGGGATGGCTTCTAACCCGTACCTCGTGTTCTCAAAAGCAGTTTTCGTCCGGTGTGTGGTTCTTTGTGATGTCTCCAAATCGTATAATGTGATTATGCCGCTATAAGTAACACTTGCAAGCGTGGAACTACCACCATTCATGAAACTTATTGTTTCCACTCCATTGGTGTGTTCTGTAATGTTTGGCGGTAACTGATCTTCTGTATTGATATTCCAATACAGGACAGTACCATCTTCACTCGCGCTTGCGAGTATGGAGCCATCTGGTGAAAACGCTAAATAGTCAACAAGACCGATATGTCCTCTAAAGGTTGTGATTAATTCACCGGTGGTAATATCCCATAATTTCACATTCTGACCTTCTCCACAGGCAAGGATTTTTCCATCCGGGGAGAACAACAGGACATTTGGGCCATCAACGAGCTCCTGAGTGGATCGCAACAACGCTCGACTTAGCGATTGTTTTTGGAGGAGGATAGGTTCCTTGTTGCCTGTAGTATCCCATAAACGGACGGTTCTATCTAATTTTCCACTGGCGAGGCGCGTGCCATCGGGTGAAAATGCCAAAGATATAATACGGTTAAATTCTATTCCTGTAACATCCTCTGCTTGAAGTCTTTCTGCTGGTCCAGTGAGTGTAGACACCTTTTTACCAGACTTTGCGTTCCACAACGCAAGTATTCCACTATCTTCAGCTATCGCCACTTTGTCGTGTGTAAGCGCGTAGACTACACGGGAATGTGACTGTGAACCAAATCGATTTTCAATCTTTTTAACAGTACTCTTTCCGGTATCTGTATCTATCCAACGGATAGTGTCCCCTGATTCATTCAGAGCGACAAGTGTCTTATTGTCTTTAGAGAACCAGAACATAGATGCAGCAGGGAGCGAATCGTGTGGCGTAACTTTTCGACCTGTCGCTACCTCCCACAGCGTAGTGGTGTCATCTCCACCATTGACAAGGAAACGACCATCGGGTGAAAATGCCAAGGCTCTGCATATTCCCGGGAATAACGATAGCTCCTTACCGGTGCGGACATCGTACAACCACACACCTATACCACCGCCAACAGCGAATTGCGTGCCATCCGGTGAAAATTGAATCGCATTAATCCAACCTTTTCCCAACCGCGCTTTCGCCTTTTCAGGCAATTCCCATTGTGTATAATCTGTCACGATTTCGTCTCCTTGTGCTTCTGTGATTGCTGCAGGCGCATCATTCGGCTGTTGTTGTGGGTGATTCCGCTTATCAAGCGCGTTGACACTTCCTATTTGCTTTCGCACATCCGGTTTGGATTCAAGGTTGGCGACGATAGGCGCGTCAACGATCTCAACCGTCATTTCTGTGGTGGCATCGAAACTGTAGGGCTGCTGGAAACGCGTCAGGTATTGGTGA
>JAJEDN010000015.1 GCA_022821495.1 Candidatus Poribacteria bacterium
TCACATTCCCCCGGATAAGGGTGATTTAGGGGGATACAAACGTTGATCATTCATGTAGCATAGGAAACCGTTAGCCTGTGCCTTCAAACTTCCTCTCAAAGTCCCCCTGATAAGGGGGATTTAGGGGGTTAAAAACGTTGATCATTTAACGTCCAATCGTAATCTAAGTGCTCGAATTTTACGCCCTCTGCTAATACAAAGTCTGCATCTTCAGGGGGCAAATAATCGGCAAGAAAATCTGCTACGCCGTCGTAGCCTTCCCTAAAATCATCATCGTACCACTTGAAAATCTTTGAGAGATAAACGCGACGTTTCGCTCTGTCCAACCTGACTTTCGTTGGATCCTGAATAAAGTTAAATGTAGCAGTTTCAAGGCGTTCCTCAATATCTTCAACGGAAAACACGCGTTTTTCGAGAGGTGGGCAGCTTTTTGAAGCGCATACAAGGACGAAGTGAACGCGCGGATCCACAAACTCCGTGCGGATAATGCCGTGTTCAATGTGATTAAGTGTATAAGTTTTACCCGCAACTCGGAACTTCAACCGAGAGAAAAACCCGTTGAACCATTTGACTTTTCGGACGCTCGTTGTGGGGTAATGGTCAATAACCCCTTTAATAACAAGCGCGTTGTAAGCGTTGACCCAAAATACCAGCTGCCCATTATAAGACAATTCCGTCGGGTTAGCAACAGCCAACAGATCCAAATACGCCTCCAACTTTTCAGGGTTCGCCTTCAGTTTGGTATAATTGACTTGCCCCTTTCCATCAACATATTCCTGCAAAACCGCATCAAACAGTTCATGCGAAAAAGGTGCTTCGCTTGGCGGCTGCTCTATTCGAGAATCCGCTTCAACGCGAAAGTGGTAAAGAAAAACCACGCTAACGACAGATAGAAGCGAAAGACATACAATCAAAATTCGGTTTTTCATATTTCTCTTAAAGTCCCCCTGATAAGGGGGATTTAGGGGGTTAAATATCCTGACTCTGCAAGTCCCCCTGATAAGGGGGATTTAGGGGTTAAATATCCTGACTCTGCAAGTCCCCCTGATAAGGGGGATTTAGGGGGTTAAATATCCTCACGTGTACTGTTCCAATACCTCACGGTCAATCTCAATTCCCAATCCAGGTCCTTGTGGAACATCAACGTATCCATCAACGGCGTTTATCGGTTCTTGTGCTAACGCCGTGCGGAGCCGATTTTCGGTCATATCAAATTCCAAAAGTGAAGGGATAGGTTTGAGTGCCTGCGGTGCGTCTGGAAGCGTCGCTTGCCAGTGCAGCGTCGCTGCAAGACGGATACTACTGCCCCACATGTGCGGCAACACCCGAACGTAATTCGCACTCGCCATAGCGGCGATTTTTCGGCACTCCGTGAAGCCGCCTGCGATGCTGATATCCGGTTGCACAATATCCAGCCCGCGTTTCTGGAGTAGATCGCGAAATGCCCACCGTCCCTGTAGCATCTCACCACCAGCGATTCTGACTTTCAACGCCTGTCGGATTTCCCGATACCCCGCGACATCATCGCTGGTGATCGGTTCTTCATACCAGAAGATGTCATCGTCTAAAATCTTTTGTCCGACATCAATTGCTGTGCCGACATCATAACCGCAATTTGCATCGACAGCGAAAAGCGTGTCATCGCCAATGGCGCGTCGGACTGCAGCGACGTTTTTCACATCGTAAGCCTCGCCAAAACCGATCTTCATCTTGACAGCGGGAAATCCGGCATCAACGTAGCCTTTCGCCTCATCCATCAACGCTTCGGTTATGTCCGGTTTATCCTTCTTGAAAAGTCCACTGGCGTAAGCAGGTATTTTCAACCGGAACGCGCCACCCAGAAGTTGGTAGATCGGCATATTGAGTGCCTTACCCATGAGGTCCCACAAGGCGATGTCAATACCGCTTAAAGCACCGATGTTTCCGCGCATCGCCTCCCAGATCCGTTCTGTTTCAAAAGGCGATTGTCCAATCAGATGTGTCTCAATCGCGGATGAAGACGGAACGCTTATACCTTCACCCCAACCCGTAATCCCAGCATCCGTGCGAATTTCGACAACAACCGCAGTCCTTGTGTGCGTCCAACCCCGCGAATTAGCAAAGGGTTCAAGGAGTGGATAGCGTAAGTTGTAAGTTTTAACGTCAGTAATTTTCATAATTTCAGAATGTGTGTGATTTTTAAAGTACGCGCCTCGTCACATCAGGGTTCACAATTGAATCTATTCTACCACAATCCCCACATTTTTTGCAGGGAAAACAGAAAAAGGCGAGGTGTTTTTGCTTGGGTATTTCCCCCAAGGAACCTCGTCAATGGAGAAGGGACACATCTAAAAAAAGAATATTGGAAATTCAATTACCAACTTTTTTCCTCGTCTGCGCGTTTCCACTTACGGTCAACACGCTAAAGGGTACCTCTTGGGTCATAAACTTGGACACTCGTAGCGGGACCTCCGCCAAAAATGTAGATTTGCCCGTCTATCACCTCAGTTTTATGTCCCCATTTACCAACGGGCATGTCCGGTTCTTGGATCCAAAGGCCGGTTGTCGGATCGTAGATTTCAATCGTTGAAAGTTTTTTAAATTCCATATCTTTCTTAAAATAACCGCCTATGACATAGATCTTTCCGTCAATGACGCTTGCTGTATGCAACGCTTTCGGGGCAGACATCTCTGTGCCTTCTTGCCATTGATTCGTTTTGGGATTGAACACTTCAACGCTCGAAAGATACAGGTCAGGCTGTTCCTGATCCTGAATAGGCGGCGAACCGAGCCCACCGATCGCATAGATTTCTCCGTTCACAACACCGATTGCTGCCGAACACCGCGCACCGTTCATACTTTCGGCGTTTGTCCAAGTGTCCGTTGCTGGATCATATACCTCCACAGTTGCTAAGTGCGGTTTTTCATTCGTCGTTAACCACCCACCGATGGCATAAATTTTTCCGTTCACAACACAAGTCATGGTTTTCTTTCGTATCGGCATATCTGCTTTCTGCGTCCATGTGTCCGTAACCGGATCATACATTTCTACAGTTGCGAGTTCTTCACTCTCGGAATTGAAACCGCGAGGCACCTGAACTGTCTTTAGGTTTGTCCCACCGATGGCGTAGATTTTTCCATCCACAACTGAGACGGATACACCGGACCGCGCTGTCGGCATATTCGCCTTTTGTGCCCATGTATCGGTTTCAGGGTCGTACATTTCTACTGTTGAAGCCGATAGAACCCCAAATTCGCCCCTTTTGAGTTGTATGTTCCCGCCTATCACGAACACTTTTCCATTCACGACAGATGTAGCAAAACCCGTTCGCGCTGTTGGCATGTCCGCTTTCCGTGTCCACTGCAACGCAGCGGGTCCGAGAGAATTCCGCTGCGTATCGGACACAAGAGGCGTTTCGGCAGCCTGCAGTCTTGCGATGCCGTTTTTATCGGCGGTAGCCGTTCGTCCGACCTGGTTGCGTACATCCGGTTTTGAATCAATATCGAGAAGGGTAGCGGTATCAACAATTTCAACCGTAGGTTCGGCGACTGCCTCGAAACTATACGGTTTCTGAAAGCGGGCGAGGTATTCGTGGCTCGCACCTAATAGCATGGCAAATAGAAGGGTCGCCACACCAAAAGCACCCCACGGGAGCAGTGGCTTTGCAACCGGAGGCGGTGTCGGTTTCAAATCGGCGACTTGTCGCATGATGTTCTCGGTGAGGTTGATAGGGAACGGCACGCTGCCGAGTACCTCTTGAACCATGAGTTCTTGATCCTCCCGCAAACGCTTTCGCGCCCGCCAGAGTCGATTGGTGATCGTGTTTATAGAGACACCTAAGAATTTGCTTATTTCCTTCGCTGTCATCTCACCGAGATAGTGGAGCGTCATCACCGTGCGTTCACTCTCCGGCAGTTTGGATAGGAGTTTTTCGGCGATTTCATAACGGTGTTCGGTGTCTTCTGCTTCGCGTTGTGCTGCGGCATGATGGTTATAAGAAGATGCCTCTATTTCTTCCACAGGTGTATCCTCCAGCGATTGCATCGCGGGTTTGTGTCTTTGGAGCCAATTAATACAAAGCCGATTCGCGATGACATAGAGCCACCCCGCAAATTGATTCGGATTTTTAAGGGTCGAGAGTTTCTTGTAGGCTTGAAGAAAGGTATCTTGCGTAATTTCCTCAGCATAGTGAAAATCGCTAACCTTCCGCCATGCAAGCGCGTGAACACCCCGTTGGTGCTTTCGGACTAAAGTATCAAAGGCATCATCGTCGCCTGACAGAATTCTGCGAATCAGTTGAGCATCAGTTTCCACGATCACAATCTCCCATAGTACGCGAGCAGATTTATGGTGAATTAGAAAAATATATTGACATCTACAAAGGACCCAATTCCCCCCTGATAAGGGGGGTTAGGGGGGTTTGTGCTTGCAGAAGATGCAAAAGTAATTCTAAAATCTACCATAGTTGGACCCCAGGCCCCGCAGGTGCGGTTTGGAACCGCACCATAAGTGTCAATTTTAGAAAAAATAACCGCATTCGCCCCAGGCCCGGTAGGTTCGGTTTTGCGGCGTACACGCCCAAATGCGATCTGCATTCCTAACCGAACCGGGTTTTAAACAAAAAGCTTAAATGCGTCAAAACCCTCTTCAGTCCCGTAGGGTTTATTTGCTTGGGTATTTCTTCAGCATTTGTGTAGAATAAGAATCACATACCGAGAAAATTCCTCCATGTTTTGTGAATACAAACGATCTGCTGATAGAAATCATTTTAGAGTTCTCATTACTTCAGTTGTCCCCATGTTGTGGTTAGCAAGTGCGGTTGTGGTGAAACTTGCAAGGCATACATAGGATCGAACCAGTCCCCGCCAAAATTCCATACATTATCTGTCAACTGGGTTTGAATGCCGCTGTGCACGTCAGTTTTTAAGATCTGGTGCGCGCCATTAATCGCTTGTGTATAAAGTGCTTCTTGTCCATCCGGCGACAACTCAGGGGCCCACGCGGGCGGACCGGCTTCATCAACGAGTTGTCGGAAGCGGGTGCCGTCGCTGTTGACGATGAAGATTGTATTTTTATCCATCCATTCGTTGCGCAGGTGCCTATCCTGAATCGCGGGGAACGGATGGTTGTTCCCGGAAAAGGTGAGTTTATCACCTGCTGCCGACCAAGATGGGAGTTGTTGCCACTGTATCGCTTTCTTGGGTAGGAAGTGTTTGCGCTCACCGCCGCGGAGATTGACGAATGTGAGCCGTTCATCTATAATGCAAGCGATTCCCGTCCCATCTGGTGACCATGCTGGATCGGTGGCATCTATGACGAGTTCGTCTCCTTTTTCTTCTCCTAAAGTCGCAATGTAGATAGTGGACCTGGAACGATTCCAGTCTGTCGCACTATAAGCGATCTGTTTGCCATCGGGCGACCATGTCGGACGGCTCTTACTCGTTTTGCTATCTCCTTTGAAGACGCGTCGAATATTCGATCCGTCTGGGCGCATTAGATACAGATTGTCAACACCATCGCGATCGGAAACGAAAAGAATCTGCTCGCCGGTAGGCGACCAGACGGCTTGTTGATCGTTAGCCGGATGCTTTGTTAGGTTCACTTGTTCGGAGCCATCAGTGTTCATGACATAGATTTCATAATTGCGATCCCGGACGGAGGTAAACAGAATTTTCGAGGTGGTTGGTGCTTTGACAGAAAGCGAAAAAACGCTTACATTCAGCACCAGTAGATTCGTTATGACACAAACCAATAGACTCACTGTTTTCATTTGGAAATTCCTCTATGTTTTGTGAATACTGTGATTGATTGTCAGAACTCGGTGAGCGTTCTACTTGTTGTCCGCTCTTAATGGCACCTAAATTGACAGTTATGGGTGTGCTCACGCATACCCATAACGTGGCTACTTCAAAATCACCATCCGTCGCGTCGCTGAGAAATCCGCGGCGGTAAACGTGTAAAAATAGAGACCACTGGTGACGGGTTCGCCGACTGTATTCCTGCCGTCCCAGTACGCCGCACGGCTACGCGATTCATAGATACCCGCCCCTTGGGTACCTAACGCAAGTTTCCGAACTAACTTCCCACTTGCGGCATAGATAGAGATCTTGACATGCGAAGGTTTTGCTAACTGATACGGTATCCATGTTTCGGGATTAAACGGGTTCGGGTAGTTCGGCAATAAAGCCGTCTGTTTCGGTGTTAATGTCGCAAGGAGTTGTTCTAAAATGAGAATACCCCGTTGAAAAGCGGGGTCTGTTTCGGGCAATTGCCGGGCTTCCTGAAGCCATATTTCTACATCTGTAGCAGCGAACGTTTGGAGGACTTGAGGGTTCAGAGCGGGTGCGGAATCACCCGCGCCTAAGGCACTCGCAACGAGAACAAGGTCCTGTATATTGACCATCCCATCACCGTTGACATCCGCAGGATTGCTTCCCGATTGCCCAAGGTTTGATGCGACCCATACAAGGTCTTGGATGTTAACAATAGCATCCGCATTGACATCCTCTTTGCGTTTTGTGGGTTCAGTAGCCTCTGACGGCGTGGAAGGATTGATTTCCCATAAGAGTATCGTACCATCCTTGCTCCCGCTTGCGACGGTATTGCCATCCGGACTAAACGCTACACCGTGAACCTCATCCGCATGCCCACTGAACGTGCGGAGTTCGCTACCCGTGTTGACATCCCAGAGACGAACGGTGGCATCCCAACTCCCGGTTGCGAGGGTGGCACCATCAGGACTCAACGCTATGCCGACAATCGCATCCGTATGCCCACTGAGTGTGTAGAGACTGCTACCCGTGTTGATGTTCCAGAGACGTGCAGTGTCGTCATAACTCCCGGTTGCGAGGGTGCTGCCATCCGAAGTAACCGCTACGCTGGCGACCCCATTACTATGCCCCGTAAATGTGCGGAGTTCGTTACCCGTATTGACATCCCAGAGACGGGCAGTATTGTCATAACTTCCGGTTGCGAGGGTCGCACCATCCGGACTAAACGCCACGCTTCTGAGCCAATGCGTATGCCCAGTGAATATGCGGAGCTCGTTACCTGTGTTGACATCCCAGATACGGGCGGTACGGTCACCACTCGCTGTTGCGAGGGTACTACCATCCGGACTAAACGCTACATCTCTGATCCAATCCGTATGCTCGGTGAGCGTGTGTAAACGGCGCCCTGTGTTCGCATCCCAGAGACGCGCTGTGTCGTCATAACTTCCGGTTGCAATGGTATTACCATCGGGACTAAACGTTATGCTATTGACCCAATTCGTATGTCCGGTAAGTGTGTGTAGCAGGTTACCCGTGTTCGCATCCCAGAGACGCACGGTGTGGTCCTCATTCCCGGTTGCGACAGTATTGCCATCTGGACTAAACGCTACCCCGATGACGCCGGACGTATATCCGGTGAACGTGTGTAGCGGGTTATCCGTGTTCGCATCCCAGAGACGCGCAGTCCCATCATAGCTCCCTGTTGCGACAGTATTGCCATCTGGACTAAACGCTACGCCGATGACCCTGTCTGTATGTTCAGTAAGCGTGCGGAGATGTGAACCCGTGTCAGCATCCCAGAAACGGACGGTGTTGTTATAACTCGCCGTTGCGAGGGTATTGCCATCTGGACTAAACGCTACGCTGAAGATCGCAGCCCGATGTCCCGTGAGCATGTGAAGCTCGTCACCTGTGTTCGTATCCCAGAGCCGCGCAGTGCTGTCCCAGCTCCCACTTGCGAGGGTGTTGCCATCGGGACTAAACGCCACACTGTTAACCCCAGACCTATGCCCGGTAAGCGTGTGGAGACGGTCACCCGTGTTCGCATCCCAGAGACGGATCGTGTTGTCCGCAGCCCCGCTTGCGACTGTGTTCCCATCTGAAGTAAGTGCTACGCTGGTGACCCCATTCCTAACTCTATTGAACATCTTTGTATGCCCGGTAAGCGTGCGGCGTTCGCTACCGGTATTCACATCCCAGAGGCGGACGGTAGCATCCTCACTCCCACTTACGAGGGTCATGCTATTCGGACTAAACACGACGCTATTGACCCCAGCCGTATGTCCGGTGAGCGTGCGGAGATGTGAACCCGCGTTCGCATCCCAGAGACGGATCGTGGTGTCCTCACTCCCACTTGCAATGATGCTGCCATCCGGACTAAACGCCACGCTGTTGACCGCATCCGTATGCCCTCTGATGAGTTCAAGTTCTTCGCCTGTTTGTGCGTCATAGATCCAAACACCTATAACACTCACGACTGCCAGACGTGTGCTATTTGGGGAATACTTTATTTCATTTATCTTACCTTTACCGAGGCGTGCTTTAGCACTTTCAGGTAATCCCAACGTTGTGTAGTCTTGTGCAAAGGTATTTGTCAGAATAGCAAACACCGCCAAAAGCGTAACCAAAATCGAAAATAGTGTAGTTTTCACGCGTAATTTCTCCATTTGCTCTCAAAGTCCCCTGATAAGGGGGATTTGGGGGTGCTGGGGTGTTTCTCAAAAACTAAAAAACCTACCATCACATGCCAAATTTTCCTATATCCTATTCCCTGCAGGCGGGGTTTGAAACCCCGCCTGCAAGCAAGGTGGGATGCTTCCAATCTTCCTGTTTTCCATCCTTCCTCTTTTTATCTCCTTTTGGATTGACACGCTGAGGACCTTGATAACCAACAGTGTACAGGTCATCAAAATACCTAACGTCCAACGTCCTTTCAGGGTTTACCCTTATTTAACGTTTGACAATCCAATCTCTGAAAATGTTGTTGTATTATCGTGTTTCTTATAATTAAAGACACAATTTTTGAAAAAAAATTGTGCATCATTTAAAAAAAATAAAAATTTGAATAGCTCTGAAAATAAATTTGCCTTTCTACATTATATATGTTATTATATACATAACGATTGAATTATATTAAGCACTCAAAAACACGAGAATAACCCCTCAGTCGGACAAAACGGGTATAGAACGTAGGTCGGGTTAAAACTAAACCACTTTTTCCTAACGACTGATAGGTGCCGCTAACACAAAAGTTACACTTTTTTTCGCACAAAACCTGTCTTTGGTATATTTCGGTATATTTCAAATAGAGTGGATAAACAGGAGGGTAAAAAAACGCAAATTCACGTCACATTCCGCGTCACACGTGGGTTCTGCACGTCACATGTGACGTTTAAACGTCACATTAACGTCACACAACGTCGAGGAAGTCGCGATCGTCTATATAAAATTTCATAGCAAATTTCATAGCAGCTTTCAGAGGAGCCTCTATCAAAACCGCCCAGAACCCAGTTGTGGATTGGATTCACGGCATTTCACAAAATTCACAGTTTTCCAAGTTTGCTATGAAAACTGTTCCCTCTCAAAGTCCCCCTGATAAGGGGGATTTAGGGGGTTAAGTCTCCCTCTCAAAGTCCCCCTGATAAGGGGGATTTAGGGGGTTAAAAACAACGAAATTACTGCTTTCTGCACAAGTCCCAAACGGATAAACTTCACAACTGCGCTTCGAGCGGGATGTGAAATATTCCGCGTTGTTGTGTAGCAATGTAAAGTCTATCGTGACTGACGGCCAGAGAGACAATTTTATCTGGAACATTTGCGGAAATTTGTTCCCACTTGCCGCGAGGATCCAAGCGATAGATACCCGCAGCATCCGCACCATAAACGCTGGTGTGATGGACGGCAAATTTATTTATCACAGTGTGCGCACCCATGCCATCGGTGAGCACTTGCCAATGCGCGCCCGTTTCTGAACTCAAAACACCTTCGTCAGTTGCGACGTAAACCGTTGTGCCCGCAAAGACGATCTGCTTGAAACCGGTAAAGTGGAGCGGGAGGGTTGGGGTAATATTTTTCCAACTCTTTCCGCCATCAAGCGATTGAAAGAGTTTACCATCTCGCTTACCGACATAGACGGTATCCCCTGAGACTGCCAACTTGAAGCCTCTATCAAGTATTTTGTGAAGGGGTTCAGTGGTATCAATTAAACCGGTATCTGTCCATTCCGGGTCGCCGTATGTCCACTTGAAAAGTCTTTGCTTCCACTCGGCATAGAACGTCTGTCCAGTGACTGCAAACCCGCCAATTCCCTCAAATTTATCAATAAGATAAGTTGTACCTGATGCGTTATCATTTTTTTCAGGCTTATTAGGCAAAGCGTCCTCTGTCCACAACTCAACAAACCCAGATTCTCGTTCAAAAGCCGGTGCCCCTTGAACTGGAACAAATATACTGCTTCCCGCGGATAACTGGAAAATGCCTAAATAGTCCTTTATAGACGTAATTTCAGATAGTTGGAGATCGATCATGCTATCTTTTTCAGGTGCTATTCCGTAGAGAACGTCGTTAGCAACCGCTAACTGGGAAGCGAGGTTAAGGTAACCAAATTTCTGTTCGATGGTTTCACGTATTTGGCTATTGCAGTCAATCTGGACAGTTTCCCACGTTTCACCACCGTCAACGGATTGGACAAGAACCCCACGGGTATACCCGTAAAGTCTATTGTTAATTGCGACCAGATTCTGTATTGTTGTTTCCATGATTCCGCTCGTAAATGCGTGCCATGATTGACCACCGTCAGTTGTGCGATGAATGCCGGATGAACTGGCTCGATAAAAAGTATTTTTGTCCACGGCTACAATCCCTTGTGATAAAAGTACTTTGCCAGTATTAGCCAGAACACGCACCCCAAGTTCTGGTTTCATAAGGTCCGAGTCATCTCCGTGTGTTATCTCAGTCCACGATGCCCCGAAGTCAGTCGAGTAAAAAATACCGCCTAAATTTATTCGATCTAAATTTATTCGAGTACTATCAGCTATTATATTTCCTGTAAACTTTCGGCTGGGTTCAATCCATTTCCAATGAGCAAGGTCGGAACCCGTTCCAACATAGAGGCTGTTTTCAAATCCTGTCATCCAGTAGACAGGTTCTGACGGACTTGCCGACAATTGTTGCCAAATATCTGAATCAAGACGATAAATTCCGCTGTTTGTGCCTGCGAACACTCTGTTTCTAATTGCAGCGACTGCTGTAATACTTTCACCTGCCAATCCAGCCTCCAAGAGAGCCCACTGTGTGCCAGCATCCGTAGATCGGAAGACACCTTCATCTTGAAGGGCAAGATACATTACAGGACGAAGGGCTGAGTTACCTCCTTGTATTTCATCCATGACAATGAGACCAATAGGGTATCCTTTTGGTCGGGAGCAGAGAACATACCATGTCTTACCATTATCAATTGAAGCGAGTATTTTATCAGTAGAAACGATATAGAGGGTATCATTATATGCTGCCATCGGCATCCGAGACCCATTGGTCGATATATCGCTGTTCATAAGTGTCCATACAGTTTCACCCACTGCTCGTTTATAGATCCCGGATTGTGCTGCAGCATAGAGGGTTCTGTCGGGTGTAGCGAAAATATTATGCACAGCACCACCATAGGGTCCATTTGTCCGGTTCCACTGTGAAGCAGGGAACTGAGTGAGATCGTCCTGTGTATTAGATGTTGCAGCGATCTCAGTGCTTTGCAGACCGGCACGGCTGCTTTTACCGGGGATAGTCGCACGTCCAACCTGATTCTGTATAGTCGGTTTGGCAGTGATATCAAGGACGATAGGTGCGTCAACGATTTCAATCGTCGGTTCAGATTTTGCCTCGAAACTATAGGGCTGCTGAAACCGGGCGAGGTATTGATGGCTCGCACCCAACAATAGCATAATCAAAACTGTCGCTGCACCGAAAGCCGCCCACGGCAGCAGGGGTTTCGCAACCGGAGGGCCTATCGGTTTCATATCAGCGACTTGCCGCATGATATCCTCAGTGAGTTGGATCGGTAATTGGACAGCTCCGAGGACTTCACTAATCAAGAGTTCATCTTTCTCTTGCAAACGCTTTCGTGCCCGATGGAGCCGACTATGCACTGTTTTTACAGATACACCTAAAAACTTACCGATTTCCTTCGATGTCATCTCGCTGAGATAGTAGAGCGTCACCACTGTGCGCTCACTCTCTGGCAATCTCGCCAGAAGTTTTTTAACAATTTCAGAGCGGTGTTCGGAGGCTTCTGTCTCGCGCTGCTTTGATACATAATGGTTATAGGAGAATCTTTCTGTTTCTGCCGCAGAAGTGCCTTCCAGTGATTGTATCGCAGGTCTTTTCTTGCGCAGCCAATTCAGGCAAATCCGATTCGCGATCACATAGAGCCACCCAGCAAACTGGTTCGGGTTCTTGAGTGTTGGGAGTTTTTTATACACTTGGAGGAAGGTGTCTTGTGTAATTTCCTCAGCATAGTGAAAATCGCCAATCTTCCGCCATGCCAGGGCGTGAACCCCCTTTTGGTATTTTTTAACCAAAGCGTTGAATGCCGCGTCATCACCTGACAAGGTGCTCCGAATCAGTTGGACATCATCTCTTTCCATCAGAATCCTCCATAATTAACGAATCGGTTTATCCAGTATAGCAATACAGCCACCGTTTTTCCAGTAAAACCTCATATATATCAGAGCCATTCAATAGGCCTCACACATTTCCTCTCAAAGTCCCCCTGATAAGGGGGATTTAGGGGGTTTCTTCCTCTCTTTCAAAGTCCCCCTGATAAGGGGGATTTAGGGGGTTTCTTCCTCTCTTTCAAAGTCCCCCTGATAAGGGGGA
>JAJEDN010000001.1 GCA_022821495.1 Candidatus Poribacteria bacterium
ACTTTCAGTTGTCAGTTTTGTGGCACGACTTTAGACCGAGACCACAACGCTGCGCTAAATATACTTTTTAAGGCAGCTGCTGCCTTTCGTGGAGAGCGGTGGGTTACCACCCTCTATGAAACGAGAAACACAAACGAAGCAGGAGACACAGGCTTGCAAAAAGCAACACAACTAACGTTGTTTGATGCTCTTAACAAGCCCAAGTCTTTAGGCTTGGGTAGTTGACTTATTTCATCGTAGTTAGAAACTGGTTGCGTCATAATTTTTTACCCAATCCTTTTCGTTTTATTTTATCATAACCCAAGTTGCGACTAACAAGGTTTTAGACCAGCAGACCTCAGATTTCACTGAAAAGCGTCAATTAGCCAAGCATTTTGTAGCGCAAACTGTTAGTTTGCGGCATTTTTGGGCACAAGCTAACAGATGATGCGGCAAGGTAGCAACTTGGGTTATCATAGAAAATAAATGAAAGCAAAATATGATTTTTCAAAGGGTGAACGCGGCAAATTCTATAACCCAAAAGCTGTCTTTAAATACCCTCAATTTTTACAAAAAGATGTAGGACAAAAGATGCGGTTGAATAACAAAATTGCTATTGTTACAGGAGCAGGACGCGGTATTGGCAAAGCGGTGGCGCTTCGGTTTGCTGAGGAAGGTGCTAAAGTCGTCGTTGATGATGTGAATGATGCCAACGGTGCTGAGACTGTTGCTGCGATTACTGAGGCAGGCGGCGAGGCGATGTTCGTCAACGCCGATGTCTCCGATGCTGCGGATGCTGAGCGGCTTATTGCTGAGGCTACTGATGCCTACGGCACAGTTGACATTTTGGTGAACAACGCCATCTGTTCGACAGCCGACGTATTGAACAATAATTGGGAGGCGAACTTAGCGGTCGCGCTCCGAGGTACGAGCCACTGTTCGGATACGGTTATCCCTGTGATGCAACAGGGTGGCGGAGGTAGCATTGTTAATGTCGCCTCTGTTAACGGACTCATCGGGTTACAAGGGATTCACGCCTATTCTGCTGCGAAAGGTGGCGTTATCGCACTGACTCGCTCCATGGCAGTCGCGCACGGTAAAGACAATATACGTGTCAACTGTATCTGTCCCGGGACGATTCAGACTGAAGTCTGGGAACCGATGATTGAACGGAACCCACAAATCTTGGATGAAATCACGCCGTGGTATCCATTAGGACGGATCGGACACCCTGTTGACATTGCGAACGCTGCACTCTTTCTCGCCTCTGATGAAGCCCGTTTTGCGACAGGGGCAGTCTTTGTCATTGACGGTGGTTTGACTGCCGGAAATCATCAGTTCCCGATTTGACAACAACATACAGTGGGAAATATCCGAAAAATTAACATACGGAGAGATACAATGGTAACACAAGAACAGATTGACTTTTTTCAGGAAAACGGGTATGTGAAGTTTGGTAAAGTCTTAGATAGCGACGGTGTTGAAGCTATGCGCGCAGGGTTGGATGCTGTTATTGAACTGGAACTTACCGAAGGTGACGATTCTTCACCAGAGTTTAAGTATGGACACGATCGACATGGAGACAAACTCAATCGCGGTAGCGGTCACCCGCGTGCGATACATCAGTATGTGAACATGTGGAAACGTGAATCCAGTTATGAGGCAGCTATACATAATCCCTTAATTGCAGGAACAGCGCGGGGATTATTGGATACGCCCGAGGTGCGTCTCTGGCACGATCAAGTCATTTCTAAACCGCCGCACGATAACGGGCATTTCGGATTCCATCACGATTTCTTCTTCTGGCCCCTGAGTCCGCCGAACATTGTGAGCTGCTGGCTCGCTTTAGACGATGCGACAGTCGATAGCGGTTGTATGCACGTTATGCCGAAAAGTCACAAAGATGAACAGTTCTCGGTTGCAGCAAGAGCGGCATTTAATGCGGCATCCGCAAAAGCGAATGAATCAGGGCACGAACCGCCGCCAAACCCGTGGACAGAGAGAGGGAAGTTGGACATCAGTCACGGTACCCCAGTGGAGCTGAAAGCCGGTGAGTGTATGTTCCATCACTGCCTGAACTGGCACGGCACGCCGCCGAATGTTACGGATCATCAACGTCGCGCATTCGTGATGATTTTCATGGCACAAGATGTTTGCTATAACAACGCGCAATCACCAAGTCATGTCCTCGTTCCAACCATTGAGGTTGCAGATGGTGAGCCACTTGTCGGTGAGGCGTTCCCTGTAGCGTAGATTCTGCATGAAATCGGGGTTACAAACCCCTCCTACAGCAGAGACACCAAGGTACGGATAACGACATGAAAGATTCAACGTTTATCACAAGGGTTGTTCTCAAAAACTATAAAAGCATCGCCGCGTGTGATGTGCAGTTGCAGCCATTGACGTTTCTTGTAGGACGTAACGGATCGGGCAAAAGCAATTTTCTGGATGCCCTGCGATTCCTTGTCGATGCGTTAAATTCATCGCTGGGCCACGCGATACGCGATCGTGGGGGTATCAATGATGTTTGTCGTCGTTCTCGCGGGCATCCGAATCATTTTAGTATTCGTCTTGAATTTGTGTTGCCTGAAGGTTTTACGGGGCACTATGACCTCCAAATTAAGAAACGTCCACCGGGAGGTTACGAGGTCCAGACTGAAGAGTGTAGCATTGAAAAAAAGTCGTGCCTAACATCAAAAGCATACTTCCGTGTTGAGAGTGGCACTGTAACCGACACGAGTGTGGAAGTCGCGCCAGCGGCTGCCCCCGATCGGCTCTACTTGGTAAATGCTTCGGGTTTGCCCGAATTTCGACCTGTCTATGATGCATTTTCTCGGATAGGACTTTACAACTTCAACTTGGACAAAATCCGAGATTTCCAAGATCCTGATCCTGCAGACCTCCTTATGGGAGATGGCAGCAACCTAACCAGTATCCTGACTCAACTTCCGCCCGCTGTGAAAATAGACATTGAGGAGTATTTAGCATTAGTTGTTCCGGATATTCGTGAAGTCGATGTCAAAGCGTTTGGCTCCAAGCAAATATTAGCGTTCAGACAGAAGGTCGGGGCGGACAGATACCTGGGACGATTTCTCGCGAATAATATGTCTGATGGTACGCTCCGCGCATTGGGAATTCTTGTAGCACTATTTCAAGGGGATCAGGACGCACAAAAACGCGTGCCACTCGTCGGGATTGAGGAGCCAGAGATAGCACTTCATCCAGGGGCGGTAGCTGTCCTGCTTGATGGTCTTCGGGACGCTGCCCACAGAACGCAGGTTATCGTCACCACTCACAGCCCAGAGCTGCTTGATGACAAGCATCTGGATGTAAACTCAATTCTGGCAGTCGAAGCACACGATGGCGATACAGTGATCGCTCCAGTGGATGAGGCAAGCAGATCTGTGGTGCAAGATCGGCTGTTTACGGCTGGGGAACTTTTACGCAGTAATCAATTGCAACCGGATCCGGCAGCTCTTCCTGCTGCAAAGGAGAAACAACTATCTCTGCCTGATTTTGATAAGTCGAAGTCTGCTAAAGCGAGAAATAAAGGAAAGCACGAATGACAGTCAAGATCGGTTGCATTGTCGAAGGGGAAAGCGAGGTAGCAACTGTCCCCCTTCTGATTCGTCGCATCGCTGCGAATCTTTATCCAGAACTGCCGATTGTTGTGCCACCACCTATTCGCCGTCCCCGGAATAAGGTTGTTAAAGAGAACGAACTTGAAAAAGCAGTTGAATTCGTGGCTCGGCAGATTGGTGGGCAAGGTGCTATATTTATCATCCTTGATAGTGACAAAGACTGTCCAGCAGAGTTAGGACCGGCCCTGCTTCACCGGGCATCACAAGCTCGTAGCGATCTGCCGATCGCTGTTGTGCTCGCTAAACATGAATTTGAAGCATGGTTCCTTGCGGCAGCCGAATCACTTCGTGAACAAAGAGGTCTGAGTGACAATATTCATCCGCCCAACGACCCAGAAGCGATCCGCGGCGCAAAGGAATGGTTGAGCTATCAGATGGAGAACGGTAGAACGTATAGTGAAACACAAGACCAACCTGCACTTGCAAAACTTTTTGATATAGAACAAGCTCGTCAGGCGGATTCGTTTGATAAGTGCTATCGAGATATCGTTCGTCTCCTTGAAGCATTGGAAAAAGTAAGCGACCCAATTAGCGAACAAGTATAACGAAAGAAATACAATCTATTATACAAACTTCACCCATGGAATGGAGAAATAATATGGAACAAAAACCAAATGTCATTTTTGTTTTAACGGATGATCAGGGACCTTGGGCTGCGGGGTGTTGCGGTAACGATGAGGTGCGGACCCCTTATCTCGATCAGTTGGCTTCAGAAGGCACCCGTTTCCCGAATTTCTTCTGTACAAGTCCTGTCTGCTCGCCTGCGCGTGCGAGTCTGATGACGGGACGTATCCCGTCAGCACACGGTGTACACGACTGGATCCGCGACGGAAATATGCCGCCAGATCCCGCCCGATACCTTGAAGGTTTGACCTGTTATACTGACGTTCTTGCAGAGAACAACTATACGGTCGGATTGAGCGGTAAATGGCATCTCGGTGATAGCTTGACCCCTCAACACGGGTTCAGTCACTGGTTCGCTTTGCTCACAGGTGGTAGCCAGTACAACGATGCGGATATGATTCGGGACGGAGAGGTAGAGATGCAACCCGGCTACCTTACCGATGTAATCACCGATGATGCGTTGAACTTTATCTCAGCGAACAAAGATGGACCGTTCTATCTCAGCGTCAACTACAACGCACCGCATACGCCGTTTACAGGACATCCGCAGGACATTGTTGACTCGTACGACGATTGTCCGTTTAAGACGTGTCCACAAGAGGCGTTGCATCCGTGGGCTGTGCAGGGTGCAGCGGCGCACATGGGGAACCGCGAATCGTTGAAGGGTTACTTCGCAGCGATAACAGCACTCGATTTGAATGTCGGACGGATATTGGATCGGCTTGCGGAATTAGGTATCCGCGAGAATACGTTGGTTGTCTTCAGCAGTGATAACGGCTACTCGTGTGGACACCACGGATTTTGGCATAAAGGCAACGGTACATTCCCGCTGAATATGTATGAAAACTCTGTCAAGGTTCCGTTCATCGTCAGCCATCCGGGTAGTATTCCAGAGGGACGCGTCAGTGAGGCGATGGTGAGTCAGTACGATTTCATGCCGACACTCCTTGACTACCTCGGTTTACCTGACCCGAACGACGATATGTCGCCCGGTAGGAGTTTTGTCCCGGCACTTTCTGGAGAGACGAACGATGCGAAAGATGAGATCGTCATTTACGATGAGTACGGTCCTGTGCGTATGATTCGGACGCAGGAGTGGAAATATGTCCACCGCTACCCTTACGGTCCGCATGAATTATACGATCTGGTGAACGATCCCGGTGAACGGAAAAACCTGATAGACGATAAGTCTCAGAACGCGCGTATCGGTGACATGCGTCAACAGATGGGCGCGTGGTTTGAACGGTACGTCCTACCGGAATTAGATGGCGCGAGATGCTCGGTTACGGGTGGTGGACAAGCGGCAAAAATCGAGGAAGGACAATGTGGTGAGGGAGCGTTCCATCCGCGGTATGCTGCGCCTCGCAGGAATGTGTAAGTAGGGGTTGGGTTACCCAACCCCTACTTACAGAAACTGAATGTTAGGGAGGAAATCATGACAGCTATTGCCGTGCAAACCCAATTCACACCTGAGGAATACCTCGCGTGGGAGCGAAAAGCACCCTTCAAAAATGAATATCTCAGCGGACAGATACTCGCGATGTCTGGTGCAAGCCGCGCGCATAATCTCATCACAGGAAATATATTTAATGGACTTTACAACCAACTGTTAAACCGAGATTGTGAGACTTACACCGGCAAAATGCGCGTGAAGGCGAGGCCAATAACATCTTACTTCTATCCGGATATTGCTGTCGTCTGTGATGAACCCCGTTTTGAAGATGATATGTTTGACACGCTTCTTAACCCAACTGTTGTCGTAGAGGTGCTTTCTCCATCAACTGCAGCTTATGACAAGGGAGAAAAATTCGAGGTCTATAAGCAGATCACGTCCTTGCAAGAATACATTCTTGTTTCACAAGAGCAGGTAAACGTTGAACGCCATTTTCGCTTAGGAACGCAGTGGAGAGCAATCGAATTTCACGAACTTGTTGATACACTGCCGCTGGATTCAATTGGCTGCGAACTACCCTTGGAGTACATCTATAGACGCGTCAAATTTACAAAAGGAGTCACCAGTCACCAGTCACCAGTCGCCAGTTAAAGAGCGGTTAGATGTATTAAGTCTTTTTCTTACTGGAAACTGTTAACTGGAAACTGTTAACTGATACATGGCGAGAGCATTTGCCCCCGGCAACATTTCGTGTGTTTTCAAGGTTATCCGGCACGCCAATCCAGCGCGTATGCACTCGCTCGGTATGGGTTTCACGGTTACAGAAGGCGTAGAGGTCGCTGTCTCCGAGCATCATGAGATGGAAGTGCTATTTAATGGGAAACGCATCAATTTCCCAACGGTACGTGCTGTTGTCAATAGACTTACTGAAAATAGTAACGTTGTAGGCATAAAGGTAGACATTATTTCTCCGTTGCCGCTCGGTTGCGGTTTTGGACTCAGTGGTGCAGCAGCACTTGCCACTGCATACGCGCTCAATGAATTGCTATCTCTGTGCAAAGACACTGAGGCACTCGCGATGACAGCGCACATCGCAGAAGTTGAGAACAGGACGGGGTTGGGTGATGTCTGTTCGCAGTATCACGGCGGTTGTCTTGTCAAGTTGAAGGAAGGGTCTCCTTTAACCGCCGATAGGTTACCGATTGCGGAGCAGCCGATTTATTACCGCTACTTCGGCCCGATACAGACGAGTGAAGTGCTCGGTAACAGAGAGCAGACAACTCGTATCAATCATGCCGCGGATATTGCATTGAATACCCTACAAACGCTTACCGATGCTAAACCGAGTAACGAACTCTTTAATGCATGTTTTGCGGTCTCAAAACAGTTTTCGGTGGAGAGCGGATTGCTCAGCGATGCACGCGTAATTGATACAATCGCAAGTATCGAGGCAGAAGGTGGTGTGGCATCAATGATTATGTTAGGGAATGGTGTCTTTAGCACACACCCTTTTGAGAGTTCGGTAGAGACAAGACTTGTTCACAATCCTGCGGGAATAGTTTCCAGTTTCCAGTTTCCAGTTAAAGAGGTTTTTGACAGATAATAAAGTTTCTTACTGGTAACTATTTACTGGTTACTGGTAACTTCCTCGGGGATAATCTTGTGAAGCCTTTAATCTTATTAACAGTTTCCAGTCTCCAGTTTCCAGTTTCCAGAGAAGAGACCTCTTTTCGTAAGGGCTGGGTTACCCAGCCCCTACAGTTACTGGTTACTGGTTACTGGTTACTGACTACAGTGTCTATTGCTTTTGGTGCGGTTGAGATTTCGGATGTGACGTTTGGGTTTAATGGGGCTTACAAGACAGGCACGTGGGCACCGTTGCGTATCACCGTCCGAAGTCAGGAACAACCGACAACACTTGTTGGAGAATTGGTAGTTGAGGTCCGAAGTTTTTCTTCAGACACACCTATTGAGCGGTATGCCTCTAAGCTGCATTTCAGCACTATTGAAACATTACCGAAAGATTTGTATATCTACTGTCCGAAAAATGCGACACAACTCATTGTTCAATTTGTGTCCCAGACATCTTCAGGTAACGCAGCGTTGAGTAACACAGGAGTGAACGTGATGCAAGAGGTTCCGTTACCGACACCTCTTTCCCGCAAAGATTATTTTGTGCTGGTATTGGCGCAGAGTGGCGATAAACTGAAACGATTTATTGACAAAAAGCAGTTAGCGGATTTAAACGACAGCACTTCGCTTTCCGATAGTGCGCAGGTACATGTTGAATATCTTCCGAACTCGAACCGACTCCCACGCGACTGGATTGGTTACAGCGCAGTCGATGTCTTGCTGATTCGCGAGACAGTCTTGACAGAAAGAAGTATCTCTAAAGCACAGCAGACTGCCCTACTTGATTGGGTACAGCGAGGCGGCACGCTTATTATGTCTGGCGGTAGCAGCTTTAACACACTGCGCGGTAGTTTCGTAGAACCTTTTCTTCCGGTCGAATTGAAAGGGTTAAAGCAAATAGATACACTCCCAGATGTTTTACAAGAACAATTCGGTTTTCAGTCTTCTTCCGTAGGGGTTAGGTTACCTAACCCCTACTTTGAATACATTGAATTCGTGCCGAGAGCCGGATGCGAGACACTGATCGGTACAGCGGAACACATTTACGTTGCGAAGCGAAAATTTGGAGATGGACAGATCCTTTGCTTTGCGTTTGATTACAACGCGCCCCCCTTTGACGAAAGCCGAAAAAATATAGAGAAGTCAGAACAAAAGGTGGGTGAAATATTCTGGCGCGAATTCTTGGGCAGACACGGCAAATCACCTCGACATCTCGCGGACCAGTATGCACTCGCACTCCAACACGAAGAAAAAATCCACAAACAATTTTTACTAAAAATGCCGACACAAGTGCCGCTCATTAAGATGCTATCTATAGTTCTACCAGTATATCTGTTAAGCTTTGGCGGTTTTTTGTTTTTTTTTCCAAAAGCAAAGCGCTGTCGTTTAAAATCGAAGCAAAATGCGCGTACCTATTGGATAGGCGGATGCCTCTTCGTTCTGATTTCGGTAAGTGTGATTGCAATCACACGAAATGTTTTGCCAAACAGCGTCACAGCAGATCGCTTGTCGATTTTGTCAGTCTATCCTGAACGGGGTCGCGCACACTTGCAGAGTTATGTTTCCGTTAGGGCTACGGCACGCACCGAAATGTCCATTGATTTTCCGAAACGGACCTTTATACGTCATCAGGAAAGCGAAGCACTGTCGTTTAAAAAAATTGGAACATTGATTCAAGATTTACGTATACAATTACGAGATCTACTCGTGGAACCGTGGCATCCGACGACTTATGTGAAAGAAACATTTCTGGATACCCAACAATTCCCGGATATGCTTGAAAACGCGTGGTATGTAACGGGTAAAGAGATGACTTACTTAGGAAACGTTGCACTTAATGCCAAACCTGAACCGCCCGAAACATCGCTTCGGCTACAAGTGTCCCCCGAAATGCCGCCGGATGAAGAACTGAGCGGCATACGAGAGAAGTTTGCGCAAATTTTAGGAAGGGAACGGGTGTTACGACATTTGGTGCCAGAGACAGAGACCAATTTGCCCCCTTACTTGATCGGATGGACTTCTGAAGGCTTGACTGATATAGCAGTAGATGGAAATGTTAACACAAACGACGAAACTTTAGTGATTTTTCGACCCACTACAGAATTTTAAAGGGAAATTGCGGCTGGACGACTGTCGGTCTTCAGCTCTCGGCTCTCGGTTAAAGAGATACCTGATTTAAACAAAACCTCTTAACTGAAAGCCGATCGCTGACGGCTGAAAGCCAGTCCAAAGAGGTGAACCCATGGATGTGCTATCGCTCGGTATTTATGTCGTTGATGTGCTTGGACGACCAATAGATCAGTTCCCTGAAAAGGGGGAATTAGCACTCTTTGATGAACTCGAAATCCATACTGGTGGCTGTGCAAACAACACGGCTCTTGTGCTGGCGCGCTTGGGGATTTCTGCTGGTGCAATGGGTAAGATTGGCACAGATGCTTTTGGTGATCTAATCATGCAAACGCTTGTGGACAATAACGTTAATACAGTGGGTATGCAACAGGATCCCAATCTCAGCACCTCGTTTACGTTTGTCGCGATTGCTTCCGATGGCGAACGGACCTTTTATCATTACATCGGCGCGAACGGTGAACTCTGTGAGACAGACATTAATTGGGAAATTATAAAGACCCCTAAAATCCTGCACATCGCTGGTGCACTCGTCATGCCAAGTTTCGACGGTGTCCCGATGGCGAACGTCCTTCAAAAGTCAAAAGCGTTAGGGATAACGACCTCGCTCGACACAGCGTATGATGCCACAGGAAAATGGTTGGAGACGCTTGAACCGTGTTTGCATCATGTAGATATTTTTATGCCAAGCATCGTTGAAGCCCAACATCTCACTGGCAAGTCTGAGTGTCCTGAAATTGTTCAATTTTTGAGAGCGAACTACAACATCGAGACGATCGCCATTAAAATGGGTGAAAACGGCAGTTACGTCTCGACACCAGAAACAGAACTCTCCGTGCCTGCCTACCGCGTCAATGTTGTTGATGCGACAGGTGCGGGTGATGCCTATGCCGCTGGCTTCCTCGCCGGGACGATTATGGGTTGGGATTTGAAAGCGACAGCGGAATTGGCTTCTGCGACCGGTGCAGCGTGCGTCACTGCTATCGGTACAACTGCCGGTATCCAAAATCTTGAAGAGACATTGAAAATTAGTCGTCAGAGGCGGAATAGTTATAAGTTATAAGTTATAAGTCAATACCTTCGCCAAAAAGATTGACGAAATAGGGTAAATATCCTAAAGTTATAGGTGAACAAACCAAACTTAAAAGGATGTTTACCCATGTTAGAGATTGTATCATTATTTACTGTTTTCAGTCCACATTTATCAGCAG
>JAJEDN010000082.1 GCA_022821495.1 Candidatus Poribacteria bacterium
ACTTTCAGTTGTCAGTTTTGTGGCACGACTTTAGACCGAGACCACAACGCTGCGCTAAATATACTTTTTAAGGCAGCTGCTGCCTTTCGTGGAGAGCGGTGGGTTACCACCCTCTATGAAACGAGAAACACAAACGAAGCACGAGACACGGGCTTTGAGACTGCTGAACAACTGTTATTGTTCAATGATCTCTTAACAAGCCCAAGTCTTTAGGCTTGGGTAGTTGACGATTACGGTGTTAGCACAGCGTCAAAAACGAGATACATCTCCAAAAATCCCTGAGAGCGTAACAGTCCATCGGGATATCACTTATGTTACAGACGGGCACGAACGCCAGAAACTCGACCTCTATGTACCAGCAGACACAGGAGAGAACCTACCGCTTATTATCTGGATACACGGAGGTGCTTGGCGCGGCGGAGACAAGGCACACTATACCCCAATGGCATATCTCAATGCTGGCTATGCAGGCGCGAGTATTAACTATCGCTTGAGCCAGCACGCCATCTTTCCCGCACAAATTGAGGATGTGAAAGTCGCTGTCCGGTGGCTGCGCGCCAATGCCGAAACATATCGTCTCGATCCAAACCGCTTTGCAGTGTGGGGTTCATCCGCCGGTGGACATCTCGTTGCGATGCTCGGCACAGCAGGCGATGTAACCGAATTTGAGGTCGGAGAAAACTTGGAAGCCTCCAGTCAAGTACAAGCCGTCGTTGATTACTTCGGTCCCACGGATTTTCTGCAGATGGACGCTCACCGCTTTCCGGACGGACTCGTGCACGATGCCCCTGATTGGCCGGAGTCTCAATTGGTCGGCGGACCGATTCAGGAGCATAAAGACCGCGTAGCGAAAGCGAACCCTATCACTTATGTGTCCAAAGACGATCCGCCTTTTCTGATTATCCACGGAGATCAAGACAAACTTGTTCCGTTTCATCAGAGTGTATTGCTGAAGGATGCTTTAGAAAAAACCGGGGTGCAGGTTACATTTTATCGGGTAGAAGGCGGCGGGCACGGTTGGTTCAGGGATCCCAAAGTCCCCGAATTAACGAAGGCATTCCTTGCGCAACACTTAAAGCCGACACGGTCGCGATAGGTGCACTTTTCAACAGGACCTACACGGCTACTTCAACGTAATTTGCGGATCATCTGCATACGCCGAATCTATTTGAACCAGGCGTTCTAAGACCAGACAGAACAACCCGAACAGTGCTTTTAGCAACGCTGTCTCTTTGATAACACCGATGCATTCAAAATACAGTTCGTCAACACCTTCAGGAAAATCAGTGCCGAACCGGCCTTCATCGTCTTTAATTCTGAGGTGAATTCTGGGTTGTAGTTGGCACAGTTCCTTTATCCGAGCATCAGCAAGTAGGCGTTTGATTTTTTCTGGATTGTTGCCTTTGATAACAAACTGCTTATCAAAGAACGGGTCCCCTATTTCTATGTCCTGCATACCGAAGAACTTTCCGATGGAACTGAGAAACCCTTCACGAGAGATCTTAAAATAGAGACCGTCCCTGTTCATAAACGGCGCGCGCATCCGAGTGAGTGTATGTGATGATTGTCCGGTTGAGACGACGTAAGTATCAAGTAGGATTTGCCATTCGCCGTGTTTATAAATAAGAACATCTTTGCCCCAGAAACCACCGTCAATAAACTCACCGCCTATGTCTGCAGCAATCTGTGTCCAAATCTCGTCTTTAGACGGACCGAAAATAGATTTACGTTTACGCATCTTTTCCTCTTAAAAAAAAGGGACAGGCACAAGACCTGCCCCTATACATCCAAGTGGCACAACCTACCGCATCGACATCTGCTCTTTCGTCTCTAACTTCCGGCGGAGGACAACGCCCCACTGCCCAACAACCCACAACGCTTTACCGTCCTTGGAACGGCTGATAACATACAGGTTGTTATCAATGTCGGTATGCTCTTGCTCCCACGTTTCGCCGCCATCGGTTGAACGGACAATTGTCCCCTCCTCACCGACCGCATAGATCTCTTGTTCGGAATGCGCAAGGATACCGTGCAGGTTCTTCGGAATACCGGTCAATTTCGGTTCCCATGTAAAACCACCATCGATTGTCTTTAGCACAATACCCGCCTCACCCGCTGCCCAACCTTTCCGCTTGGTAATAAACGAGACGGCGTTAAGATCGTAGTTCGTCTTGGTTTCGTGCATCCGCCAATATTGACCACCGTTGATAGTCCGTTGCGTGGCACCACCTTGTCCGACCGCCCAACCGAGCGGTGCGAATTTCATGTCTATACTCGTGAGCCTATCGTTTGCGGTCGTCCGCTGCAGTGTCCATGTAGGACCACCATCTTTGTTGTGGATAATATCGCCAAATTGACCGACCGCCCAGCCTTCAGAAAATTTCCCGAAACTCACATCGTTTAGGGAGAATGAACCCGCAGCATCGCCTTCCATAAACGGCGGGCGTTCAGGGGTGTCGCCTGCCGTCCAAATGTTGCCGTCTGTGGTATAAAGCACCGTGCCATCGCGTTGCATTGCCCAGCCCCATTTCGGTTCCAAACTCGCAAAGTGTACACCGATGAGACGTTGACGCGTTTGACTCGGAAGTTTCCGCCACGTCTGACCACCGTCTTGTGTTTCCAAGAGGGCACCCCCCTCACCTGCTATCCAACCAATTTTCTCATCGTAGAAAAGCACTTCGCGGAAGTCGTTGCGCTCCTGTTCACCGAGCTGACGTTCCCACGTTTTTCCACCATTCGCGGAGTAGTAAATACTGCCCGCACTGCCAACCGCCCAAGCGTGTTCCACATCGAGGAAGTACACACTCGCGACTCGCTGTCCACCGCGTCCGCGCCGTCTCTGAGGTTCAGGCGGCGGTGGTGGCTGTTGTGGCTGTGTCGGTGTCGCGCGTTCGGCATTCTGTGGAAGTTCACCCTCAGGAGCAAAACGACCCGCACGTTGGCTCTCTGCGCGAAGCCGATTTTGTATCTCTTCCGGTGTTTCGTCGTAGGTCAACGTCGGTGCTTCTACAACTGCCTCTCCTGATTCTTCTGCTTCCTCCGATTCTGACTCGGACGCTTCGGGTATCTCTGGATCGGTTTCTCGCATGGCGAGCATATCCGCGGTTGTGGCGACAGAAACTGGTGCCCAATTCATCCCTTGGTCCGCGGTGATATACGCACCACCACCACCGATTCCCCACGCCTGAGCATGCGAACGGAAAGTAACACGTCGCAAGCCGCGTGTACTTTGTGACGTGGTTCGCAATTTCCACGTCTCGCCGCCATCTTCAGTTAATAAAGAGTTCCCGTTACCGAGAATCACCCATCCATGGGTCTCATCGGCAAAGTGGACAGCAACACCCGGCTGATTCGTTTTCGCTTGGATTTTCCAGTAGGCACCGCCGTCAACAGTATGCAGGATAAACCCACCATCTCGACGTTGAGGTGTTACTGCCCAACCGACTTGACTGTTGACAAAATGAATATCAGTGATGTTCCCCGTTGTCGTTCCCGTCTTCTGGATTTCCCACGTCTTGCCGCCATCAGTCGTGTGCAATATCTGCCCAATCCTCGCACCAAGCCATCCCTCTTCGGCGTTCAAGAAGTGCATGTTGCTAACACGAGGCAGATTTTGTTTGGTCGCTTGAAGAATCGGCTGCCATGTTTCACCACCGTTTTCGGTCTGAAGTACGATACCCGCTCCAAGAACTCTGCCGTGCTGTGCGTCAACGAATTCCACTTCGCGTAAATTTTCACTGACACCGCTGTGCTGCGGTAGCCACGTTTTCCCGCCGTCTGTGGTTTGCGCGATGACTCCTTTAGAGCCGACAGCCCAACCGTTTTCGGTATCTACAAAATGCGTATCTGCAAAGTCTGTTCTCCAAGCTGCCTGACGGATAATATCCCAGTGGTAAGCAACGGGTTCAACGGGAGCCTCCTCCTCGGCAATGACGATCTCTGGTTCTTCAGCAACAGGCGGCAATTTGGCTGGCAATTGTGCCTCTTCAACCGAATACCGCATCGCAATCCCGCCTTTACCCACGGCGACAACGCCGTCAGGCGAGAGTGCCAGACCGTAAAGGTCGTTATCGGTCCCGCTCTCCTGCATTTCCCATTTTTTCCCACCATTTACAGTGGTAAGCATCGCGCCGTCATCGCCAACGATTAAGCCGTGCTGTGTGTCCGCGAAATAGAGTTTATTCAGATTTTTTTGTGTCCCACTCCGCTGGAAATTCCACCGTTTTCCACCGTTTTTCGTGTGTAAAATCTCACCGAACTGTCCAACGATCCACCCGACCTTTTCATCTGCGAAGTAGACAGCATAGAGTTCGTTGAAAGTACCCGTACTCTGTTGTGTCCATGTCAAACCACCGTCTTCCGTCGCAAGGCAGACACCAGGCCACCCGATAGCCCAACCTCGTTTTTCATCAAGGAAAAATACACCCTTTAGCATCAAAGACAGAAAATCGCCTGTCGCGGTTTGTGGCATCCATGTTTTGCCACCATCAATCGTGTGTATGATTGTACCGAGATCCCCTACGATCCACCCAACTTCAGGACTCACAAAATGGACAGCACGCAGCGTAAAAGCGGAAGGACCGCGCTGACGTTCCCAGTTCGCGCCTCCATCGTTGGTATGAACGATAAGTCCGCGCTCACCAACTGCCCAACCGTGTTTGTCGGTCGCGAAATAGATGTTCCAGATGCCGTCCCAGATATCCGTTTCAATCTCGTTCCATGTCTGTCCACCATCGTTGCTCATCGCCATCGTGCCCCGCCTGCCGACTGCGATCGCACGATTGGCATCCGTAAACTGGACGTTCTGGAGATCGTTCGCGGTCGTACCGCTCGTCATCTCCCATGTTGCCCCGGCATCCGTCGTGTGTAGAATCGTACCGTACCAGCCAACTGCCCACGCCTCTGTCGGGGTCGTAAACTGGATGCCAGTTAAATTGTTTTCGGTGCCGCTATCCATTAATTGCCAATTGTCGCCACCGTCTTGGGTACGCGTGATGAAACCGACATCCGCCACGGCGATCCCGTAATTCTCGTCTGTGAAATGGATACTATTGATAGTATCTCGGACGTGTCCGTTAATCAGTGGGATCCGGCTATCTTGACGTTCCCAGTTGACACCACCGCTCATCGTATGAAAGATAGAACCATCGCTGCCGACGATCCAGCCTTCATTGTCACTAATGAAAAAGACCTGTTTATTATCGTTGATCATCCGATCGCGTTCGCCTTCAAAACGGTTGCTCTGCTCTCGCCATGATTTGCCACTGTCCTTGGTATGAAAAATCTTATCGTGTGTCCCGACAACCCAACCCTTTGAATCATCAACGAACCAGACCCCGTTCAGCATAAATTCGCTAACATACTCATAACGATTCCACGTTTTGCCGCCGTTCTCGGTGTAGAGGACATCCGAATCTTCACCAACAATCCAACCTTCTTTTGAATTATCAAAATAGACATCAAGGAGCATCGCGGAGGTACCGCTCCTTTGCAGCGTCCAGTGTTTACCACCATCATCAGTTGTCGCAACTAAACCTTCATCGCCGACTGCCCAGCCGTAATTCGTGTTCGTAAAGTAAACCGCCTTGAAATCTAATTTCAGATCATCTATGCGAAACCCTGGACCGGTTGTATCGACTTCCTGTTGCTTCCACGTTTTACCACCATCTGCCGTGTGGACTATCAGACCCCCCTCGCCGACAATCCATCCCTGTTTATGGTTGACAAAGTGGAGATCCGTGAAATGGGTCTCCCAATCCGCTTTCCGCGTCGCCTCCATCTTGACACAACCGTTAATAAACAGAAGGATGCCAAGCGTAGAGGCTATGAAAAGACTATTAACAAGATGTTTCGGTTTTAAATTTATATTACGTATCGAACTCATGTTTACCTCCGAAGTCTCCGTCCAGTACTGGAGAGGGTAGATCATTGGGTTTCTTTCTCCGCGAGATGATGCTATTTATACTGAAGCAAATTTGGTGCCACTGGATTGGGGGTATCCTTTGCGAAATATACGGAAAAACGCACAATATTGGGCATGCCTATATCTAATTGCACGAAACGGGGCAAATTTGGGTAACAGTTTAGTGCTAAAATTTCCCGAAAATTTAGACAGATTTCTCCAGTTATTTGTTCATTTTATTAACTAATAACTGCTATTTTCACCAAAAAGCCCAGAACGCGCAACGGCGATGCCTATCGCGATGACAACTGGCAGCGCAATGATTCCTATCTGAACGATCGTAGAACGCCGGGCACCGAGTTGTTGAATCCTTTCTATCCGCCCGATAGGTGCTAAGAACAGCGCGATGGCTAACAGAATAGCACTCGCCGCAGGGACCTCTTCATAGAAATAACCGTTCATCCAGATACCAGCAAATATAAGCGCAACAACCGGTGATGCACTGATCGAAAAAACCTGCTTTTTGCTCTCAGAACGCTGTCCAACAAGCGTAATAATCCAACTCGCAGCAAAAATTGCGACCAGAATGCCAGCATGCTGCGCCAACCGCAAGCTCCCCGAAAGCGCAAGGATCAACGCAGTGCCACCAGAGAGTCCAAAATATACAAACATACCGGAAGCGTCAGTCGGCAGGATCGTAAAATTCTGATGGACTATATGCCAAAAAATAAAAATCGCAACGGCGATGCACGCCCACCAGATGATCCCTTCAAGCGGTCCCCACGTATACTTAAACGCTGAATTCAGAAGCAGCCGCGGTATAACGATTGACAACCCTATCTGGCCGATCAGACGTCCCAAAAGCGAAGAATAGCAAAAAGCACCTGAGGTAAGTCCGATGATGGCGAGATAGCAAAGCCAATGAACACCCTCCCGTGGCGGAAGTGGAGGCAAACCCTCCAAACCGAGATACCCAACGATGTATCCCGCACTTAGGGCAACGGCAACCAGCCACTCCGGAGCCAAGCCTGCCTTGGGCGTACGCTCTCTTTTCGAGGTGATGGATTTTGCGAGTACAAGAATCCCACCGCCAACAGCAGCCGGTAAGAGTAAACCGAGAATGAGTTGTTTGAGTATTAACACCGCCGATATTCCTCTATGTGCTTATGGCAACGGGGCATTAGGTATCGGATTGTGTTTCGTCAGAAGGATATACCTATTTGTGCACCGCTTCAATGCTAACGGTGATTCGGATGTCGTCACTGATTCCGCCCATGCCGTAAGTCATACCGAATTCACTCCGCTTAATCGTGAAGGTGCTCTCAAATCCGATAAGGGATTCACCGTCTCTTCCTTTCGCGCGCCCCGTAATTTCAACATCCACTGTGATTGATTTCTTAACACCGTGTAACTCAAGGTCACCCGTGACCTCCAGCACATCCTTTTTGTCTTTCTTCGTCTTGACTTCCGTGCCTTTGAAGGTAATTACGGGAAACTGCTTCGCACTGAAGAAGTCGGAGCTTCTGAGATGTTGATCGCGTTTTTCGTTGCCTGTATCAACGCTCGCTGCCTTGACCTCGAATTCCACCATGCTCCCAGGGACCATATTGCCGCTCACATCTGTTGAGGTCATCACGATCTTGCCGCTGAATTCGTTGAACCTGCCGTAATTATAGCTAACGCCATTATGTTTTGCGCGGAAAATTATCATTGAATGTGCAGTGTCAATTTCATACGCCGTTACACCCATAGATTGCGTAATTCCAGCAGAACCGATGAGTAATAAGAGCACAAGACTGCCAATATAGAAAATATGCAAGTTCCGTCCTAAATCCATTTTCATTGAAAAAGATCTCCTTATTTATTTCTGGTTTCATTAGCAAATATGCGTCTGTTAGACATGAAAAGTATACCCTATTTTTTTTTACGCGTCAACGAAAAACAAGCAGTCGGACAGAGACATTCAATTCTCCAATAATTGTAATTTTCTCTCTAAAGGCTCTTCACTTGTAGGCACAAATGTTTTGCTTGGGGCTTTGATAGGGCGTTTCTGCGGATTTCTGTTGATTCATGCGATCTGCATTCCTAACCTCACCAGATTGGGAAAAAGGCGCGAAACCCGGTAATTTATTAAAATTGTATAGTTCTACGCTTCGCTTCAATTTTTTTTGAATTTCTTTATAAAATTGTGATATAATTATTAAAATGATGTATCAACAGCAACACTTTTAGCACAACTCACCACAGAACCGTATCATGACAAGGCGGAGGGGATTCAACAAATATGAAAATGTCGCGATTAAAGTTCACAGCACATTTAGCGATCTATCTGTTCTGTTTGGTAGCATGGATCCCGTTTGTAACGGCAGACAACCACGGGGCAGAGCCACCAGTCAGTTACCACTCACAGATCGTCCCAATTCTTAAACGGAGTTGCCAAGGATGCCATCACCCAGGGGATCCGAACGCTGATCTGATTGTAACAACCTACGCGGATCTCAAGCGCGGCGGGATGGCGGGTGAAGCGATCATCCCCGGAAAACCCGATGACAGTCTCATTATTGAACTCATCTCCGGCGATGAACCCGCAATGCCACAAAACATGGAACCGCTCTCTGCTGAAGAGGTTGAACTCTTCCGGCGTTGGATTCTTGAAGGCGCGACCGACGATACACCCGCTGAAGTCGATGATATGGTGGACGGAAACTATCCGACTTACTTAGTACCTCCGGTGGTTACCGCGTTGGCATATTCACCCGATGGTAGCACACTCGCCGTCTCCGGTTTCCGTGAAATTTTGTTGTATGACACAACGACTTACGAACTCAAGGCACGATTGGTCGGCAAAGCACATCGTATCGAATCACTGACATATACAGCAGACGGCAAAATCTTGGGCATGGCAGGCGGATCCGCTGCACAATTTGGCGAAGTCCAGCTCTGGGATGTCGCAACCAACACCCTCATCAAAGCCATGCGTTCCAGTTATGATACAATTTACGGACTCTCTTTCTCACCAGACGCAAGTCGTGTCGCTTTCGGATGCTCAGATCAAACGGTCCGTGTTCTATCCGTTGAAGATGAAAAAGAACTCATTAAATTCGATAACCACAGCGACTGGGTTTTCGGTACTATTTTCTCTGTTGACGGCTCCCATTTCGTGAGTGCTGGACGGGATACTGCTCTCAAATTGGTTGAAGTAGACACTGGCTCTTTCGTTGATGACATCAACTCCAGCAACAAAGGCTACGGCGAGATTAATACCATCGCACGGCATCCGGCTGCAGACCAAGTTCTCAATGGCGGTGAAGATCGGATACCGCGACTCTACAAAATTTTCCGCGAAATACGAAGAGATGTGGGCAATACCGACTTTAACCTCATCCAAGCCTATGAGGCACAATCCGGTTCAATTGAAGGCTTAGCGTTTTCCGCAGATGGCACCCAGTTTGCTACCGGTTGTGCCGGCGGCGAAGCGCGTATCTATAACGTTGCCGATGGGACACGTTTAGCATCAATGCAAGGTGATACAGTCGGTGTATTCACAGTTTCGTTCCATCCTGATGGCAAACAACTCGCCACAGGTGGTTTTGATGGAAAGATTCGAGTATTCGATACCACTTCTGGGAAACTCCTGAACGCTTTTATGTCGGTACCGATTGAAGCTGCCGGAAGCGAAGATGTCGCTTTGGTCGTGTCAGGCATGACGTGAGGGGCTTGCGTCGCAAAAGTGCAGGCTGCACTTACACAACACCAGAGCGTTATCAGCGTCGAAGTTTCTCTACCCGATCAGGCAGTCATCAAAGTCCGAAAAGATACCGCAACTGCCGATGACCTCGCCAATATTGTTAAAGAGACCGGGTTTAAAGCGACCACTAAATAGCACGCACCAAGAGACGGGTGGGACCGATGTAAAACCTTCACAATTGCGATTTTTAACAAAACCTAAACCCCTAACCTTTCATAAGAGGTTGGAGTTAGTATGGCACAAATCGATAAACTCAAGGAAGAAATTGGCTGGTTAAAGGTGATTTTTGCTATTTTAATTGCCACAGACATTTCTCTTATTGCTTGGTTGGCACAAAATTATAGAAAAGCCACTCCACTTCTTCTTACAATTGGCTTAGTTGTAGCATTTCTGGTTACACTTATAATCATCAATCTTCGGGCAGGAGACCCCTTCCTTCAGGTTGGGGCGGAATGCCCGCCTCCTATAGTTTTTCTTCACATTTCGTCAAAAATGTCGTATAATGATAGTACCACAGTGGCAGACAGTTGAAGCGTAATCGCAAGGTTGCGTGTCTGTCTGCCCACTTCAACGAGGTTAATGCTGTCAACTGTGAAGTGCTATGAAAAAACGAAAGCAAAAACAAAAATACACGCGTAGAACTTACAAATATCAGATACGCGAACATCCGAAAAATAAGCGTCTTGGGAATATGCTTGACGACTTATGTGATGTGCATAACCACTTTCTGAAGTTGGAAAACCGCTATTATCGCCTCTATGGTAAATATGCGGGGCGTTATCGTCTGCAACCACACTTAACGAAGTTGCTTGAGCGCACCCATCAACATTGGGCGTGGATCCCGCGTGATACCCTTGACGCTGTGCTGATCCGTCTGCATCTTGCTTGGGAACGCTTTTTCGATTTCCCTAAAGAGGGTCGTCCAAAGTTCAAACGCAAAGACCGTTATCGTTCTGCGAAGTTTCAATCGGGGTACAAACTTGAAGAAGGCTGTGTTCGTATTTCTTTCAAAGAATGGGATGCTTCTTCTGTATCTTTGAAGTTCAATAAACGCTGGTTTTCGTTTCACCAGCATCGCGATTGGAAAGGAAACGTCCGGTATGTTCAAATCCTTCGCGATAGTGTTGGCACATATTGGTTGTATATCGTCACAGACAACTCCACCGCCGAACCGTATCCTGCTACAGGTCAGAGCGTAGGGATAGATTTCGGTATGGAGACCTATTTGACCCTCAGCACGGGTGAGAAGATACAATCGCCAGAGTTCTTGAAACAATCCTTGACCGAACTTCGCCAACTCTACAAAAGTGTTTCGCGTAAAGTCAAAGGTTCTAACAACTATTGGCGTGCTGTCCGAGACCTTGCAAGGCTCTATAGGCATATCAGCAACCAACGTAGAGATTGGCATTTCAAGCTTGCGACAGACCTTTGCCGAAGGTTTGATACTATCGCCACCGAGACGTTGAACCTTGCGGGTATGAAACGCCTCTGGGGTCGCAAAGTCTCGGATCTTTCGTTTGGTCAGTTTGTTGAGATTTTGGAATATAAGTGTTTGAAACATAATCGTGCCTTCCGTCAAGCTGGCCCATGGACTGCGACAACCAAGCCGTGTTCGGCTTGTGGACATCATAACGAAAATCTTTCTCTCTCTGATAGGCAGTGGATATGCCCTGAATGTGGTTCCCACCACGATAGAGATGTCAACGCTGCGATCAACATTTTACGGGCTGCTTGTGATCCCGTTGTGGAGCAGATGTAAGCCGTTTCCTCGGAGACGCGAACTGCTACGAAGCACAAGCCCAATCCTTCAGGTTTGGGTGCCTTGACTTGGATAAATAACGTAGCATATCGGAAAATTGATGAATTGGAGGAATGGTGATGGAATGGGTTCCAATTTCTGCACTTGTAGTATTTCTCATTGGGCTTGGAATAGTCGCTGGAAAAGCGATACACCATGCTAAGAAAGGTTAAATCTGCCGGTGGAGTTGAGATAACGGAATTATGCTTCAACGTAACACCATTTATTGCGGTGACACGTTTACACTCCTAAAAGAGGTAGAAGATGCCTCAGTGGATCTGATTGTATGCGATGGTCCGTATGGTGTAACAGAGAACTCGTGGGATAAAATCTCCTCAATTCAGGAATTTAATCTTGCACTCATCGAAAAGTTCACGCCGAAACTGAAAGATGGCGGGGCACTCTACCTGTTCGGCAAACCTGACTGCATCGACTTTATTGACTATCGGGAGTTCCTAAATCTCCGCTCAAAAATCGTATGGTATCAACCGTCTCGGCTCGCGCAAGGACGCATCAATTACACCAATAACTATGACATTATCTGCTATTTCATCAAGGGCAAAAAGCCGAAGCGCTATAATCTTGATGCTATCAGAGTCGCTCAACTTGTCGAGTTAGAGCATCGGCGGCGTTGTGAAAACGTGCCATCTGTAACCAACGGCAAGTTCGGAAAAACGAAGTTTAATCCAAAAGGGAAAAATCCGGGTGATGTCTGGGGCGACATAAAGCAGTTGACATATAAATCAAAAGAGTTAATCTGTAGAGAAGTCCTTAACACAATCCAGAAACCAGAGAAATTAATTGAGCGAATCATATTAGCAAGTTCATCGCCCGGGGATTTAGTCTTGGATCCCTTTGCTGGCGTAGGCACCTGTCCGATGGTATGTAAGCGGTATCATCGGGATTTCATCGGGTTTGAAATTGAGCCGGGTTTCGTAGAAATGTGCAATGAACGGCTTCGCGAGTATCATAACAACCCGGACTCGCCGCTATAGACGAATCCACGCGAATCTTGTGTGGGTGTTAAAGTTTTGACATTAATCACACAACCTTTTGTAGGACGGAAAACTTGTGAGTTTGATTTATTTTGCATGCCTCGACTATTCAGGATCGATTTGGCAGCGGGTTTCCTTAAAATTCGCGTAATCTGTGTAATCCGCGATTTGCGGTGTATTCGTCCAAATGTGACCTGCATTCAGAATACTTTGACAAAAACGTTATTGCATGATATTATCTTTAATCAAACTTGTGTAATCGTATAAGGAGCAGCCATGCAACGGATAGTTATATTTTCTTTGACATTTCTTCTCTGTTTTGGTATAAGTATTGGTGATGCGGCGGTGGAAGTTGGGTTTGTCTCTCTTGGCGATAAAGGCGACTTTACTGAACCTGCATTGAAGTTCGCTGAAAAGACATTCAAAACAACGCAACTCGCGAAAGCAGATTTGAAGAGCGACACATTCAAGCGGTTCGGTGTCGTCTGGTGGCATGATGGTGATTCCGATCCGGGCGGATTATCCAACGCAGAAATTGATGCGTTCGTAGATTACGCTGAAAGCGGGGGCGCAGTGCTTCTGACAGGCGCAGCGATTCGCTATGCAACACCCCTCGGATTAGAAGACGCGGAACCACGGAAATTTGGACCCGTTCCAGCCGATGGGAGCAACGTCGGGATTATTGTTCTCAAAGAAACATTGGAACTCGGGTTGGTAGACGGACTCGAGAATGTTGATGGCAAGGCACCCAAAGTCGAGGATTGGGTTCAGGTCAATTCATCTGGATACCCTGTAAGTGGTGACTACTTCGACAAAATTTGGAAGAATTTTACGACGCTTGCACATGCTTGGGAGCAGGGTACCAATTACACTGATAGGATTGCAGCGTTCGGTTATTGGGAGGCTGGGGACGGTAAAGTGTTCAACATGAATTGGCGACTCCCAAATTATCATAAGAACAACGAAGATATTGATCAGATAGAGAAACTTACAGAAAACGTTATCAACTGGTTGGCGAGTGAATCCGAGTTCGCAGATGTTTCCGCCAGTGGTAAGCTGCCGATAGTCTGGGGACACTTGAAAAATCAGGAATAGCGCAGTGCTGTCGTTTAAATCTGACAATAAAAAAATTTTGAAAGTCACGTCACAGTGACGTTTAAACGTCACATAAAATGTCACACGGGGACAAAGAGGGCCTCTCAATAATAACGACGAATTTTGGCCCGCAAACTAAGCCAAAGAGGAATACTTTACGCATTGGAAACTTTAAACGCGCAAAATGACCCGCAAGCGAATCTACCTGAAAGGGTTAAAGCAAGACTCGATCAAGGAAATCTAACTGGAGATATTGCCTTCTCACCCGATGGCACGCAACTCGCTGTCGCATGTGATATCGGCGTTTGGGTCTATGATGTAGATAGCGGCATAGGACTCAACCTACTCGTGGAACACAAAGAATACGTCAGATGTGTTGCGTTTTCATCTGATGGTAATGCAATCGCGAGTGGAAGTATAGACAACACAGTCGTTTTATGGGACGCAACCAGCGGCGCTCCAACGGCAACACTTACCGGGCATACAGACGCTGTGAGAAGCGTTGCTTTTTCGCCGGACGGTGCAACACTCGCAAGTGGAAGTCCTGACAACACGGTACGTTTGTGGGATACAAGCACAGGAAAAATTAAAAACACACTCACAGTTGAGCAATTCTCTATTCGATCTGTTACATATTCACCGGATGGAAGCATCATTGCTGCTGGCAGTGGGGGTGATACTGTACTCTTGTGGGACGCTGCTACTGGACAGCACAAGGCGACATTTGAAGGGCATAACCATATTGTTAATGCTGCTGTCTATTCGCCAGATGGTGAAACTATTGCCAGTGGCAGTACTGACCGCACAGTGCGTTTATGGGATGCGATAACAGGTGAAGCGACAGCAACGCTCACAGGACATAGAGGCTATGTCTGGAGTGTCGCATTTTCACCCGACGGTGCGACACTCGCAAGCAGTAGTAGTGACGGTACAGTCCGTTTATGGGATACCAAGAGAGGCAAACTGAAAGACACGCTTACAGGGCATACCGGTAGTGTCAGGAATGTTGTATACGCGCCTAATGGGGGTTTACTCGCAAGTGGAAGTGAAGACAACACCGTACTGCTCTGGGATCTTACATAATTATCTCGTGCAAGGATTCTTAAAAATTGTCCAAAGTTTAGTTATGTATTAGTCAGAAACCCGTTTTTTGACAACGAAGAAAAACGGAGCGAAAACCCGATAGTTAAAAATAAGGAGGACGGCGCCTTCTCCGTCGGTTATCGTCGGAGGTTGCCACGCCGGATTTTTGATGAAACCCAGGTTTAACTTTGTAACAACGCTTCTTCTCGCATTCTCTATCTGCTTTGCGTTTCAGGGAACAGCACAAGGTGAGATGGCGCAACCTGCAAATACAGAAATGCTAATGGCGGAAGAGTGGCTTGCAAGCATCAGTATAACGGAGTTGAAGGTTCATCCAGAGTCTTTGACATTGGAGCATGCCCGGGATGGCAGACGCGTGCTCGTGTCAGGTAAGACAAAAGATGGCACATGGGTAGATGTAACACCGTGGGCTGTGCTGACACCGGCTACTGACGCGGTGAAAATTCATGAAGACGGTTATATATTCCCAATGGCAGTTGGCTCAACGAAAATTGTCGCTACTGTCAATGCGGTAAGCACTGAATTGCTTGTAAACGTCAAGAGCATCGACGCACCACCCGTTAGTTTTGTGCGGGATGTCATGCCCCTTCTAAGCCATGCTGGATGTAATAACGGCACATGCCACGGGGCAGCCAAAGGTAAAAATGGATTCAAACTCTCTCTCCGCGGCTACGATCCCGATTTTGATTACGAACTCTTGATTGAGGATATATCCGGTCGGCGGTTTAACCGGGCTTTTCCTGAACAGAGCCTCATGCTGCTAAAGCCAACATCCGAAGTGCCCCACAAAGGTGGGCAAGTCGTTGTTCCAGGTTCACGCGATTACGAACTCATCCGTCAATGGATTGCTGAAGGGGCTAATTCTGATGTCAAAACCACACAACGTGTGGAAAGGTTAGAGGTCTTACCCGATTCCGCTGAACTCGCTATACCCGGAATGAAGCAGCAACTTATAGTGATCGCACACTATCCCGATGGCACAACGCGAGATGTCACCCGTGAAGCGAAATTCACGAGCAGCCTCAACGAGGTCGCAAAAATCACAGACGACGGCATTGTAACCGCAGAACGCCGTGGCGAAACCGCGATCCTCACCCGATATGAAGGTGCCTATAGCACAAACGGCATCATCGTCATGGGCGACAGAAGCGGGTATAAGTGGGTTAAAACGCCTCAATACAACTATATTGATACCCACGTCCACAATAAATTGAAGCGGATGAAAATCCTGCCTTCAGATCTCTGCACAGATGAAGAGTTTGTACGGCGTATCTATTTTGATCTCACAGGGCTCCCACCGACCCCCGAACAAACCCGGAGTTTCCTTGCTGATACTACCGCTTCTAAAACCAAACGCGAAAAACTGATTGACACACTCGTCGAAACACCAGAGTTTATTGACCACTGGACACACAAATGGGCAGACCTGCTGCAGTCTAATCGTAAATTCCTCGGTGAACGCGGCGTCTGGCTTTTCCAACAGTGGATTCATCAGGCTATCGCTCAGAACCGGCCGTATGACCAGTTTGTGCGAGATCTAATTACAGCGACTGGTAGCACCTATGCCAATCCCGCAGCGAGTTATTTTCGTGTATCCCGTGAATATACGGCTGCAGTCGAAAATACGACCCAACTTTTCTTGGGTGTCCGTTTTTCATGCAACAAGTGCCACGACCATCCATTTGAAAAATGGACCCAAAACCAGTACTATGAACTCGGGGCATTCTTCGCGGATGTCAAAGTGAAACCAGGGCAGCTTCCTGGCGACGAAGTCGTCTACGCCAGTTACACCACTGAACCTGTGAAGCACCCGCGCACATTGGCGGTGGTTAATCCGTCTGTCCCGTTCGGGGAAGTTGCGGCAGAAACTGAAAATAAACAGCAAACGCTCGCAACGTGGCTCACTTCCAAGGATAATCCAATGTTTGCGCGTGCCGGGGTCAACCGTATCTGGAGTTACTTCATGGGACGCGGGATTATCGAACCTGTAGACGATATTCGCACAAGTAATCCGCCAAGTAACCCTGAATTGCTCGATGCATTAACGAAGGATTTCGTGGAGAGTGGATTTGACATAAAGCATGTTATGAAAACAATCACTCGTTCGCGAACTTATCAACAGAGTATCAAGACTAACAAGTGGAACAAATCAGATACAATTAACTTCTCACACGCCGTCGCACGACGTTTGACGGCTGAACAGTTGCTGGATGCTATCGGTGTCGCCACAGGAAGTAGACCGCGGTTCCAAGAGGTACCCAAAAACTTCCGCGCTGTCCAGTTGCCTGATAGCAAGGTCAAAGATGACGGATTTTTGAAGCTGTTTGGCAGACCTGAACGCGAAACTTCATGTGAATGTGAACGTACGACCGAGGTGAGCCTCGCGCATGCAATGAACCTTATTAACGGACCCACAGTCGCTGAGGCACTCATTGATCCGGAAGGACGTATCGCACAACTCATCAAAACGAATCAGGATGATCGAGTTCTCGTTGAAGAGTTGTATCTCGCAACATTTTCTCGGTTACCAGAGAAGAACGAATATGCAGTAGCGGTTGAACACCTCGCGAACGCTGAATCTAAGGAAGAAGGTGCACAAGATCTTTTATGGGCGTTGATTAACAGCCCAGCCTTCTTATTCAATCGCTAAATGGTTATTAGTTATAAGTGGTTAGTTATAAGTTAAGAGGCTTTGGAACTTTCTCAAGCAAACCTCTTTAACTTATAACCTTTACCAAAAAACTCGACTCTGTTATAAATGTTCAAAGGCACGAGTTTTTTGGTAAAAACTTATAACTGTAAAAAATGGAGGAAACAATAGATGTTATCGTTACCACAATTGCCCGGACGCTTGTGTGACGGGTTCTCACGTCGTGAATTTCTACGTGTCGGTGGTGCGGCGATGCTCGGCATTAGTCTGCCGCAGGTATTGTCACTCCAAGCGAACGCGAATACGGCAGTTGACCTCGCGAAGCCGCTAAACGGATGGGGGAAAGCCAACTCCGTCATCCTTCTCTTTTTACAAGGCGGTCCGAGCCACCTCGATATCTGGGATCCGAAACCCGATGCACCCTCAAACATTCGTGGTGAATTCAAACCCATTCCTACCAACGTGCCAGGCATTCAGTTATCTGAGACGATGCCGCGTTTAGCGCAGCAGATGGACAAAGCCTGCTTGATTCGCTCGGTAAGCTACACACCCGCAGGACTCTTCAATCACACTGCTGCAATGTACCAGATGGTTACTGGCGAAACACCGGACAAGGTCGCACCGTCAGGGCAGCTCGATCCGCCTTCACCAGCAGACCATCCGAATGCCGCATCGCATATCTCAAATTACCGGCCACCTGATGAGCCGATGCTCGCAGCAGTCCAGCTCCCGCGTCCGATGCAGGAGAGTAACATCATCGGCAAAGGTGGAAACGCAGGGTTCCTTGGTAGAGCCTACGATCCGTACTTCCTCTTCCAAGACCCGAACCAGGAGATTAACCTTGACGATTTGAGTTTGCGTCCAGAAGTGCCACCTGTGCGCTTGAAACGCCGGAAAAATCTCCTTGAAACGATTAATGCTGGGATGCCTGAAATTGATAAGGTGGCGGATTCCTACGCATTGAACGAGTATTATGAAAAGGCGTACAACCTCATCATATCGCAACGGGCACGAAACGCATTCGATTTGTCTCAAGAACCAGATGAGATGAGAGATAAGTATGGTCGACACACCTTCGGACAGAGCGCACTCCTCGCACGGCGATTGGTGGAAGCCGGCACACGGTTCGTTCAGGTGAACTGGCCCTCTGTCGCCAACGGTGATCCAAACACAACAGCGTGGGATACACATGCTACCAACTTCGGTCCCTTGAAAAACCTTCACTGCCCGAAATTGGATAGCGCGGTCTCCTCACTCCTCGAAGACTTGGATCAACGCGGTATGTTAGAGGATACTCTCGTCTTGGCGATCGGTGAATTCGGACGCTCGCCGCGGATGGGGATTAGTACCTCCGGTAATAGCAACGCGCCTGATGGACGCGACCACTGGCCCTATTGCTATACAGGCTTGATTGCTGGAGCAGGTGTCCAAGGTGGACAGGTTTACGGGAAATCCGATGCTACAGGTTCAACGCCACTTGAGAATCCGGTGCATCCGCGCGACATCCTCGCTACGGTCTACCACACACTCGGTATCGACCCACACACCACTGTCTACAACCATTTAGATCAACCCCGCGAATTGGTCAAAGGCGAACCAATTGCCGGAATTTTTTAATAGTTATAAGTTATAAGTTATACTAAAGTTTGGACGATATTGTAAAGTTTATGCTGCCTTGTCGAAAGGCAGTGTCGTATCGGGTTGAAAATCGGTGCTAATATTCTGTGAGTTTGTTTTTCGCTTGAACTTGGCAGAAAATGATGCCAC
>JAJEDN010000121.1 GCA_022821495.1 Candidatus Poribacteria bacterium
ACAAACAGTCTTGTTGAACAACTCTTACCGAAGTCTATCCACTCGGTGACGGCTGCGGGTTTTGAGTTGAAACTCTTTTTATTTCTCATCGCTACAAATATAAAAATGCGATTTGAAGATTAGTGGCAACTTGGGTTATAAAAGGAACCCGGACAGACGCAATTTTTGAATTCCATGAACGACTCAGTGTTTAACGATACAAAATGCCCTACCCTAAACGGTAGGAATTCTTTATAGGAGGAGCCCTTGCACCCAGTAAACAAGCAAGGGGATATCTAACAATGTCTCAAGAAACCCAAGAAGCCACATCTACTCATTTAAAGCGGACCCATTATTGTGGCGATCTGCGTTTAGCTGACGCAGGGACGACAGCACAACTCAACGGTTGGGTCAAACGTCGCCGCGATCACGGCGGTGTTATCTTTGTCGATTTACGCGATAGGACAGGCATCACACAAGTCGTCTTTGACCCACAGATTGACGAAAAAGCGCACGCCATTGCAGACGCTGTCAGAAGCGAATTTGTACTGAACGTCAAGGGGACTGTCCGCGAACGCGAACCCGGCGATCCGCTTTTCCACGCCGACGCGGCTTATCAAACAGACCTCGCCGAAGGCGCGCTGTCTCCAGCATTCCGATCCCTATTCTCAGATACAGACCCGAAATACACGCTCTCCGAAGAAATTGAAGTAGCAACCCGAGTCGAAGGCGAGCGGTGGCTTGTCACGGATGTCGAAAACAATCGGACATATCACATTGAGAACCAGGAAGCGGGTCTTATCGTTTATCAAGGCACCGTCAACCCCGAACTTGATACAGGCGAAATTGAGGTCGCTGTAGATACGCTGCACATTTTGAATACTGCCAAAACGCCGCCGTTCCCTGTTGAAGACGATATTGATGTCGCAGAGGACATTCGGATGCGCTATCGGTTCGTTGATCTGCGGAGACCTGAGATGCAGAAGACGCTGGCGATGCGGCATAAAGCAGCCCTCGCGGCACGCAACTATATGAACGAGCAGGGTTTCCTTGAAATTGAGACACCTATATTGGCGAATAGCACACCTGAAGGCGCGCGCGACGTGCTTGTGCCAAGCCGCTACCATCCCGGTCGGTTCTACGCGCTCCCGCAATCACCACAGCAGTTCAAGCAGATCCTCATGATGAGCGGTGTTGACCGGTATTTCCAAATCGCGCGATGTTTCCGTGATGAAGATACACGTGCCGACAGACAGTTGGAATTCACGCAGCTTGATATTGAAATGTCTTTCGCAGACGCAGATGATGTACTTGAGGTGACCGAAGGACTGATGAAACGGATATTTGAAGACGCAGGGAACATCCCTGTCCAAACGCCATTCCTTAGGCTCCCTTACCACGAATCGATAGCACGGTTCGGGAACGACAAGCCCGATACGCGCTTCGGTATGGAACTTACCGATGTCTCGGATGTGATGGCAAATTGCGAGTTTCAGGTCTTCACGCGCACTTTGGAAAGTGGTGGACAGGTTAAAGCCATCGCAGTACCCGGCGGTGAGGATTTCTCACGTAAAGATATTGACGATCTAACCGCATTCGTCGCCACGTATCGCGCGAAAGGATTGGCGTGGGTTAAAGTCACCTCAGATGGGTTCTCATCAGGGATTGTCAAGTTCTTCGAGACGGAACAACTTGAGACGGCACAAGCGCGGACAGGTGCGCAACCCGGGGACATCATGTTCTTTGTCGCTGACAAGCCGAAGGTCGTCGCTGATGCACTCGGCTATCTCCGCCTTCATCTCGGGAAAAAACTCAATCTTATCGATAAAAGTCTATACAACTTTTTGTGGATCGTTGATTACCCGCTGTTTGATTGGAACGAGGAAGAGAACCGCTACGAACCACATCATCACCTCTTCACAAGCTGTACAGAGGAGACACTCCCTCTCTTGGATACGGATCCAGGGAAAGTTCAGAGCCAACATTACGATCTCGTCTGCAACGGGTATGAGGTCTGTAGTGGGAGTGTGAGGATCCACCAATGGGATATTCAACAGAAGATCTTCGGTATTCTCAATATCACGCCGGAGGAGGCTGAGAGCCGGTTCGGTTATTTCATAGACGCGTTGGCGTATGGCACTCCGCCACATGCTGGCATCGCCCCCGGACTGGATCGGATGGTGATGCTGATGCGGAACGAGGAGAACATCCGAGAGGTCATCGCGTTCCCGAAATCGCAACAAGGACTCTGCCCACTCACGCACGCGCCCTCTGTTGTATCGGATGATCAGTTAGAAGAATTGTCACTTCGCGTTGATGTAGATGGCTAAGAGTAGTTATCGGTTATAAGTTATAAGTCTGGTTTTTGATTGACCAATATCTTTTTGACGCGCTTGTTACGTTTAGAGTAATGGCGGTTACAAAGAGATGATAGACCATCGGAACCCTCTTAACTTATAACTTATAACCAACAACTGACAACTTTTTTCAAAGGAGATAGGACGATGGAAAAAAGAATAGGCACTGCCCCGACACTCGTCTATCCCGAATCAGACGGAGAACCGATGGCAGAAACGCCGAGACATCAGCAAGTGATGATAGATTGCATGGATATCCTGCGAAGCCATTTCCATGGAAGCCCAGATGTGTATATAGCTGGAAACATGCTCCTGTATTACGAAGAAGGGAATCCTCGGAAGAGCGTCTCCCCGGATGTGTTCATGGTTCGCGGTCTGTCGAAAAAAGAGCTCCGAACATATAAAACGTGGGAACAGCCATCTACGCTTGATTTTGTGTTAGAAGTTGCGAGTCCGAGTACGTATACGAGAGACTTCAACGAGAAAATGGAGATTTACGCCAAGATTCTGAAAGTCAAAGAGTATTACATCTATGACCCGTATCACGAGATTGATCCATATTTCATTGGCTTCCGACTTGTCGGTGAAAATTATGAACAGATAGCTTATGTGAATGAACGACTTCCATCTGCAGTGTTAGATTTGGAGTTGGGTGAGCATGAGGGGGGGCTGCGTTTGTATGATCCTGTTAAGTCTGCGTGGTTATTTACTTCTCAAGAACGCGTAGCACAAGAATCCCTGGCACGACAAGAGGCGGAGTCTCATGCGGCAGCAGAATCTCGCGCACGGCAGGAAGCGGAATCTCGTGCCCAACACGCCGAAGCCGAACTCGAAAAACTGCGTGCAGCACTTGAACGTTAGAAACAACCAAATAGGAAATTGATTGTGAAAATCGGCAAATATCTCGCTATAGTCACCCTAATATGCATCGGATTAGCGTTTGCAACAGCAGACGCACAAGAAAATCTTGCCGAACAAGCGTACGCTATTTTCCAGCAGAACTGTTTGAATTGCCATGGAGAATCCGGTGCCTATAAAGATGAACTCCTGATGGAACGCACCGCGCTCGTTGACACAGGAGTCATTATTCCGGGTGATCCTGAAGGCTCAGAATTCTACAAACGCCTACTCGGTCCTACCGAAAACGGTGCACAAATGCCACTCAATCTGCAGCCACTCTCACCAGAAGCCATTGAAACGATTGCCCGTTGGATTACCGCAGGCGCGCCAGATTGGAACGTCCAGTACGACATCAATTTCATTACGACAGATGCGATGCTTGATACCATGCGAACGCATCTAAATTCACTGGATCCGTTTGACCGTCCCTCCGCACGTTATTTTACAATGACGCATCTCCATAACGCCGGCGAAAGTCCTGAAACACTCAACGACTATCGGATCGCACTCTCTAAACTCATAAATAGTCTTTCGTGGAGATTCGAGATTACAAACCCGACACCCATTGATGCAGCACAAACGATCTTCTATATTGACCTACGGCGTTACGAATGGAATACCAAAACCGATGTCTGGACACACATTGAGCAGGTATATCCCTACAACATTGCGTTTGATCCGGAAACACAAGCCGCCCTCCTCGAAAAACTGACACAGCTACAGACAGAAACAGGCAGCACAGTGCCGTTTGTCCATGTCGATTGGTTTCTTGCGCATGCCTCGTTACCACCACTCTACCACGACATTTTAGGATTGCCACAAACAGACAGTGTGTTAGAAACACAATTAGAGGTAGACGTCGAAAATAATATCAGGAGCGCGCCAGGGATAAATGTTTGGCGTGCCGGTTTCAACGATTCCGGTGTTTCAACGAACAACCGCGTTGTCGAACGACACACGTCCCGCTATGGGGCGTATTGGAAAAGTTATGATTTTGCGGGGAGCGTAGGTTCGCAGCATATCTTTACGCACCCGCTTGATTTCACACACGATGGTGGCGAAATTATCTTCAATCTACCGAATGGATTACAAGCATATTTTCTCGTTGATGCGAACGGTAACCGATTGAACGACGCGCCAATTAACATCGTTTCTAACCCCGCCGCCAGCGATCCGACAGTACGGAACGGTCTCTCCTGCATTGGGTGCCATACCCAAGGCATGAAGAAGTTTGAAGACAGTGTCCGCGCGGCGATTGAACAGGATGAAAACCCGCCTTATAACAAAGAACAAGCATTGCGCCTCTATCCAGAACAGTCAGTCCTCGATGAACTCCTGGAAAAAGACACACAAAGGTTCCAGCAAGCGTTAGAAAAAATCGGCGGTCCGTTTGCAGATGACGCATCCAGACAGCAATTCTTCAAGCGGCATGAAAATGAACCGGTCCAACGGTTTCATGAGTTGTTTCAAGCACCGTTAGATGCATCACACGCTGCCGCCGCTGTCGGATTAGAAACGGAGGCGTTCCTCACACAGATACGCGAAAAACAGAGCCTAAAAAGTTTAGGATTACAAACACTCACAGTTGTGAATGGCACCGTAAAACGGGATGCGTGGACATCGAATTTTCAAGATGTGATTTCCGCACTGAATACGCCTGATAGTACCCTACCACCAATTGAGCAGCGTCCAGAGCGTATCCCTGGGGCTTCTGTTTACATTCCGGATGCAAACTTGCGCGCAGCAATTACAGAGGCACTCGGCAAAGCACCTGATGCCTTGATTACAGCGGAAGAGATGGCAACATTGGAACGTCTGTATGCAAACGGACGGGACATTAGTGATTTGACAGGACTTGAGTTTGCAACAAATTTGTTCGTTTTATACATTAATGGCAATTTGATGCCTGATCTCTCTCCGATTTCAGGGTTAACCCAGCTGGGTGGTCTACGGATAGCAGGGAATAAGATTTCGGATATCTCACCACTTAAAGAACTAAAAAATTTAGGAGCACTCGAAATATATGCTAATGAAATATCTGATATTTCACCACTCGCGGGATTAACAAACTTACATTGGTTATCTATGTATAATAACCCGGTATCAGACCTTTCACCGCTTGCTAATTTGAAAGAATTGCGTGGAATGAGAGTCAGTGTTGAAGAGCCCGGGGACCTATCACCCATCGCAGAGTTAACCAACTTGGAAGATCTTTTTTATTGGGGAGAAGGTGATCCTGTTCCGGACTTGTCTCCGCTAACAAACCTTCCAAAATTACGATTTATAGACATTCGGGGTAGCGGCCAACCGGACCTATCACCTTTGGCGCGAGTGGACACCTTGGAGAGATTTGAATTTTGGGGATCAGGTGAAACAATACCAGATTTGTCTTCCTTAGCAGAATCAATAAATTTGAAAGAACTATGGGTTATCAATTGTGGAATCACAGATTTAACTTTTTTAGAGAACTTCACAGATTTGGAACGATTAAACCTTGAACGTAACAACATCTCAGATGTATCACCATTAGCAAAATTAACCAATCTGAAATGGATAAAACTTACCAACAACCCGATTTCTGACTTTTCCCCTTTAGAGGAACTTGCCCAAACTACAAATATACTCACCGGGGAGGTCGCTATCCCCGACCTGCATCTTCGCGATGCAATTGCAGAAGCACTTGGTAAAGGTGATGCTGTATTTGTCTCAATTACAGCCGAGGAAATGGCGACTTTAACGAGCCTCCGGGCACAAAATAAGGGAATCAGTGATTTAACAGGGCTTGAGTATGCTATAAATTTAGAGGATTTATACGCACCCGACAACCAAATATCCGACCTCTCACCTCTTTCTGAACTAATCAACTTAAGAGTATTAAATGTTTATCATAATCCAATAGAAAGTTTATCCCCGATCGCGGGTTTATCAAACTTAGAATACATAACCCTTATAGGAGATGGTGGAATATCGGACATATCCCCTCTTGCTGGACTTGTCAAACTAAGACACTTTCTAACGTGGGGTAACCCAATCTCTGATCTTTCACCTCTCGCGGGCTTAACACAACTGGAAACTTTAGATATTTGCGGTGCAGATACGCTAGATATCGCACCTCTGGGAAAATTAACAGGACTAAAAGAATTATATCTTGTTTCAAATGGTATCTCAGATGTTTCACCTTTGTCAGGTTTAACGAATTTAACACGGTTGAGTCTTGAAGAGAATAGTATCTCGGATGTATCTCCATTAGCAGCACTACCCAATCTAAAATGGTTAGGACTTCACCACAATTCAATATCCGATTTTTCACCTTTAGCAGGTTTACGCGACACAACAACTATTTCACGCGCTCTTAACCCAGGGGTTCCAACAGATGGTCCGAAAATAGAGGGGCCCTGGTTATGGGTCACTGTTCCGGGCGAACGTCTTGATAGCAACATTGATTTACTTGCAGAAGCAAGTGCAAACACCATGACCGAACAACAAGTCGCAACCGACGGTGTTATACAAGGAAAACCTGTAGGAAAAAACTTGTGGACACAAGGAAAAATCGCGCCATCAGGCGAGACTAACATTATTGATATGTTAGATGAGATCGGTAGCGAAGCAAATAGTGATAGCAATAATCATATCATCTATGGCTCTATCATTTTGGATTCACCACGTAAACAGAACACTAACATGTTTTTCGGGTGCGCGGATCGGGTAAAAATCTGGCTCAATGGCGAAGTGGTTTATCAATCCCTGATTTGGCGTCGTGCTTCTAATTATCACGATTTTTTTTCTGTCACTTTGGAACAAGGCACAAACGTCTTGTTAGTTGTAATTGACAATGTAGAATGGTCCTACGGGTGGAGCGGCTTTTTTGGTTTTGAAGAAGGTGCGGAGTATACTGTATCAACGGTATCAACAAAAGCGCGTGTTGGGTACGTTTTCTCCAAGCCTGCAATCCATGTTGATGATACATTTACCCTTGATCTCAATGCAGGAGATGTCACTGATTTAGCGGGTTGGCAATTTGATATTGCATTTGATCCCACAAAACTCGAAGCCATTGAAGTCACCGAGGGCGATTTTCTCAAGACAGAGGGCGGAACGACCTTCTTTCAGGAAGGGACGATTGATAACACGACTGGCAAAATTACAGGTCTTAATGCAACACGTTTCAACGAAGATGGTGCCACGGGGACAGGCACGTTGCTGTCCGTAACGTTCTTAGCGAAAGCGGAAGGTAAAACCCAATTGACACTCAACAACTTCCAATTGGGATCGACCGCAGGTGAACCCATTGCTGCAGCCCCTCCTGAGATTGTCATCACTATTGAAGGACAACTCGTTACTGGAGATGTAAATCGGGACGGGCAGGTCAACGTTCTGGATATGATCCTCGTTTCTCGACACTTCGGAGAAGATGCGTCCGCCAACCCACAAGCAGACGTAAATCGTGATGGCGTTATCAACATCCAAGACCTCATCGTTGTCGCACAACACCTCGGTGAATCAACCGACGCTGCAGCACCCTCCATTATTACAGCAATAAACAACGGAGAACTAACGCCTGCGATGGTACAAACATGGGTAGAACAGGCGAAAATTAAAGACGATGGATCTATTGCCTTCCAGCAAGGCATCGTCAACCTTGAACAGCTCCTAACACTGTTCGTCCCAGAAGAGACGGCTTTACTTCACAACTACCCAAATCCGTTTAACCCAGAAACGTGGATACCGTATCAGTTAGCGAAGCCAGCAGAGGTAACGTTGACGATCTATACCGCAAACGGGGCAGTCGTCCGGACCTTAGTATTAGGGCATCAACCTGCTGGCATTTATCAAACCCGCACCCGTGCCGCGTATTGGGACGGCAAAAACGATCTTGGTGAACCCGTCGCCAGTGGTGTCTACTTCTATACACTCACAGCAGGCGATTTCAACGCCACCCGAAAAATGTTGATAAGGAAATAGTATCAAATGACTGTGCCATTACACTCCCCAGAGCCATTTAGTTCTCGGTTTTTTCGTCCAATTTTGGGTCCCCAGGCCCGGTAGGTGCGGTTTCCTAACCGCACCTGATCCTGAAAAAAGGACGCGAAACTTTATAATTTCTTAAAACTGAATGGCTCTGTTCCACTCCCGAAGACTTCTTGCCTTTCATGAAAACTTGTGTTATCATATAAGATATGAAGACGAATTCCCAAGGAGAGTCGCGCCTAACTTACATTGACGCAACGATTCCGAGCTATCTGGTTTCTAGACCGAGTCATTCTCCCCAGACTGCGCAACGACAGAAAATCACGCGTGAGTTTTGGCAAGATACCCGTTTTGAGTTCATTTTGTCCGACTATGTTATTGATGAAATATCAATCGGGAACAGAGATCAAGCAACAAATAGACTACGAGCCGTTGAAGGTCTCAGCATTTTAGTTGTACAGAATGATGACCGCGTTTTGGCACAGCGATTAGTTGATCAAGGAGCACTTCCGCAAATTGCATTTACCGATGCTGTTCATATAGCCGTTTCAGCAAGACGTGCTATTCCGTATCTGGTAACGTGGAACTTCGCGCACCTCGCAAATCCGCATACAAGACCCAAAATTGGACAAGTTTGTCGTGATGCGGGCTATTCGCCGCCCCGCATTGATACCCCAGAGGCGATACTGGAGGAGATCTAATGTGCGACGAAATTTTGAAAGAATGCCTTGACGCAAAAGCACGTCTTGTCGCCCTTTTTGGCGATTTGGAAACGTACATGGAATTCATGATGAAGAAACAGGAAAAACGTATAAAGCAAGGCGTAAAATACGTGGATTTACCGATCGTCCGGGTAAAGAAACCGGAGAAGTCTGACCCTTAGATCCGAGAATCTGCCAGCGATAATCGCGTGTTTGTAGATTAAACCAAACCAGATGTTATACCATTTCTGATTGAAAATGCTTCAATAAACGATATCTTTTGTAGCATAGGAAACCGTTAGCCTGTGCAGTCTTGTGGGGTCTTTGAGACGATCTGTCAATGTAATATAATCTTTTGTTAGAAGTCACCCACCGGTAGGCAAGTTTGCCTAACTTTGCTACCAACACTGTTTAGAAAATTCTAAAATCTACTATAATTCCGAACAAAACTTCAGAATCCAGAGGAGAGAGTCCATGATCGGATGGAGGATCTTTGTTGTACCTGTTTACGTATTAATACTCATGACAACATACCAGAGTGTTGATGCGCAAGAAAACCTCGCGCAGGAGGTGTCCGCCATATTTGAACAAAGTTGTCTTATTTGCCATGGACCACACGGCTCCTTCACTGAGCAACTCATCATTCAAAGCAGCCAAGGATTAATTGATTCTGGGGTTGTTATTCCTGGGAACCCTGATAATTCCATATTCTATCAGCGGTTAATCGAAACCGCTGCAGAAAAACGGATGCCACTCGGACAGCCGCCCTTGTCTCCTGCAGCGATTCAAACGATCCGACAGTGGATCCAAGCAGGCGCACCGGATTGGAACGTTTTTGCCAGAACCGACATCAACTTCATCACAACTGAAGAAATGCTTCAGGTGATTGAGAACCATGTCCAATCGCTCGATACATTTGACCGCGCCTTCGCACGCTATTTCACATCAACACACCTCTATAACGCAGGCGAAACCACTGAAACGCTTCGCGCGTATCAACGAGCACTTTCAAAACTCGTCAACAGTCTCTCTTGGGGACGCGAAGTTACCAATCCACAACCCATTGATTCAGAAAAAACGATCTTTTATATCGATCTCCGAGATTACGAATGGGAACTCGGTACCAACCGCTGGGTACAGATTGAACAAGCATATCCATACAAAAATAATTTTGAGGCACCAACACAGACACATCTGCACGAAAAACTCATGAATCTTCGCCAAGAAATGAACTGCGAGGTGCCGTTTGTTCAGGTCGATTGGTTTCTCGCAACAGCATCCTTACCGCCACTCTATCACGATATCCTTGACCTTCCGCTCACCGATCGGGAGCTTGAAGCAGAACTTGATGTAGATGTCGGCGAAAATATCATCAATGCAGCCGGAAAACGCGTCTGGCGTGCAGGATTCAACGATTCCGGTGTCTCCAATCACAACCGTATTGTAGAACGGCATCTCTCTCGACACGGCGCGTATTGGAAAAGTTACGACTTCGCTGGAAACGTAGGTTCAAAGAATATCTTCACACATCCACTCAATTTTACACACGACGGTGGCGAGATTATCTTCAACCTTCCAAACGGTTTACAAGCCTACTATCTGTCAGATGCCGGCGGCAACCGACTGGATGCAGCACCGATAAACATTGTTCGCAACCCTGCTACAAGCGATCCGACTGTTCGCAATGGACTCTCCTGCATCGGGTGCCATACGGAGGGGATGAAAACGTTTGAAGATCAAGTGCGCGGTATTGTTGAACAGAGTGAGGATCCGCCATTTGACAAGGACCGCGCATTGCGACTTTATGTGGAAAAAACAGTGATGGACGCGCTTATCGAAGAGGACACTGAACGTTATCGACAGGCACTTGAAGCAACAGGCGATATATTTGGCGGTATTGAACCCGTTCAACGATTCCATGAGGCGTTTCAAGGTCCACTTGATGCTTCACACGCTGCCGCTGCTGTCGGTTTAGAGACCGAGGTATTCCTTGGGAAAATTCGTGAGAATGTGAGTCTACAAAACTTAGGATTGCAGGTATTAGAAAATGGTACAATGAAACGGGATGCATGGACATCTAACTTTGACCAAGTGATTTCCGCACTGAGTACACCTGATAGCACCCTGCCACCGGTTGTGGAACGTCCAGAGCGCATCCCTGGGGCTTCTGTTCACATCCCCGATGCAAACTTGCGCGCAGCAATTGCAGAGGCACTCGGCAAAGCACCTGATGCCTTGATTACAGTAGCAGAGATGGCAACATTGGAACGTCTGTATGCAAACGGGATGGACATTAGTGATTTAACAGGACTTGAATTTGCAAAGAATTTAACAGAACTATATATCGGACACAACCCTTTATCTGATCTTTCGCCTCTTGCCTCTTTGACAAAATTGCGTCATATAAGGCTTCACGATACTGAAGTCTCTGACCTTTCACCTCTTGAATTCTTGCGCGATCTTGAAGAATTAAATGTCGCACAGACCCGTATATCAAATCTTGCTCCGTTGGCAGGGCTCAAAAATCTGCAAAAGTTAGACACCATACATTCTGGTATTTCCGATCTCTCGCCCCTTGCAGGATTGACAAACTTAACAAGATTGCTCTTATACGACTGCAAAGCAACCGACTTATCTCCCTTAAAAGGTTTAACAAAACTCAGATGGCTCGGTTTTCCACATACCAATAATATCACTGACTTCTCAGCTTTGTCGGGATTAACAGAGTTGCGGCATCTTGACCTATTCCATACCGAAATTTCGGATCTGTTCCCGTTAGCGAAACTGATTAACTTAGAAACGTTGATATTAGACTGGAACCGCATTGTAGATGTTTCGCCACTTGCTTCTTTGCATAACTTGAAGACTTTATACTTGCATGTCAACAACATAGAGGATTTCTCACCGCTGGATGGTATACGCAAAAAAACAGAGGTATTCACATGGCACAGAAACCCGGGCTATCCCGAAGGCGGTCCAAAAATTGAGGGACCCTGGTTATGGTTGATGTTACAAAGTCATTGGACGGAAGGAACGGATCAAATAGATCATTTGTCAAAAGCATCTAATGGAAAAATTACGGAACAGCAAATTGCTGCTCTCGGTGCGGCGGACGGAGAGAGGATTGGTGATAGCGTATGGTTAAAAGGCACACTTGAACCTTATAATTATAACGATTCCTTTAGCAACCGGGACAACCTTCGGAGATTGCTGTTATCTGAAGAAGAAGTTGTTGAATCTAAATCCCCTTGGTTTGAGGTCTATAGTACTATTACTTTATATTCTCCACGGCCACAACAGACGAGAATATTTATAGGTGCCGCGGACGCCCCTCGAAAAGTTTTACTCAATGGTGAGTTGGTCTACCACTACGAACACTATGTTGATCGAGATGCATACAATGGTGATTACCAGGATTTTTTCTCTATCACACTGCGAAAAGGGAAGAATGTATTGTTAGTGCATCATAAGTACAACACGCGGCGACCAATGGGCTTCTTTTTCGGATTTGAACCTGGCACCGAATATAAGGTATTCAACCCCCGTGTTGGGTACACCTTCTCTGATTCTAAAATCTATGTCGGCGATACTTTCACCCTCAACTTCAAAGCAGAAAACGTATTTGATTTAGCTGGATGGCAATTTGATATTTCTTTCGATCCTGCTGCACTCGAAGCCGTTGAAGTCACCGAAGGCGATTTTCTCAAGACAAATGGCGGAACTACCTTCTTTCAGGAGGGAACGATTGATAACACGACTGGCAAAATTACAGGTCTTAACGCAACACGTTTCAACGAGGACGGTGCCACGGGGACAGGCACGTTGCTGTCCGTAACGTTTTTAGCCAAAGCGGAAGGTGAAACCCAATTGACACTCAACAACTTCCAATTGGGATCGACCGCAGGTGAACCCATTGCTGCAGCCCCTCCTGAGATTGTCATCACTATAGAAGGACAACTCGTTACTGGAGACGTGAACCGGGACGGACAGGTCAACGTTCTGGATATGATCCTCGTTTCTCGACACTTTGGAGAAGATGCGTCCGCCAACCCACAGGCAGACGTAAATCGGGATGGTGTTATCAACATCCAAGACCTCATCATCGTCTCACAACACCTCGGTGAATCAACCGACGCTGCAGCACCTTCGATTATCGCAGCAATAAACAACGGAGAACTAACGCCTGCGACTATACAAGCATGGATAACACAGGCACAGGTCGCAAACGACGGGTCGCTCGCCTTCCAACAAGGCATCGCCAATCTTGAACAACTCTTAGCACTGTTCATCCCAGAGGAGACGGCTTTACTTCACAACTACCCAAATCCGTTTAACCCAGAAACGTGGATTCCGTATCAACTCACTGAACCAGCAGAAGTTACTTTGACAATCCATTCCGTGAATGGGACTGTGGTCCGAATGCTGGCATTAGGACATCAACCCGCTGGCATCTACCAAACCCGCACCCGTGCCGCGTATTGGGATGGAAAAAATGAAGTGGGTGAATCTGTCGCGAGTGGTGTCTATTTTTACACATTAACTGCAGGCGATTTCAACGCCACCGGAAAAATGATGGTAAGGAAATAGCATGAACGAATTAGTAGTTGGCTGCCAGTTTTCAGTTAAAGAGATGGACTGTGGCAGTAACAGATACTTTCACGACCACAAGATATTAACTGACAACTGATAACTGGTAACCACTAAAGGAGATAGCACGATGGAAAAAAGAATAGGCACTGCCCCGACACTCGTCTATCCCGAATCAGACGGAGAACCGATGGCAGAAACGGGAAGGCACGTTAGACTCCTCTTAGATATGATAGAAACGATAGATTGGCATTTCCGGGACGTGCCGGATGTGCATGTCTGCGGCAACATGTTCCTCTATTATGAAGAGGGCAACCCACGGAAGGTTATCTCACCCGACGTGTTCATGGTCCGTGGTGTTTCAAAGAAAGACCTGCGAACCTACAAGACGTGGGAACAACAACCGTATCTCGATTTCGTCCTCGAACTTGCCAGTCCAAGCACGTATACGAAAGATTTCAACGAAAAGAAGACGATTTATGAAAAAATCTTGCGGGTCAAAGAGTACTACATTTACGATCCTTATGGTGAGATTCATCCGTATTTCGTTGGGTTTCGGCTTGTCGGTGATGCGTATGAAGAAATAACGTTTGTAGATGGACGGCTTCCGTCTGAGACGTTAGGTTTAGAGTTAGGTGAGCGTGCGGGTGTGCTGCGGCTCTATGATCCTGTCAAGGGGACGTGGTTCGGTCCTGGTCGAGAGCATGCCGCTGAAGCAGAGACCCGCGCATCAGATGCGGAGAATCGCGCATCAGATGCGGAGAATCGCGCGTCTGAAGAAGCCCGCGCACGGCGAGAAGCAGAAGCCGAACTCGAAAAACTACGCGAAGCACTTGAACGTCTACAAAGTTCCGAATAACTGGTTCCAACAGATGCACTCGCTGCTACGAAGTGCTATTTATTCGATCAGAAGAAGATTTTCTTTCTGACAACTAACAACTAAAACAGGAGTCAACCCTATGAACGAAAACCAAGAAGAAAAGAAACCGAAAGTAAGTCTCGGTCTACTCTACGGAATTATCATCGCCATTGTTGCTGGAGCGATCATTGGCGGGTACGCGCCAAACTTCGCAGTCCACACAACGATACTCGGTGAAGTATTCTTAAACCTACTGAAGATGATAGTCGTACCGCTCGTTGTCTTGTCGATGATCGTCGGCATAACGAATTTAGGGGACATCCGAAATATCGGTTCCATCGGTGGACGAACGGTGTTGTATTATATGGCAACAACCGCTATTGCTGTTGTCATCGGGATGATTCTTGTGAACCTCATCTCACCCGGAAAAGGGCTATCGCAAGGCGAAGAACGTGCCGATCTGAGTTATACACTCTCTGGGCCTGAGATGCTCACTGTTGAATTCAGCGGTGAATTCAATCGGACCTACAACAATAAATATGTGATAACGCTCACCGACCAGAACGTACAGGGTGAAATCAAAACAATTTCAGGGACAACTGCTACGGTAGATGCTTGGCACCCTCTATCTAAGGATGCACGTTACGTTACAACAGAGAGTGGAGAACGCCTGTTGTTCATTGACGGTCAACTTGTAGCGATAGAACCTCGAAACACTGGCACTGGCGTTAACATCAATCTACCTATTGCTACAAGCGTGTCCGGCAAAATGGAAAAAACGATGGGCAGCACCATCAAGGAGGTGTTCCTCGGTAACGAAGAAACCGGCAAAGAAGGGATGATTCCATCGAACGTTTTCAAAGCGATGGTGCATACCGACATTCTACCGCTAATCTTTTTCTCACTCCTCATCGGTGCCGCCTTGTCTATGCTCGGTGACATTGGCAAACCTGTCGTCGCTGTGATTTCGGGGCTAAATGAAGCCGTGATGAAACTCGTTCACTGGATCATGTACGTCGCGCCGCTCGGTATCTTCGGCTTAATCGCAGGTAGAATAGGTGAAGCGAAGGGATTCGCAGGTTTTTGGCCCGAACTCGTCGCCGTGGGTAAGTATAGCGCGACAGTCGTGTTAGGGCTCGGCGTACACGCTGTTATCGCTTTGCCGGTACTCCTAATGCTCCTCGGACGCAGAAACCCGCTAAACTACTTTAAAGGCATGGCAACCGCTTTACTCAACGCCTTTTCGACTGCAAGTTCAAGCGCAACGCTGCCCTTAACGATGGAAGGTGTCGAGAACCAGAACGGTGTCTCCAGTCGTACCTCCAGTTTTGTGCTTCCGTTAGGCGCGACTATTAATATGGACGGCACGGCTCTTTACGAGGCGGTCGCTGTTATGTTCATCGCGCAAGTGTATGCAATTTCCATGGATCCAGCGCAACAGGTGGTCGTCGTGCTGACCGCAACCTTGGCGGCTATCGGTGCTGCAGGGATCCCAGAAGCTGGGCTTGTTACGATGGTTATCGTGTTGAGAGCCGTAGATCTCCCTGTCGAAGGGATTACGCTGATTCTCTCTATCGACTGGTTGCTTGACAGATTCCGCACCACAGTTAACGTCTGGGGCGACAGCATCGGCGCAGGTGTAATTGAGGCGTATGAATCCAGAGATGCAACTGAAGCACCAGCAACATCGTAATTATAGTGAAACCTAAAAATAAAGAGACACTTTCATTCCCCGGTAGGTTCGGTTTCCTAACCGAACCGGCACAGAGTGTCCTATTAATTCTAAACTTTACTATAGTTTTCAGACGAATAGTTGTAAGTTGTTGGTTAAGAGGGACACGTAACGCAATCAAAAACCTCTTAACTTATAACTTATAACTTATAACTTCAACACAATGAACACCCAAAACGAAACAACCCCACAGCAACCCACACTCAGTGGCGCAACAATCCTTGCGATCATCAGTGTCGTACTCGCTGCCGGATGGATCGCTTTTGCCTATTACATAGGCAACGGTGCCGATAGCAATCGGATGCTATTACATCCGATAATTCCGATACTGTTGATTGTGCTACTCACACGTATCTATCGCTGGATTGACATCAGAAGCATTGTTATTCTGGAAATAGTGATGATAAGCCTATGGCTTTTTACACGTTTGTTAGATGTGCTAATGCCTTTCATCTTGGGGTTCGGTTTCGCCTACGTTTTCAGATTCCTTTGGAATGCACTCCCATTTAAAAAGCAATATCAACGTGGCATCGCGACCACCATGATTGTCCTTGTCTGTGGAGGGGTGCTATTCTACACAGGTAGGCAAGTGAGTAGGCAAACCAGTCAAATGGGTGCCGGATTGCTGAAGTTTTACCATGAAATTGTTTTGCCTTATACCGTCGGTGAGACTTTTAAGGCAATCACTATCAGCACTAACCCATCCTCTGAAGAAGTCGAGAGAGACAACGAAGATTCGACTACAGAAACATTAGAAACATTCTATCTGGGCACGAATCACGGGATCTATGAAATGCAACGGGACGCTGAAGGGAAACCGTTCCGTGTCGGGATCACCAACGGCGCGCTTCTCGGTAAACCGATACAATCACTTACGGCGAGTGAAAACGTTATCTACGCTGGTACCCAAAGCGGATTATACCGCTACTATAAGGTCGCTCCTGCTGATGGAGATGACACAACCCCAGTCCAGATATGGCAGAAATTGAAAAACACGCCTTTTGACACACTCTCCGTCCAAGCCGTCCACGTTCCACATTGGGATGACACACAAATCTACGTCGGAACCGAAAACGGACTCTATGCGAGTAATAATGCTGGTGAAGCGTGGTATCCGGTCGCACCTAATACTTACGATGAGAGATCCGTCGTAAGTATTATCTCGACGACTGATACCAACGGTGATAGAGCAATTTATGTCGCCAGTGTAGGGCAGATGGCCACTGCAGCCATAGTTACAACCGTGCATTGGCATCTGGAAGGCCGTTCTTTCGGATGGGAAGAACTCTCTTCAATAACACAAGAGGTTTATGCCCTTGCGGGTGGAGATGAGACGACAGGGAACATAGATGGAACTTCGCAGGTTGCCAATATCGAACTATATGCTGGCACACCCGACGGACTCCATGAATGGAACCGTCTCCACGACTGGCAAAAAACGGAACGAATGCCAACTATCTCTGGTTCTCCAGCACTTTTAATGCTAACTTCTGCCCCTTCAGGTGTATATGTTGGGAATGATACTTCTATCTGGCATCGCACGACTGCTGCCACTAAATGGCGGCGATTCACTACATATCAGGAAGGTATTAGCCACGCCTACAAGGACCAACTGATCGTTGAACAGGTAAAATCGTATTTGACGGAAAGAATACCCACAATCGCGCAAACCGGTAGCGAGGCTGTCAAAGAGGGATTCCAGTTTGCGGGTTCAATCGCTTTTCGGTTCGGTGGATTTATAGCGACGGTATTTCTCGCGCTCATCGTGTTTGTTTATGCGAACCAATCATTTGACAACTATTTCCGAAGTTTCGTCACGCTTGTGCCTGATGCGTATCGTGAAATTGCTAAGACCTATTTACGCGAAGTCGATAAAAACCTGCAAGAGTTCCTAAGAGGGCTCGTCACCGTCATCACGATCGTCTCAATAATTTCTTCTATTGTTTATAGTATCATAGGAGTTCCATTCGCCTTAGTTATCGGTATACTCGCAGGGATCTGTAACGCTATACCTACATTTGGCCCCTTTATTGGCGGTGCTTTCGCGTTTGTGGCGATGCTGATGGGACTGGCAGCTGGCGATTTCGGAACAATTGATTTTCTCATTCGCTGTGCATTTGTGTTGGGTGCTATCCTCGGTATTCAGGCAATTGACAATTCACTGATTTCTCCGAAAATCATGAGTGATGCTGTTGATGTAGATCCATTGCTGATTATGTTCGCTGTCATCGTCGGTGCAGCCGTACTCGGTTTTTGGGGAGTATTGCTTGCAATTCCTACCATTGTTGTGATAAAATCAGTTGTTGCCGTTTCGCAAGCAAAAGAAAGTGTGTAGCCTGAAACGAAACCGAACCGCAAGGAAATATAAAAAAATGGAAACCGGACTCCCCATTGTCGCGATTGTCGGCAGACCGAACGTCGGGAAATCATCACTCTTCAATAGAATCACAGCATGGGCACCGATCACAGCATCTAATACAAATGCTGATATTGAAATTGAAGAGCGTGACGGACCGCGCGCTACAGGAAAACCGAGAACTTCGCGTAGATACGCTGTCGTCCATGATACGCCCGGTGTAACCCGCGACAGGAATTACGCAGATGTAGAATGGGAAGACCGCGCCTTCACCATTGTTGATACCGGTGGTTTGGATGTCGATCCAGAAGACCGACTTATTGATAACGTCCAATCACAGGTAGATACCGCTTTGGATGAAGCGAGTCTTGTCCTATTTGTCGTTGATGCGCGCACCGGCATCATGCCACACGACATGACTGTTGCTAATAAACTCAGAGCAACGGATAAACCCATCTTTCTCGTCGTCAACAAGGTAGATAGCGAACGGCTCCATAATGAAGCAGCGGAATTCTATACCCTCGGATTCCAAGAACCGATCTGGACATCGTGCGTCCAAAACGACGGCATTCGAGAACTCCTCGACCACGTCGTAGACAACCTACCGGAGACGACTGAAACACTACACGATGGATCTCGCACCATAAAAATTGCGATTGTTGGCAGACCGAACGTCGGAAAATCGTCGCTTATTAACAACCTTTTAGGTGAAGAACGGATGATCGTTGATGATAGACCCGGAACGACACGCGATGCTGTGAATATCCGAATCGTCCACGATAATATCCCGTTCGAGATCGTCGATACAGCCGGCATGCGCCGAAAATCCGCTATCAATGACGAACTCGAATCCGTAACTGTGCAGCGTGCCATACACAGCATCCGGCAGAGCGATATTGCTGTCCTTGTGTTGGATGTAACCCAAGAGGCTGCACAACAAGATAAAACCATTGCCAAGTTCATCGAACGGCAGGGGAAAGCCTCGGTTTTAGTTTTGAATAAATGGGATCTGATTGAAAAGGATAACACAACACATCCGACATTTATGGATAAATTTGACGCGCAGCTGCCCCAACTCGACTATGTGCCACGCGTCTTTGTGTCTGCTGTTACCGGACAACGCGTTACCCACATTTTAGCGACTGCCTTAGAGGTACATCGAGAGTATTGTACCCATATCCCGACACCGGCACTCAACGAATTGCTGCTGGCGTTACGCAATGCACACCCACCGCCCCGGGTCAAAGGGGTGCGTCCTGCGCTGAAATATATCACCCAAGTCGAAACGCAGCCACCGACCTTCCTAATTTTCGGACGGAATGTAAACCGAGTTACTCAACCCTATGAGGCGTACCTTGTCAATAACATTCGGAAAGAATTCGGGTTTCACGGCACCCCGATCCGTATTTTTTATCGTAGATCATAGGGAATAGTTATAAGTTTTTAGTTAAGAGGGTTCCGAGGATTTATCATTTCTTTTCGCGCCTATCGGTGCCTCAATTTGGTAACGATGGACTACAAAGAGATAGTCAAGTATTAGGAACCAGACTTATAACTTATAACTTATAACTTATAACTTATAACCATTCCAAGGAGGAAGCACTTTGTCACGATTTAAAGTCTTTATTACGCGTCCGATCCCAGAAGAAATTCGTGCTAAAATCGCAGAGGAATGCGATGTTGATATGTGGCATACAAGTGCCATTTTACCGCCTATCGCAGAAAAAATTCCGCCGCTTGATGGGTTAATGACTTATGGGCACGAACCCGTCTCCCCAGAGATGATCGCAACTTCACCGAACCTCAAAGCGATCTCCGTTGTCGGAGTCGGCTATGACCATGTCCATGTTGAGGCTTGCAGAGAACGCGGCATCGCGGTTGGACATACACCCGGTGTCCTCAGCGATACCACCGCTGATATGACGATGGCTCTTCTACTCGCTACCGCACGAAACATTGTGCCTGCCTATAACCACGTCCAAGTGTCTAAGCAATGGAAATACTACGATCCCAATATCCTCTGGGGTACCGACGTACATCACGCGACATTAGGGATTGTCGGTATGGGGCGCATTGGTCATGCGGTCGCTAAGCGGGCAAGAGCGTTTGACATGCGCGTCCTCTATTACAAACGCGAACGGCGTCCCGACTGGGAACAAGAACTCGGCGTAGAATACACCACACTTGAGGAACTGCTAAAAACCTCCGATTTCGTATCGCTCCATGTGCCATTGACCGAAGAGACCACGCATCTCATCGGCAAAGCAGAACTCGCCTTAATGAAAAATACCGCTATTTTGGTTAACATTGCAAGGGGACCCGTTGTTGATCACTACGCTTTGTATGACGCGCTGAAAGAAGGACAGATCGCAGGTGCTGCCGTTGATGTAACCGAACCGGAACCGATTAATACCGATCATCCGTTACTCAGTTTAGATAATGTTATCATCGCACCGCATCTCGGTAGTGCTACCGTCCAGACACGCATGAAGATGGCGACAATGGCGATGGAGAATTTGCTCGCTGGGCTAAAAGGTGAACAGTTACCTTATGGCGTGCTCCAGCCAAACTTTACGCAATAGGAACGATCTCCGAATCGCGGCACTCGCGCTTCCACCTAATTATCGATTTCATCATAGTTTTCTCGTGAGTATCACTCGTATGAGGCTATTTAAATACACCCTCGCGCTTCTGATATTGTTCCAGACATCGCTCACAATCGCTGCGCCACGGTTTCAACCTGAAGCCGCACGATTGTATGACGCCGGGGTACGCGCACTCACGCATGGAGAACAGGAAAAGGCGAAAATTAACTTAGAGAAGGCAGTCAAACTTGATGCCTCGTTAGCGGATGCACATTGCGTCTTAGGAATGATTTATAAGGGGACCGAGGAAGTCCATGCCGCTGCTGAGGCGTTTCGACAGGCGATAATCGCAGATGTTAATTATATTGAGGCATATTGTGAACTCGGTGATATACTACTCATTCACTTAGGAGACTCCACACAGGCGACACAGGTTTTACGAAAGGCAATAGCGATGGATCCTGATTATGCACGCGCGAGAGCCCTGTTAGGCATCACCTTTTTTCGTGATAACCTAATTGATGCTGCTATTCGTGAACTCCAACACGCTATTCAGCTCGATCCGACCTTAAAGACAGCGCATTACACACTCGGTACCGCTTTGCTTCAGAAGGAAGCGTGGCAATCCGCTATTGATACTTTCAAAAAACTGATTGAAATTGATCCGTTCCACGCAAAAGCCTACTTTAGTTTAGGCACAGCGTACCGCCATATCGGTGAAATGGAAACGGCACAAAAAAATTTACAACGTTTTGAAGTTCTGTCTATTGAGGAAGAGAAGTTGACACATCTCAAAAAATTTGTGCAACAAAACCCTACCAATCCCGAAGCGTGGTACCGACTCGGTAGACTCGAATTGAAGCGAAAGTTATGGCACGATGCAACGCAATCTTTGGAACGTTACGTCACGCTCGCACCACAAGAGACGCGCGGCTACGAAGCACTCGGTTACGTCCAGTTTCAACGACAGAACTATCCGCAAGCGAAAGCAATGTATGAGAAGGTGATTACACATAAGCCGAATGTCGCGACCTACCGGAACAGTCTTGCCGGTGTTTATCTGATGTTAGAAGATTATACTGAAGCGATTGCGCAATACCAAACTGCCATCGACTTACACCCAACTGAACCGCGCTTCTATCTGAACCTATCTAAAGCCTATGAACTTGCTGGCGCGCACGCAGAAGCCGCGAAAATCTATCAAGAATATGAGCGGCTTACGTCAAAGTCGAAGTCAAAATAAAACGATCGTGAAGGGAGGTGTCCCTGCCTACTCGTTTATCGGCGTACACATCCTCCTTTTTGCGGTTATAGGATTCTTACCGTGTGTATCGGCTGAATCTGAACTATGCCTTATTCCTGCTGGGACCTTTACGATGGGGAGTGATGACGACCTCCCGAATGAAGCACCGGCACATAAAATCTATCTGGATGCCTACTATATCGGTAAAACCGAGGTGACCAACGCTGAGTATTATCCCTTCTGGCTTGAAAGCGGTGGACCAGACAGTGAACATACGCCTATCAGTTATGGTGACGCGTTCGGGACGTGGCCCGATATCGCAAAGACGAAACCTGATTATCCTGTCATCGGTGTTTCATGGGATGCTGCTGTTGCCTATGCAACGTGGCGAGGCATGCGATTGCCTACCGAAGCGGAATGGGAAAAAGCCGCACGTGGCACGAATGCTAAACGGTGGCCCTGGGGAAATATTTTTGCCCAACGCATTAACGGTACGACTGTCCACGCGAATGTTTGGCAACAGTCGGGGGCGCGCTTGCAACCGGTTGCTGCCTATCCTACAGGGATAAGTCCTTACGGCGCACACGATATGGCTGGGAATGTCTGGGAATGGGTCGGAGACTGGTATTCAGAGACATTCTACTATCGTAGTCCTGATCGAAACCCGAAAGGTCCCGCGGTTGGTAGCCGCCGTATTGTGAAAGGTGGGGCGTGGTTGAACCCGGAAACATTCGCAAGGTGTACCACGCGGTTCGGTCAGCACCCGGCAATCGGCACCAGTTTTATTGGGTTCCGTCTCGCGAAAGATGCAACACCATCATATGAAAAATAAGAACATACGCCTCCTCATAATTCTCTTCATATATGCTTTACCCGTACTTGCCTCTACAGCGATCCAATTCGTTGATGTAACCGAAAACGCAGGCATTAATTTTCATCACGTCAATGGGGCAGAAGGCGCGTTTCACATACCTGAAACCCTCGGTGCCGGTGGTGCCTTCTTTGATATGGACAACGATGGGTTTCTTGACATTTACCTCGTCAACAGTGGCTATTGGGATAAATCACCTTCAGCAAAACAGGCAGTAAGTGCACTCTATCGAAACAATCGTGATGGAACTTTTACGGACACCACAACGGCTGCAAAGGTGGAAAACCGTGGGAACTATGGGCAAGGGGCAGCGTGTGCAGATTACAACAACGATGGTAACGTCGATCTTTATGTAACCAATTTTGGCGCAAACGTCCTTTACCGAAATAACGGAGACGGCACATTTACGGATGTCACAGCGTCCGCAGGTGTTGGTGATCCCGGATGGAGTAGCAGTGCCTGTTTTCTTGATTACAACACTGACGGACACCTGGATCTGTTCGTTGTTAACTATCTTGTATATTCGATTGATCTACGCTATCAACCGTGTGGAGAAGACGGAATACAGACCTATTGCCATCCGTCGTTATTTGAAGGCGCGCCTGACACACTCTATCGTAATAACGGCGATGGAACGTTTACCGATGTCAGTCAAGCGGCTGGTGTTGGGGGCGTTGGGGGCATGTTTCACGGCAAGGGATTAGGGGTCGTTTCGGCAGATTTTAACAACGACGGTGCCCCTGATCTTTACGTTGCTAACGACGACACCCGAAACGATTTTTTTTATAATAACGGCGATGGCACGTTCAGTGAAATCTCGCTACTCGCTGGATGCGCTTACAGTTTCAACGGCATAGCACAGGCGGGGATGGGGGTTGCTGTTGCGGACTACAACGCTGATAGTTGGCTCGATATTTTTGTTACAAACCTTTCTTATGAGACGAATGCACTCTATCGCAACAACGGTGATGGTACATTTACTGATGTCATCTATGAAGCACATCTCGGTAAAGAGAGCTTTCTGTTCGTTGGGTTCGGTACCGGCTTCTTTGATGCTGATAATGATGGATGGCAAGATATTTTTATTGCCAATGGACATATTCTTGATAACATTGAGGACACGCACGATGTTTTGACATATCGCCAACCCGATCAACTCTTTCGTAATAGCGGCGACAGCACGTTTCAAGAGGTCTCGGAAAGTGCAGGTGCCTATTTTCAACGGACTGCGGTGAGCCGAGGCGCGCTCTTTGGGGATTATGATAACGACGGTGACGTTGATATGCTCGTCACGCAGTCTAACGGTCCCGCGACTTTATTGGAAAATTGGGAAACGCAAAGCAACTCGGTATCGATTAAAACCGTCGGCGTTATCAGCAATCGAGACGGCATAGGCACACGTATCACGCTGACAGCAGGTGGACACACACAGATACAGGAAGTCAATCCAGGCGCAAGCTACCTCTCCAGCCATGACCCGCGATGCCATTTTGGATTAGGAACCAACACCGTTATTGATAGGCTTGAGGTGCGATGGCAGAGCGGCGTTGTGCAAGTCTTTGAAAATCTTCCCGTAAATCAAGTGCATGTTATTTCTGAGTTTTCAGAGACACCAACCGACACACTCTTCAAAGCAGCGTGGACAGGTGATGTTTCAACCTTTCGCGGTATGAATATAGACGTAAATCTGAAAGACATCGTAGGGCGGACCCCTTTACATATTGCAGCGGAAAAGGGAAATGTTGATGCAGCGATGTTTCTTATTGAAAATGGCGCGAATGTGAACGTTGCAGATGCCAACGGTAATACACCCTTGGTTTTCGTTATCAACAAGACAGGAAATCTGAAGATCACCGAGCGATTGCTTGAAAAAGGCGCGAGCGTAAATGCCCAAAACCGCACTGGGGAAACAGCACTCATGTATGCGGCGTGGCACGGACATTCGGCGATCGTCCAGTTGTTGCTTGAAAACCGTGCCGATGTTACCCTAAAAAATAGGCAAGGCAATACGGCTTTGACGCTCGCGGAATCAAAAGGACATCAGCAAATTGTGGAGATGCTCAAAGCCTCAGTGAAATAGACAGACGGAAAAACAATAGGAGAACGCAATGGTTCTGACACGCGGTGTCACCCTAAAATCGGTTACACTGGCACTGATCCTTATCCCGATCAACTGCTATTGGATTATGTATACGGAAATGGTTTGGTGGGGACTTTTTCCGACGACGATGTCGCTTTTTTTTAATGCGGTCTTCTTTCTGTTTATTATTACACTTTTCAATCTACTCCTGCGACGCGTCAAACAGCAGTGGGCTTTGACACACGGCGAGCTGCTCGTCATCTACGTGATGCTCTGTATGGCGAGTGCTATCGCATCACATGACCACGCACAGGTGCTTATCCCGATGATCGGACACGTCTTCTGGTTCGATACACCTGAAAACGAGTGGCGAGAACTTCTATACCGCTACATACCGACTTGGGGCACTGTCCAAGATAAACGGATCTTAGAGGGGTTTTACGAGGGGCAATCCACACTTTACGACATTGAAGTCTTACGGGCGTGGTTGGGACCGACTTTGTGGTGGACAAGTTTTATTGTAGTACTCATATTTGTTATGCTGTGTATCAATGTTGTGCTTCGGAAACAGTGGACTGAACGCGAAAAACTCGCCTATCCAATCATTCAACTGCCGTTAGAGATGACACGGGATAGTGGTGCCAACTTCTTCCGAGGCAGGGTCTTTTGGACTGCATTTATCCTCGTCTCAGTCCTGAATCTTATTAACGGGCTCAGTTATCTCTTTCCAACGATCCCAATTGTCGGGGTTCGGTTTCGGAATATCAGCCACTTTTTCACTGAAAAACCGTGGAATGCGATCGGCTGGACACCCTTTTCTATCTACCCATTTGTCATTGGACTCGGGTTCTTCATGCCCTTAGATTTGTCGTTTTCCTGCTGGTTCTTTTATCTCTTCCGTAAGATGCAACGCGTCGGTGGGGCAATCGTTGGCGTTCGCGGGTTACCCGGATTCCCCTATGACCGACAGCAGTCGCTCGGTGCGTATCTTGGACTTGCGATCTTCGCTGTATGGGCAAGCCGGAAATACCTCGCTGAGGTTTTTAAACAGGTGACCACAGGCCGTTCAAGTCTCGACGAATCCGTTGAACCGATGCGATACCGAACCGCTATTATCGGTATTGTCTTCGGATGTGTCTATCTCATAGCCTTCTCTGTGAAGATAGGCATCAGTATTTCGCTCGGTATCGCCTTCTTTGTGATGTATTTCGCATTGTCAACGGGGATTACGCGGATGCGGGTTGAATCCGGCGCGCCTGCACACGATTTACACTTTATGGGACCAGATTATGCTTTACCAGCGATTTTAGGATCACGCCGTATGGGCGGCGCTAACCTCACTGCACTCTCTTTTCTGTTTTTCTTCAACCGTGCGCACCGTAGCCATCCGATGCCGCACCAACTGGAGGGGTTTCAACTCGCTTCGCGGGCACGATTTAACCCGAAACCGTTGGTGTGGGTAATACTCTTAGCCGTGATCGTCGGTTCTATCGGTTCTTTCTGGGCATATCTGCATGATGTCTATCGTTTTGGATCATCAGGAAGCTTCGCGCACCACCCTTTCAATCGACTCCAACAGCAGCTCAATTTCCCGACAAACACGAACATACCTGAAGTGACGTTTATGGGCATCGGGATGGGATTCACGTTTCTCCTGATGTTTTTACGGATGCGTTTCTTTTGGTGGCCCTTCCACGCTGTCGGCTATGCTGTTTCCGGGGCAGCCGACTGGTGTATGAACTGGCTCTGGATCTCGCTTGTGATTAGTACAGTCGCGAAATGGCTGATTATTAAACAGGGCGGTCTGCAATTACACCGAAAAGCAGCACCTTTTTTCCTCGGCTTAATTCTCGGTGAATTCGTCGCGGGCAGTTTATGGAGTTTCTACGGCATGGCAACAGAGACCCGAATATTCCCCTTTAAAGATTGGTAATCCGGTCTCTATGGAATTTTTGGAATCTCAATTCTCTGCCATAGCAATAGTTATTTGTTAATCGTTCAGTAGAGCATTTATGGCGAATTATCAAAATACATTGACATCTATAGTGAGGTTTCGTAGAAAATCTCTTGAATCCCGTAGGGATGGTATCTCTGTAGAAATAGAAATCATATACCGAATCAGCCCCGTAGGGGCGGCATCTATAGAGAGGATAGTGCAAAATATCGCGAAATATCCCTAAATTGACACCTATAGTGAGGTTTCCTAACCGCACCGATTACGATGTAAAATTTTGCATAACCTACCATAACCTTACCTAAAATCTGACAACCTATGCTTATTGATAATGAAACCCAATATCAATTATATTTTTCCTAAGTAATGATAATCGCTTAAAAATATACGTGTTACCTGGGTTTATAGCCTGTAATCTCCGAAAATCTGATGCTGAAATCTTCGATGGAAGGTGTATCACTGCCATCAGGAACAAAAGTGTTGGCACTTGGTTATCTGAGGTCGGTTGTTAGGGAGGATGTTGACGGAGGGGCAAAAATTGGAAGTGAATCCGATTTGAATATATTTCACAATTCGATAAATTTTATTCGGTTGTTTTCTGCTTTTCCGGAGACTCGGTAGGCACGCTAAGGTTGTCTGTTCACATTTAGCTTGTAGGTGTTTTGGTTCGTAGTAGGGCAATTCATTGCCCGTTTCCGTAGTGCCATGAATCTCACCACTATAAATCAAACCATACCTCAAACCATTTTGAAATAAAAAAAGAGAGCCATCAGTTATAGATGTGGATGGCTCCCTTGTGTCATAACATTCTTTTCTTAATGGACAGTCGTACTTATACGACCTATAAATGATCTAAACTTGCACTGCAATCAACGCGACAGAAACACCGTAACTGTTATCGCCCTTTTCAAAAATAACAACATATTCCACGAGAGCGAAACTCCTAATTTACACAGATTAGGATAGATCTGACAAGCTACCAGTGCTATCGCCTAATTGTGCTAAATCGACATCCATACGGTTCAGCATTGATAGCCAGAGATTGTTCAGCGGCGTCTCTTTCGGGTAACGGATATGGCGACCACTTTTAAGCGTCCCACAACCGTTGCCTGCGAGCAGGATCGGGAGATCGTGGTGGCTGTGTCGATTGCCGTCTGCATTTCCACTGCCATACAAGATCATTGAATGGTCGAGTAGTGAACCCTCCGCTTCAGCGGTTGCGTCCAGTTTTTCCAAGAAGTATGCCAACTGTTGTGTATGGAAGATGTCGATCTTGCGGATTTTTGCTACCTTCTCCGCGTCACCCTGGTGATGCGACAAGTTGTGATGTCCTTCTGTGACGTTGACAGCCGGATACGATTTATTGCTCCCTTCGTTTGCTAACGTAAAAGTCACGACACGGGTCACATCTGTCTGGAATGCAAGAACAATCAAGTCCATCATGAGTCGGACATGTTCTTGGAAATCTTTCGGAATCTCTTCCGGGGCAGTGTAATCAGGACTTTCGATTGGCGGGAACTTTTCGGCTGCGTCAATCCTCAGTTCAATATCCCGAATAGCGGAGAAGTACTCATCGAGTTTACGTACATCGTTTCCACTGACTTGACGGATCAAATCTTTTGAGTCCTGTACGACAAAATCGAGGATACTTTTTCGCTGTTGATCGCGTTGCTCCCGCTGATCATTTGGTATAGTGGAGAACAGCCGTTCAAAGGCGAGTTTCGGGTTAACCTCTTTCGGGAGTGGCTGCGTCGCGGAACGCCACGATAACGTTGACGAATAGACGCAACTATAACCAGAGTCGCAATTCCCTGATCTGTATCCCGGATCGATGCCGAGTTCCAGCGACGGGAGCCGGGTTTGATTGCCGACATGCGATGCTGCGGCTTGGTCAACAGAAATACCTGCATGGATATCGGATCCATCAGTTTTACGGGGTTGCGCACCTGTAAGGAAGGCTGCCATCGCACGGGCGTGATCGCCACCGCCATCGCCATTCGCGCGCGCCTTATCAGCGGTTAAGCCGCTAAGCACCAGCGTTTTGTCCTTCACATTTTCTATCGGTTTTAGGATGTCTGTGAGTTCGTAGTTAGCACCTACTTGTTTCGGTGTCCAATCCTCCATAATCTTCCCGTTAGGCACATAGAGGAACGCCATCCGATTCGGAACTGTCTGCGTTGCACTTGTGGGGGCGGCTGCCCACGATGTAACGGGTCCCATCACTTCTAACCACGGCAGCGCGACAGTGACCCCTAAACCGCGTAGAAATGTTCGACGTGAAAGCTGTTTTGATGTGTTCATAATCCTTCCATCCTACAAAAGGCGATTTGTTATGAAACCGGTTTAACAGATGCAAACATTATATCACAAGTATAGGCGAATGTCAAATCTGTTTTTTAAAAACGCAGGGCTATTTAGTTTTCCACTGTTCTGTCTAATTTTGACTCCCAGGCCCCGCGGGAGCAGTTTGGAACCGCTCCGGTGCTGCAGCACAAACGCGCAAAACCAGATAAATCCTTAAAACTAAATGACTCTGTAAAAAACGACTCATTTAAAACAACGGAGCACCCTGCGCTTCAACATAAACCGAGTAGAGAGATTGGCTACCCGTCATAAAGAGCCTGTTCCGTTTCACACCACCGAAGCAGATATTTGAACAAATTTCTGGGAGGTGTATTTTGCCGATCAACGTGCCGTCCGGCGCGAAAATGTGCACCCCATCGTAGCCTTCACCGACCCACCCTGTACCCGTCCAAACATTGCCATCAGTATCGCACCGAAGACCGTCAGCAGCACCGGGTGCCATCTCAGCGAAGACCTGTTTGTTGCTTAACCGCTCACCGTCTACAACATCGAAGACAACGATATTTTTCGGTGTGCCTGTGTCAGCGATATAGAGTTTTTCGTAGTCAGGCGAAAAGCAGATGCCGTTCGGTCTTTCGAGTGCTTCTGTCACAATCGTCGCTTTCCCAGTGTCCGGATTTAGACGATAGACGGAGGTCGGCAGTTCAAAAGGTGCTTTATGTCCTTCATAATTGAACAGGATACCGTATCCGGGATCTGTGAACCAGATATGTTCGTCGGGGTGGACGACTACGTCGTTCGGGGCGTTGAACCGTTTGCCTTCAAAATTATCAATCAGGACGGTAACCGTTCCGTCATATTCCGTGCGAGTGACGCGCCGTGTGCCGTGTTCACAGCTGATAAGCCGACCTTGCCGGTCGCGCGTGTGACCGTTGGTATGGTTAGACGGTTTGCGATAGACACTCACTTTACCGGTGGCTTCCTGCCATTTCAGGATCCGGTTGTTCGGAATATCGCTCCAGAGGAGGTACCCACCATCACCGAACCAGACAGGTCCTTCGGACCAGCGCGCACCTGTCCACAATCGTTCGACAACAGCGTTGCCAATTTTGTATTTCGCAAAACGTGGGTCGATCACTTCAACCGCTGGATCGGGATAACGGGTAATCGGTCCCTCTTTTGAAGGAATATCTGCCAAAGTAGTCAAAGGGTTTAGTATTGGCAAAGCAACGCTTACACCCAGACCGCGTAAAAATGTTCGACGTGAAAGTTGTTTTGATGTGTTCATAAGTTCTCCGAGATTTACATAATATTGGATGGACTCCAACGGTTGCCATACAGCAACATAATCCGGTTATGGATAAATTCATACTTAGCAGGACAACAGGAACGGAGTTGATCGGGATAAACAAAATAGAAGCCAATGCTTTCCGCCATATCCTCATCTGGATTTTCTGTATAAGCATAATCCGTTACAAACGCTGAACGCTCTTGAGTCGTTGACCAGCCGGATTCACTTGTTAAATCTTGTTGCCATCCGCCAAGTTTCGCCCAATCCTTTTTAAGTTGAGGATCAAAAACATGCCACCATAAAAAATGTGCCTTTTCGTGGGCTATTATCTTACGCGTATCATCGCGATGAAAGCGACCGAGATCATCACGGTGATCGCGATGGCGAAGGAAAATAGATTCAGCAAATGTTATATAACCGCGACTTACCATTGCTGAACTGATGCCTTTTTCTTCTGTATCAATTCTACGGACTATATACTTTAATTGGGGTGTTTTCTGTAATGCCCGAGGGAATTCTTCAAGCACGGACATAATCAGCATCAGATCGTCATTTCCAAAATCCGAATAATCTTTTGCTGTGTTGTTCTTGGTGCGCGAGGGTAATGCAGCATGAGATGGGACATCTATGCCATACCTTTTCTTCATTATTGATTTTATTGCGGATCTATTTGTCCCATTTTCAGTTATGAATTGAACGACAACATGAAAAAGACCTTTCTCCGGGGACGGTATTTCTTCAGGTGCTTCAGCAGTTGGCAGCGCGTCCCTACTAATAGTAACGTGTTTTGACTTACCCTTAAATTCAATCTTAATACCGGTTTCTAAGTCATCATCACTTATATTCCATGAAGAAAACTGTGGGTTCAGAAGATCTGGGGATATGGATTCAAAGACCTTTAAAAGTGCTGCGGCATCTTTTGTCGTCCATGTAGAATCTAAGTAGATAGAATATTTTTCCTGCAACCGTAAGAGCGGATATTTATTTGATGTTTCAGGGGGCAGTGTATAACAACTCGCTTGGAGAATTATGATGAATAGAAAGAGAGCGACACAACTGAAGGGCGAATTAAAAGACGCGGAACTTGAAACGAAGTGGAATGGTTTTGCTTGGGTGTTTCTGCGAATTTCTTCAGATATACAGAATGGGACCGTCAACTTAACGAACCCAGCTAACCGAACCGCAAGGAAACTTAGAAAAATTCGCATCGTCAATTTTCCTCAGTGCCGCGTCGTAACCGGAACGGATCGCTTTTAACAATTTCAGTAATGAGTACCGAACTTCTATAGTCTTCAACTTCAAGTTGGGCAACGATCCGATCAATAGTAGGTCTATCATAATATTCCAACCCTCTCCCTAAAGCATACGTCAACATCTTTTCTGTCAAACAGCGGACAAACTGTTGTTTCCTATCTTTAAGGATCTGTTTCAGGTCTGCTATACCGTCAAAAGAGGTACCATCGGGTAATACGGCTGTTGTATCAATCTCCAATTCACCCTCTTTTGTCCGAAACGCCCCGATTGCGTTATAGTTTTCGAGCGCGAATCCAATCGGATCCATTTTGGCATGGCAGTTAGCACATGCCGGGTCTTCTCGGTGTTGTTCAAGGCGTTCTCGTAAGGTGCTTCCGGTAATAGCATCTTGAGCCTCTTCCAATTCGGGGACATCCGGTGGTGGTGGCGGCGGCGGTGAACCGAGAATCTGCTCTAACACCCAACGTCCTCTTTTGACAGGTGAGGTACGGGTCGGGTTAGAGGTCACTGTCAGGACGCTGGCGTGGGTAAGTATGCCACCGCGTGAAGCACCTTGCAACGTGACACGCTGAAATTCCTTGCCTTTAATCGCTTCGCCACCGGGAACAGTTTTCTTCTGTCCCATCCAGTTTCCATGCGTGTCGGCAATGCCGTAATGGTTCGCCAATTCCTTGTTAAGGAAGGTGTAATCTGCGTCAAGCAGATCAAGGACGCTCCTATCCTCACGGAAGATTGATTCGAGAAAGTGTTCTGTCTCCCCCAACATCGCCGCACGCAATCTGCGACCGAAGACCGGAAATCGTTCACGGTCAGGCGTAACCGTTGCGATACGTTGGATTTGCAGCCATTGTGAGCCGAAGTCACGCGCCAATTCCGTCGCCTTCGGATCCGCCAACATCCGTTTAACTTGTGCCTCAAGATTCGAGGTCAACTGATTTTTCTCGGCAAGCGCAAAGAGTTCCTCATCAGGCATGCTGCTCCAAAGGAAGTAAGAGAGCCGAGAGGCGAGTTGAAACGCATCAATCGGGTATGGTTCTGGACTTTGTGGGCGGTCATCTAACTCCAATCGAAATAGGAACTTCGGTGAACAGAGAATAACTTTGATGGCTTCCTGAATACCGGCTTCCCATTTCGCACCCTCGGCTTGCGTCGCTTCTACAAATTGCACGAGTTGTTCAATTTCGCTCTCGGTTGGCGGACGGCGGTATCCACCGTTAAGCAGACGGGTCAACACTTCACGCGTCTGTTCTATTTGTGGGATGTCCGGTGTACATGCCAAGATTTCGAGTTGGGTATCAGGGCGAGTATCCAATGGGCCTTCCGCCCAGAGTGTCCGAATTTGGAGTTTAGTGGACGGCTCACCCTCTGTAGGTTTAACCATCGCAATTCCTGCCCTTTCGATGTTCGGAATGCCGGTAACGAGCACCTCAACTGTCTGTGTCTTTTTCGGGTCGCGGGAAGTAATCTCAAAGGTTTTTAGGATTTTAATTCTGTTTTCCGCTGCTGGATCCATGCCGACCAATCGTGCGAGTTCCTCTGGCGGAGAGACCTCTTCTAATGCTTCACCCTGAATAAATAAAGCAATTTCAACAGGCGTTTGATTTTCAGGCGCAGTGATAGGCGTTTCATTATCCGTCTCAGTATCCGAGGTTTCACTATAAGGATCGGTCTCAGCGGCAGGCGTTCCATTATGGGGTTCAACGTAGAGTGTTGCCTTATAGAGAATTTCTTCCTCGGGGAACATGTTAAAATAGGGTGCACCTGTCGTAAAGGGCCCCGATTTCCACGTCTCTGTCGCCATTGGATCAAGTAATCGGAAACGTGTATCAGGGACATCATCGTGGTGTGGCTCAAGGCGCCATCCTCTTTGGTAGCGTTTCAAGGGCGGTGGTGGCTCCACCAAAATCACACGCGTCGCAATGGCTTCTGCTGCTTCAAGATAGCGTTCCATCAGCAGCGGCGACATCGTCAGTACATCACCGATATTATCAAATCCGTGTCCTACGTCATCAGCAGGAAAATTTTCGGTGGGATCGAAATCGACACCCAGCAGATCACGAACAGTATTTTTGTATTCGACTTTATTAAGACGGCGCACCGTGATACGCCCAGGATCCGGCTTAGCCGTGCGATCCGCCTGTTCAAAAATCGCCTCAATCTGCGCAACAAATGCGTCTGATGCTTCCAGAGTTGGTTGATGATCGCTGTCTGATGGTGGCATCTGCCCCGTCGTTAACATATCAAGGACCCGGTCCCAGACATCGCGATTTTCAATTAGCGACAGATCATCTGAAAAAGAATCAAGTGCGAGTTCAGCGGCGGGTGCGTCGCCAGCATGACAACTGAAGCAGTATTTTTCCAAGAATGGGAGACCCTCTTGCGCAAAACCAGAAGGTGTCTCTTCACCCGGTTTAGCGGCGAAGGCGATGAGTATGAATACCAATATTAGGCAAAGGCATTGTGGGATATGATTGAACGAGATCATTGATAGACTCCCGCAAGATACAGAATAGGGTTTATTCGCTTATGGATAATTGCTTGTGTCTGTTTATGGCTTGGTTACTGTATAAGTAATAATACCACAACTTTTTACGTAAAGTCAAGCAAAAGGTGAAGTGTCACTTACCCCCATTTTTTTCTCAAGGTTTGTGGTGAAAGGTTTTTGTTGTTAAAAGTGTGAGAAACTCAGTAGGTTTATGATAAAATACCTCCTTACAGCAACCGTTTGTAAACCGACTTTACAAAACATGTAAGGAG
>JAJEDN010000119.1 GCA_022821495.1 Candidatus Poribacteria bacterium
CTCCTTACATGTTTTGTAAAGTCGGTTTACAAACGGTTGCTGTAAGGAGGTATTTTATCATAAACCTACTGAGTTTCTCACACTTTTAACAACAAAAACCTTTCACCACAAACCTTGAGAAAAAAATGGGGGTAAGTGACAACATTTGCGAGGAGAATCTGAGATGAAAAAAGTTAATATTGCGCTAATTGGCGCGGGTGGCATGGCAAACGGTGTTCATTACCCGTCGCTTAGAGAGTGTGAAGATGTTAATCTTGTTGGACTGTGTGATCTGGTCCCGTCGAAACTTCAGGCAACAGCAGAAAGATTTGAGATTGATCAGACGTTCACAGACTATCGGCAGATGCTTGAAAAAACGTCTCCGGATGCTGTGTATGTTTTGATGCCACCGCAACATCTATTCCCGATTGTTATCCACTGTCTGTCGCAGCAATTTCACGTTTTTATTGAGAAACCACCGGGAGTTACGCTCCATCAAACGAAGGAGATGGCATTGGCAGCGGAAAAGAACGGTTGTAAAACGATGACCGGTTTTAATCGCCGTTTTATCCCACTTATGCAAAAAGTTAAGGCGATGGTTGAGGCACGCGGCCCGATTATTCAATGTATGTCAACCTTCCATAAGAACACGCCGAACGCGCTTTACTACGATGGCGTGATAGACGTTTTGACTTGTGACGCGATTCATGCTGTAGATGCGCTCCGATGGCTTGGCGGTGACGACGTGAAAGCCGTTGCCAGCGACATCAATAGTTTCTATGCTGAGCGTGAGAACAGTTTCAACGCGCTTGTCAAGTTTACGAGTGGTGCTTCTGGGTATCTCTGTACGAATTGGGCGGTTGGTGGACGCATCCATACCTTTGAAATGCATGCCCGTGAGATTTCCGCTTATATTAACCCGGATGCAGGTGGACGCGCTGTGATTCACACACCCGAAGGGACAACCGAAATCACACCTGAGGCAGCAGCAGGTTCTGATAAACAGCACAAAACTTACGGATTTTATGGAGAAAGCCGGCACTTTGTCGATTGTATTCAGCAGGACGAACAGCCGTTAACCTGTTTCTCAGATGCAGTCAAGACGATGGAACTTGTGACAGCTATCTATCAAAATCGGATAGATGTTTGAAGTTGATAACGGACGCAGGAATAATTGGCATGTTTCTTGCTATGGTTACTTTAAATACATAAGAGAAAGTCATATTGAGGACTCCTATGGATACGCACCATATACCAGTTTTATGTCACGAAGTGATTGACTTTCTCGAACCGAAGCCGGATGGTATTTATATAGATGGAACTGTCGGATTAGGCGGACATAGTACCGCTATTTTAGAAAATTCTGTACCGAACGGACGTGTGATTGGAATTGATTTAGATGTTGAGGCACTCGCGATTGCAGAAGATAGGTTACATGGCTTTGAGGGGCGGTACGCCCTTATAAACGGCAATTTTGCTGAGATAGATGTTTTACTCGAAAGTCAGTCGGTTCACGCTGTTGACGGCATTCTGCTTGACTTAGGCGTATCATCCTTACAGTTAGATACACCCCATCGGGGGTTTAGTTTTAACCACACCGGTCCTTTGGATATGCGCATGAATGGAGGGCACGGATTGGATGGCGATAGAGAGACTACGCTTACGGCTATGAAAGTGGTCAACAATAGCACCATAGATGTCCTTACAGATATTTTTAGGCGATATGGTGAGGAACGATTCGCGAAAAAAATCGCTGGCAGGATTGTTCAAGTGAGACAACAGGAACCGATAACAACAACAACGCAGTTCGCAGAAATCGTCAAGAAAGCCATCCCACAAAAGACATTCAAAATCCATCCAGCGACGCGCGTGTTTCAGGCGTTGCGGATTTACGTCAACACTGAGTTGGAAAACCTTGCGACAGGTTTAGATGTCGCGATATCACTCTTGAAACCGGGCGGTTGTTTGTGTGTTATCGCGTTTCATTCGCTTGAGGATAGGATCGTCAAGCATCGTTTTCAAACATGGGCGCGGACGTGCATCTGTCCACCCAAAACGCCTATCTGTATTTGTGAACACACCCCATCGGTAGAGATTCTCACAAAGCGTCCGGTGCTACCGAGTGTAGCTGAGACGCAACAAAATCCGCGAGCGAGAAGTGCTAAACTACGCGCTGCTCGCAAATTGTAGTCTCAAGGTTCTACGAAAAATTGTATCTTAAATAAAGTCTTAAACGTTTAGAAAGTAACGGGATTTTATGACCAATAAGATGCTCGGAAAACAAGTTCTAAAGCGGCATCAGAAAACCGAAGTCGGGAAGCTTCGTCCCTAAAATCGGTGAGAAGGTTCAACAAAATGCAGGCATCAGATATTTATTCAGCACGTATCACGAAAGTAGAGGAACCTAAGCCAAAGAAGCGGTTCCCGTTAGCTTATGTCGTTTTAGGATTATCATTTTGTACCTTTGCTGGAAGCATCTGGTTCTCATCTTACGCTAAAAAGGTTGCTTTGCAACGGCAGCCTATCTACGAAAGACAAAAGCACTCTGTTCAGGACGAAATTCATCAACTCGAATTGGAGGAGTCAACTTTAACCAACGTTCAAAGGATTCGGCAAATTGCAGTTGAACTTGAAATGGTTGAACCGACCCAAACCTCGCAAATAATCTGGGACAAATAGTTGCGTTTTCAGGATTACCTTTTCGTCTTTTTCGCAAGGCATTCGGATTTATCTTTAATTTTTTAGGGAAAACATGAAAAACAATTCGCATTTATCCATTCGTCGTCTCGTTTTGGTGCTGATTATACTCCAAGCCGGATTTCTATTACTGGTTGGTAAGTTGTTTAAAGTGCAGGTCTCTAACGATGCCGGGCATCAAAAAGCAAGTGAACCCACTTGGCGTTCTCCGCGCACAGCCACAATAAAGCGCGGTAAAATTTTGGATAGGCATGGCAATATTTTAGCCTTGAGCCGTCATAGTCTCTCTGTCTATGCCGATCCGAAATATATGAAGACTGACCCGATAAAAGTTGCTCAAAGATTAGCACCGGTTTTAAATATTGCTGAGTCTGAGTTAATTACGCAGCTGCGCCGTAAGGACAAACAGTTTGTATGGCTTAAGAAGGATTTGAATTATGACCTTCTTGATGAAATTCGTTCCGTTGAGAGAGAGGTTCGTGGTCTAAAACACGAGGTTGAACAAAAACGGACATATCCAAGGGGATCCCTAGCGTCCCAGGTCATCGGGCATATAAACGATCAGAATATGGGTGAAGGGATTGAGTATCAGTACAACAATTACCTTTTGAGCGCGAAGGAGCGTCAAGCTGCACAGCGCGCAAACGCTGCGCAAGGCGCACCGATAAAACTACTAACGCATGGAAACTCCACTGACGATTACGGATACAGCGTTGTTTTGACACTTGATGAGTACATCCAGTATATTGCCGAAAAAGAATTGGCAGAGGCTTGTAAACAGTGGAACGCGCCACGGGGTACGGTGATTGTCATGGCATCACAGACAGCAGAAATATTGGCACTTGCCAGTTACCCTACGTACGATTTGAACGCCTATGCGCTTGAAAATGAGGAAGCAAAAAGAAATTTTGGTGTTTGGTTCGCGTATGAGCCGGGTTCAATTTTTAAAATTATTGCATCTTCTGCTGTACTCAACGAAAGTATCATGACACCTGAGTCAACGGTTTTTTGCGAGAACGGTCGATATCGGCTCTCGAATGGCAGGGTTATCCGAGACGTTTCCGCAAAGGGATGGCTGACACTGGAGCAAGTGATTCAAAAATCCAGCAATATTGGCATGATCAAAATTGTAAAGCAGTTGGGACACGAGAATTTTGGTGCTTATATTGAGAAGTACGGTTTTGGGAAACCGACGGGGGTGGATTTGCCCTATGAGCACAGTGGGAGTCTTGGTGCAGTCAAGCGTTGGGATACGCACTCTCTGGGCTCTGTGCCTTTTGGACAAGGGATTATGGTAACACCGCTTCAGATGGTAAACGCGTTAAATGTTATTGCGAATGACGGAAAACTCCTTCTGCCACATATTACGCGAGAAATTCGAGACAATAGCGGGAAGGTCATAAAAAAAATATACCCCATCACAGTTGAACAAGTTCTGCATCCGCAAGTAGCGAAGCAGATGACAGATATACTTGTTGGCGTTGTTGAAGGCGGTAGCGGACGACGGGCACGTGTTGAAGGGTATCGTGTGGCTGGGAAGACAGGGACAGCCCAGAAAGCTGAACCCAATGGTAAAGGGTACGCTGGAAAAGAGATCATGTCTTTTATGGGATTCCTACCCGCGGAGAACCCCATGGTGTCAATCATCGTTATGCTTGATGAACCAACAGGTGCACGTTTCAGCGGACAAATCGCTGGACCGGTTTTTCAAAAAGTGGCTACCCAAACGATGCAATACTTAAAGCAGACCGAATTTTTCGTGCCTCGACCGCGAAAAGCCCCCGATGAATTTGCCCCCGTTGCAACAGAGCAAACGCCGACACAACGGCTTACTGTGAAAGGAGAGGGGTTGTGAGGTTTCGTGAATTGCTCCATGGTCTGAACCTTCTTGCGACTACCGGGTCATGTGATATTGATATTACCGGTATTGCCACCGACAATCGGCAAGTCAAGCAGGGGAACGTTTTTGTCTGCTACCAAGGGATTAGTGTAGACAGTCATCTTTTCATTGCTGACGCACTTCAGAAAGGCGCAGCAGCGATCATTGGCGAACAGTCAGTGGCGGCATTAGGAATCCCAACAGTATCTGTGCCCTATGTGCAAGTGCCTAACGGACGGCGCGCTATATCCCTGCTCGCCGCTAATTGGCACGGAAATCCTGCGAAACACCTTAAACTCATCGGCATTACCGGTACCAACGGTAAAACATCAACTGCGCATCTCATACATACAATACTCAAATCGAGTGGACGGAAGACCGCACTCATTGGGACAGTTGGGCACCAGTATACGAACGCTCAAGGTGAAGAGAAGACACTGCCCGCTTCCCTTACAACCCCTGATGCCTTCGCGCTCCATGCACTTTTCAAACAATTCACCGAGGAGGGAGTAGAATACGTTACGATGGAGACCTCCTCCCAGGGATTAGCATTACAACGGTTGGCAGGGCTTGTCTTTGATACCGCTGTCTTTACCAATCTCACCCAAGACCATCTTGATTACCATCAGACAATGGAGGAATACTTGAAGGCGAAACGCATGCTATTTGAGCAGCTCAGCGGGGATGGTTTCGCAGTTCTAAATAGCGATTCGCCTGTCGCGGAACGCATTGCCCAAGTTTGTCCAGACGCACGAGTTTTAAAGTATGGACTTAGCAACAAAGCTGACCTATATGCCGAAGATATAGTATCTTCTCTTAACCAATTAGCATTTACAGCGGTTGCACTGGAAGAGCGGTTCCAGATTAAATTGCGATTGCTCGGACAATATAATCTTTATAATGCACTCGCTGCGATTGCTGTTGGAACGTGTTATCGTTGTCCCGTCTCAGCGATCCAGACGGGACTTGCTAACACTGTAGTCCCCGGACGATTTGAGCTTATTGATCGTGGGCAAGACTTTGCTGTTATTGTTGATTATGCGCATACGCCTGACGGTTTAGAGAATGTACTAACTGCCGCGAAACATATCACTGAACGGGAACTGATTTGCGTTTTCGGATGTGGCGGCGACCGCGATAACGGGAAACGCCCCAAAATGGGAAATATTTCTGCCCGAATCTCGGATTACAGCGTAATTACGTCCGATAATCCACGGACTGAAGACCCTGATGCAATTATTGTACAAACTGTGTCAAATTTGCCACATGATGCCAAATATGTGTGTATTTCAGACAGGCGAGAGGCGATCCATCACGCAATTACCACAGCAAAATCTGGAGATGTCGTTGTAATTGCAGGTAAGGGGCATGAGGATTATCAAGAAATCCACGGAGAAAGATTTCCTTTTGATGACAGAGTTGTCGCTTCGGATGTTTTGGAATCCCTATAGGGTTTTTTACGCGAAATGTTCACAGATGCCAAATACAGAAATTAACAATCTCAACGTCTCATATCAGGTGGCAGGGGAAGGCGACGTGGTACTCCTGCTGCACGGCTGGGGTGGTGAAGCTGCAAGTTTTCAACCCGTTTTTGAATGGCTTGCCGAATCTCATAAAGTTTACGCCCTTGATTTGCCCGGATTCGGTAAGAGTCAGGTGCCACCTACAGCTTGGGATTCATCTGATTACGCGCAATTTGTCACAGCATTTCTGGAAAAATTTTGCGTTCCAAAAGCACACCTCATTGGTCACTCATTTGGCGGTAGGATTTCGATCATTCTTTCAGCCGAACATCCTGAAAAAGTTGATAAACTTATTTTAGTTGATAGTGCCGGAATTAGACCTCGGCGAACCCTGAAATACTACTGCCGCGTAGGTATCGCAAAAATCGGTAAGTTGCTCCGTCGATGCGGTACACTTGGTGTGCGTCTCGCAAACGCGATGTCTGTACGCCTCGGTTCTAAAGACTATCAGGATGCCGGAGAAATGCGAGCCACACTTGTTAAGGTCGTAAATCAGGACTTACGTTCTCTATTACCGCGGATATCCGCATCGACACTGTTGATCTGGGGTGAAAACGATAAGGATACGCCTGTATCGTTCGGACAAATCATGGAGAAAGAGATACCTGACGCGGGGTTGGTTGTTCTCAAGGAAGCAGGACATTTTTCCTATCTCGATAAATTTCCGCAGTTTTGTCGAATTGTCGCAAGTTTCTTAAAGATCGCGAATGCGTAGATATAGTGTCAATAGAAGGAAAGAGAGAAAATGCTTTTAGAAAGGGTCAGTACTGTACTTTTCTACGGCGCAACGTTAGTTTGTTTAGTCAGGGCTGTCGTCAGAACAACAGGTGGGCTGCATATACTTCAGCTTGATGGCTACAAAACAGGCAGATATTTGAAGTGGATGCGTCAGCACCTGAAGAACTGCTTTGAAGTTAGAGAGATCTTGGTCGTTGGCGGTTTTCTTGTCCTCGCAGCGTTCTATCCACAGTATCGTAACACATGGTTTTTCCCTGTGCTCTGTGTTGCTTGGGGCGGATTTCAAGTCTATGTGAGTACCCAACGGAAAAAGATCAAAGCGAAAAAACCGCTTGTCTATACAGCGCGCGCAAAACGGGTGTTCGGACTTTCAGTTTGTTTGCTTGTCGGTCTTGCGGCGATACTTGCGCGAATAGCGGAAGGCAGTCCGTGGGGAATTGCCATTTTCCTTTTTAGTGAAGTGGCGGTTATTAACTTAACGATTGCCAACCTTCTTATTTATCCTGTGGAGCGGACGATAAATGGGGCATATCTTCTTTCGGCACGAAAACGAATCAAAGCACTTCAACCGAGAGTCGTGGGGATTACCGGAAGTTATGGGAAAACGAGCACGAAGTATATTTTACATCAAATTTTATCTCAGAAATTTAATACCTTGATGACACCGGATAGTTATAATACACCCATGGGTATTTGCAAGGTGATCCGTGGTGATCTTGCCCCCGAACATGAGATATTTATCGTTGAGATGGGTGCCTACAAGCGGGGGGACATCCGAGAATTGTGTAATTTAGCATCACCTGAAATCGGCATTCTCACGGCTGTCGGACCGCAGCATTTAGAACGATTTAAAAGCATAGAGAATATCGCGAAAGCGAAATATGAACTGATTGAGTCGCTACCATCGGAGGGGCTTGCTGTTTTCAATTGCGACAACGCAATTTGCGCCGAACTTGCTGATAAGCGGGAGCAGGGCGGTAGTTCCGTACGCCGCTATGCTACAGAACCGTTTCCTGTAACCTCGGTTTCTGATAAAGCCAACTTAACTGCCACAAATATTCGGCACACCATCAAAGGGCTGGCTTTTACGGCACATGTAGGGGTAGGCACAGCGGATATTGCTGATGTAGAGATTCAGACGCAACTTTTGGGTCGGCACAACGTGTCCAATATCTTGGCGGCTATGATGGTTGCCATAGAATGTGGGATGACGGTTGAAGAAATTCGGGCAGCGATTGTCAATGTTGAACCTGTCCCACATCGGTTACAATTGACAACTGGTGTAGGCGACGTAACGATCATTGATGATAGTTTCAACGCGAATCCTGTCGGGGCGAAAGCGGCACTTGAGGTGCTCACCGAAATTGGAGATGGAAAAAAAGTGTTGGTGACACCCGGTATGGTGGAACTCGGTGAAAGAGAATACGCAGAAAATAAACGGTTCGGCGAACAAGCTGCGAATGTCTGTGATTTGGTTATTTTAGTCGGTCCTACGCGAACCACGCCGATTTTGGAGGGTTTGAAGGCTGCTGAATATCCAAGCCAGCAGATCATCGTCGCACTCAACTTGGAAGAAGTCAAACAACATTTAGCAACACAAGTGAAAGCTGGTGATGTTGTTCTTTTTGAGAACGATCTACCAGACAACTATGAGGAATAGTCGTCTAATAAAAAATGTCAAAACACAATGTAGCCCTCATATTTGGCGGATGCACACCTGAACACGAAGTCTCAATCGTAACAGCACACCAGGTCTGCCTCGCTTTACAAGAAAATCATCATGTTGTTCCTATTTACATCACCAAAAATGGTGAATGGTTAACCGGTGATGCTTTTCGCGATTTGTCCACCTTTGCTAACGGAACGCTTCCACAACCTTCCGATTTCGACAAAATTGCTGTCGAGTTTCATCCTGAGCCAAAATTCGTTATTAATTCTAAACATTGGCTCGGTCAGCAGGTTCGGAAAAGAACTGTTCTTCCGATAGATGTCATTTTTCCGGCTATACACGGTATGCATGGTGAGGATGGAACACTTCAAGGGCTGTTAGAACTCATGAACCTGCCTTATGTGGGGGCAGGTGTTGTCGGTTCTGCTGTCGGTATGGATAAAATTATGATGAAAGCTGTTCTCAACGAAAATGAACTGCCAATACTTCCCTATTTATGGTGGACACAACATGCGTGGGAGACCCGACATGATGAGATTATCAAAGATGTAGAAACAACGCTTTCCTATCCACTTTTCGTCAAACCTGCCATGGGTGGGTCAAGTATTGGTGTCAGCCATGTTAAAGACCAGACGGAGCTTGTGAGTGCTGTTGAGGTGGCGGGACATTACTCGCGTAGAATACTCGTTGAGAAAGCCGTTGAGAATCCTGTTGAAATTAACTGTGCTGTAATGGGCACAGAAGAACCGACGGCTTCTGTGTGTGAGCAGCCTGTAACACAGGCGAATTTTCTCAGTTTTGATGATAAGTATATCCACCCAGAAGAGGCATCTTCGGGAATGGCAGGTGCGGATCGGAAAATTCCTGCACCCATTTCGGATGAATTGTCGTTACATATACAAGGACTTGCCACCCGTACTTTTCAGGTTTTAGATTGTGCCGGTGTCGCGCGTATCGACTGCCTCGTAGATGTTGATCAAAACGTTTATGTCAATGAGATTAATACCATCCCCGGTTCGTATAGTTATTACTTGTGGGTACATCATGGCATTGAGTTTCCTGAACTTGTATCGGAACTTATTAATTTAGCATTTACAGCGCATGCAGGAAAAAATTCACTAACCTATACTTATACGACCAACCTCCTAAGTCAAGCAGATGCGAGCCTTGCCAAATTGAAGAGCGATGGAAAACTTGGAAACACAGCATAGAACGTTGTAGCGGTTTCCTTGACAAAATTCCAAAATGTCTCTGAGTCAAGTCTGTTGAACGCACCGAAGTGACCTTAAGTGAGATGTGAGTCAACCAAAAGTTAGACGAGAAATGTTTTATCATCTCTTTTTTGAGAATCTGACTGAAGTTTTTTCACCGTTCAATATTTTCCGCTATATTAGTTTTCGCGCAATTTATGCGACTGCTACTGCTTTGCTCATTTCTCTTTTTTTAGGGCCTTTTATGATAGAGAAGTTGAAGCAGCTACGCATTGGGGAACATATTCAGGAGGAGGTAGCCGCAGCCCAACAGAATACCGAAAACCAGAACAAAGCCGGGATACCTACAATGGGCGGGGTTCTCATCATTGTGTCCGTTCTGATATCCGTGGTATTCTGGTCGCGTTTAGACCAACCTTATATCTACCTAATGATTTTGACGACGCTCTGGTTCGGTGGACTCGGATTTCTTGATGATTACAGCAAACTGATCAAACAACAATCCTTAGGACTTCGCGGATGGCATAAGATTGCGCTTCAAACGGTCGGTGCGTTGGCAATTGCCGCATATCTTTATCAGTGGGGACCCGCGCAAACTGACAATTTGGCGACACGAACATCCTTGATCCTCCCTTTTTTTAAAGATGCCCAACCGGATTTAGGGATATTATTTATTCCTTTCGCGACACTGGTCATTGTTGGAACTTCTAATGCTGTTAATCTTACAGACGGGATGGACGGTTTGGCGATTGGGTGTACGTTATTCGTTGCTGGAACTTTGGGGATAGTGGGGTACATGACGAGCCACAACGAGATCGCAGCGTACCTGAATATCTTTCATCTGCCAGTCGGGGGCGAAGTGACAGCGATTTTCTGTGCGGCATTAGTCGGTGCAGGCTTAGGGTTTTTATGGTATAACGGTCACCCCGCACAGGTCTTTATGGGGGATACCGGATCCTTGGCACTCGGCGCGACGCTCGGAACAGTGGCAGTGCTTATAAAGCAGGAATTTCTGCTCGTGGTCGTCGGCGCTATTTTTGTCGCCGAAGCGTTATCGGTTATTATCCAAGTCTGGTCATATCGAACATTTGGCAAACGTGTATTCAAGATGTCGCCAATTCATTATCACTTCTTACTTTCGGGGTGGAAGGAATCCAAAGTCGTTATCAGGTTTTGGATTGTCGGATTGATCTTAGTCTTGGTGGCTTTAAGTACGTTGAAACTTCGATAGGTGTAATTTCGCACCGAGTGTTGGGGGCTCTTAGTGCAATTCCAAGAAAAATGTGCCACTGTCTTTGGTGTAAACCGAAGTGGGATCGCCGCAGCAAAATTGCTAAGCGCATGCGGTGCCACTGTCACGGTTACAGACGCACGCGATGCTGATGCGTTGGCAATGGAAATCGCTGCACTTGAAGATTGCTCTAAACCAGACGAAGCCTGTCATCTATACAAAAAGTTTTTGGGTGGGCATCCAACGGAATGTATCGCAGAGGCAGATTTTATAGTCGTCTCGCCCGGCGTGCCACTTGACATCCCAATCCTGTGTGAGGCACGGGCGCGTCATCTCCCGATCCTCGCGGAATTAGAGGTTGCCGCAAGTATATGTCCTGCCCCAATCGTTGCTATTACTGGCACGAAAGGTAAGTCAACGACAACACTCCTCACCGCAGCAATGCTAAGAGCAGGGGGCAAATTTCCAAATGTCTGTGTTGCAGGAAACATTGGCGTGGCATTAGCCGCAGAGGTTCAAAGCCTTACAAATCAGGATATCGTTGTTGTTGAGGCAAGTAGTTTTCAGTTGGAGAGCACTGTCACCTTTCATCCGAAAGTTAGTGTTGTACTCAACTTATCACGTGATCATTTGGACCGGCACGGAACAATGGCTGCCTATCGTGCAGCAAAACAGAAGATTTCTGAGAATCAGACGGCTGCTGACTGGTTAATCCTTAACGGTTCGGATGTTTCTGTCAAGGATTTCGCTGCATCGACGGCGGCGAACGTGCTTTATTTTTTGGACACAGGCGTTCCTGAAGATTCGTCGGTTTCGGGTGTATTTAGCGAAGGTTCGGAACTTTTTGCACACTGGAAGGGTGCTCGTAAAAGAATTTGCGATATTCGAGATATTCCACTTCGCGGAAGACACAACGTACAGAACGTTCTCGCCGCTATTGGTGTAGCATTCGTTTTCGGTGTAACGGAAACGCAAATTCGGAAAGCACTCCAACAGTTTGACCTGTCGCATCCCGCTTTATCGCATGCGTTTGAACCCGTGCGAACTTTAACAGATGTTGAATTCATTGATGATTCAAAAGCAACAAATGTCGCAGCAGTCAAAGCAGCCCTCGAATCCATAGAAAACACGCGTGTTGTTCTGATTATGGGCGGATATGACAAAGGTAATGATTATGCACCGCTGCGTGAAATCGTTCATGCCAAGGTCAAAACTGCTGTTATGCTTGGTGAGTATACCCAACAGATTGAAAAAACACTCGTGAATACAACAGACATAGTCAAAGCCAAAACGATGGTGGAGGCGGTAAAGATTGCCTACAAACATGCTGCGCCTGGCGATATTGTCTTATTGTCGCCCGCAAATGCAAGCTTTGATATGTATACCGACTATAAGGCGCGCGGTGCCGACTTTAAAGCAGCAGTTGATGCGCTTCAACCGCTTGATTAAAAATATAGACAGTCTCAATTTTTAGGATCAAAGTAACACAGAAAGGGAAGGCCGTGATGCTACGTAATTACCAAAACTCCCCTCGTAGCAAATGGAATTTCAAATCCAAACCAGAATCTGGAGCTTGGTGGGCAAACACGCGCTCTTATTTTGTTGCCAAAGAGCGACAAGAACCCGCAACTGACACATTACCGCAACAAAAACCTGGGCGAATGGATAAAGGGTTAGTCGCGCTTACGATCTGCCTTATTGCTATAGGCATTTTGATGGTATACAGTTCAAGTCATCTACTTTCTTCAAGACATTATGGTGGTTATAGTTACCGTTATTTACAAATACACATCATCGCGTGTACGATTGGTTTAGTGGGTATGTACATGACTTCCTATGTGCCCTATAGGTTTTATGCAAAGTACGCGAATCTCTTTTTGATACTTTCCTTTATAGGGTTATTGTTGGTTTTCGTTCCAGCTTTAGGTGCCAGCGTCCAAGGTGCGGAGGGTGGTAGATTTAAACGCTGGATCGATATTGGGTTACCTATTAATTTTCAGCCAGTCGAATTTGCGAAAATAGCCTTGGTTATCCATGTCGCAAATTTCATCAGCCGAAACCCAGAACGCATCAGGAGTTTCTTTAACGGTGTGCTTCCGAATATACTCATTGTAGCCGCTGCTTTCGGGCTCGTGGTGAGTCAACCAGATTTCGGTTCAGCGTTCTTATTGGCGGTGACTGTCTGTATCGTACTATTTATCGGCGGGATGCGTATATGGCATGTGTTAATGCTTGCTGGCGCGGGCGGTGGACTTCTCAGCTTACTCGTGATTCGGGATACGTATCGGTTAAAACGCATCATGGAGTATTTGGCGATGTTGAAATCACCGGATGCAGCGAACTATCATTTAACACGTTCACTGGATGCCCTTGAAGGTGGTGGACTCCTCGGGATGGGCATTGACAGCAGCCTTCAGAAAATCTCACGGCTCCCTTATCCGCACACAGATTTTATTTTTGCTGTATTGGGAGAGGAATTCGGATTTGTTGGGACTGCAGCTGTAACGGTCATTTTCATGCTATTTATCTGGCGCGGACTCCACATCGCCCGACACGTCAACGATCTGTTTGGGTCTTTACTGGCTATTGGGCTCACGACGTTGATCGGATTGCAGGCTTTCATTAATATTGGCGTTGTCACTGGTTTGCTACCGACCAAAGGAATTACGTTGCCATTTATTAGTTATGGCGGTTCATCGATTGTTCTCAGCTTGGTAAGCGTTGGCATTCTTTTGAATGTTTCGCGGAATGCCAATCGGAGTGGAGACTGATACCCAATTAACCCATCTTATAAGATTTCGGTTACTAAGTTGAATCTGTTAAAGGGCTTAACTATGCGTACTGCCAAACATTGCGATACAAATTTGTCAGGAATCAACAATCATGATCTGGTGTCATCCGAGCGGATAGAGACACATAGAAAAGTTGTTATCGCAGGTGGCGGAACAGGCGGGCACATCTATCCAGCGATTGGTATTGCACAAGCATTACAACGTTTGGATGCTATGGTAGATATTATATTCATCGGTGGGGCAGGTAGATTGGAATCGACACTGGTTCCTCAACACGGTTTCCAGTTTCGACCTATTTCAGTTGCGGGGTTTCCACGTCGCTTGACTTTACAATGGTTTCCTGTTATCTGGAAGGTCTTTCGTGGACTCATTCAGTCGTTGCGGTATATGAACCAACTGAAACCAGACATCGTTATTGGAACAGGCGGATATGTCTCAGGTCCAGTGCTTTTAGCTGGGCTTCTTCGCAAGGTTCCGGTAGCGATTCAGGAGCAAAATGCTTCTGTCGGTTTAACAAATGGAATTCTGGCGCGATGGGCGAAAGCCGCTTATCTTGCTATGGAGTCGGCTCGCCAGAACAAAGCGTTCCGACGCACGAGGCATATAGAGGTAACCGGCAATCCGATTCGTCCTGCAATCACTACGTTTCCGAGGCGTGAGGAAACTTATAGGAAATTCGGGCTATCTCCAGACCGGAAAACAATCTTTGTAATGGGTGGAAGTCAAGGTGCTCAAGCTATCAATAGAGCGGTTGTTGATGCGTTACCCTATTTGATCGAATTTGCCGACCAAATCCAGATAGTTCATCAAACTGGGGCGACTGAGGTTGCGTCGGTTCAAACCGAATATGAACAGATACTCGTACCTGATAAGGGATTCTTATATTGCGTACGCCCGTTTTTTGATACTGTTGAGGAAATCTATAGCGTTGCAGATGTTATGGTGTGCAGGGCAGGTGGGATGACTGTTGCTGAAGTTACTGCTTGTGGTATTCCGGCAATTTTCATACCTTTACCTTCACAAACTGGAAATGACCAAGTGTTAAACGCCTACAGTGTTGCTGAAGAAGGCGCTGCTGTTGTGCTGGAACAGGGCGGATTCACAGTAGAAGCACTTGTTGAAAGTCTAACCAATATCCTACTGGATCAGGACACATACGAGCAGATGGTATCTGCCAGCCGAGCACTCGGTAAACCGAATGCGAGCGATAATATTGCTAAATCTATTCTTTCGTATGTTTAGTGCGTAATACACCGATTTTCAGAGTAGGATTTACAATATTTACAAGCTCTAATCTTAGGGTGAAAGAGAAAAAATGTTTGGAAAAACACGACATATCCATATCATCGGTATTGGAGGCGCAGGTTTAAGTGGTATCACCGAAATCCTGCTGGATCTTGGGTTTCATGTGACAGGCTCGGATATCCAAGAATCATATACTACGGAACACTTGCGCGCTCGCGGTGCTACTATCTACTATGAACATGATGAGTCGCACATCCAGGGTGCGGATGTTATCGTTATTTCCCCTGCCATTCCGACTGATAATCCCGAACTTCTTGCTGCGGAAACGCAGAAAATTCCTATAGTTAGGGGCGCGGAGATGTTGAATGAGATCACCCGAATGCGTTACAGCGTTGCTGTCAGTGGAACGCACGGCAAAACAACCACAACTGCTATGACGGCTACAGTCCTGAGTAGTCTTGATCCGACGGTTGTTGTAGGTGGGAAACTCGTGAATGGCAGTCACGCACAAAGTGGTGAAGGTGATGTTATGGTGATTGAAGCAGACGAAGCCTACGGTTCTATTGAGATGTTCTATCCCACCGTTGCCGTTGTCACATCCGTTGATGCAGACCACTTGGATTATTACAGTAATGTTGATGAGATTGGGGAAACTTTTCTCCAATTCATTAATAAAGTGCCGTTCTATGGTGCAGCCGTCCTCTGTTTAGATGCAGAGAATATCCAGAAATTCATCCCACGGGTTAAGAAGCGTTATATTACCTATGGTCTTGAGACGAGAGCAGATTTAGTGGCTGAAGGCGTTACTGTAGAAGGTCCGACATCACGCTATCGAGTCCGTAAAAATGGACACTTGTACGGTGAAGTTCACCTTAAAATGCCGGGGCGCCATAATATTTCTAATTCTTTGGCAGCAATCGCTGTCGGACTTGAACTTGATATTCCGTTCGATAGCATCCGAGAGAAACTTGAATCGTTTCAAGGTGTGCATCGCCGTTTTGAAGTGCTCGGTGAAGTCAATAATATCATCGTTGTTGATGATTATGCCCACAACCCAGCGAAGTTGAAAGCAGCACTCAGCGGCGCGCGCGATGGCTACAAACGCCGTATTGTCGCGGTTTTCCAACCACACCGATACCAGCGTGTTAGGGATTTGGCAGATGAATTCTCTCGATCCTTTTATCAAGCGGATGTGCTTATTGTTACCTCAATTTATAGTGCTGGTGAAGCACCTATTGAAAACGTTACCGCTGAAAAATTGGCACAATCGATACAAGCACACGGGCATCGACATGTTCTTTATGTCCCTGATACAGATGAAGTTATTGATACTCTGATGGATATAGCCCAACCGGAGGATCTCGTCATTACATTGGGAGCGGGAGATATTAGTAAGGTAGGGCGCGAATTTTTAAGTAGACTTCAGACATCGAGTTAATTAAAACGGCTTTTATATACTCGTTTTTTTCTTCAAAGTACGTCCGAATCTGGCATCAGGCGGAGCGGATAGGACGAATCATCCGTCGCTAATTCAATCTACATCAAGGAACAACGGTCTACTGCAATAGAAGGTAAAAGTAAACGGAGGGATTCACTCTTGCACAAACAGCGTAGTGGATATATACGGCAGAGTTCAATGCCCGCACAGCGACTCGGTAGACGCGCGAACACCAAAATCTACGTGTTACGTAGAGTCGTTTTTATCATTGCTATTGTCCTTACTTTGTCCTTCATCGGCAAGACGGTGCTCAGTTTTTTCAGTGCTGAATATGTTTCTCTTGAACTTTCTGGGAACATGCACTATACTGATTTACAAATCTACGATGCTTTGGGTGAGCAATTACAGAATATCGTCACTGATTCCGAAGAACAGACAGCTAATTACCTCAAGGAAAATCTGAGTTATATCAAAGAGGCACGGATTAATAAACATGTGATGAAACGGCTGCTGACTATCGAAATTACTGAGCGCGACCCCTTTGCGATTCTGAGGTTTGATACCACTGCTGATGCCTCTGTTGACCGGAATAGTTCACTTTTCTTGGTAGATAATGGTGGACATGTGTTAAAACATATAGATAGGCAAGAAGTAGGTCCGCTAATACCTGAGCAGTTCGGAGAAATGGTGGTGATTAAGACAAGCGTTGATGAAATACCACAGGTCGGTGATGCTATCAAGATGTCCGAAGTTATTTTGGGGTTAGAGGTCTTAAAAACTGCTTTATTTCGGGAGCGGGACCTTGCGACGCAGATAAAGAGCATTGATGCGAGTGATTCTCGGAAGATTAAACTCCAGCTCGATGCTTTTCCTGTGTCTGTCTGGCTTGCTGCAGATACAATTGCACTCGGACTTCATCATATCGCTCTGTTTTTAAAACATCGCAAAACCGAAGTACTTAAATTTATCCAGGAAAGTTCGGTGGAGGTAGAGCCGTACCTTGATGCAAGATTCCAAGATACAGTGTACTTAGGGGGTTTGGCAAAAAATGAGTAGGGCTATTTCATGGATACTGATAAGATTCTGAGGCGGATAATAATATCCGTGTTTATTATTCTTTACGTTTAAGATGTTTAACGAAAAAGGAGGTGAAAACATTTAAATGCCAAAACAAAATATTATCGCGGGGCTTGATATCGGTTCAAGCAAAATTTCGGTAGTTGTTGGAAATGCACTACAGGGTAGCACACAAAAGATTGGGATTATTGGTGTCGGGCATGCGCCGGCTGAAGGACTTCGAGCGGGGGTCGTTGTTGACATCAATCAAACGGCAGAGGCTATCCGTAAAGCGATTTCGAAAGCCGAGTTGATGGCAGGCGTGAAAATAGACGCTGTCTGTGTTGGTATTTCCGGGGACCATATCATTGGGCAAACGTCGCATGGGGTTGTTTCTATTGCGAACAATGAAATTTCACAAGAAGATGTTGACCGGGCGATGATAGCTGCGCAGGCTGTTTCTATTCCTGCTGACCGAGAGGTCCTGCATGTAATCCAGCAGAATTTTGTCGTTGATGCCCAAGACCGGATCAGAGAGCCAATTGGAATGTCTGGCGCGCGTCTTGAGGCTTATGCTTACATCATTACAGGTGGCAAAACGGCTATTCAGAATCTACTCAATAGTATTGAAAAGGCAGGGGTCCCTATAGTGGAGACACTTGTCGCTGCACCTCTGGCTGCAACACAAGCGGTCGTTTCAAGAGATGAACGTGAAGTCGGTATCGCTTTGGTTGACATTGGTGATGGAACAACTGAAATCGTTGTCTATAAAGAGGATTCTATTCAACATACAGCAGTCATTCCCGTCGGAGGACAGCACGTTACCAACGACATCGCTCAATATTTAAAAGTCACCCTTCCGGAAGCAGAGGAACTAAAACTTCACCGCGGCTGCGCTTGGACAGAATTAGTAGACCCAGATGAAGTCAGATCTATTCCAGTCACAAGTGATGCCAGTCCCCCACGTTTCATTGACCGAGTTGAACTTGCACAAATTATTGAGTACCGCATGGTAGAAATCTTAGACGTAGTTGGCTATGAATTAGCGGATACCCCTCTTCCGGGTGGGCTTATTCTTACGGGTGGTACCGCACTTATGGATGGTCTTCAAGAACTTACTGAAACCATGCTTCAGCTGCGCGTCCAGATAGGTTACCCGCGTGGATTACAAGGCTTAACGGACCGAGTAAATCATCCGATGTATGCGACGAGTATAGGGCTCGCACTTTATGGTGAGTCCTTGCGGCGGGAAGAACAAGAACACAGCGCACGTCACGGAGATAGGGGGGTTGGCGCATTCCTACAACGTATCAAAGAATGGTTTGGGTACTAATTGGATTTCATGCATAGAGTGAGTCTTATTTAAGTTAGGCGTATAGGGCTATTTGACTTAATCGTTCTAATGCCGTATAATTTAATAGGGGAAAGCGAACCAACGAACGTTATTGAGGGACCTCGGTCTGGAGATTGAGGTTACAATGATAGGAGGAATTAAGTTGCTGGGTCTTTGCGATAGTAACTGAAATCTAATATGATAGAATTTGAACAAGAGGAATTTGAAAACTTACGTGCCAAAATTAAGGTCATTGGGGTTGGTGGAGCAGGTGGAAATGCCGTAAGACGTATGATTGAAGCTGGACTTACTGGTATAGAGTTTTATGCTGTCAACACTGATCAGCAGGCATTGCTGACTTGCCGTGGTGCCTCACAAATCTCAATCGGCATTAATACTACTGAAGGTTTAGGCTCCGGTGCTGACCCTGAGATTGGCAGAAAAGCCGCTGAAGAAGACAGAGAACAACTTCAGACAATCGTCGAAAATGCAAATATGGTCTTCATTACTGCAGGTATGGGCGGCGGTACTGGCACCGGTGCAGCGCCTCTCATTGCCTCGCAGGCAAAAGAACGCGGTGCCCTTACAATTGCTGTTGTGACACGGCCCTTTGACTTTGAAGGACAGCGCCGCTCAGCCACCGCCGAAGCAGGGCTTGAAGAACTCCGGCAAGCCGCAGATTCCGTAATTGTCGTGCCCAACCAACGTCTTATTGACACTATGGACAGGAAACTTCCAATTCGGGAAGCGTTTCGGATCGGAGACGAAGTCCTGCTCCACGGTGTTAAAAGCATTTCTGACATCGTTACTGAGTCCGGTGAAATTAATGTTGACTTCGCCGATGTCGAATCCATCATGCGAGAGGCAGGGAGTGCTTTGATGGGTATGGGACACGCGACGGGTGATAGTCGCGCAACAATCGCTGCCGAACAAGCTATTAGTTCTCCGCTCCTTGAACAAACCAATATTGCCGGGGCTGTCGGTATGATCGTCAATATTACTGCCCCTCCCGATTTCATGATGCATGAACTCAATGAAGCTATGGAGGTTATTAAGGATGTCGCACCCGAGGCACAAATTATCTTTGGTCTCGTTTACAAAGATGAATTGGAACTCGACGACGAAGTCCTTGTTACTGTGATCGCAACAGGGTTCGATACTGATGGAGGACACGCACCAAGAGCCGAGGCGCGATATGATGAAGCAGATGTCTATCAGAGACAACCCTCAGCACTGTCCGAACAACGTATGGCTGGTGGTGGTAGAACCCGACCGAGTGGCAGAACCGCATCTCGTAGATCTGCCTCGCCAACTCGTGGACGGAGAGCAGAACCTGAACAACCTGTAGAACAAGAGCCTGCCCCCCAACAGGGTAGAGGGCGGAGACCTATCCGTAGACGGGATCAAAGTGCACAGCAACGGGATACAGATTGGGAAATTCCAGCTTTCTTGCGCGTGCAAAAAGGAGATAAGAACGACAAATAGATACTATAACTATATTGTCTCCTATCAGTTCAACTTTTTTAAAATTATTGGCAACTTTTTGATTGGGGTCCCTCACAAGGTTGAAGCTGCATTGCGCTTTGACAACACACTGTTGCATGCATCGCTTTTTCACTTTTCTCATTTTTGACGACCTGTTCAAAAACATCTTCATTATGTACGAGGCAAATGGTGGATTTACGACAGCACTATCAACACCTGCGCAGCGAGGAACACGGCGCGGAAAATAATTTCAGAAAGCCTAACAAGTTCGCGCTTGTCTATCCAAGCACGTATGAACTTGGAATGTCAAGTCTTGGCGTTCAGGTCATCTATGCAACACTAAACAGTCGCGCAGACACTGCTTGCGAGCGTGTTTTTGTGCCTGAGTCTGGTTACCTGCAGAAACTTGTTACGCAGAAAAAGCCGCTTTTCTCATTTGAGACGCAAACCGCACTGAATCAATTTGACATCATAGGATTTTCTGTCTCTTTTGAATCGGATTATATCAATATCCCGCGCACATTAAAACTCGCAAATATTCCGGCACTTGTCGAGGAACGTACAGAATGGGATCCGCTGGTTATTGCGGGCGGTATTAATATCTCCTACAATCCAGAACCGATTGCGGATTTCGTTGATGTTTTCGTTGTTGGAGAAGCCGAACTTGTTATCCATCAGCTCATGGCGCACTTTGACGAATGGAAGCGATCTGGTGCCCCGAAGCGTGAGTTACTCGAAACATTGGCGACTGTTCCCGGACTTTATGTGCCAAGTTTTTATGATGTAACGTATCGGGATGATGGGACTATTGATGCGGTCACTCCAAAACGGGGTATCTCGTCTCGTATTCACGCAGGTGCTGTTCCAAGACTTGATGATGTCGAAACTTGCACACATATTCATACACCGAATACCGAATTCGCAAATGCACATCTTATCGAAATCGTGCGGGGATGCGGCAGGCAATGCCGATTCTGTGTTGCCGATTATGCCCGCCGATGGCCGCGGCATCGTTCTGTAGAAAGTACACTTGCGCTTGCGGAGCGGGCACGAGGTATTACGGATAGAATTGGACTTGTGGGTGCTTCTATTTCTGACCATCCGCAAATTGACGAGATCGCCACAGGTCTCGTTGAACGTGGATTCCGTATCTCTTGTGCGTCACTCCGTGCTGAAACTGTCCGTGCCCCGCTGCTCGATGCGCTCGCGGACAGCGAACAAGGCACCATTACCATTGCCCCAGAAGTAGCGACTGAAGAACTTCAAAAGGTCGTCAATAAAGCCATTCCACGCGAACGGCTCTACCACGTTTTTGAGGAAGCCTTGAAGCGTGATATTCTCAATCTACGCCTTTACTTTCTCATTGGTGTCCCACATGAAACGCCTGCGGATGTTGAGGCGATTGTTGATATGGCGAAAGAGATGCGCGCCATCCTCCTCCCGCATGCAAAACGAACAGGGCGAATCGCTCGCATCAGTTTTACGATTTCGCCTATGGTGCCGAAGCCGCATACGCCTTTCCAGTGGGTGGCAATGGAACCGCCAAAAACCATTTCCCGAAAGCTTGATTTTCTGAAACGCGAAATTAACCGACTCGGCAGCATAAAAGTCGGGTCCGCAAGTGCGAGGCTTGCACACCAAGAAGCTGCTTTCGCACGCGGTGATCGAAGACTTGGAAAAGTGATCCTTGAGCTCGCTGACGGTGTTTCATGGAACCAAGCCTTCCGCACACACGGGTTAATGCCAGATTTTTATGCGACGCGGCAACGACCCCTGCATGAAGTCAACCCCTGGGACCATCTTGACCTGAACGTTAAACCCCAATTCTTACAACTTGAGTTCAACAAGCACGAAAAAGGTTTTATGACCAGCGAATGTGATACGACCGTTTGTAAGAAATGTGGTGCATGCTAAGTTTCTTCTCCCTGAAACTAACCATGTAATTACGCGGTCGTCCAAATTTAATAGGACTTACGCAACTTTTCTACGAATCCGTGTATATTACACGCCGCTGGCGAGGTTTGAAACCTCGCCAACGAAGGGGCTGCGTAAATCCAAATTTAGGTTAGTTTTTCTCTTAATGTCCAATTTGCTGTCTTAGCAAATTTTACCTTGTTTTGTCTGATTGAAGGAGCAATTCCTAAATAGTTCTTTTTCTATGTTTTTCTTGACTTTTCTATGTCAAACGGTAAACGACAGGCGTTTTGTGCGGTTCAATTCCGCACTACCGTATGCGTAGTGTTGTGCAATAACCAAGCACCTCTGACAAAAACCACGTCTTTGCTACGCAAAAGGTTCATACGCGAGTGAGACGAACCTTAACATTGTGAGGACACTCGAAAATAATAAAGCGTCAGTCTTTTGAGGAAGACTGACTTTGTGGGTTACACCATGTAGCGTGCACCTTTGCTACGTGTAAATCGCCTGTATCTTCTATGACGTGCATAGATGACCCTGGATGCAGGCAGGTTAGACACGACGGTGTCTATAAAGGGACTTAAGGAATCCCGTAAAAACTTGTATTTACATAGATTTATATAGGTTTTTACTAACAGGAATACATTGTGCGCAAATTTGAACAATTTATAGGGGTGCTTGTCGCAATATTCTTATTGTTCACCCTTACGACATCTTTATATGCTGGATTGGATGACAAATCTCTCGTTTTATACCTCTCCTTTGATGAAGGAAAGGGCGGCGATGCCGGAGATGGTTCCGTGCACGGTCATGATGGCGAACTTATCAAAGATCCAAAATGGGTGGATGGACAATTCGGCAAGGCGTTGGAGTTCGACGGAACAAAGGGACAGTATGTACAGGTGCCTATCAACGATACTTTGCAGTTAAGAGAACAGTTCTCGATCGCTTTTTGGGTTAAACGTGGTGATGAGCAAATTCGGGAATGGAATTACATGGTGACAGCCGGCGAATTGAAGTGGGCATCAATTTTTAGACAAGTTGACAACAAAACCTATTTCTGGTCGCAGGCACCCGGTTGGGCACAAAAAGCCGTTACGGACGATATTCAACCTGAGGACTGGGTACACCTCGCAGTGACCCACGACACCAAATCAGAGGTCGTCATCTATAACGATGGCAAGAAAGCAGGCGGGGGGCCTAAACCCCCACCCGTTATTGAGATTGACGGCAACGTTATGGTCGGTGCACGCCACCCCGGCGCGGAATTTTTCACCGGTATCATTGACGAGGTGTTCCTCTTCAACAGAATCATCACTGCAGCGGAGATCAACGAAATTATGACCGGTGATTTTTTACCGGTGGAACCCGCAGAGAAACTCGCGACAACATGGGGCAGTATTAAATCTGATCGCGATTAAAAATACGCTTAATCAGGGCGGTACAAACGCCGCCCTTACACCAGAGAGGTGGAAGCGTATGCTAAAATATCTCACCCTATTTATCCTCTTTAGTATTTCTGTAAGCATCGCTTTATCTAATCCTTCACCTGCCGAAAAGCATTATAAGAGTGCTATTGCCTATCACGATTTCGGAGAGTTTGAGCAAGCCATCTCTGCGTACAAAAAAGCTATCGCATTTGATCCCAATTCCCCTATCCTCTACAACAAACTCGGTGTCGCATATTCCGAACTAAAGCAATACGATGCCGCACTTAATGCGTATCAAAAGGCACTCGCTTTGTCTCCTATGACAGCGGAACCACACTATAACATTGGGGTGGTTTACCTCAAAAAGGGGACCCTTCTTCGTGCTGCTGAGGCCTTTAAACAGGCAATCGCGGTTGATACAGAATGGGGTGAACCCTACGTTGGACTTGGTGAAGTTCACTCGAAACAAGGTGAGTTTGAACGGGCTGTAGATGCCTATAAAAAAGCCACGCACCTTGATCCAAAGAGTACTGGTGCCACTTTGGGATTGGGTAAGGTTTATGTTAAACAGGGACGCTTAGATGCGGCGATCACTGTTATTAAAAGGGCGATCGAACTTCAGGTGGATAATACTGAGGCACATTACCAACTCGCGCGAATTTACATCAAACGCGGCGAGAAGGAGAAAGCTGCAACGGCGATGGCGTTTTTTAAAGTCCTCCGTCAGACAGATCCGCTCCTTGAGAAAGCCGAGATGTGGGTGAAAAAACATCCCGATGACGCAAGAGGCTATAACAATCTCGGTATCGTTTACCTCGCGCGCCACCGCTTTGCGGATGCGGTTGCGAACTATAAACATGCCATCTCCCTTGCACCTGATTTAGCGACTGCACACTACAATTTGGGACACGCTTATCATAAACATGGAAAAGTTGACCTCGCGATTGCAGCTTATCAGCAGGCACTTGTCATCAATACCGACCTCGCTATTGCGCACAATAACATCGCAGTCTGCTATACGGAATTGAAAGTGGACTTGGATAAGGCACTCTCGCATGCGCGAACCGCTGTCCGGCTTGCACCGACTGACGGAAACTATTGGGATACGCTTTCTCAAGTTTGTGATGCGCTTGGATTGGAAAATGAGGCGCGGCAAGCACGTGAAAAACGGAAAGAGTATTCAAACGACGAATGAAATATTTCTGTTGTCTTGTTCTCTTTTGCATCCTGAATATATCGACTCCCGCCGAAGTGCAATTTGTTGACGGGACTGCTGATGCAGGCATCGCGTTTCAGCATGTCGATGGCAGGACCGGCGAAAAATATCTCATTGAAACCCTCGGTTCCGGCGCACTCTTTTTTGACTATGATGCTGATGGACACCTCGATCTTTATATAGTGAACGCCACACATATCCCACCGCCGGTTATTGAAAACGCTTCTCAAACACATCTCCCGCGAAATATACTCTATCGGAACAACGGTGACGGCACCTTTACCGATATTACGCAGCAAGCAGGTGTCGGAGATACCGGCTATGGTGTCGGGTGTGCTGCTGCCGATATTAATAACGACGGTTACCCTGAGATTTACGTGACTAACTACGGATCCAACCGTCTCTATCATAACAATGGCGATGGGACTTTTACGGATGTTACGCAGCAAGCAGGTGTCGGTGATGAACGTTGGGGAACAAGCTGCGCCTTTCTCGATTATGACTTAGATGGAGATGTTGACCTATATGTTGTCAACTATATGAAATTTTCGGTTGCGGAGAATCAGTGGTGGGAGACACGAGGTATCAGAACGTATTGTAGCCCAACGGATCAGATTGCTGGGAGCCATTTCGTCAGCGAACCCGATATTCTCTATCGCAATAACGGCGATGGCACCTTCACGGATGTCACATCAGAGGCAGGAATCTCACATAGGGCGCTGGGTCTCGCTGTTGCAGTCGGGGACTACGATAATGATGGCGATCCAGACCTACATATCGCCAACGACATGGAGGCGGATTTCCTTTACCGTAACAACGGCGATGGTACTTTCACTGAAACTGCCGACTTTACTGGCACAGGCTACGATGGGAATGGCTTCCCAGGAAGTGGTATGGGGAGTGCATTTGGTGATTACGATAACGACGGGTATCTTGATCTCGTTGTCAGCAATGCCTCTTCACTGCCGGTGGTCCTCTATCAAAACGAAAATGCTCTATTTTTTACCGATGTCTCTTTTACTGCCGGGATTGGTGCAGTGACACTCCCTTATTTTAAGTGGGCAGTCGAATTCTTTGATTACAACAACGATGGTCTACTGGACCTCTTTGTTGCGAACGGACATCTTCAAGAAAACATCGCGTTATTTTCGGACAGCACTTATCCGCAATCTGACCTACTTTTCCGTAACACGCGCCACCAAGATGGCACCTACCATTTTACGGAGGCATCCGTTGAAGTCGGATTGGCACAACTGCCTAAGCAAGTTAGCCGTGGTGCTGCATTCGGCGATTACGACAATGACGGAGACCTTGATATTTTCCTCAACAACGCCAACCAACCCGCAACGCTTCTCCGAAACGAGGGTGGCAACGGCAATCATTGGCTGACGATCCAACCGATTGGCACCGAAAGCAATGCGTTGGGCCTTGGAACGAAAATAGTTTTGAAAGCAGGGGATCTGTCTCTATTCAAAGAGGTCCGTAGCGGGGCAAGTTACCTTTCGCAAAGCGATCTCCGAGTCCACTTTGGACTTGGAGAGAATTCAGAGATTGACACTTTGGAAATTTACTGGCAAAGTGGACTCACGGAACGGTTTTCTAATCTGAAATCAAATCAGATTCTTCGCATCAAAGAGGGACACGGGATTGTAGACAGTCAAAGCACAAGATAAACAAATTCTGATAATTTAGTATCATTTAAACTCACAAAATTAGTTTTGGCGTTCTCTTTTCAACGCGCCCCAGCGCGTTGGGAGTTTTCCCTTTGCTGTGATGGTACGAAAACCGGTATCAAAGACTTTAACGGTTGGAGAAAATTCCCTATCTTCTGTCTCGCCACCAAAGGCATAAATCTTGCCGTTGACGGCCACTGTAGAAAACGGCGGTAGGGTTGGAGCAGTAAGCGTAGGAGTCAAACGCCATCTCTTCGTAGCCGGGTCATACACTTCAGTCCTCCTAAGCCGCTCACCTCGGGCACCGTGCGCGCCCACAGCGTAACCGCCAATGAGATAGATTTTATCCGCAATAACGATTGTTGCAAAACCCGTTCTCAGATTTGGCATGTCAGGTCTCTTCGTCCACCGGTTGGTTCTCGGTTCATAGACCTCAATCGTCCCAAGATCGGGACCTCCCGCACCGACTTGCGGCCAGCCAGACCCGCCGATAGCGTAAATGATGTCGTCAATAACCGCTGTTCCAAAGCCATCACGTCTTGTCGGCATGTCTGCCCGCTTTGCCCATGTATCACTAACAGGATCGTAGACTTCTACGAGATCAAGGCGTCCTTGCAGCCCAGGTATCTTCTCCTTTGGATCGAGAAGCCCGCCAATAGCATAGATTTTGCCAGCGACCACACCAACACCGAACTGCATACGGTGAAAGGACAAATCCTGCTTCCTGACCCACGTGTCGGTTTGTGGATCGTACATCTCAACGGCTTTCAGAATTTTGAAATTCTTACCGTGGTTGTCCTTTCCTGCGTATCCTCCCATAACATAGATTTTTCCATCAACAACAGCGGTCTCAGCACCTGCTCGGACGGTCGGCATGTCAGTAAGTCTTTGCCACGTGTTGGTTTCTGGATCATACACTTCCACCAAGGACATTCCAAATGGACCGCGCCAAATACCAGGCCCCGGATCACGCAAAACACCACGTGCATGTTCAAAAAGCGTCCCACCGATCACATAAATCTTACCATCCACCACAGCGGTCGAAAAACTGTTTCGATGCGTTGGAAGTTCAGAAATGACTTCCCATTTTGCCGCGGTAACAGTGCCTACCGTGATAAGCAAGGAAACTCCGACAACCGATTTAAAAAGCATTAGGTGTAAACCACTATGCTGTTTGAACATTATGTGTCCCTCCTAATCAAAGTAAATTGAATGCTAAAACTGAGGAAGTATTCCACAAGACTTGCTGAGAAGGCTTCCTTGTATTTGTACCAATTGTAGGCAGGTTTATCTTTGTTTCCTTGAAAGCTTACGATTTTTCGCGACAAGAAGGGGGATACTGAGAATTGTGCTTTGAAGGTCTCAGTGAGTTCTGCGTCAAGCGCGGCGATTTCTTCACGCAGTGCGGCGGGTTCTGGGTGGGTTTTATTTTTTTCAGATGTCATCAGCATCTTTATGTATCGCTATCCGGAATCTCTGGCCAGTTGTGTTCCGGTGAATATCCTAAATCGGCTTTCGCCGGCTGCCATGCGAAACGAGAATCTGCGCGTCCAGCGACGGCGTTATATGACCCGTATTTTACCGCCTCTGTCTCAATCGCGCGGGCAACGCACTGCGCAACATCTCTTGGATCCACATAAACGAACCAAGGATCCGTTACAACATCAGGTGCCCCCGGACCAGGGTTTTGCCCGTCTCCAGCGATGACTCCCGGACGGACATGAATCACGTCCAATCCGTGTGCTTGATGGTACGCCGCGCCGATCTGCTCACCGAGGTACTTCGAGAGCGCGTAGTAGAGGTCGCCGGGTCCGAACTGGAAATCATCGCTTACTTCATAAGGCAATTGAGCACTCGGCGCGGGCGGACACGCCGAAATACTCGAAATGTTCACAAGTTTTTTCACGCCTTGTCGGACACAGGCTTCAGCCACATTCCATGTGCCTTTCACCATCACATCAGCGAATAATGAGAGAGGTTTATCGGATCGTCCTCGTACCAAGGCAACAAGATGCACAACAGCGTCCTGCTCTGCACACGCTGCTTCAATTTCAGCAGTATTTGTCACATCTGTCTTAATAAAAGTCGTATTTGCTGGCACATTGTCCGGTTCAACGATGTCAGCCAGCGTCAAATGATACGTGTCGTGCAGCTTGTCAATAATAAATTGCGCTAAATATCCACTCGCGCCTGTAATAAGAATCTTTTCAATGCTTGCCATCGATTTTTTCCTAAAATCGTTAAGTTTCCCTATCCGCTTTAAGAATTTTAAGCGAAAGGGGCAGTCTCATAGAGCGTATCGTTGTAACCGACAAAGAAGACATCACCGCTCTGAATTGTCGGTGCGCGCAGGCTACCGCTTCGTCCGACCACGGCGTTTAGGATTGACGCTTGCGTATCTTCAGTGGGTACGAAAGTCTCCAAACGTTTCCCCTTCGCGACGACGATCTGTTTCGCATTACCCATTAAATCCCATATCGCTGCAGCTTCCAATTTTTCTTTTCGGGCATCGGTACGGTTTTCTGCTTGTAAGTTGCGTGTGTCAAGAAACTCTTGCACTTTTTTGCATGAAGTTCAGCTGTTCCGAAAATAGATCCAATCTATCATTTTCTAATTTCCTTACGGTTCGGTGAAGTGATTTGGCGTTTGAGGTGTCTTTCCATCTATCCGCTTTCTATACGGGCGAGGAGACCTCGCCCCTACGCGTTCCGAGTTTCGCGCTTTTTTAATTCAACTCTTCCACGTTAATAAATCTACCGGTGTCCCGACTTTGAACAGCGGCATCAATCAGGGCGAGTGTTTGAACGCCATCCGCGAAAGGTGAGCGAATAAGTTCCCGATCGCCTGTTTCGATGGCGCGTAGCCATGCCCCGGTTTTGTCTAAGCCTAAACTATTTTGGGAGCCCGGCGATTCATTAATAGTTTCACCGTTAAGGTATCCACGAATAGCATTATCTGTCATGTGCGCGTGTAACCGCAAATGCGGTCCGACGACTTCAACCTCAAAACTAAATCCTTCGGTGCCACAGTGATTCATGTGTGTCCCGAAAACGCCGTTGTCCAATTGGTAGGTCATTTGGATAGCGTTTTCTGCATCGAATTCGGTTCGATCCAACGCCATATTCTTGACAGCGAGCGCATGCGCCTGCACCGGTTTTGGATTCCCCATAACAAACCGCGCACAATCTAAAACATGCACCGCCTGTTCGGGCAGGGGCCCCCCACTTATCTCATACTGCAGGAACCAGGGTGCCATGCTGAAACTGAGGTAATAATTGACGGTGCAGACGGTCCGAACGAGGTGTACCGTCTCCGTGGCGATTAATGCCTTCAGCCGTTCATAGAGTGGGTGATAACGGAGTTGGAATCCGACAGCAGCGATGACATCCGCTTTCTCAATGCATGCGAGGCACTTTCTACCTTCAGCCATATTCAGCGCAGGCGGTTTCTCGATCATCAAGTGAATACCGCGATTACACGCCATCTGAATGGGTTCAAAGCGAATCGGGGGTGGGGTTGTGATGACCACCCCGTCCATTTCTACGTCGAAAAAAGCATCTAAATCGGTAGTGGCAAGTGCTTCATCAGCATGCGTTGCAAGTTCACGCGCAGCCTCAAGTCGCACGTCATGCACAGCAACGACGCTCGCGCCGTAGTTGGTTATTGCGCCCTGATGATTTCTACCCATATTACCGGCACCGATGATGCCGATTGCTAACGGTTTTTGAGAGTTCATTGTGTTTTGAGGTCTCCCCACGTTATCGCGAGCTTGTCTTTCGGTTCAACGGGAAAAATGTTAAATTCGGGGGTAGTGACGAAAATGTTATCGAGTTGCGCGTGGTGGGCAGCCGCACCTCGGTTGCCGCCCTGCGTGTAGAAACCGATTTTACCGGTTTCGTATCTTTGTTCACTATCGCTCCATTCACCCACAAAAACAAGGCGATTCCATTTCGTACCAACCTTACCGAGGTATGCCTTAAACTCGTAGTTCTTGCGCACCTCAAACTTAACGCGGTACCAAACATTCTGCTTACGTTTTCTTTCGTCTGCAAAAGGCGTTGTTTCGACGGACCAGTTGTTCTCAAGGTTTATATGCCATCCGATGTGTTGTGGTGCGTTCTTAGAGCCAGTTGTTGAGATCTCGTGCATGTAGAAGTACCTGTCGTTTTTCGCGTGGAAAACGAATCCCAATTCCCCCCCGTTTTTAGCATTGAAATCGGCATAGTAATCAAATTCTTCAGAGAAATCGGTAAGCGTCAATCCTGCGCCACCGCCCCAAATGTCAAGCACTCTCCTGCCGAGCACATTATGTCGGGTGTCGTTCTCCTCAAGTCCCCAACTGCCTAACGGGATCCACTTGGTGCGACCAATTTCCAGACGCTCAAAGTCGTCGTGAAACAAGATCTCTGCTTCAACATTAAACCCGAAGATAGCAAAGATAACGAACATGAGCAGAAAAAAAATCGTATATTGCATTCAGTCTCCCTATTCGCGCTTAAGTTCACTCCATGTCAAAGACAGTTTCCCGCTTGGAGCAACAGGGAGCGAAGGTCTACATCGCTTTTGCAGGCGAGGTTTAAAACCTCGCCTGCAGTAAACAGTATTACTCTGTTTTTATCTCTGCCCACGTTGTGGTGAGTTTCGCGTCCGGTTCAACAGCCATTGGATCCCTTCCACCATAAATCTCGATTTCATCAACGCGTGCCCCACCGTCGGCGCGAATGTGAAGGCGCAACCACCGTGCTTCTACATCTTTGAAGGTGAACTCGGTCGTCTCGCTAATAGGTTCTCCCTTGTGCGTGTAAACCTTTGTCCATGTGTTCGCTTCGGAGTCTGCATCCGCTTTGGTAGTTGCGACGAGAATATCAAAATCAGCCGCTTTCCGGTCCTGGAAATTTTGGGCATGATCGCTCGCGAAATAGATACGGTTCACATTCGCGACATCACCCATATCAATCTGTGCCCAACCCGGTATTGCACCGATGATCCAACTACGGCAATTATTGTAAAAACCGTCATTGAGATATTCGACACAGTGCCTACGCGGACACCATCCCTCTAATTGTGAGGAGGCTTCTGGTTTCGCATCCTTGAGGAGTGCCAAGTTGGGTTCATCATCTCGAACTGTCGGTACGAATTCAGGTCCCGCCGCACCACCTGCGTCACATTCATCTGTTGCCGCTTTAATGTCTTGTTCCTTGAATTCGTAGCGTCCGAACTTTTCAGGTCCCTTAGCTTCGTCGTGGACTGCGAAGACGGCAGGCATACTGATTAGCACTGCTACTACCACCGCAAGCCCCCAATATTTTATCCATTTCATCGCACATTCCTCCGTTCCTGAGATAATACTTGTTGTATATATTAGCGTAAGTACAGAATTATTTCAAGAAAACCGTTATTTGTGTTCAGATTTGAAGACGCTTCGCTGTTGAAGGGCGCGTTTCCATTTTACTGGCAAGGTTTCAAATCTCTTTGGACCTACAATTCGGTGCCTCCGCTGTAAGTGCTATTTGTATAAAAATGTGGTCACTTGGGTGCCTATAAATAACCTTAATTTTCGGTGAAATTTAAGTGAAATTTATTTGCATTCTTAACAGATTTATAGTATAATTAATAGTAAGAAATTCCCTATTTTTTCGCGTAAAATTTGGCTTCAAATTACATCGAAATAGGAGAATCCAATGCAATCCCAAAACGCTATTGAACAGCAGTACCAAGAGGCTGTGGAGGCACTTGTCGAGAAGGTTCAGAAAGATCCGTACGTCCTTGCCGCTATTGTTGCGGGTAGTTTTTCTTATGCGCAGGTGTGGGAAAAATCGGATCTCGACGTTGAACTCATTGGTAGAGATGCAATTCGTCCGACACAATCGTTCTTTTCGCTCGTCGAAAATGGCGTAAACATCCATGCCAGTATAACGCCACGTAACGCTTTTAAGCAGAATATTGAGAGCGCGCAACAGGGGTCTTTTATGCACTCCTATTTCTCGCACAGTACGCTCCTCTTTTCGCGTGATGCTTCCATTCAAGAGTGGTATGATAAGAACGCAAACCTCAACAACATCGGGGACCGTGATAAGCAGTTCCAGCTGCTCAACGTCGTTGCCGGCACTTTGCCGAACCTCATCTATGCTGAAAAGCAGTTTTACGTCAATAAAGATTGCCTAACCTGTTTTCTTACACTTCTCAATGTTGTGCAAGAATTAGCACGGATAGAAGTACTCCTGAACGATGAAATTCCAGCACGAGAGGTGATTCAACCGGCACTCCGCTATAACTCCGACTTTTTTGATCGCGTCTATACAGATCTCATCAACTGCGAAAAGAATGAAGCGGTCATTCAGGACACACTTGATGCAATTAACGCCTACCTCGATGCGCGGCAATTTATCTTCAAACCTGTGCTTGATTATCTTGCTGAACAGAAAGCACCACGCACCGTTACCGAATTGAACGCCGACTTAGGGCGCGGGTTGCATGATAGTGAAGAATCTCTTGATCTGGTCTGCCAATGGCTGACGTGGAAAGGTCTTCTCAGGCAGGTGGCGGTGCCGATGAAGCTCACCGCGAAGAGCCAAATCGCTGTGGAGGAGCCCGCCTACTATTATGACGGGACTGACGTTAAAGCGGATCAAGTACGCCTGAAAGGCGATATCCACACACAGATCCACCGAGCAGTAGAAAGTTTAACAGAAACGCTTGCGCAGGATATGTACGTCGTTGCAGCGATCCTCACCAACAATCTTGCCGAAGATAACGTCTGGGAGAAGACAGCCGTTCATATAACTTTAATCCTCCGAGACGGTACGAAGTTTAAACAGAAGCAGTATCAGTTAATTGAAGAAGGCATTCCGATTCTGGTTCAACTCCATACCCGCGGGGCTTACAAAAAAATGTTAGACCAAACGTTACAGGGCAGTAGACTTCATTCGATTCTTGCTGAGAGTCGTGTCCTTTTTTCCAGGGACAGTCTGTTGTTCGCGGCTGGAGATGCTAATTTCACTATTGGAGACCCGTCCTGTCTACAGGTCGGTGAACGGGATAAACACTCTCAACTTCTTAACGCCGCAGCTTTTGCAACAACTATACTCGCAAAGGCGGAAAAATGGTTCCACCTCAAACAGGATTACAATTACACGTTTCTTTATCTTATATATCTGGTCAGACAATTGGCGTGTATTGAGGTCCTTATGCACGGTGAGACTCCGAGACGGAAGGTTATCTATCAAGCCCTTGATCACAATCCTGAGTTTTTCAACACTGTTTTCACTGACCTGTTGGATAAACCGAAAGATAAAGCAATGCTTGGCGATGCTCTTGAGCAGGTGGATATGTATTTAGAGGATAACCTACAGACGCTGTTCAAACCCTTACTCGATTTCTTAGAGGAATCGGGTGAAGAGCGCACGATAACCGACATCTATATGCATTTCGGTAAGCGCGAACTCGCGCTCGAATTGGCGTGCGAATGGCTTGCGCAAAAGGGGGTTATCGAACAGTTTTCCGCACCTGTCCGTTTGACGAAGGATAGTCAAACTTCCGTAGAAGAACCGGCATATTATTTTGATGCAAATAATCCATTTTTGTAAAGAGAAGTTCCCAGATTCTTTATTGAAAGGAGTATCAATCAAATGACTGAAATAGGTATTCATGAAGCAAAGACACATTTGTCAAAACTTCTCAAGCGAGTTGAGAACGGAGAGAGTTTTTCAATAACCAACAGAGGTAGGATAGTAGCGGTGATGGTCCCACCTCGCGGTGTTGCGCAAGTTAAAACCCAGGACGCTTATGGTCAATTAATTGCGTTACGTCAAAAGTTTCCCATCGGGACAGTTCGTGAGGTGATGGATTGGAAGAACGAAGGCCGTACCTGATGCCAATTGGATACAAATCATTCGTTTCTATTTGGTATTTAATAGCGTTAAATTAATGAAAATCCACTCGGATAAACCTGATATAAATAATTCGCTTTATCCCATCAAATTCTTAAAAAATTCGTTGTAGGAGGCATGTATGAGACAGACTGTCGCCGTTAAAGGTGCGCGAGAAAATAACCTACAAAATATTGAAGTTGAAATTCCACGAGACCAACTTGTCGTCGTTACGGGGATCAGCGGTTCTGGTAAGTCTTCATTGGCGTTTGATACCGTTTATGCTGAGGGGCAGCGCCGATTTTTGGAGTCGATGTCTACCTACGCCAAACGCTTTATCACACAACTCAAAAAGCCGGATGTTGATTTCATAGATGGATTGTCCCCTGTCGTCTCTATTGAGCAGAAAACAATCACAATGAACCCTCGCTCCACCGTCGGCACGATGACCGATTTGCAGGACTATCTCCGTATGCTCTTTGCGACAATCGGTGCCTCGCATTGCCCGTACTGTGAAGTTGAGATTCCAATCCGATCGCATCATCAAATCTTGGAACGGATGCTCTCATTGCCCGAAGACACCGAGGTCGAGATCCATGCCCCGGTCTTCAAAATATACGGTGAAGATTACGACTACCTCTTTGACGACATTCGTACGAAGGGATGCAGACACGTTAAAATTGACGGTATTGAACACGACATCAGCGAGGAAATTGAACTCGATCCAGATCAGGAATACGATTTACAAGTCATTGTTGACAAATTCTATGTTAAAAAAGATATTGACAAGCAAGTTCTCGCCTCCCTTGAACACGCCATGCTCGTAGGTGAAGGTTTCATGCGTTTCGATGTCCAGTTTCCAGAGGATGCCGAAGCGGACGCAATAGAGCAGTTGGAAGGATTTGGATGCCCAGAACACGGGGTTATCATGGCTGAACTCGGACCCCATCACTTCACCTTTAACGAACCGAACGGCGCGTGTGTAACCTGTTCCGGACTCGGTACCTATCTGCAGGTACATCCAAATCTACTCGTGCCTGATAAGACGCGGAGCATCGCTGGGGGCGCGTTCGTCCATCAAGCCTTTAACTACGATCCGGATAGATGGGACGGCAGGACAATGTACAGCCTCGCGGCACACTACGGATTTGACTTGGACACGCCTTTTGCTGATTTACCAGAAAATGTTATTGACATCCTTTATCACGGTACACACGGCGAAGAGTTCCCGATCAAACAGCCAGAAGGCGCGCGCCCTGTTGAAAAACGCCATCTCGGTAGGAAAATCCGGTTTGATGGCATCATTACCCGTATTGACAGACACTATCGTCGTTACCGGAAACAGGGGGAGGCGCACTCCGGCATGGAGGAATATCTCCGAAAAGTGATGGTAGAACGCACCTGTCCGGATTGCAACGGTGCTAAACTCAAACGACAGCGGCTCCTCGTCACTATTGAGGGTCAAACCATACACGAAGTCGGCGAATTACATTTTGAAGAATTGAGAGATTTTCTGTCAAGTATCAAAGATATTCCAGAAAAGCAGCGAGAAGCAGGGCGTCGCGTGATTAATGAGCTTGTGACGCGGATTAACCTCCTCCTCGGCATTGGGCTCGATTACCTGAACCTCAATCGTCGTTCTGCAACACTCTCCGGTGGCGAATCGCAGCGGATCCGACTCTCCACACAGATCGGCTCTGGGTTAATGGGTATGCTCTATGTCCTTGATGAACCGAGTATCGGTCTGCATCCGAAGGACAATACTAAGATGATAGAGACGCTGCATAAATTGCGGGACATCGGCAACACCGTGATTGTGGTTGAACACGATGAAACCACAATTCGCGCGGCTGATCATATCATCGAGCTCGGACCGGGACCGGGTATCCACGGTGGGCATGTCGTTGTTCAAGGTAAACTGAAAAAGATACTTGATTGCCCCGAGTCTTTGACGGGTCTCTATTTGAGTGGCAGACAAGAAATCCCGTTACCAGAAGAACGGCGCAGCTTGAACGGTAAATTCTTGAGCATCACCGGTGGTAGAGAAAACAATCTGAAAGACATTGACGTTGATATTCCGATCGGTATGTTTATCTGCATTACGGGGGCTTCCGGTTCTGGCAAGAGTACCCTCGTCAACGAAATTCTCTATAAAAGGTTGCATTCTATCTACCACGATAGCCGGACGCTCTATGGCGCGCACGATGGGCTTGAAGGACACGAACACATCAGCGATGTCATTAGCATTGATCAATCACCGATCGGACGTTCCTCGCGTTCCAACCCTGCCACCTATATCGGCTTCTACGATAATATCCGCAAACTCTTCGCAAGTGCCCCACTTTCGGTCTCAAGAGGGTACACCGCCTCACGATTCAGTTTCAATGTTAAAGGCGGACGGTGTGAAGAATGTCACGGTGATGGCAGAATTACCACGCAGCTTCACTTTATGCCGGATGTCGAGGTCGTTTGTCCGACTTGTAAGGGGGCGCGCTATAATGAGGATACGCTTGATGTTACTTATAACGGCAGGAATATCTCCGAGATTCTTGATATGTCAATTGAGGAAGGCGTTGAATTTTTTGCCGATCAGCGGTTGATTAACCATAAATTGAGTGTCTTGAACCAGCTCGGTATGGGATACCTTCAGATCGGGCATCCTGCTACAATCCTTTCCGGTGGCGAAGCGCAGCGGGTAAAATTGGCAAACGAACTCGGCAAACTCAAGCGCGGTAAGCACAATCTCTATATCTTAGACGAACCGACCACAGGGCTTCACATTGCAGATGTGCAGAAACTTTTGGATAGCCTCAATCGTCTCGTCGATAGTGGGCATACGGTACTGGTGATTGAGCATCATCTGGATGTCATCAAAACCGCCGATTATGTTATTGACCTCGGTCCTGAGGGCGGACACAAAGGCGGAGAGATTTTAGCGCACGGCACGCCTGAAGATATTGCGAAAGTCAAAGCCTCTTTCACTGGACAATTCTTGAAGGAATATCTTATCTGATTTATGATCCGGTGATGCAAAATGAATGAAGATGTGTTTGATGGATTCAATGTGAACATATTTCTTGACGAGGATGGCGATTATTTGGCACATTTCGTTGAGATGCCCAATGTATCGGCATTTTCAGATACGCCAGAAGGGGCATTAAGAGAGCTCGCAATCGCTTGGAAAGGTGTAAAAGAAAGTTATCAAAAACATAACGAACTTGTCCCGAAAGCACCTATTCGCCAAGAGCACGAAGCCCCCGTCAACGTTCCCGTTGATCCGCAGCTTTACCGCGCCTTGACACACGAAGCCTCGAAATCAGGAATGAGTCTCTACGCTTTCGTGACGCAAAAATTGAAGTCAACCGTCAGTGTGATTCAAGAAAGCGTAAAAGGTGAAAACATTAGCAAGCGATAACAGCAGATGTATCCGCGCTCAGGAGATTGCACATCCGAAATTTCCCCTTGCAAAATTAATTCCAAATCGTGTATACTTTATACCATGAAATTGGAGCACTAAACCGGATGCTTGCAAGTCTGTTACGGCACACGGCGTGTGCCTACTACTTTAAATACCAAGAGACAAGGGGCAGACCTTGACCGATAACCTTTTAAGATCCTTGAACGATGTCCAACGCGAAGCCGTCCAGCACACTGAAGGACCGCTTCTTATCTTGTCCGGTGCAGGCAGTGGCAAGACGCGTGTCATCACACACCGCATCGCCTACCTCATCAAACACCACCGTGTCTCGCCTTTCCGTATCCTCGCTGTGACTTTTACAAACAAGGCTGCAAACGAGATGAAGGAACGGTTGGATACACTCGTGGACGGAGGCGTTAGCCGAGAGCTCTGGGTGTCAACCTTCCACTCGACTTGTGCACGTATCCTCCGCCGAGATATTGAAAAGTTAGGCACTCGTGCAGCGTCTGAAGGTGTGTCCCCATCCAAAAAACGTGCTTACACCCGCGATTTTACGATCTTCGATACAGGCGAACAGGCCACGCTTATCAAAGATGTACTCCGGCAGCTCAACTATAGTGATAAGGATTACAACCCACGCGCAATTCTCAGTCTTATTAGCCATGCCAAGAACGAATCCATCTCACCGCAGAAATACGAGATAATCGCTGACGGCTATTTTGAGAGGGTTGTTGCGGAAGTCTACCCACTTTATCAAGATGCCTTGCGTTTAAACAACTCGCTTGATTTCGATGATCTGCTCCTTTTCACGGTGGAGCTTTTGCGTAAAAATACCGAGGTCCGACAATACTATCAAGGTAAATTTGAATATATTCTCGTTGATGAGTATCAGGATACGAATCGATGTCAATATGAGTTAGTGCGGTTGTTAGCCGATGAGAAACAAAATGTCTGTGTCGTCGGAGACGATGACCAATCCATTTACGCTTTTCGCGGTGCAGACATCAGGAATATCCTCGATTTTGAGAAAGACTATCCGAATGCCAGCGTCCTTCGTTTAGAACAGAATTATCGTTCCACACAAAATATACTGGACGCGGCGTGGAGCGTTGTCCAAAACAATAAAGCACGAAAACCGAAAAAACTCTGGACAGAACAAGAAGAGGGCGAACTGGTTACCTGCTACGAGGCGATGGATGAGAGTGACGAGGCGGGGTACGTCGGCACACAAATTGAAGATTGGCATGCCGAAGGCGTGGATTACAAAGATTTTGCTGTCTTCTATCGAACCAACGCGCAATCCCGAATCTTTGAAGAGGCGTTCCGAGCCGCAAATATTCCGTATCAGATTGTCGGAGGTGTCGGTTTCTATGATCGGATGGAGATTAAAGATCTCCTTGCCTACCTCCGTGTCATGTGTAATCCGAACGACTCTATGAGTGTCCGTCGTATTATCAATGTGCCGAGCCGCGGCATCGGCGCGACAACACTTGAACGCCTCATGGATTTTGCTGCTGCGGAAGATATTACCCTCTTTGAGGCTGTCCAACGTGTTGATGAAATCTCTACAATTAACCGCGGCCTCCAAACAAAAGTGAGACGTTTCGCTGAAATTTTTGATGAATTTGATGCCACCGTGCTCCCCGCCGATGCGCTTGACTCTGTGTTAAAAGTAACCGGCTATCTTAAAAATTTGAAATCCCAAGATAGTATTGAAGCACAGAATCGCGTGGAAAATATTGAAGAACTCATTAACGCCGTTAGCCAATATGAATACGACGAACCGGAACCGAGCCTGTCGGATTATTTAGAAAACGTGGCACTCATCGCCGATATAGATACAATGGAGACCGATAGCACCGATATGGTGACGTTGATGACTTTGCACAGTGCTAAAGGCTTGGAATTCCCATTCGTTTTCATCGTCGGCGTGGAAGAGGGATATCTACCACATCAACGCTCTATCAGCACGGAGTCGGAATTGGAGGAAGAACGTCGCCTTTGCTATGTTGGTATCACGCGGGCGATGGAACAGATCTATCTTTCGCATGCCAGATCGCGCCGAACGTTTCGGGAGACGGAGTATCGCACGCCATCCCGCTTCATCGCTGAAATCCCTGAATATCTCATCAAGCATGTTGACCGGTACCAATCTCCATTCCGCCAACCACACAGTTTATATGAAGAAGTTCCTGAAGATTCCGTAGATTACTCTGTTGATCAGATTGTCCATCATCCGAAATTCGGGCGGGGTAAGATAATGAAAATTAGTGGGGCAGGCGGAGATATTCATATTACTGTTCGCTTTAGCCGTGCTGGTATGACGAAGCGATTCGCTGCTTCTCTCGCGCCACTGACATTGGCTGATTAACCTAAATTGTCATTTGTAGCATGAGGTCAGGATTTACGCAGACAGGCGATGAATCGCCTTACTACAAACGGAAGGTCCTTCAAAATACGGGTGTTTCTCAAAAGCAGCTGGTTCGTAAGCAAACCTCTTTAACTGAAAACTGAAAACTGAAAACTGAAAACTAATTTAGTAATAAGGAGACGAAGTACGAAAAAATGGCAACGATTACCACCGAAGGTGTCCGCCATGTCGCAAACTTGGCGCGCCTTGAATTTAACGACGAAGAAACAGAACAATTTACTGAGCAGCTTGCCCGAATTCTGGATTATATCGGGACGTTGAATGAACTTGAAACGGATGAGGTGCCACCGACATCGCATATCCATCCGCACCAAGTTTTCATCATGGGTTCGCAAGAGGGGGCAGCGCATGTCGCTAAAGCGGATGTTGTCAAACCCTCCTATCCGCGCGAAGATGTCCTCGCAAACGCACCTGAACCTGAAGAGGGATATTTCGGTGTGCCGAGAGTGGTTGATCGCAGCCATTAAATCAAAAAGAAGAGATCGAAGCCCAAGCAACACGCCGGGCTGGATATACGGAAAAGAATACTTATGCCAAGGACCCCCTCACCGAACCGCAAGGAAAGTTAAAAATGCTTTATGAAATGAAAAATAAAAGACCGAAGCCCAAGCAACACGCCGGGCTGGATATACGGAAAAGAATACTTATGCCAAGGACCCCCTCACCGAACCGCAAGGAAAGTTAAAAATGCTTTATGAATTGACGGCACATGCCTTGCACGAAAAACTCAAATCTCAGGAAACCACCGCTGTAGAGTTGGCTGAATCTGTCTATGCGCGTATTGATGAAGTAGAATCTCACGTCAAAGGGTACTTGACGCTAACGAAAGATTTGGCTTTAGAGCAGGCGAGTCGTGCCGATTCAGGATTTCAAAAAGGCGATGAGATGCCGCCGTTAGCAGGTATCCCGATCGCTATTAAAGATGTAATCTGTACCAAAGGTGTACGCACGACGTGTGGCTCCAAGATCCTTGAGTCCTTTGTCCCACCCTACGATGCGACTGTCATGACGAAACTCTACGAACAAGGGGTCGTCATGATCGGTAAGACGAACATGGACGAGTTCGCGATGGGATCCTCTACTGAGAACTCGGCGTATCAGATTACGCATAACCCCTGGAATCTGGACACGATTCCTGGCGGTTCAAGCGGTGGTTCTGCCGCTGTTGTATCCGCAGATACGGCTGTCTGTTCTCTCGGTTCAGACACTGGTGGCTCAATTCGGCAACCCGCGGCACTCTGTGGTGTGGTAGGAATGAAACCGACTTATGGGCGCGTTTCTCGTTATGGACTGGTGGCGTTCGCTTCTTCACTCGATCAGATCGGCCCTTTTACCAAAGATGTTACCGATTGTGCCTTGCTCCTGAACGCTATCTGTGGGAGCGATGCGATGGATGCAACCTCTGTTGATGTGCCGGTGCCTGATTTTACGCAGTATCTCATCAACGATGTAAAGGGCTTAAAAATTGGTGTTCCGAAAGAGTACTTCACGCCAGCGTTAGACACAGAAATCTCGGATTGCATTCATAGTGCGACTGCTGTTCTTGAGGGACTTGGGGCAACAGTTGAAGAAATATCTTTACCCCATACGGAATATGCTATTGCGACGTATTACATTATCGCTCCTGCTGAAGCGAGCGCAAATCTCGCGAGATACGACGGCGTTCGCTACGGATACCGGCACGAAAACCCCGAAGATTTAATCAACATGTACAAAAAGACCCGAAGCGAAGGGTTCGGCGAAGAGGTGAAACGCCGGATTATGCTCGGCACTTTTGCCCTGAGTGCTGGCTACCAAGATGCCTATTATAAAAAGGCACAGAAAGTCCGAACGCTTATTAAATCTGATTTTGATGCCGCATTTGAGAAGGTTGACGTTATCGCAACGCCGACCTCCCCGACACCAGCGTTCAAAATAGGTGAACGCATCGCGGATCCGTTGCAGATGTATCTCTCCGATGTGATGACAACACCGGCGAGTCACGCAGGATTACCCGGTATCTCTGTGCCGTGCGGTTTCGTAAAAAATGGGTTGCCCGTCGGATTACAACTCCTCGGCGCGCCTTTTGCGGAAGAGAAAGTGCTGCGCGTTGCTTATACTTTCGAGCAGAACACGGAACACCATCGGCAGAAACCTCAGATCCAAACCAACGGAGTTGTCTCCTAATGAACACCGTTATAGCCCCATTTGGTGGATTTCTCGGCGCGATGATAGGTGGCGTACTTTGGGCAAAATATATCCAGTGGACGGGACACACCGCTGGTTTTATTGCCATAGGTATCGGTATATTGACCGGAGCCGGGATGCTCTTAACAAGCAGCCGAAGTTTGCCACAAGAAGGGAGAAAGACCTGGTATCTTGTCGGTATTGGTGCTGCTCTTTTTGCGATATTCGGTATCTTTGTTGGAAAATATCTGGATGTCCAGTGGAATGCGGTCGCACAAATCGCGGCGCAGCTGCGTCAGGAGAATAACATCACATTAGAACAAGCGATGCCTATCGCTACAACACTATTTAAAGGACAGTCTGTTTGGGAATTAATGCAGTCACGGATGGGTTGGATTGACCTGCTTTACGGCGTCGTCGCTGCTTTTATCGCTTTTCGCATTCCAAATGTCCAACGACTGCGAAACCTTCTGTATTAACGTAGTTAATAGTTATAAGTACGGCGAGTACGCCTTTAGGTTATAAGTTAAGAACCCTTCGTAACAACAAACCTCTTAACTTATAACTTATAACTTATAACCATATCGGACTTACTAAATTCCATTTTTCTGCGGCTCGATTTCAACCGTACGCTTTTTTTAAATGCGACAACACCGTGCCTGCAGGAGGGAGCAAAAAATGAAACTGCTAACGGCAAGTTCTGGCTTGCAAACTTCACCTAAAATCTGTTTGTATATCTTCTTATCTATATTTCTGCTCAGTACATTATTACCACTCGGTTGGAGTTCGGAAGAGATAACTGACGATAAAGTGTTAGAGAGCCTCGCCCTTTTTTCAGAGGTATTACTGCATGTTCACCAGTATCATCTTGAAACACCGGAGAATCAAGAGATCATCAAGGGTGCCATCAACGGGATGCTTCGCAAATTGGACCCGTACAGCCAATTTATCCCGGATTATCTCGAATTTCAGACCCAGAACCAAGGTAAGTACGGTGGACTCGGTATGCAAATCGGGATTCGAGAAGATATGTTAACTGTGATTACGCCCTTTAAAAATAACCCGGCTGCAGTGGCTGGCGTTCAAAGTGGCGACATCATTAGTCACATTGAAGGTGAATCAACGGCAACGATGTCCGTGCACGATGCTGTAGACGTATTGCGCGGTGAACCCGGGACCTCTGTCTCTATTACAATCATACGTGAGAACGAGAGTCGTCCGATTGAAGTTACCATTACCCGCGATGTCATCCGGATTCCAAGCGTTGAACAAGATATTATCGGAGATAATGTTGGGTACATCAAGATCAATCAGTTTCTTCAAACAACCGCAAATGACGTAGATAATGCGCTCGCCGAGTTCAAGGCGCAGAATGCCCGTGGCATTATCCTGGATCTCCGATTAAATCCGGGCGGATTACTCACTTCAGCTGTCGAGATCGCAAGTGATTTTCTTACGCCGGGGCAACTTGTCGTTTATAGTAGAGGTAAAGGTCCGGCGGATCGCGAAGAATTCGTGGCAAAAGGGGAAACAAGAGAACATTTTCCACTAATTGTACTCGTCAACGGTGGGAGTGCGAGTGCTTCTGAGATTGTCGCTGGTGCTGTAAAGGATCATGGGCGCGGGCTTGTCATGGGCGACAAAACCTTCGGAAAGGCGTCCGTTCAGCGTGTATTCCAACTCAGTAATTCAAAATCCGCTGTGAAGCTAACTGTTGCGCGTTACTTTACGCCGAACGGCGTTGATATCGACAAAGTTGGCATCATCCCCGATGTCGAGACGGCATGGTTTAGTCGTTCTGAACAGCAGATGCAAGTGAAACTCCAAAATCACGAGAAACTTAAAACCTTTGTAGATGAAAATGGAGACGATGTGTTAGCGAAACTCACATCTGCTGAACATGCCTCCCGTGATGACCGGGAAGCCGAAAAACTCCGACGGAGTTACCAACGCTTAAGTGATGCGCTTACCGAAGATCAGATCGCACTCAGTGATCTCGGCATTAAATACGCACTCGCTCAGATTACAGAAACATCCCGTGACGAGCTGGAGCACGATCCGCAGATCGCCGCCGCTATGAATCAATTGAAGGTCCTTGAGCTTTTCGCGAACTAAAATTAACGGAGGAAGTCTGATGCCTGCAGTACAAACGCCACTGCCGAACTATATTAATAACGCATGGCAGGAATCAGCAGCGGATGAACTGCTTGATGTTACGAACCCAGCGACTGCGGAAGTGCTCGCGCAAGTGCCGCTTTCACCCGCTGATGAGGTACATCAAGCTGCCACTGCTGCTGCTGATGCACTCCACGAATGGCGGCGTACCCCACCTGTCCAACGCATTCAATATCTCTTTAATTTGAAAAATCTCCTTGAGGAGAATTTAGACGATATTGCGAGAACAATTACCTTGGAGTGTGGTAAGACGGTTGACGAGGCGAGAGGTGAAATGCGGCGCGCGATCGAAAATGTTGAGGTCGCGTGCGGGATTCCGACACTCATGCAAGGCACGAACCTTGAGGATATTGCCACGGGTATTGATGAATTCATGATTCGCCAACCTGTCGGCGTATGTGCTGCGATCGCGCCTTTTAACTTTCCAGGGATGATTACCTTCTGGTTCCTACCTTATGCTATCGCTTGTGGGAACACCTACATCGTTAAACCCTCCGAAAAGGTACCGCTCACGATGCAAAAGGTGTTTCAACTGCTTGAGCAGACAGGGTTACCTAAAGGGGTCGTCAACCTCGTTAATGGTGGACAAGAGACCGTAGATGCCATCTTAACACATTCGTATATTCGTGCCATCAGTTTTGTCGGTTCCACTGCGACCGCGAAAGCCATCTATGCGAAAGCGGCAGCAAACGGAAAACGCGTCCAGTGCCAAGGCGGCGCGAAAAATCCGCTGATTATTCTCCCGGATGCGGATCCGCAATTCACTGTCAACGCTGCAACGGAAAGTGCCTTTGGGTGTGCCGGGCAGCGATGCCTCGCGGCATCTCTCGCACTGACTGTTGGTGGGGCGCGCAATTGGTTCACAGAAGCCATTGCTGACTCTGCTACGGATCGGGTTGTCGGAAATGGGTTAGCGGATGGTGTCGAAATGGGGCCTGTTATCACCACAGAAAGCAAGGCGCGAATTGAAGGGTTGATTCAAGCAGGTGCTGATGAGGGGGCGCAGCTGCTTGTTGATGGTAGGTATCCGAGCATATCCGGTGGCGAGAACGGTAATTTTATCCGTCCGACGATCCTCAACGGTCTGAACCCAGAGGGCGAGATTGCTAAAACCGAAATCTTCGGACCCGTTTTAGGGCTTATCCATGTTGAGACTATCGACGATGCTATCTCGCTCGTCAATAGTGGCAGCTACGGCAATATGGCGTGTCTATTTACAAGTAGCGGCGCATCCGCCCGGAAGTTCCGCTATGAAGCGGAAATCGGGAACATCGGTATTAACATCGGTGTCGCTGCACCAATGGCATTCTTCCCGTTCAGTGGCTGGAAGGATAGTTTCTTCGGGGATCTCCACGGTCAGAGTTGGGACGCTGTGGACTTCTTTACACAGAAGAAAGTCGTCGTTGAACGCTGGGCATAAGTTTCATGTTTCTTCGTTGACGAGGTTCTAATCTCATATTTATCTGACAATTTTTAACAAAAGGAGAAAGCATAATGTCACGTCTTACGGAAATTCAACAACAAATTCTCACGCTTCCTGAAGCTGAGTACAAACAATTACGACAGTGGTTCAACGAATTAGATTGGGAAAAATGGGATCGAGAAATCGAAGCAGATTCAGACGCAGGAAAATTGGATTTCCTAATTGCTGAGGCTCTTGAAGAAAAGGAGAAAGGAACACTCAAGGATCTTTAGGGGCATAGAACAACATCTCGTTTCTGGAGATATCTTCAGCAGCTTCCAGAACCTGTGCAAAGAGTGGCAAGACAAAATTTCGATTTGCTCAAAGAAAATCCTCGACACTTATCTCTCCATTTTAAGAAAGTTGGAAAGTATTGGTCTGTTCGTGTAGGAGAGGCTTATAGAGCACTTGCTATTAAAGATGGTAACGATTTTACTTGGATTTGGATTGGTAAGCATGATGAATATGAACGTCTAATTAGATCCTAATTCTTTAATACTTATTCACTATCCCTTGTTTCACCACGGATGCTTGTATGATGGCGCATTCACGAAACGCTCCATCCCTAATTCCAAATCAATCTCTGTGTTCGGCGGCAGCTGGACGCGGAGATACACGCCATTGATCGGAACTGTTTGGGTCTCCTGACCCGTATTGACACGTGCTGAAGTAAAGTTATGCTCTCCCATCGCGCCTGCCTGCACAATGACGTCTCGCGATTCGGTAGTATTAAGGTTAACAAGCTGCAACGCCGTCGTGTCCGCAGTTATTTTCGTAACTAGTGCTATGTCAAGTTTATCTTGATGAATGTATTGAAAATATGGTATCCTAAGTTTCAAGTCAATCTATTGTATAACTTGGAGCGTCTTATGCCAGCCAAACGCTATCATGTTGAACTTGATGAAGAAGAACGCACCT
>JAJEDN010000102.1 GCA_022821495.1 Candidatus Poribacteria bacterium
AAAATCCGATAGAATATCTCCTAAGCAGAAAAGGAGGTTCATTTTTTAGCATCCTTTCACAACAGTAGTGTGTTTATGAAAGGATACCTGCTTTTCTGCTTTTTCGCATTATAATTCTAAATATTGTCCAAACTATAGTAATTTTATAGCAAATTACAAAAATTTTAAGATTTTGTCTTATTTTCGTAACAATTGGGTGTTATAATTTATAGTAAAATCCAGCAAGAGAGGTAGATCAATGCAAAAAATGGATCAGGCAAAATACATTATTATATGCATTTTGGTAGTTTCAGTATGTGGATTTGCTATCATCAGCTATTCACCTACAGCTAGCGAAAGTGCTGCGAGTAAAGGGTCAGCACAAATCATCAAAAATAAAGGCTCAGATACGATGGTGAATTTGGCGCAGGCGTGGGCAGAGATATACACGGGTCTCACGAGCACCGCCTCCGTGGAGGTATCAGGCGGAGGTTCTGGTACAGGTGTTGCCGCGCTAATTAATGGTACCGTAGACATCGCGAACTGCAGTCGTCAAATCAAACCCAAAGAGTTAGAACTCGCGACGCAAAATACGGGCAAAACGCCTCAGGAATTTATTGTTGGGTACGACGCGCTCGCTGTTTATGTCCACCACGACACGCCACTTGATAAAATTACGATTACTGAACTTGCCAAAATATATGGTGAAGATGGTAATATAACCAAATGGAGTGATCTTGGCGTTGCGCATGAAAATTGTCCGAGTAACAAAATTATTCGTATCAGTCGGCAATCTAATTCCGGGACCTACTTCTATTTTAGAGAAGCACTGCTCGGTAAAACACAAGATTTTAAATTGGGTTCCTTGGATTTACACGGTTCCAAAGACGTGGTAGAAGTTATTGGACGCACCCCGTGCGCTATCGGTTACAGTGGAATGGGATATGCGACTCCAGAGGTAAAGATGTTAGAAATCGCAACAGCCCCTGGTGAACCTTACTATGCCCCAAATCTTGAGAATGTTCTCGCCAAAACCTATCCGATCGCTCGTCCCTTGTACATGTATTCGCTCGGTGAACCGACTGGAGAAGCGAAAGCATACCTTGATTGGATTTTGTCTCCGGCGGGTCAAAAGATCGTTGAGAAACTGGGTTTCGTGCCGTTAGCAAACAAGTAAAAACATGAATATCTTACGAAAAAAAAGTGCGACAAGTGTGTCCTTTTCCGAAACCGTAATTGAAACATTGATCCGCCTGTGCGGTGTTAGTTCTATTATTTTTGTGTTCGGTATTTTCTTCTTCGTGTTCCGCGAAGGTGCGGGTTTCCTTTTCAACGGCTTAGATTTAGTAGAGTTTCTGACAAGTCCTGAATGGTATCCGACCTCACTGAACAACAAAAGGTACGGCACCCTCGCCTTGATTTTGGGTACCTTCAGCGTGACAACGTTAGCGATGTGTATAGCCGTCCCATTTGGACTCGGCGCAGCAATCTTTATATCAGAGTTCTGCAGTCCAAAATTGAGAGAGACATTCAAGATCATCATCGAACTGCTCGCGGCGATTCCTTCTGTTGTTTGGGGTTTCATCGGGTTGACCCTGATGAATCAGTTAATCATTGCTGTGTTCAATGCTCCGATTGGTTTAACGATGCTGAACGGTGGTATCCTGTTAGCGTTAATGAGTGTGCCTATCATTGTCTCCATAGCAGAAGATGCGTTGAAAGCTGTTCCGGATTCTTATCGCGAGGCTGCGGAAGCCCTTGGCGCAACGCGGTGGCAGGTGACCTATCGTGTGCTTCTGCCAGCGGCAAAAAACGGGTTATTGGCAGCGGTATTGCTTGGTGCTGCGCGGTCCATCGGTGAGACGATGGCTGTGCTTATGGCGACAGGACACTCTGTTAACATTCCGTCAAGCCCGCTCTCTTGGATTCGCACCCTCACGGCGACAATTGCTGCGGAACTCGGGGAAGTTGCGAGAGGCGGTGAACATTATCAAGTGCTTTTTATTATCGGCATTCTACTCTTTACGATCACCTTTGTGGTGAACCTCATCGCTGATTTAGTTATCAAAGGCATCCGACAACAATAATACGACTTACGCATTTTTCCATGATAACGGTCGTATGACGCACTGCTGCAGGCGGGGTTTAAAACCCTAAAAAAACACCCAAGCAAAAACCCTGCAGTAGGGGCCGCGTAAGTTCAAAATAATATTAGACTCAGCAGTAAGTTTCTTAAGGACAATAGGAAATATGGACACCAATATACAAGTATCGCCGGGAGCAATGTTTACAGAAACAGCACTTGACAGACAAAAGCGACGGATAGAGAATGTGGTACGGATTTTCTTACTTGTGGTAACAAGCCTGATGATTATCCCGTTACTTCTGATTATCGGTTATCTTCTCTACAAAGCACTGCCAGTTCTGTCTTTTGAGTTTCTGTTCACGAATCCGAAAGACAATATGCGTGCGGGTGGTATCTGGGCACCTTTTCTTGGCACAATTTACTTGGTCGTCGTTTCTCTGTTAGTATCTGCCCCGATTGGCGTGTTCGCAGCGGTCTATCTCAACGAGTATGCCCGTGAGAATTGGTTTACGCGTATCACGAATTTGGCTGTTGTCAACCTTGCCGGTGTACCGAGTATTGTGCACGCCCTGTTTGGTGTTGGGGCGTTTGTACTCTTTGCGGGTTTGGGGGAATCAATCTTGGCGGCATCGCTCACATTGGCAATTATGACGCTCCCAGTTATCATTGCTAGCACGACGGAGGCTTTGAAAGCTGTGCCGATGTCGTTCCGGGAAGCGTGTTGGAACCTTGGTGCCACGCGATGGCAAACGATCCGCCGTATTGTCATCCCGAACTCAATCAGCGGGATTTTGACGGGTGTGATTTTACAGGTATCACGTGCAGCAGGTGAAACGGCACCGATTATGTTTACTGGAGCTGTTTTTTATAAAGCTATTGCAGAAGGAGACCTTTTCGCCTATAATATAACGGAACAGTGTATGGCACTATCACTCCATCTTTTCACGATTTCGACACAGGTTCCGGACGTTACAGAAGGCATTCCTTATGCGACGGCAGTCATGCTTGTCGGTAGTGTATTACTCATCAATGCGGTATCGATTGGGCTGAGGGTATATCTCCGAACACGGAAGAAGTGGTAGAGTGGTCATCAGTTATCAGTTTGCCTCGCAGTGAGAGTTAAAGAGACTTGGGGCAGGCAGCGTAATGATAGCGGCCCCCAATATCCCCGACGAATGACTAACAACTCTAAAAACATGAATAAAGACAAATTACGACGGATCGTTGAAGGAAACATATTCAGCGGGATCATCCAATTCCTGATTTTGGCTTCGGCTGTTGTGTTTGTGCTTGAATCCGATAGAGAGCAGTTGGAGGTGGATCCCTATGCAACCCACTTCGTTATCTTAGACGTGGTTTTTCTGGTGCTGTTTTCGGTAGAATATGCCTTACGCGTCTATATTGAACCAAAGAAACGGGATTTTGTTTTTAGTTTCTACGGTCTAATTGACCTAATCGCGATTTTACCATCTCTGTTCCTCGTGCCGGGCTTTCGGGTATTACGGATACTCCGGTTCTTGCGAATTTTCAGGATATTTAAGGCGACGCGATTTATTTTAGCCGTAGATCGGCTCGGAGCGGCACTACGTGAAATCCAACAAGAGCTCTTAGCATTGGTAATCTTATCATTGATGTTCGTCTACCTTGCTGCGTGTGGCATCCACTTCTTTGAAAGAGAGGCGCAGCCTGAGGCATTCGGCTCTATCCTGGATTCAATGTGGTGGTCTGTCGTGACATTAACTACAATCGGTTATGGGGATGTCTATCCGACGACCTCTGGCGGGAGACTTTTCACCGCGCTCGTCGCGCTCGTCGGAGTAGGCTTAATAGCGATTCCATCCGGTTTGTTAGCTTCGGTCTTAACAGAAGCGCGAGTGGAACGCGAGCAGATAGAAAAAGATGAAACAGAAGATGAGAAATAAAATAGGCATGACAGTTGGATAGTTGAAATGTTAGGCAAACGAGGAAAACGTGGAAAATAAAATAGAGATTTCCGACCTACGGGTCCATTACGGCGATACACCTGCACTAAATGGGATTTCCTTTGATGTTCATCCAAACGAGATTCTCAGTATCATCGGTCCAGCACAATCCGGTAAAACGACGCTCCTGAAAGTTATCAACAGGACTTTGGAGTTCACACAGGGTGCGAAGGTGGAAGGTTCTGTCAAATTAGATGGTGTGGACATCCAAACAATAGGCGATGTATACGGTTTACGCCGGCGCATTGGCATGGTCCTACCTTTACCAGTAGGGCTACCGCTTTCTATATACGATAACGTCGCTTTTGCGCCGCGGACAGCGGGACTTCGCACTAAATCTGAATTAGATGAAATCGTTGAACGCTGCTTACAGCAAGCAGCACTCTGGGATGAAGTCAAAGACCGTTTGGACACCCTCGGCACTAAATTGTCAGGCGGACAACAACAACGCCTGACAATCGCACGTGCGCTTTCGCATCAACCGGAAGTGCTTTGTCTCGACGAATTTTCTATCGCTATTGATCCGGTTACGACAATGCGTATCGAAGAGGTACTTAAATCATTACAGAAAGAAATGACGATTTTGCTCGTCACGAATTTGGTGCAACAGGCAAAACGGTTAGCGAACCGCACCGCCTTTTTTCTTAACGGCGATCTCATTGAAATTGACACAACGGATGTAATTTTTTCCGATAATCCGACAAACCAAGCGACTTACGACTATATCAACGGGAGCTTTGGGTAAATTGGCTATCAGCAATCCGCACGGGTTGGGCAACCCAACCCCTACGAAACTTGAAAGCGATAAAAAATGAACTTGCAAACTACTTCAGTCAATAACCCCCTGCTAAAGCATGGGGCTTGTTCAATACGGCAGCCAAGCCTATCGGTTGAACGAGGGTAACTTATTGACTACAGTCATATATCGCGGTATCTTGGCGTGGCAGCCAGCACGATGTTTCGGATGCTCCCCAAGTCTGATTCCTCTCGGATACTGTGATCTGGATGGGGCAATACATACCCGGAGACGGGGCTTAACGCACTATCTTTTGGTAAGGACATCGTGTCAGGTCTTAGTATCTGGTAGTGACAGTATTGGAGAACAGAAGCAGCACATCTGAATCCAAACACCCACTGTGCAGGTGGTGTTAAAACAGCACTTTTTATTAAATCGGACAACAGGAGCGGTGTTTCCTCCCTCGAATAAATTCAGGGGGTTTCCACACCGAAGATTTTGATGAAGTTAACCTTTGGAGTCCTCAGTAGAACCCTGCGATCCGGTCTTCGACTCAAATGCCCGCAGTGTGGAAACGGGACACTGTTTCAATCATATTTCAAGATGTTTACACACTGCACAGCATGTGATTTGAAGTTTGAACGCGAGTCGGGCTATTTTATCGGGGCTATGTATCTCAACTATGGGGCGACAGTCCTCATAGCCTTTTCAAGTTATTTTCTCCTCGCAACCTTCGCCGCTATTCCTTTCTTTGTCAATTTAGGTATCTGGACGTTCTTTTCCGCGGTTTTTCCTGTTTTCTTTTATCGTTATTCAAAAAGTTTGTGGTTGAACTTTGATTACGTCTTTTCGTCTTAGAATTACTGGATGGAAATTCTTAAAATCCCTGACGCCGACTGATGTCGTTCAAACGCATCAAGGACCCGATTTTTTGACCAACAACGCGACTCCGAACGTAATAGAAAAGGCACGAGTTGTTGATCAAAACGGAAAAATCGGCGCGGAAACCCGATAATTAAAAATATTACCTCGTGAAAATTTGCCCGCGCGTATATGAACCCGCATCAGAGGCAAGGAAAGTGAGGACTCGCGCGACACCAGCCGGGTCACCGAGTGAAGTGCGGGCATTTGCAACTGCCGCATCTGGATCTTGCCCATCACGCTGTGCTGATTCCGCAATTTGTCCTAATTTAAGAGGCGTTGCTAATCCTCCCGGACAAATAGTGTGCATACGGATGCCCATTGACCCAACTTGATTTTCTACCGTCATTACAAGTCCATTGACTCCACCCTTGCTCGAAGCGTAAGCAACTGAGGAACTCCCACCACGGACCCCGGCACCAGAGGCAATACACAGGATAACACCGCCGTTCTCGCGCCCCATTATTGGGACAGCGTGCTTAAGCGCAAAGAAAGTGCCTTTGAGGTTGATATCGATAACTGAGTCAAAAGTTGCCGCTTCAAAATCATCAATCCGGACGCTCGGTCCGCGTAGGACACCTGCTGAAGTTACCAACGTATCAATTCCACCAAATGCTGTATCAGCAATTTCCATCAAATTCGCTACTTCAGCTTCGACGGCAACATCTGTCCGTTGAAACTTCACAACGCCACCGTTTTCAGTGATCGTCTTTAGCGTTTTTTCAGCATCTTCTACGTTAATATCACCAAAGACAACTTTCGCACCTGCTTTGGCGTATTCAATTGCTGTTGCAGCACCAATCCCTGTAGAACCGCCAGTAATCACAGCCACCTTGTTATCAAGACGAACATCCATATCTTTTCCTCCGTATTCCGCGTGATAGCGATTTCCCAATCGCCACAAGTCATCTCCAAATCGCGACGATCTGATACCTTCAGTAGGAAAGATTATATGTGGAATACCTTGATAGTGCAAGCCTTTTTTGCCTTGACACTAATATGGAGGCAAGCCGGTTCACGATATTGGATAGACGGGGTGCTACGGAGATTTTAGCTTTTGAATTGAAAACGATAAGGAATACGGAGGCGTTGGCTGACAGCGACTTTACCCTGTTTCGCTGGTGTAAATTGGGACGCTTTGAGTGCCGTAATCGCCGCTTCTTCACATCCTAAACCGTTAACTTCGACGACTTTGACAACTTTAATATTTCTTGCCATACCATCTACCCCTATTGTCGCTTCAAGAACAACGAGCCCCTGTTTATGGGAAAGACGAGCAGATTCTGGGTAAATCGGGTCGACTTTATGGAGAAACTGGGCGTTTTGTATCGGTTCGTTTAAGAGCCCGCGGACCGATGGGAGTTCGGCAGCGTGTGCATTTGCAATAACGGGTGATATAGATGTCCATTCTGGACGTGAGATCCGTTTAGGTGTAAAGCGTGTTGGCTGTAAAACGTCAGTTGTCCGACGAGACGGCAAGCGGTGCTCAAGTGCTCTCCCGCTTTCTATTCCAATTTCTGATGGCATCGTCTGATGAACGCTAGAAACTGGAAGCGTATCGACAACGGGGTGCGGTTCATTGTGCTGAACGTGGGCAATTTCCATAAGTGCTTGGATACGCGGCGGTTGTGAGCGAACCATATCTGGTTGTGTCAGTTCTGGTGTCTTGAGCCGACGTGGGGTGCGCACAGTTTTTTCGGTCTTCGGGAGCGAAACAAACTCTGCTACAATCGCATCGCCGTATTTATCCGCTGACCCGACAATAGACAGCGATACAATCCCTACACCTATCAGATGAAGGCAGATGGATAAAAGGACAGGTTTGTTCAGAAATTGGATAGCCTTGTTCATAATTTAAACACCTGCTTGCTAACTTCACATCGGTAATTAGTGCCTAACACAGTGGTGGCGTATACTTTGACTCTGTTTTTACGGACACAACACATTTCTACACTGAATTATATAACTATAATAGCAAGATTCGTGCCAATCTTTTGACGCGAATCTTTAGCGCGCGAAAAAACTTGCAATTTCCCAATATTAATGGTAAAATTTTAGAACAAATGGTTGGGTTCATGCAAAATCTCAATGAGGAGGGAAATACCCCATGGAAGTGAGAATTGAATACTGCACCTCTTGAAACTATAAACCACGGGCAGCCAGTTTGGCAGATGCCTTAAAGGAAAAGTATGGTGCGGAAGTTAAGAACGTTGATCTGATTCCAGGCAGTGGTGGGGCTTTTGAAGTCTCGTTAAACGGTACCTTGCTCTACTCGAAGTTAGAAACCGGGCAGTTTCCAACAACGGAGCAGGTAGCAGCTGCAATAGACGCAGCGTAATTTGATAGAACTTACGCTGCCCCTTTGCAGGCGGGGTTTGAAACCCCGCCTGCAGTGCGTCATACGTCCGTTATCATGGAAAAATGCGTAAGTCCTATTTGGATCATATCTTTGGAGAGGCGGAGGCTACTATCACCTCCGCCTCTTTCTTTTAAAAATTACTCGACAGCAACAATTGCGATTTTCCATTGGTCTGCTTGCTGCGTAAGTGCTTCAGCATCCATAACGAAAGTTCGTCGCGCTTCGACTGCCAGCACATCTGCTCTCACTTGATGTAACATCGCTAACGTCTGCATGCCCACTGTCGGTACATCGATGCGAAAATCGTGATTTTCCGCAGATGCTTTCGCAACGACTACGCCTTTCCTACCTAAACCCCCACCCCTCTTAATAGTTGCGTCTGTCCCTTCAATGGCTTCAATCGCAAGGATGATCTGGTTTTTAACAACAACGGTTTGACCAATATCCATATTTGCGATTTGACGTGCAGTGGTAATACCGAGTTTGATGTCTGCCTGTTGACTTGCAGTGGGTTGTCGCGTTGTTAAAACGCCGGGTTGCGGGAGAAGATTACCGAGGTATTGATCTTGAGGGAGAATAGTGAGCCCAACAGATTCGAGGTAAGTGAGGGCTGCGTTGACAATCGCGGCGGGTTTTTCGCGTCGGTTCTGGACTAAAATTTTAATAGTGGTCGTATCAATCTGGAATGGGCGCAGTAGAATATTTTTTTCGACTTTACCGATAATCACGACTTCTTTTACGCCTGAGTTAAGAAGTGTTCGGGCAATCTTTTGGATCTGTCCAACGCCGTAGGTATGGATTTCGTGTGCGATGCCAGCAAAGCGCTGTGCATCAGACTTTGTGATTTGGATAACAACGGGTTTTCGATTATGAACGGCAGCAGCACGAGCCAATAACACTGGAAGTTCGCCTGCACCTGCAATAATCCCCAATTTTTCCATATTTTTATATTACCTTGCGGTTCGTTTAGGTAGGCTTTACATAAGACGTGCCTCTCCGTAGGGACACCCTCCATTTCACGGCGTACGCGCCCATAAGCGATTTGCTTCATTACGGGCTTGTGTTTCTGATATTTTCACCAGAAACCCAGTATTTAAAAATGCTTTAACCATTTAGGACGCGATTCGGTTGACTGAAGCCGATGCCACGTTTGGAGGTTTCGATGAATTTAAGTAGATATTCAACTTCTGGAGTTGTTTCGAGCTCCTCCTTGACTCTGGCGACGGCATGTTTGAGCGGTAGACCGGAGCGGAACAAAATGCGGAACGCCTTCTTTAGTGCCGCAAGCGTTTCGGGCGTAAGCTGCGACAAAGGGTTGATCCGAGATGTGCGGATGCCAATGCGGTTGAGATCTCGAACCCGCGCCGGTTGTCCAGCGGACAATGCGAACGGTGGAATATCCTGTACAATTTTTGAGAATCCGCCTGCCATTGCCATCTTGCCGACGCGTACATATTGGTGCAATGCAGCGTGTGCGCCCAATCGAACGTCATCCTCAATCACAACATGCCCCGCGAGAGACACAAAGTTTGCCATGATTATTCTATTACCGACGATGGTGTCATGTGCAAGATTAACCCAATTCATTAGCAGGTTATTATCACCGATGATCGTTGACTCCTCTTCAAATGTTGACCGAGAGATAGAGACGTACTCGCGTAAAATATTGCGATTCCCGATTTTCACATAACTCCGCCAACCGTCGTACTTCAAGTCTTTAGATTCGTTACCGATCGTGGCACCGAAGAAAATCTTGCATTCTTCACCAATTGTTGTCCATTTCTCAATCTGAACATGCGGACCTATCACAGTGCCACGCCCGATATGAACTTCTTCACCAATAAGACTATAGGGACCGACCTTAACCCCTTCTTCCAGTGTCGCTTTTGGAGAGATAATAGCCGTAGGGTGAATGTTAGTTTCTAACATGGATGTTCCTCTCTAATGGCTATCGGCAGTCGGTTAAAACGCAGTTTGTAACAGATAATCTCTCCCTGGCGTACGCTGAGTGAGGATAGATCGTTACAGGAGGTCTCTTGACCGATAGCTGATTGCTGACTGCTGATAGCCAATTCAGACGGATGCCAATACGATTGATAGTTCAGCTTCTGTAGCAAGTTCGTCTCCTACATAAACACGTCCTTCAATGCGTGCAAGCCGGCTTCGGAGTTGTGCAACCTCTATTTCCAATCGAAGTTGATCACCAGGGATCACGGCACGCCGGAATGTTGCCTTGCTTATGGAACGGAAGTAGCCGAGTTCTCCTTCTTTACCGATATCGCGAAGCACGAGCCATGCAGCGAGCTGCGCGAGTGCTTCAATCTGTAGCACGCCCGGCATCACGGGCTGCGTCGGGAAATGTCCTTCAAAAATGGGTTCATTATATGTCACGTTCTTGATGCCAACTGCTCGCTTTTTACTCTCATATTCAATGACTCTATCAACCATACACATTGGATGCCGGTGTGGTAGCACTTCATAGATATCCATCACCTCAATAGGTTCTTGAGCTGGTATCTGGTGGAGATGCCCCGCCGCACCGAGTGCTTGCACAAATTCGGCATGAAACTGATGGCCAGTTCGCATTGCTATAACGTGTGCTTTCGGTAAACGTCCAGCCAAGTAAAGGTCACCGATGAGATCAAGGATTTTATGTCGGGCAAATTCATCTGCAAAACGCAGCGGCGTACTCGGTTCACCTGTAGTGCTAATAACGAGGACATTATCATAACTCGCACCTTTCCCGATACCGAGAGCCTGCAGTGCTTCGATTTCATCCTCAAAGCAGAAACTCCGAGCGGGCGCGATCTCGCGAGCATACGATTCCGGCGTTATTTTGAATGTCGCTGTTTGCGGACTTGTTTGCGGATGTGCGTAAACGAACGTAATCTCTAACGCGTCAGCAGGCAACAAAACGAGTTGTCTGTCCCCCGAAGAAAGTACGAACGGTTCTTCCAGTTCAATAAACTGCCGGGGCGCATCTTGCGAGGCGAGTCCGACTGCTTCGATAGTTTCAATATACGGCGCTGCACTCCCATCAAGTCCAGGCGGTTCGGGAGCATTCATCTCCACGATTGCATTGTCAACGCCGAGTCCGCCGAAAGCAGAGAGGAGGTGTTCAACGCTACTAACCGTTGCATCACCGCTGCGTAAACTCGTGCATCGCGGCAAAATATCCGCCCAGTTTTCCTGGCACACCTTCACTTCTGGAGCATCTGCCATATCTATACGTCTAAAGACGATACCAGAATCTACCGCTGCCGGTTTCAAGGTTAATGTCACATCTTCTCCTAACATTAACCCTTTTCCCGTAATTGTTGTTTCGCTTTGAATCGTTTGCTGCAAATCTGCCTTTGCCATTTTGTAGTAGTTATCGGCTATCGGCTATCCTAAAAATTTTGATAAGTATCAAATTTTCTGTCTGACCACCGATTGCTGACAGTTTTAACCCTGACAACCATCCCTTCGGTTTGTTGTAAAGCGTACCTAACGTTCACGAGAGGCACGTCGAATTTTTCGTATCATCCTGTTGTGTTCTGAAAGCGTTTTTGAAAAGTGGTGCTTCCCTTCGCCTATCGCCACGAAATAGAAATAGTCTGTTTTTTCGGGACGTAGTGCTGCTATGATTGAATCGATGCCCGGATTCGCAATCGGACCAGGCGGTAACCCTTTATGTTTGTATGTATTATAAGGTGAATCAACACTCAAGTCCGCTCTCGTTAAAAGCCGTTTCGGGTTCCCTAAGGCGTAAAGCACAGTTGGATCCGCCTGAAGTCTCCATTTTCGTTTCAATCGATTGTGAAAGACACCGGCAATCCTGGGGCGTTCCGATTTGGATTGTGCCTCTTTTTCAATCACCGAGGCAAGCGTTACGATTTCGTGTTGTGTAAGTCCTAAACCTATCGCTTCCTTATCGAAGGTTTCAGTCCATCGTTGTTTGAATGCCTCAAGCATCATTTCAACGACTTCCTCAGCCGTTATCCCTTTCGCGAATTTATATGTATTCGGAAAAAGGTAGCCCTCCACAGTCTTATCTTCAAGTCCATACTGTTTCAATAGACGAGGTAATTGGAAAGCTTCCCGAAATGCATCAGCCGTGCCGAAGCCCTTCGTTTCCCAAAGTTCAGCGATAGCAGCTGCTGTTAAACCTTCTGGAACTGTCCAACTGATGAGTGTAACTTGCCCTTTCTCAAATTCGTCAACAATGTGCCACAGCGTCATATTCCGGCGCAATACATAAGTTCCGGCATGCAAGTGTTTGCCAGACCCTCTGTGTCCTACAACTATACGAAAAGCATATTCGCTCCGAATTAACTTGTGTTTAGCGAGTTGCTTCGCAATTGTTTGTGCACTGCTTCCTGTTGGCACCTCGAAATTGATAGTCTCTTCTGAAGAACTCGGCGGTGACGTTAAATACACCCCAGCCAATAGGGCGATGAGGCAGAGCGTACCGAGCCCGCAAGACGTTAGTATAATTATCTTAATTATTCGTGTTTTTTGTATTGACCCCATGCGTCTTGATTCATAATTATTCAAGGAACGCCAATTGAGTTCCTTTAACGCCTAATGAAAATTAGGTATTATTCGTAGATACTGTCGGCGTGGTTTCCCGAATCTGTTTCAAATAGTCAGTGAGAATAATCACCGCAGATACCTCATCAATGAGTTCTTTTTGCTCTTTTGTGTCTTTGTTAAGTTCCCGCAAAACATCTTCGGCTTCGGCAGTTGTGAAGCTTTCATCCTGGAACTCAATTGGAATGTCAATCACGTGTTCTAAACGTTGCGCAAACTTTTGCACCTTTTCCGCTTGCGTACCGATGGAACCATCAAGAGAGACAGGTAACCCGATGATAATACGACCGACTTTATGGATAGCAACAAGATCCGCAATGGCAAGCAGGTCTACCTTCCTGTTTTTTCGGGTTAACGTACACAGCGGATGTGCCGCAACACCGAGTTCATCGCTCAGCGCAACCCCAATGCGTACGTCGCCGACATCTAATCCAAGTAAGATTTCCATAACTGCTACCCTTTTTATTTTTTATCGACTGATGCGCTACTGAACACTAAATCAAAAGCGACCAGAACGTAAGATAGAGATTACCAAACCGAATCCGAAGAACGTTGCGGTTAAGTAACCCATAATGCCAAGGAAAAACTTCCATTCCCAGAGTCCTACGCCTTGTAAGATAATCGATGAACCGACAATCAGCGAAGCGATGATAAGACTAAAGGCGACTCGGTTGATAACTCGATCAAACGCCTTAATCACGGCTTCAAGACTGAGATGCTCTAACTCAAACTTAAGAGAACCTCGCTGTAATTTTTGCAGAATCCGACGCAATTGGAGCGGCATATCGCGTGCGAGTTCTGTGAAATCTTCCATAGAATCTACAAACTGCCGTTCCCAGCGTTTAGTCCCAAAATTTTGGACGAGAAATTGAGCGATATACGGTTGACTGAATGCCAAGATATCAAAATCTGGGTTCAGCTTCATTACAACCGATTCAACTGTCGCTACCGTTTTACCGAGCATCAAAAATGCTGGTGGCGTATGGATCTGATGACGTAGTGACGCATTAAAAACCTCATGAATTAGTTCTCCGAGGCGAAGCCGACTCGGCGGCATATTGAAGTAACGTTCTAAAAAGTCATTCATTTCTAACTTCAATGCCGTGATGTCTGTCTCATCACCGAGGATACCCATCCGGATGTAGCTTCTGACAACAGCATCTACATCTTTGGTTAACACAGCACTGAGCCAACTGCAGATGTCCCGCAACATATCGTCGCTTATCCTGCCTACCATGCCGAAGTCTACTAAACCGATTTTCCCATCTTCTAAAACGAAAACGTTCCCCGGGTGCGGATCCGCGTGAAAAAACCCATCCCTTAGCACTTGGGTATAAAACAGTTCCACGAACGTTTCAGCGAGTTCTGTCCGATTGAATCCCATCTTATCTAATTGCGCTATCGCGTCAATTGGGATACCGTCAATACGTTCCAAGGTTAAAACTCGACGGTTCGTGAATTCCCAATAGACTTTAGGGATCTTCACTTTCGGGGACACTGCGAACTTCTGGTAGAAAGCATCCGTATTTGCCGCTTCAATTGTAAAATCAATCTCTTTCCGAATGGAGCGAGAGAATTCACGGACAAGTTCAGTCGGTTTGAAGAGATGCATTTCAGGATCACTATTTTCAAGTTGCTCGGCTAACTCCATCAAAAGATTGAGATCTGTCTGGATAACTGTTGCGACTCGCGGACGTTGAACTTTAACGACAACCGGTTCACCTGTTATCAGTGTTGCCGCGTGTACCTGCGCAATTGAAGCTGCTGCAAATGGTTGTTGTTCGTATGTTGGAAAGACCTCCTCAAGCGGTCGTTCAAATTCTGTTTCAATGGTAGTTTTCACCTCTGAGAAATCGAAGGGTTGCGCCTGTCGCTGCAATTTCTGGAACTCGGTAGTCCACGCCAGTGCTTCTTCTTGTCCAACGAGTTCGGAGAGAATGTCCACCCGTGTACTGAGAACCTGTCCCAATTTAACAAATGTTGGACCCAACTCTTCAAAAGCGAGCCTTAACCGCTCTGGAACGGATAGCAATGTCCCTGACGCATTTTGTTGGTCTGACCCTTTTTTTGATCGCCTTAAGTGCCACCATTTCCGTTTCTTCTCTGCGTGAGTGTCCTTCCTTGCCTTCCGGGCAAGCACCCCTTTGAATCTAAAATGGGTTGTTCGACCCCGCTCAAGGATTTGAGAGATAATATGTCCAAAGCCGTGCCTCGCAAAGACACTGACAATCTCAGGCAGGCGTCTCGCACTTTTGAGTTTACGGTTCAAATTCAGAATGCGCATGAGATTTTCGTCTCTTTATAGGTTTTGCAATTCCACTTTAAAATTTTACACGAAAAGTTGTGTGTAGTCAAGGAAAATCTCATGAATCTCAAGACTGAGGATAGAGACTTGATAAATAACGCTAACTTGTGCTATAATTCCACAGTAAAAAACAGTAAAAGCCGTAAGTAGTATTTAAAGATTACAATAAACGACTCTTTGCTTATAGCGAAGGAGCAAGGAATTAAATGTCCAATCATCATCTTTATTATGGCGATAACCTCGTGATTCTTCAGAAGCATGTTTCTAACGAAAGTGTTGATTTGATTTACATTGATCCGCCGTTTAACACTGGGAAACGCCAACAGCGTACGAAGATTGAGGTCGAATTGGATGTCCAAGGCGATCGCGTCGGTTTCCAAGGTAAGACATACCGAACTCACAAAGGTAAAACTACACATTACGCCGATCAGTTTGAAAGTTCGGATGCATATTTGCAGTTTTTACGTCCTCGTTTTGAAGAAGCATATCGGGTACTCCAGCCCTATGGGAGTTTCTTTCTCCATATTGATTATCGAGAGGTGCATTATTGTAAGGTGATGCTTGATGAAATCTTCGGACGTGAATCGTTTATGAATGAGATTATTTGGGCTTATGATTATGGCGGGCGCGCCAAGTCACGGTGGTCTGCTAAGCACGATAACATCTTATGGTACGCGAAAACACCGAAACACTATACCTTCAATTTCGATGAGATGGATAGGATTCCCTATATGGCACCTGATTTAGTCAGCAAGGCGAAAGCAGCGCGCGGCAAAACGCCTACCGATGTTTGGTGGCATACCATCGTCAGCACGAATGGGAGTGAGAGAACTGGCTATCCAACACAAAAGCCGCTCGGTGTTCTTAATCGTATCGTCAAGGTACATTCTTCACCACGAGACACGCTTTTAGACTTTTTTGCTGGCAGTGGGGCATTCGGTGAATCCGCTGCACTACACGACCGTTCCTCAATCTTAGTTGACAACAATATTCCGGCAATTAGATGCATCATGGATAGATTAGCGAATTACAGTGTTAAACTCATCAACGCCGATTACGAGGCATTAAGGGCGCAAGAGATAGGATAGTGCCTTTAATCTTTCATTCCATACACAATGAAAATTGCTGTTTGGCTATCTTTTTCCGAATAGACGTTTCTAATAGGTGTAGGTCCTACGTTGGAACGGGAAATAAAAAGACGCTTGATTTTCGGTAAAATATAGGTGTAAAGGCGTATGGAGGTGTATACAGTGAAAGGGATTAAAAAAATTTCAGAACAGGCTCGAGAGAGTCTCACCCAATTTTTAGAGGTGGTAGAGGGTAACGAGTCTTTTCTCAATGGAGCGATTCTTGATATGAAAAAGCGGCTCACCGAGGCAAAAGAACTCGTCGCTACAGCGATCGCAGAGGAGCAGAGACTTAAACGGGCTTACCAAGAGGCTGTTGATGCCGCGAAGGTATGGGAAAATAAAGCAGATACCGCTGAACAAGAAGGAAACCAGGTCCGTGTAAGTGAAGCACGGCAACGCACACAACACTATATGGCCCGTGCAGACGACTACAAGCATCAGATTGATGCACAAGCAGCAGTTGTTGCACGCCTCAAGAGTGCTCTCCACGAATTTTATCAGCAGTTTCGAGACGCAGCGGAACAGGCTGAGGAACTGCACCAGCGTCAGAAACAAGCGGAAACACGCACTGAACTCTATCGAGTGTTGTCTGATGAGGTAGCCAACGGTGTATCTGAAGTTTTAGAACGGACGGAACAGAAATTGAAAACAACAGAAGCCAAAGCCGAAATTTTGGAAGGCAAAAGCCGCCAAACTACCACCAGGACGGAAATGACTGAAGGTAGCCTCGATCTGGACCAAGCACTCGCGGAACTCAAAGATGATGTCTTAGGTAGTGGTCGAAGATGATTAACCTCTTGGAGTTGACGAAATATTTCGGCAAATTGTGCGCCGTCGATGCCCTAACACTACAGGTAGATGCCGGTGAGATATTCGGGTTTCTCGGACCCAATGGGGCAGGGAAGACGACCACAATCAATATGCTCACAGGCTTACTGCGTCCTACATCTGGTACGGCAACACTTGGTGGATATGACATTCAAAAGCAGAGTTTACAGGCGAAGGCGATTCTCGGACTAATGCCCGATACGCCGCAGCTTTATGAAGCGTTAACTGGCAGGCAGTTTGTCCGTATGATCGCCGATTTATATGAAGTGCCACCGCGACAAGCCGAAAATGAGATGGGGATTCTACTGGACCAACTTGAACTCGTTGATGCTGCTGATGATCAGATTAAAGGGTATTCCTACGGCATGCAAAAGAAAATTCTACTTATCTCGCTCCTCGTGCATCATCCGAGAATCCTTTTTCTTGATGAACCTACCAGTGGGTTGGATCCGAGGAGTGCACGCACCGTTAGGGAAATTTTGCGCGAACGCTGTGAGCAAGGCTGTACCGTCTTTATGACAACACATATACTTGAAATTGCCGAGCGGATTTGTGACCGGGTCGGCATTATTAGTAACGGGCAGCTGATCGCTGTCGGAACACTCTCGGAATTACAGCAAAAGCAGCGGGATCTACAAGCGCAGTCCACCGATGTCAATCAGCAGATAGAGACATTGGAGGATATTTTTCTTGATCTAACGGCTGATGCCTAAAAATCAGTCGAAAGCCATTTCTCATGTTAAAAAATATTGGGATTCTCTTAAAAGCGGATTGGCTGGGATGGGTGAATAACCTTAAACACAGCGGGGAGACATGGCGGAAAGGTATTTTAAAAGGCGTTGCTTATCTCGTTCTCATCGCTGCATTGTCGGTGTTAGGTAACTCCCTGTTCAGCCATTTGCGATCCGCTGAAGCTGATTCTACGCTTCTGTTGGGCGTAATTAACGGCTTCATGGCTTTTGCTATTATTATTGTTGCCAAAGAATTGATGGAAGGTTCACTGAAGATTCTATATGAGGCACCGGACACTGCACTCTTACACGCCACACCGATGCGTTCGGTGGCGATTTTCGGATATAAGTTCGTCCACCTTACGATTACCCGTTTCCTGAGCATTCTCTGTTTTCTGGGACCGCCGTGGGTGATGTTCGGGTTAATCTTTGAACTGCCGTGGTATTTTTATGTAGGACTATTTCCGACGTGCGTGTGTCTTCTCATAGTCATCGCGAGTTATGTTACTATCAGTATGATGTTCATTACTCGCTTTTTCTCGTCTGGTGGACTCATTGCAACCCTCAAAGTACTCGGTACAGCTGTCAGCGTGACGGTGGGGTTCCTTTTGCCGTTGGCACTGTTTACGTCATTTGATGCGATACCGGTAAAACAGTTTTTGCTGGATTGGGCAGCCTCAGAAACGACAGACGCAGCTGCTAAATGGTATCCACACGAATGGATTGGGCAACTCCTATTGATCTGGACGGCTGAATCTACAATACAAAACCGATGGGGATGGGTACTCGGGGGTATCGGCGGAAGTGCTGGCTCTGTAGTGGTTGCAACACTCGTTGCACAACTGATTTATCAGCGCGGTTGGGAAAATAACCGTCTGTTGAAAGTTAAGCGTAAACCTATACGACGCAACGGCGGTTCTAAAGCACCACCCCTAAAAGGTATTGCCGTGGTGCTCGGACGCGGGCCGATAAAAGCCATGATGCTCAAAGACTTCCTAATCTTTATCAGGCATAGTGGACGGCTAATTGCGATGCTAATGCTTACGCTTTTTTTGGCGGTTCATATCGCGGTGTTGTTTATACAAGGCGGTGGTATGAATGCAACCGAAAGTCTTACTGTGCAAATTGTACTTTACAGCATTTTTATTACTTTCGGTATCAGTTGCAACGGTGTTCGGGATGAAGCGAAAACGTGGTGGATGCTGAAATCTGCCCCTGTCACACCGAGATTGGTATTTACAGGAAAGTTCCTGACGGCACTCCTCTGTGCATTGATTTATGCTGAATTCTGGTCGTTGGTCGCCGTTTATCTACTTCCGATTCCAAGGGACAATTGGGTACCGATGCTGCTGATACCTATAATAACGCTTCCGACCGGATGCGCATTGAATACAGCGATTGGAACGCTGCCGTGGATGGCGGAATTAACACAGCAACCGAAACCGATTTTACGGGTTATAACCTTTACGGTAATACTCATTGTTAATGTGGGACTCATCATTGTGCCAGTGATAGCGTGGCATACAAAAAATTTCGTTCTTTTTACAGGGTTGATACTCGTCCTCATCGTTGTGTTGACAGTATCCTATAGATGGGGGATAAACAACCTTCGCAAGTTGTTAGTCGCACAATGGTGAGGTCCGAGCAGTGGCAAGCAACGTCTACAAACTTGTCTGCCTCCAAAACGAAAAGAAAGAAGGAAAAATGTTAATAGAATATGAGGGCATAACACCGGATGTGCATTCTTCCGTCTTCGTCGCTCCGGGTGCAATGATTATTGGTGATGTAACAATCGGTGAAGAATCGAGCATCTGGTTTAACAGCGTACTCCGCGGAGATTTAGAACCGATCCGAATCGGATGTCGCACCAACGTTCAGGACGGTGCGGTCATACACATGGATAAGGAGATTCCGTGCCTTATCGGTGATGATGTTACCATCGGGCACGGTGCGATTCTCCATAGCTGCACGATCGGGAACGCGGCACTAATCGGCATGGGGGCAATCCTCTTGACGGGTTCAGTGATTGGCGAAGGTGCAATTGTCGCCGCAGGGACACTTGTCCGTGAGGGACAGGAAATTCCACCAGGGACTATCGCAATGGGCGTGCCAGCGCAAGTACGACGTGAAGCTACCGAAGCCGAATTTGAACGCGTCCGGCGCGGTAAAGATGATTACGTCTTGCGTGGCAAACTGATGCAAAAATCTACTTCATAGCTGGGCTTCAAATACAACGGTTTTTTGTTTTATTATACGGAGCAGGACTTTTTTAGAAGATTAGCCTTATCGAACCGCAAGGAAACTTAAAAATATGAAACGAACATGTTTGATGATTGGTGGAAGTGGTATGGCAGGCGGCTGGATCCACAACTTCACCAGTAATTTTAATGACCGAATTGAAATCATCGGTTTGGCGGACGTGAATACAGACGTTCTCGAATCGCAAGGCGAAGCATTAGGACTCAGCACCTCACAACTCTTCACGGACTTTAATGATGCGTGTGCGGAGGTTAAGGCAGACTTTTGCGGTATTGCCGTCCCACCCCAATTTCACAGTCCCGCAGCGATTGCTGCCATGGAGAACGGCATGCCAGTTATCTGCGAAAAACCGATCGCGGACACCTTGGACGCAGCGAAAGCGATGGTGCGGACTGCACAGAAAACCGGATTGCCGTGTGCTATCATTCAAAACTATCGCTATGCTGATAATAAACAGGAATTGATTCGTATCCGTGATGAAGGCCGGTTAGGGCGGCTCCAACACATTGTAGGTCGATACGCGTGCGATTATCGACGTTATCTCTCTTGGGGCAGGGCATGGCGACACGATATGGATTTCGGGCTCCTTTTTGAAGGTTCTGTTCATCATCTGGACATGCTTCGATTCCTCTCCGGCGGCGATTGTGAGACTTTGATCGGATTTGGGTGGAACCCTGAATGGTCGAGTTTCCAGCACTATTCCAGTGGTTACTATCTAATGCGTATGGATAACGGTGTTCATACCTCTTATGAAGGCAACAGTTCAGCAGCGGGCACCATCAACTGCTGGAACCATGAGCACTATCGCGTCGAATTTGAAGAGGGTGCTGTCGAAATCGCGGGCGGGAACCAGATGACGATCCACCGCGCCGGTAATGAAACGGAAGTCTATGAGGCACCTGCAATTCCTTATCACGCGCATCAGCATCTGTTCGATGAGTTCCTGAATTGGCTTGATGGTGGTGAGCCTTCTGATACGCGAATTGAAGACAACATCAAAAGTTTCGCACTGATTATCGCCGCAATGGAAACGACCCTTGATGGGCAACCGAAACAGATTGCTGATTACCTTAGCGACTTGGACCTCTAAGATTTACGGGTTCACACTCGCGAAGGTTGCGTATCGGATACGGTTTAATTATGCTCAATCCAAACAGTGAAATACCAACCCTCCTTGAGGACATTCCAGAATCAGAACAACGTGCCTTACTTGAGAAGGCAGCGACCTGGATTGTGCGGCGCGGCCTGATCGTACCCGCAATTATCGCTTTGGAAACCTGTAAGCCGTTGAACTTTTTGGGCAGTCAATTTTTGATTGCATTTAGCCCATTTGTTCAGGCAATTTTCAAAGGCGACGAATACCACAAATTCGCTCTCATTTTGGAGAAAGATGAGAATGTTGAGCTGCTAATTGAGTTGATTGAGTCTCAGTCATAACCGACTTAGCGGAAAATATCTGTCGGTTTTTCATCAATCCGTGCGCGTAAGCCCAAGCAACGCGCTGGGCTGGATATACGGAGCAGACCGTTCCTGAAAAATCAACCTTATCGAACCGCAGGGAAAGTGTAGATAGGTATTAACGAGCGAGTGTAAGCCCAAGCAACGCGCTGGGCTGGGTATACGGAGCAGACCGTTCCTGAAAAATCAACCTTATCGAACCGCAAGGAAATTTAAAAAAATGGCAGTTGAATTGAGAATGCTTCAGATGGATCAGACGATGACCAAAGGGAAAATCGGAAAATGGCTTGTTAAGGAAGGCGATACCGTTACAGAGGGACAACCTTTGTTGGAGATTGAGACCGATAAGGTCGTCCATGAACAGGAATCCCCTACCGACGGTGTTATCGCGCAATTACTTGCTGAGGAAGGTGCGAATGTCCCTGTCAACGCCTTATTAGCGATTATCGGAGCACCCGGTGAAGAAGTCGCACGCGTTGCGGCAGATACAGCAGTTGTGGAGCCGCAAGAACCGGAACAAGACGCACCAGCACAACCGAAGTCGACACCAGTACCTACCCCTGTCGCACCTAAAGCCTCTCCAGCGGCGCGTCAACTCGCTGAGAAACTCGCTATCGACTTGACCGAAGTTACAGCCTCTGGACCCGGTGGACGTATCCTTGAAGCCGATGTCCAGCGGTATATCGACTTGAGAGCACCAATTCCAACCGAATCGGAAACCACACGCCTAAAGGCATCTCCGCTTGCCCGAAGACTTGCAAAAGAACATGGCGTTGATCTGAGTCTAATTGCCGGTTCCGGACCGGATGGCAGGATCGTCCGAGATGATGTGTTACAAGCAGCCAGCACAGCAACTGAAATGCCTGTTGTGGAGACACCAGCACTTCAACAAGCGGACGAAGTCATTCCTCTGGACGGCATCCGTGGGATTATCGCAGAACGGATGACCTTGAGCCTTCAAACGAATGCGAGTGTCACACTCCATACCGAAGTTGATGCAACGGCATTTGCTGAGTTACGTGGGATGCTTAACGATAAACTGCAAGCGAGAGAGGTAAAGATTACCTACACCGATCTGCTTGTAAAAGTCGTGGCAAGTGCGTTATTGGAACATCCACGCCTCAACGCGACCCTCACGGATGACGGGATTCATCTATTATCGGAGATTAATATTGGGGTAGCAGTCGCCTTGGAGGATGGGTTGGTGGTACCGGTCGTCCGAAATGCTGACAGAGAAAGGTTATCGGAGATCTCGGAGCAGGTGAAAAATTTTGCTGAACGGGCACGGAGCAATCAGTTAACACCGGGGGAACTTCAAGGTGGGACCTTTACGATTACGAATCTCGGAAACTTCGGCGTTGATGCGTTCACGCCTATCATTAATCCACCGGAGAGTGCTATTCTTGGGGTAGGACGGATTTTGAAGAAGCCGGTTGTTCATGAAGATGAGGTTGTTGTTCGGAGCATGCTGACGTTAAGTTTAACGTTCGATCATCGTGCCGTAGATGGCGCGCCTGCAGCACAATTTTTGCAGACTGTTTCTGATTGTATTCAAGATCCGTATCTGTTATTGGTGTAGTATCTACCAGCGTTCTATCTGTAGAGATTCTACTTCATCAAAATGTGCATCTCGTGTGACGAGGATCAAATCGTGTTGCATGGCAATTGCTGCAATCCAAATATCATTGTTCGGGATGGGTCTACCTTTCCTTCGCAGCCGTTCTTTGGTGATTCCGTACCACTGTGCTGTTTCCAAATCACAAGAGATGAGTGGAAATCGCTGCGTAAGCCGGTTGACTTTTGTGAGATTTTCTATAGGTCTATTTGATTTTCGCGCGCCGTAGTAGAGCTCACCAATTGCTGGCGAAGGCAAAGACACTTTAGGAACATTTTGCATTTCGTCTGGCGGGTGGATTATCATATCATCGGCTAACATAACAATAAGAATGTTGGTGTCCAACAGATATTTACCATTTTGATTCATCGACCTGTCCACAGTCCTCCTCAATCGCTTGTTTTATTTCTTCCAAATCCTCAGGCGGGAATAGACCTGCTGCAAATTCAAGAAGTTCCTGAAGGGGGATACCTTTTGGAGATTCCCCAGACAACTCTAACGTGAAATCTAAAACCTGTCTCTGTTTTCCGGGTGAAAGGTTTTCCAATCGCTGCATAATTTCTTGGATAGTCGTTGATTCTTCCATCGTGTTGCCTCCTTTTTGATTAGAGGATGGTGTTTCTATACCTACCGATTTCTTGAAAAGATTTTATCACAAGTCGTATGAGAAAATCAACGCTTTTTGGTAGGCTGTCCTTGCGATAACGATGCCATTCCGCACCCTTCCTCAATTGTCTGTTTCATGATTTCCAAATCTTCCTTTGAGATTGTACCTGCAAATTTAAGAAATTCCTTTCCGGGTGTGCCTCTTATCGGTTCGCCTAAAAAAGATAGGACAGAATTCAAAATCTGTTTCTGTTGCCAGGAGGCGAGTTTATCTAATCGTTGTACAATTTCTTGGGTAGTGGTTGGGTCTTTCATTGTGCTGCCTCCTTTTGGTCACGCATAATAAGGGTTTATATCGACCAAGACTGCTATAAGTAGTTTACCATCAAGGGCATCGAAAATCAACTTTTTCGGTGTGCTAACCAGAATCCTCCAGTTCTACTGACAACTGAGTACTGATAACTGACAACGATAATGCTATATGTATCCAGCAAGTCGCAGCCCTTCCTGCTCTGCCCATCTGCCTAACAGATCTTTCTCTTTCGGGGTTGCTGAGCGGTTCTGCTTGCCCCGAACCTGACGGATAACTTTTGCTTGTGGCGCGACTTCGATCGTCAAAATCTTGCGTCGTCCGTTTTCATCTTCAATCTCCATGCTCCAAATCGATGACCGTCCGGTATGACAGGATCTCGCGTAGGTTGAGACACAATGCTTGAGTGCTCGACTTTCGTCGATAAGTTCGTCGCTGCTGAGCAATTCTCGAATAGACCAGAATTTCATATTGCGTGCCTCCTCACTCCCTTCCAAAGTGTGGAATTCACCGATCTCTGAGCCGAACCATTCGAGTTCCCCACCTTTCGCTTCTCTGCCGAGTTCGCCATGCCATGCCTCAACTTGGCGGAGCAGCGTTTCAGGTGTCCTGCCTCTCATACTGAAGTTCGGTTGCGCGGGTCCAATTTCTCTCGCGATGCCTCTCTCAACGAAGACCCGTTGGTTCTCGTATTTCTGATGCCAAATGTAGTCAATAATCGGGTTCGCATGACTGACATCTAACATCGGATTCGCAATAAAGAATCGAATCACATTTATCCAGAAATTGTCGTTGCTAAAAGTTTGGGTCAGTCGTGTGCCCCGAAGTGCGTCCGTCAAATACTTATCACCCCCGAGGGCGTGTACTTGTCCCCACCGAAGTGCTTCCTCAATTGTGTAATGCCTCGGTGCCTTAAGAAAATGGTGCGCCATCTTTTTGGTGAGGGGTATAGGCATATCCCGTGCGGTTCGGATATTTTGACCGGTGCCGATGTGTTTAAACCAGTTTTGGTGCGTTACATTCCCGTTGAACCAGACGCTATCCATGAAAAACGGCACTTCATAAGCAGCGAGAAGATGGCGAGCGAGTTCGGAAAATTGGCGATCCCGATTATGTTTTTTCACTTTCCACGTCTCAGGGGATCGAAGCCAATTTTCGTGATGGTTCGCGAGCGCAGCGATGCCTTGAATATAGGCAGCGTCCTTTAACAGGTCTGAATTGTCTTCAAGATGTAATAAGAGTTTTAGGAAGACTTGTGGGGCTATGCTGCTCTCAAAAGCTGCCGAAATAGTTCTGAGGACTGGATTCTGTAGTTTTTCTGACCGCAGTTCTTGGTTGTATATTTTCGGAAGAACCTCCTTCAAGTTACGGTCTTTCTTTTCTTTTGCCATCACTTTGATGGCTTGCGTGCGTGTAAAAACATAAAGTTCATCTTGATATTGGCGCGAATTTTTGTCCAAACCTTGATTAAAATTGTGGGCGCGGCACCATTCCTTATACGCTTCAACCGAAGATATGCCAAGTTGACGGATATGCGCTTGCATTTCGGGTGAGCATTCCTCTATCCGAATTTTTCTCTTCGACTTTTTGCTCTTTTGAGCCATCTGTGGCATCCTCCGATGACATCGCCGGTTGAAACTTATATATATTTAACCCCATTGGTGGCTATATATTTCCAATTTTGTTGTTTCAGTAGAAAAGCCGGACCGAAAACAGCGAGGTCTGCGAACTCACGTGTCTGCCAGCCACAAAAGCATAATCTAACCCAATCTTACCGTGCTGATAGCCGAACCCCGCGGTAAGTCCACCGATAAACCGCCAACCCAATCGGAGTGCAAATGTGCCCTGCCTTGCAATGTGTTGGTACTCACATCCGATAAGAGGTATACCGTTGCTTATCTCGAAAGCTGCCAACACAGTGCCTGCTTCTCTGTTCGGTACGCTAACACTTGCAGCGGTGCTGATACGCCATTCACGCAGGAGCGGCTCGGTATAGGTGCTGCTGTTGGCGCCTCCTCCTTCAAGTCGGCGATAGGAAAGATTTGAAAATAGATTCGGAAGTACCAGACCAATGCGAATCTGCTCCGACATGAGTGCGTACTGAATACCGAGATCTGTGCCCCATCCTGTGCCGTGTCCTAACGGCACCTGCTCCAAATTAACTGAAGTCGTAAAATATTTGACGTTGATACCTACGTGCAACTGCTTCCACAGACGGGTTGCAGACGACAACAGCGCGATACGTTCTTGGGATATACCCTCTGTATCGCTTGAGTTGAGAAGTGCTGCCCCGACTGTCTGTCCGGTCCGAATTGGCTGTGCGACTCCGATGAAGCTATACCCCAAAACCCCGTACAGATCCATGTAGCTGATACCGATTTCAGGGGCAGCCAATCGTGCCAAACCTGCGGGATTCCATATCAGTGCGCTGGTATCGTCAGTTACTGCTGAGGATGCCCCTCCCATTCCCATCGGTCCCGCCATGAGTTCGATGTTCTCAAACGCGGCACTGCCCTCCTTATTCAATAGTAGAATTAGTATTAGCAGAAGACATCCGGAGCGTTTAAGGGTGGAATAGGGAAAGCGATTCGCGTGTTTCGTTGTTGTCTCCTTAAAAAGTCTTGATTGTGTGCCAAAGCAGGTTTATTTTACCAAAGGATTGTGCCTTTGTCAACTGAAGCTGTTTGGTTTCCCTACGGGATTTTCACGCGAGCATAAACAAGAATTTAAAGATAATTACAACATAAAGCAACTAAAATTGCAACTTTACTGTATCCGGCGTGAATGGTGCTACTACCAGCGGCGCGCTTGATGTCAATCCAATGCGTACTTCTCTAACCAGCACATGGGGTCAAATCAAATCAGAGGCACGTTGAAGTTGATGGGAATTACAAACGAAACCTTAATATCAGTCTGTTTCTATTTGACATCAGCGTATTAGCGGTGGTATACTATAAATACGAAATATTTGACGGTTATAAGGCTAAGGTTGTGAACTGAAGGCAATTTGGTTTGTATTTAAGGAGGATCTGTAATGTATGTATCTAAAAGTGTACGAATAGGTTTTGTGGGTTTGGTCGGTATCTTTTTACTGATAGCACTACCGGGACTTGCCAAAATTGATCCGGATAGTATCACTGGAATGTGGCTCTTTAACGAAGGGAAAGGTGGTACTGCCGCAGACGCATCGGGAAACGGAAACGACGGTGAAATCCATGGCGCGAAATGGGTAGATGGGAAATTTGGCAAAGCACTTGAATTTAACGGCACTGACAATTGGGTTGAAGTGCCGCACTCAAACACTGTCGGATTTAAAGCGGGGGTTTCATTCACAATCACCCTTCATTTCAAAGGACCTAAGGTTGCTGGCGCGCTTGTTGGTAAAAATTATGAAGATACATCACAGGTGCTCCCTTGGTACCTGCTCTGGAACGGAGGCGCCGATAACAAGGTAACTCTTTATCTGCGCGACAGTGCATCAACCAGTTTCCGAGCGGATGGTCTAACCGACATTGGAGATGACAAATGGCATTTTGTCGTCGGTAGAGCAGATGCCGATTCAGGCAAGGCTTCGATATGGATAGATGGTAAAATGGAAGCCGAAACCGACTTTAACGAAAAAGACGGATACGGCACCGGTGACGGTGTATTCCATGTCGGACGGCACTATGATCGATACACTGAAGGCATCATTGACGATGTCGCCCTTTTCAATGTTGCTTTGGCGGAAGAGGATATAGAATTTCTCATGGAGAACGGTGTTGAAGTTGCAGCCGCGGTTGAACCGGTGAACAAACTCACAACAACATGGGGCAGGATCAAAAATAGTAAATAGAGAAATAGAGGAAAATTATGAGACGTATACTGGCCTTTTCGGTGCAGCTTGCAAACCGAAAACTTGCTATACAAATGTTCGCGTTCGCATGGCTGTTGTTAGCAGGATTGAACTGCGGGACAGAAAATCCGGTTGAGGAAACTGGGGATACTCCTGAGGCTGAGACCCGTTTAACGGGCACACTTCGTGGCGATGTCCAATCCATTGAAGGTGTGTTGATTCAGGTGCGTTTATTAAGAGACGGGCAACTCGTGACGCAAACAGAGACACAGGCGAGTTACGAGCTTGATGCGGTTGCAGCTGGAAACTACACGCTCCAAATATCGGCAAAAGGTCATGAGACCAAGGAGATAGAGGTCATTGTCATCGCCGGGCAGGTTGTTTCACCTGATAAAGTCACACTTGACGTGTTGGAAACTCCTGTCTCGCATCTGCGTGGTGTTTTAACGAATGAAGGGACGGGTGAACCTCTCGGTGGTATTAATCTCCAACTCACGGATAAGGCCGGAAAAGCCTACGAAACGTTGACAACAGCGGCAGGCGTTTTCTCTTTTGAAAACCTTTCTGTGCAGCAACCCTTTACGTTAACAATTGCGCACGCAGGTTACGAAGATAAAGAAGTAACCGTCGGACCGATACCTGCAGCTGAGACATTGGAGTTAACGGTTGAACTCGTCCCTCTCCAAGAGCCTGAAAAGTTGGATCCAGGTCAAGGGTTGAGCCTCGGAACCGAAGCACCTGACTTTGAACTACCGGATGGCAACGGTAAATTGCACGCGCTTGCCGATTATAACGCTGATAAAAATGTCGTCCTTATATTTTACCGTGGCGGCTGGTGACCGTTCTGCAGAGGGCAACTCGGCGAGTTGCAAGACAACTATGCGAAGATTCAAGCTGCAGATGCGGAACTCATTGCTATCAGTTCCGATAACGAGGGTGATACCAAGCAGACGGTTCAAAATCACGGGCTCAAATTTCCGGTACTTTCCGATAAGGACAAGACGGCAATCACTGCCTACAACGTCGTCGATCCTGGCAATAATCGGATAGCACGTCCTGCTGCTTATATCCTTAAAAAGGACGGAACGCTCGTTTGGAAATCGCTTGATGCTGTAGGGGTACGTGTGCCTACAGCGCAAATTCTCACAGAATTGGGTAAGCTCTGATGAAACCTAACGACAAGGTCATAGCAGACATTATCGCTGATAGCCGAGAGGTGGCACACCACCCAGACACGCTTGATCGCCGGCAATTCTTAACTCGACTCGCTACGCAGGTCGGGGGTATCGGTGGTGCGCTGAGCACACTTCCGGCATTCGCACAGTTGAGTAGTGGTCAATTGCAACCCGATCCTACTACAGAGTCTGTTCCGCTTATACCTGTCGTTGAGGCTATCGGTAAGAAGGTTTGGGAAAACGATCAACTCAATGAAGATGCCGTGAGTGAACTGATGGATCAGGCGATGATGAAGTTGACCGGACGTTCCTCCGCCAAAGAGGCGTGGCGAGATATAGTACTACCCGACGATATCGTCGGCATAAAAATCAACCCGCTCGCCGGACCGGAACTCAGCACGCATTCTATCATTGTTGATAAAATCGTTGAGGGATTGTACGGCGCGGGTGTTCTTCGGAAACAGATTATTATCTGGGATCGGTTTGAGGCGCATCTCTTGAACGCCGGCTACCCGATTCGGCAGGATGAAGGTGATGTACGAACGCTTGCCTCTGATACAGAAGGCATCGGGTATGACGATGAAGTGTTTTATGAGAGTGAGAAGGATAGTGTTGCGCGTCGTGAAAACGAAAGCACCCTTTCTCGGTATTCCCGAATCGTTACGCAGCAGGTTGATGTGTTGATCAACGTTCCTGTCTTGAAGCACCATGCGATGGCGGGTGTGAGCGGGTGTTTAAAGAACCTCGCGTTCGGGAGTGTCGATAATACACGTCGGTTCCATGGGAAACCGCTCTATTGCAACCCTGCTATCGGTGAGATTCTAGAGCATAAGGTATTAAAAGAGAAACTTGTTCTCAATATCGTTGATGGGCTGGTTGCCTCGTTTGATAAGGGACCGACATATCATGCCGAAAGCACATGGAAATATGGGAGTCTCTTCATCAGTACCGATCCGGTTATCCTTGACGTGTTGGTACTTCAAACCATCAATCAGAAACGTGAGGAGATGGAATTAGATTCTGTTTCTAAACTCTCGAATCATATCAATACAGCGAGTAACCTTGGTATCGGCACGAATACGCTGGGCCAAGCAGATCTTCGGAAAGTTGAGATTTAGCTATGAGATACAAACCAATTTCTATGCTTTTACTACTGAGTTTCTGCTGCATCGCGATCGCTTTTTCGGGATGTACTGTCACTTTCACGCAGAACGACGCTCTCCAACTTGGTCTATCCAAGCCGGAAGAGAAAACAATGTCGCTTGTCGCTGAGTTTGAGGCGGGCGAGGCGGATAACGTCGCCGGTGATGTCACACAAAAAGCTGGAAGTGCCTGTGCCGGTGGGGCATGCATCATCTATTAGCACGCTTCTGCTTGCGCTTCAGTGCTCGCTTTAAAGACAGCATTCACTGCACTGAAGAGGACAGGCAAGTTATCCAGCGTTACACTTGTTCTGTTTCGCGTGAAACTGTCGCCAATGAGCTGTCCAAATTGCCACAATGTCCCGTCACTCACAATGCCGTAGACAGGAAAATCGGTATCCTTATTTATTTTTTGAGCGGCTACTAACTCCGATAGGCATTGCCCCCACCCTTGATCGAAATCGTTCTTCTTTGCTTCGACGAGGATTATTAAAGGCGTTCCAACAACGGGGATACCCAATTCAGAGCGTGTTGAGATCAGGTAATCTGGTGTTCCGTTGAGCGTCTCATCGTAGGTGATGGCTTTCTTTATCCAGAGGGCATAGTCTCCTGCATAAGGTTTGTATATCTCTTTTAAAATCGGAAAGATAATCGCTTCACAACGCGCCGCCTCGGATGCAAAAACATCAATATGTTGCATGCAAAACTCAAATTCTTGCAGAAATTGTTCTGAAGGGGTGCTTGGGAGTTCCTCAATTTCGACAAAGTCTTTTACCGTGTATGTAATTCTGAATTTCTCTAAGACTTCAGGAATGGTTTTGAAATCGCTAAATGCCATGCGTTCCACCTCCTTACTTCAAAGTATAACCTACGCCGTAGTATATTTCAACCCAAACTATTCATCATCCATTGTTCCCCTGCCCCTTTTTGTCGATAATTTTTCCCAGTCCCAGAGAAGTACCGTGCCATCCGCAATACCATTAGCGAGTGTCTTTCCATGCATTCGCAAGTGTTGTGTCATCTTTAGCACACGCAATCGCTTTGATCTACTCTGTGTGTTCCGTGGTAAAGGTGAAAAGTTCCTGCCCGGTATCTGTGTCCCAGAATCGGATAGTGCCATCAGCACTTCCAGTGGCAAGACACCCGCTATAAAGGGGTGTCCCTTCGGGGGCGAAGGTTAGCGCGTTGACAGTGTTTTTGTGTCCTCTAAGCACCACACGTGCACGTCCAGTACTGACATCCCAAAGTTTGATTGTTTTATTGGCGTCTCCGGTGGCAAGTGTTTTTCCATCAGCGGAGAATGCGACGGCAGTAATCCAGGATTTATGTCCTTTAAGCGTAGCATGTTTGGAGTGTGTTAGGGCGTTCCACAACTGGACTGTCTTATCCGCGCTCCCGCTTGCGAGCATTTTGCCATCCGATGAGAACGCCAATGCTCGAATATGCTCATTTTGAGGCGGTTCTGTCCACCCGAAAATAGACTGCAGAGATTTTGAAAACTGGGTATGTCCTTTGATGGATGCCAACAGTCTACCTGTAGTTGAATCCCATAAGTAGATTTTACCTTCTTGATTTCCGGTGGCAAAGGTATTACCGTCCTGAGAGACTGTTACTGTATCGTATGCATTGACCCTTCTGCTTTTGTTTGATAATCTCTTACCGGTTGCGACATCCCAGTGCGTAATTTTACCAAGTTTATCGAGACTGATAAGCCGTGTATTATCTTCCGAGAATGTCAACGCTGTTATAGACTCGTATCTCTCGGCTAATTTAAGGGTTGAAAGTTTACTGTTAGTTTCCAAATCCCAAAGTTGTATCACAGGGTTTGCGAGTCCGCCGCTTGCGAGCATTTTTTCATCTTTTGAAAACGCGAGTGTGTTAACTTGTCCGGGATGTTCTGTGAACAGCGGGGTCTCTTTTCCACTGGGTACATTGTATAGCCACACGCCGACATCGGTTCCCACAGCGAGACGGGTGCCGTCGGGTAAAAACCGCATGATATTAATATCACCTTTCCCGAGGCGTGCGATTGTGCCTTCAGGTAATCCGACCTTTGTATTGTCTTGTGCGAGACTGGTTAGGAGAAATACGACATTTAGCACGAAAACTGTAAAGAGAACGCGTTTCATTTTCCAATCTCCTTTTGGGATGTCAGAATAGCGGGTTAGTAAAAGGCGGGCTGATGCGCCCGCCTGTGGTGGAATTCAGTTTGAACGACACGGTTGCTAATCGGTTTTGATGTTGCCCCAGGTTGTGGTTAAGTTCCCAACTGGGCTTACGGGGAGTGCCCCCTCTTCAAGGAAAATCGTCCACATGATAACCGGATCTCCAACAACCTCGTCGATACCGAGCAATTCCACTTTTCCTTCTGGGTAGGGTTCATTCGATTTGTAGATAAAGTACTCGGTCGGATCGTGCGGGGCATCGAGGAACAGTGATTCATCGGTTTGGGTGAACGCTTTATCAAACCAGCCTTTTGGATCCTGTCCGCGTTCTTCAGGAGATTTGTGTCGGCTATCCCACGCTGTGTAGACATAAGCCGACCGATCAATTTCAAACGTTAGGCGATAGTCCTGTCCGCCGGGACAGTCCGCTGAAGTGGAGACCTGTGTGAGTCCGAGGAATTCTTTCGGGATATTTGTGATCGTGTAGTCCCTATCGTGGAAAAATTTCCCCTTTTCTTCTAACTCGGTGGCTTTATAGACACCTCCCTTATTGTCTTCTATATTGGTCACTTCCACCTTCTCAGCGAAGGCAATTAACGAAGCAACAAGGAATAGTGTAGCTATACAAACATAAATCAGTCTCATTTTGACCCTCCTTTGCGGGTTGCTTTCAAGTGTCGTAGAAAACTTGAAAAAAAACACAGTTTGTGTGATACTAATGATTATACAGCATTTTTCTCTAATTTACCAAACAAAACAAATTTTCGCGGATCCGGGAAAAATTGTCTCGTTTTTAAAGTTCTCCTCTTTAGACTTAGAATATCCGAGATCGGTCGCGAATTAACCGGAAACCTGCCCAGAACGTAGTGGAGGGGTTTTTGCTTGGGTGTTTCTTTAGCCCAGGAGGCCATATTAAAAAAAATGGTTGAACACATCGTCCTACTCAAGTTGAAGTCGGAGGTTACCGACGCACAACTGGAAATCTTGTCCGATGCACTTTTAGGAATGGCTGACGAGATTCCCGGCATTGAATGGATAACTGCTGGCACGAACAACAGTCCTGAAGGCAAAAGTCAAGGGTACGCGTACGGTTTTATCGTCCGTTTCACAGACGAAGCGGCACGCGACGCATATTTGCCACACCCGTTCCACCGTCAGGTAGCCAGCGAACACATCCGTCCCCTCGTTGAGGATGTCCTCGTTTTCGATTATTCTGCTTAACCAGCATTCACCTAACCGAACCGCAGGGAAATATAAAATCCGTCTCTACTCGTAACTAAAGCGTGTAGCTTGGAACGTAGTGGAAAGCGGATATACGAAAAAGAACTGGTTAATCAGCATTCACCTAACCGAACCGCAAGGAAATATAAAAATATGAGTTGGAATATAGTTGTTGTTGTTTCAGATACCTTACGAACCGCTTACCTCAGTCCTTACGGCAATGATTGGATCCAGACCCCGAATTTAGCGCGATTTGCCGAACAGAGCGTCACGTTTACAAATGCGCACCCAGAATGCTTACCGACGATACCGACGCGCCGCACGCTACATACCGGCAGACGCGCCTATCCGTTTAGTACGTATACCCCCGTGCCGTGGGATAATGTCTACACCCCCGGTTGGCAGCCGATGTCGTCCGATGAACCCGCAATCGCTGAATCGCTCGTCCGAAATGGGTATCACACCGGTTTCTTCGCCGATGTGCCACACTATTTCGTGCCGGGGATGAACTTCACACGCGGGTTCCGACAGTGGCAGTTTGTCCGCGGACAAGCCGAAGACAGATACCGCGGCGGCGCGCATGCCGATCCTGCGCTGATCTCTCGCTATCGCGGGAATCCAGAGCGTATCCGTGCCCATATTGTGAACGTTCAGCCCGAACGTCCCGAAGAGACCTGGCCCACAGCGCGGTTGTTCCGCTCTGCAATTGAGTTCGTTGAACACAATCACGAAAACACACCCTTTTATCTCTATGTTGATGGCTTCACACCGCATGAAACATGGGAAGCGCCTATCCACTATTACGACCTCTACGGTAGCCGAGAGGATCGGGAACCGATCTGTCTCAACCTACCCTACGGTTCGCTCAAGGATGACGAACTTGAGGCACGACTGCCAAGCGTGAAAGCCAACTATGCGGGCCTCGTAACCCTCGTGGATACTTGGTTCGGACGGTTAGTTGATACGATTGATCGCCTTGGATTACGCGAGAACACACTCATCATCTTCCTTGCAGACCACGGCACAAACTTCGCAGAAAATCCGGACAAAGCCACCGGAAAACCCGCGAACTTCATGTATCCAGGCACGATGGATATTCCTATGCTGGTAAGCCATCCGTCCGGTGTAAACGGCGGCACGACCTGCGATGAATTCGTCTATACGCTGGATGTCCCTGCTACCGTTATGGCAGCGAGCCAAGTGGAGCCTGCTGGCGAGATTCAAGGACAGAGCCTGCTCCCACTTGTCGAAGGAAAAGACGGTTTTGCGTCGCGTGAATACCTGACGTGTCGTTATGTCAACTCTGTTTGGTATAAAGACGCGAAGAGTTGGTATTTCTCCAGCGTTGATTTTAATGACGGTATACGCCTGTTTGATCTTGAAGTGGACATCGACTGCCAGCAAAACATCGCTGACCAAGGCGCGGAGCGGATCGCACTTGCCCAAGAACGGATCTTAGCCGATGCGGGTGGACATCTGCCCCACTATAAACGCCAAGGCAGAACGGATGCTCTCGGCAGACCACAGTTCGCAGAGGCGTAGTCTTAGGAAGGGGAGGATGGAAAACATGAGTGTTATTTCAGAAGATATTCAGACACACTGGAGCGTTGTTCAACCTCTCTTTTCAATTCGCGACGAGAAAGAATATGATAAAGCTATTGCAACTTTAAACGCGTTGATTGATGAAGTGGGAACCAACGAGCAACATCCACTTTATGAACTTCTTGATACACTGGGGACAGTCATACATGTTTATGAGGAGAAACATCATCCAATTCCTGAATGTAGTGGTGTTGAGGTGCTTAGGTTGTTGATGGAAGAACATCAGCTTGAGCCAACAGACCTCCCCAATCTCGGTTCGCCCAATATTGTTTTGGAAATCCTTAATGGTGAGCGGGATCTAACGGTTACACACATTCACGCTTTAGCAGAAATGTTTCAGGTTTCACCTGCGGTGTTTGTATGAGGCACGAAGTCGTAAACTATCTTTCTGTGGTTAAGGGAGTTTAAGTTATGCGTCTCTCACACTTCAGTATGCCCTATGTTGTTATTCTCGTTGGTATTGTTGCACTGACACTTCTGTTCTCCTGGAATAGCGTTGCCCAGGACGGTAAATCAAGCCTTTCCGGTCGCGTTGTAGATACCGATGGGAACCCTGTGAGTAGGCTCAGTCTTGCCGTTAAACCGGTCGAAATTAACATGGGAAAAGAGGTAGGACAACTCGCGCCGCTCGCATCTTGGCCACGAGCCGTAACGGATGCAGACGGACGTTTCTCTATCGCTAATATCGATCCGGTTTCATCAAGGTTAGTGATGTTTCCAGAGCACGGTTCGCGTTTTAAGATTGTGTCCGTTCAAATCGGGGACTTAACTTTCCGTTATTATGAGGTGAGTGGTGTCGGTTTTCCGACTTGGTTGGGTCAACTAACTTTTGCGATTGAACCCGGTACGTCTCTTGAAGATGTAGTGGTCAAAGTAGAACCCCCAGCTATGCGAATCCGGGGACGCGTACTCTTCGCGGATAGAACGCCGCTTGCCAATGCAGAAATTGATCTCACTGTTCGACGACGGCGACTGCGTTATGAAGGGGTCTTCCCTTTTCGCCGCGTTACTGGCGGAAGTGGGGGCGCTTCAAGGAGCCATACTTGGACTGATGCCCAAGGCTACTTTGTAACATATAATCTAAGAGGGGCAAGAGAATACTCAGTAGTGGTGAGATATGGAGGGGTGTCCGCTGAGTCAAGATGGGTTCGGCTTGAGAAGGGAGAACGATACGATAAATTCGTCTTGCGGCTCAACGATTTGGCGGAACACCGTGAGAACCGAAGCAAAAGAGAGAAAGCGCGGCAGGCAGTATGGACGGTGAACCCTGAAAATGATCACGCTTACAAAAAAATCACATGCGATAGTTGGGCGGACGCGAAAGCTAAAGCAGAAACCGAGGGTGCTTATCTTGTCGCTATCAACGATGCATCGGAGCAGAAATGGCTTGAGGCACTTTATCCTGAGAAAGCATTCTTTTGGATTGGACTGAGTGTTCCAAAAGAAGGGGCATCATGGCAGTGGGACAGCGGTGAACCGCTGACTTATGCCAACTGGGGAACCGTGGATAGACCTGATAACACATCCACTATTGCAAAGGAAGTTCCGATTGCCCTAATTTTCGCCTCAAAGCGATGGATGGCAATTGACGCCAATAGCCGATTACTGTCTGTTGTTAAACACGCAATTCTCGAAAAAGAACATTATTAACTACGCCTATGCTATAAGGGGTGCTCGCTATGACCGGTTTTCGTTTCGTACAACACACCTTTACTTTGCTAACAGTGCTCCTTGTGTTGAGTTTCGCATGCGTATCCGATATTGCTGCTGAGGTGGAATACGCAACGTTATCCGGACGTGTTATCACTGCGGAAGGCGAGCCAGTTGCTGGTGCATCTATAATGCTCCAAATGTCAACAGCGGAAACTGATTCTGAAGGGCGGTTCGCTTTCACCAAAATCTTTCCAGAGCAAACGCGATTAAACGTGCTGCGTAATCCGATGACGGAAATCAGTCCGTCACAGCCAAGCAACACTGAGATTCGAGCGATTAAGTTTGGGAAAGTAACATTCTATCCGCATGTCTTGCATGATTCGTCTCGAAGTGCTACTTTTGCGATTGAACAGGGAACGGACATCAAGAACGTGGAAGTTATTCTGGAACGCCAACTGATTGTTCGAGGCAGGATCGTTTTCAAAAACGGTGAATCGCTTGCTAATACATCCCTTAAAATTAAGATTGATCAATTGAATTTGGACGGGACAGACGGTTATGGCTTCAACCGTTCCTTTCAGACAGGAGCAGGTGGAAACTTCGTATATGCTACGTACACCCCTGGAATCTATATACTGTCCATTAACCATCACGGGCTTTCTGCGGCATCAGAACCTTTTATTATTGAAGCAACCGAACCGCATGAAACAGTTGTGTTGACACTTAACGGCAATGCCACCGACCTTTCCGCGCCACCGCCTGAGACACCCAAAAAACAGCGTCTGTATCGCCCGGCGTATGTCTCAGATGCTCCGGGGATGTGGGTGATAAATCCCGCAAATGGACACGCCTACAAATGGATTGAATGCGCTGACCGAGAGGATGCTCAAATCCAAGCCGCGCTTGAAGATGCACATCTGGTTACGATTACGAATGAAGCAGAGCAGATATGGCTTGAAGCCGTTTTTAGACTCGGTCCCTATTGGATCGGTTTGACGGATGTTGAGAAAGAGGGGGAGTGGCAGTGGGAAACTGGAGAACCTCTTACATACACCCATTGGAAAGAGGATGATGAGAGTCATCGATTTTTGCATGAACCGCCAGCTTTCCTCAAGTTCTTAGGCGTTGAAGATGAGGAACAGTTCCCGGAAGAAAATAATGAGAAAGACTACGTTATCATGTCCGACTCGACTTGGGACGGGGTGATAGGAGAGTGGAAGGCAGTCGAGCATCCAGAAATGGGGCGCATGGCGATTCTTGAGAAAGACGGTTTGCGATCCAAAATACACGGTTTGCCGCTGTCGGACATCATTCCAGAAGATAATTAATGTAGGACTTACGCAGGTGTCTCAAAAGTCCGCCTGACATTAGAGATTCACCTTACCGAACCGCAAGGAAAATTAAAAAATGGAGACCCAATTTTCCCAGTTGAGCCAACATCTATATGTCCATCACGGACATGTCAATACCGGTATCCTCTGTGATGGAGACCGTGCCCTCCTTATTGATCCGAGTGGCGAGACGCTCCACGCCACACTCACAGAACTTGGCATCACAAACGTTGAACAGATCCTGTTTACGCACCACCATCGTGATAGTACAACTGGCTTTCCGATGCCAGATAATGCTCGCGTTGGGGTTCCTGAGAAAGAGGCATCGTGGTTTGCCGAGGTTGAGACCTTCTGGAACGATTCACAGTACCGGTGGCACCTCTACAATTACCATCCGCACAATCTGATGCTTGCCGATGCTATCCGAGTGACAGATACGTATACCGAAGGCGCGCAGATTGCGTGGGGTTCAGCAGTGCTGACAGTCCTCGAAACACCTGGACATACCGATGGTAGTGTTACTTATCTGGTTGATGTGGACGACAAACGTTTCGCCTTTTCTGGCGACCTCATCTACGACGAGGGTAAATTGTGGGAACTCTATAGTTTACAAAAGGGACAGCAGACCAGCGACTATCACGGGTTTCTCGGTGCACGAGAGGAACTGAAGGAGAGCCTTGAAAAGGTTCGTCAGGTATCACCAACGGCACTCGTCCCGACACACGGCGTTGTCATGAACGATCCGAACAGGGCAATTGACGCGCTTTTGGAACGGTTAGCGTACTGCTACGATAAATATGTGGCAATCTCTGCACTCCGGCACTATTTTCCGCAGCTTTTCGAGGAATTTGATGGACACCCCGGGCACATGCCGATCCGAGAGGGCAAGCCGCCTCCTGAATTTCTGCGCCACTTCGGTACAACATGGATGATCATCTCCGAAACAGGCGAGGCATTCGTTATGGATTGCGGTTCACCGAATATCCTCAAACAGATTCAACAGTTACAAACGGATGGCGAAATTTCGGAGGTTACACAGTTTTGGGTAACACACTACCACGACGATCACGTTAACGCGATCCCCGAATTTCAGGAGGCTTTTCCCTGTGAAACGATAACAGATACGGTTGTTGCAGAGGTTATCACGAATCCGATCGGCTTTCGGCTCCCCTGTATTTCGCCTTCGGTCACTCGGGTAGATCGCATCACACAGGACGGCGATTCTTGGCAGTGGAACGAATTCACGATGACAGCCTACCATTTTCCCGGCCAGACCTATTATCACGGTGGGCTGCTTGTCGAGGGACGTGGTGTACGGATGTTCTTTGCAGGCGATTCTTTCACAATGGCAGGGATTGACGACTACTGCTCCGGTAATCGGAATTTACTCGGTGCGGATGTCGGTTATGAAAAATGCCTGCGTTTGATACAGGAACTCAAGCCGACACATATCTTTAACTGTCATGTCGATCCGGCGTTTGATTTTACCGATGCCGAGATTGCGTGGATGTTGGACACACTCGCTGAACGTGAGAAATGTTATACCGAACTCTTCCCTTGGGACCACGCCAACTACGGCATGGACGAACACTGGGTGCGCTGCTATCCTTATGAACAGGAAGGTACACCCGGCGGAACAGCACAGTTGCGCGTAGAGGTAACGAACCATTCGGACGAGCCACGCACAGCGACTGCCCAACCGATTCTACCAGCATCATGGGGTATGGAAATCGCTTCCAGAGAAACAACGATTCCACCGAGAACAGACGGGCACATCGACTTTTCTATTCCGATTCCACAGTCCTGTGAAGCATTGGGACGAATTGTAATCCCCGTGGACATCACCTATAACGGACAACCGCTTGGTCAATTTCGGGAAGCGATCTTCGTTCTTAATGGTAGTAGGCATACGCCGTTATGCCGTAACAACGGGAGTTAAAAAAACTTGTGCTAAACTTATCACATTCTACTGTTGACATCGCTATTACCTGTAGCGATTTTGCAGCGTCATTGGACTTCTATCACAATAAGTTGGGTTTTGAGATTGTGTTGGATCTGGAGATTCCAGATAACTTGGCTCGCGATGTCGGACTCGCGCCGACCGGCTTTCGGCAAGTCCGTCTCAAGGCAGGCAACACGCTCATCAAATTGATGGATATCGAATCACCGCCACCGAAACCAGCAGATGAATTCTCGGCGGGTGTCCGCTGGCTCACTTTCTTTGTCGAGGACATTCAAGAAGCCGTTGAGAATTTGAAGCAGAACGGTGTTGAATTTCTCTCCGAACCCATAAGTGCACCCGATGCCGCTGGTGTGGCATGTGCGCCGGATCCCGATGGTATTTTAATTGAACTTGTCCAAATATGAGGGGCGTTATGAAGGTATTAACTGATTCCCAAATCCAAGATTTTAACGAAAATGGCTATCTCTTAATCGAGGACGCGCTTGCTCCTGATGACCTAAATCCCCTTATTGCTGAGTTTGAGAAGATTGTTGATACAGGGGCATCGGAACTCTACGCGGAAGGTGAAATTGACTCGGAATTTAAGACGGAAGCATTTGACACCCGTTTAGCAAAAATTACAGCGCAATCCCCTGCCGTATTTCAGAAGGTATTCAGCGGTGCACACACGGGGCCAGCACTCTTCGAGTTACTGGTCAATCCGAAATTACTTGACATCGCCGAGTCGCTTGTCGGACCGGAGATTATGTGTCATCCAGCATACCGAGTCCGCCCCAAACTCCCTGAACACGATCGGACCCTCGTCCCGTGGCATCAAGACGCAGGCTATATGGAGCCTAAATGCGATTCCGTTTTACAACTCACGATCTGGATTCCGTTGATAGATGCCACAGTTGAAAACGGGTGCATGGAAGTTATCCCGCATGCTCATCGGGACGGCGTTTTTCGTCATCGCCACTCTGAACGCTTCTATCTTGAGATAACGCCAGATGCATTGCCTGAAGTTGAATCGGTAGTCGTTCCCGTCAAATTTGGTAGCGTTCTCCTGTTTACCAATCTGACCCCACATCGTTCTATTCCGAATGTTAGCAATCAAGTTAGATGGAGCGTTGATTCACGCTATCAGGACGCGGCGGAACCGACCGGTTATCAACCGGAAGCCGGTTTTCTCGCACGGAGCCGACTGCACCCTGAAGATGTTGTCGCCACACCAGAGGCATTCAAACGGGTGCGTGATGAACACCAACCCGGTCCCGGTCCAAATCGGTGGGCAAAGGAGAACAATAATGCGTAATTTCAAGCAGTTGTCTCCATTCTTTCTTATTCTCGTCTTATTATTGAGTGGTGCGACCCGATCAACCGAGGAGCAAAAGCCGGAGGGGGTTAAACTCCGCGGTACTGTCGTCTGCTTAGCGGAGGAGATGCATACGCACTATAAGGTTGCACTCTTTGGGAACCATGAACATCTGTACGGGGTCAAGACCGAAGAGGGCGAATACTACACCCTCCTACGGACATCGTTAGCAGAAGCACTCTTTGTTGACGAGCGGTTGCATGAGAAAGACTTGATCATCAATGGTCGTGTCTTTCCTAAGACGCAATTGTTAGAAGTAACCCGCTTTCTCTCAATCAAGGATGGCGTTGTGCATGATCTCTACTACTACTGCGATACATGCTACATCCGCGCAGTCGCACCGGGAAATTGCGACTGCTGTCAGGCGCCAGTCGTGTTGATTGAAAGACCGCTAAATAAGGATTCTCTAATTCCATCGCCATAAGGTTGACTTCAAAGGAAATTGATTATGAAAAAACGACCCAAAATCGCTGCGATTGTGACGATTTATCATAAATACTCGCACGCACAGCACATTGTTGATCGGTTCTTGGAAGGCTACGGTTGGAACAGCCGACACCACTATCCACCGATGGATCTGGTCGCGCTCTATGTCGAACAGGTCGGAGACAACGACTTCAGTCGCGACAGATTGGAGCGTTTCCCAACAGTGAAGGGATACCCCACGATTGCCGAAGCACTCACACTTGGCGGCGAGGAATTGGCTGTCGACGGTGTCCTGCTTGTCGGTGAACACGGCGAATATCCGACCAACGAAAAAGGGCAACGCCTTTATCCGCGTTATGAGCACTTCAAACAGATGGTTGAGGTGTTTGAACGGAGTGGGCGCGGGGTACCAGCGTTCAACGATAAGCATCTCTCATGGAACTGGGAGTGGGCACGTGAGATGTACGACATCTCTCAATCTATGGACTTCGCGTTTATGGCAGGCTCCTCGCTACCGGTTACGTGGCGCACCCCTTCTATTGATATGCCGCTTGGTGTTCCGGTTTCGGAGGCGGTGTGCGTCGGTTATGGCGGTGTGGATAGTTACGATTTCCACGCGTTGGAAACCCTGCAGTGTATGGTAGAACGCCGCGAGGGTGGCGAGAGCGGTGTGAAATGGCTGCAGGCATACCGCGGCGACGCGTTCTGGGAAGCACATCACGCCAAACTCTGGTCGCGTGAACTCTTTGAATCCGCGCTCTGTCGGAGTCATACCCTTACACCGTCACGTCCAGGGTTTAACAATCCGTTTCCAACTTTAGACGAGTTGAAGGAGATTGTGAAAGACCCGATAGCCTATCAATACGAACACAACGACGGACTCAAGTCTACCATGATTCTGATGAACGGATTGGTGCAGGATTTCAACTTCGCTGCTTATATCGGATCGGACGACGAAATTCTATCGACGCAGATGTATCTCCCGATGCCACCCGCACGGACGACATTGGCGAACTTCTTTTCACCGCTGGTTAACAATATCGAGCAGATGTTCTTGACAGGTGAGGCGACATATCCGGTTGAACGCACACTGTTAACGACAGGACTCGTTGCAGCAGGCGTTGATAGCCTCTTCACCGACAGCACAAAACAAGAGACACCGCATCTGGACATCGCCTATCAGCCAACAAAAGATTCAACTTTCTGGAGGACGTAAAAGGTGGAAGGTTGGAAGGATTGGGAAAGCGGATCTTCTTCCGCCCTTCCATCCTTCCTTTTCTCTACCCCTTTTACTATTCTTAGCATAGGAGAAAAATATGAAACGGATTGCTGTTATTACCACTATCTACCGTTACCTATCGCATGCACAACATTTTGCAGATCGTTTTCTTGTCGGCTATCCAAAAGAAGGCAGATGGCATCGTCCAGATATGAAAGTCGTTTCTCTCTATGTTGATCAGAAACCGGAGGGGGAGCAGAGTGAAGACCGTGCCAGAGAATTCGGCTTTTCTGTTTATCCTACCATTGCTGAGGCACTCCGTTGCGGTGGTGATGAAATCGCTGTGGATGCCGTTCTTTCGATTGGTGAGCATGGCGATTACCCGCACAATGAGAAAAGTCAGGTGCTGTATCCTCGGTATGAGTTTTTCAAGGAATGCGTCAAGGTCTTCGAGTCAGATGGACGTGCTGTGCCGATCTTCAACGACAAACACCTCTCCTACAGTTTTGAGAAAGCAAAGGAGATGGTAGATGACGGACACCGCCTCGGTTTTGGCGTGCTTTCGGGTTCGTCTTTACCTGTCACATGGCGATTACCAGATGTCGAACTGCCCTTGGAGTGTGAGATAGAAGAGGCACTTATGGTAGGTGTTGGCGGTTCAGATCCGATGGATTATCACGCTTTGGAGGCGATGCAGTGTATGACAGAACGTCGAAAAGGTGGTGAGACAGGGGTCGCTGCTGTCCAGTTAATAGATGGTGAGGAAGTCTGGGAAGCAGGTAAAGACGGACGCTGGTCTATGGAATTGTTGGAAGCGGCACTTTCGAGAAGCGATACGCCGTGCGGTTTAACGGATGAAGACGGTAGGACACAAGATATGATCGGTAACGGTGAAATCTACCGACTCGTCGAAAATCCGTCCGCCTATTTCATAGAATATAACGATGGACTGAAAGCGACACTTCTGATGCTCAATGGTGCAGTCCGGGATTACTGCTTCGCCGCAAAATTGAAGGACGAACCTGTGCCGGTGTCCACGCAATTCTTCTTAACGCCGACGCCGAATGTCACCTATTCCGCATGTCTCATTGCCAAGATTGAGGAACTTTTTGAGACAGGCATCGCACCGTATCCAGCGGAACGCACCTTGTTGGTGAGTGGGGCATTGGAGAGTTGCCTGACTTCACGCCTTCAAGGGCATGTCAGGTTAGAAACGCCGCATCTCAACGTTGAATACCGTGCACCTGCGGAATCGCAGCATGCACGGCAGTAAAACGTAAGGGCGGTTCCTTGGACCCGCCCATTCATAGTGTCTGATGTGCCGCCTAATCCATATTATCGGATGTAAGATCCCACAACAACACGATGCCATCTGAATTTGCACTTGCCAATGTCTTTCCGTCTGGGCTGAACGCTATTTCAATAACAGCAGACCGATATGCATCCAGTGTCCGAAGATGTGTGCCGGTTTCCACATCCCACAGACGAATAGTTCTGTCCAAACCTGAAGCCAGTGTTTTTCCATCCGGACTAAACGCTATTTCGTAGACATACGCTTGATGTGCTTCTATCGTGCGAATCAGTTCACCAGACATTGGATTCCAGAAACGCACGGTGCCGTCCGTACTGCAACTCGCCAATATCTTTCCATCTGGACTGAATGCTACGCAATTTACAGAATCGCTGTGTTTGTCCAAAGCGAAAAGAAGGGGACCAGCATGTACATTCCAGACCCGCACAATCTCATCATCACCGCCGCTTGCTAACAGCGTGCCATCTGGACTGAACGCGATACGAGAGATGAATCCGCGAGGATCCAATACCTGATGTAGACTTTTACGAAGTTTCTGTGCCGCTTCCTTATCACCGTTTAGCATACGCTCAGTAAGCTTTTGGATCTCTTCCGGATCCCCCAATTTTTTATGTTTGGGCATCATACGTATAGGTTTCCGTGTGTGGATATCCCACAAATAAACAGTGTTTTGACGACTTGCACTCGCCATCGTTTTTCCGTCTGGGCTATATGCGATGCTTGAGACCCCGTGTTCATGTGCGACCAGTGGTGGCAGCGTTTCACCTGTTTTTATATCCCACAAATACACAGCATTTTTTGAACCGCTGGTTGCCAATGTTTTCCCATCTCGACTGAAGGCAACGCCTCTGACAAGATAGTTATCACTCACAAGTGTCCGCAACAATGCTCCCGTCTGCGCGTTCCACAAGTAGAGGATATAATCTCCGGTGCCACCTGCGAGCATTTTACCATCCGGGCTGAACGCTAAGCTACGGACAGGCATTATCGTCCGATCTACTATCTTTCTAAGTTCCTTGCCGGTTTCCACATCCCACAGGCGCACGGTATCGTCCGTGCTACCGCTCATCAGCGTTTTCCCGTCTGGGCTAAATATAACGCGCTCGCTACCCCATTGGTGCCCGGACAGCACTCGCAGCTGTGTCCCTGTTTGTACATCCCAGAGGCAGATGGTCTTATCGGTACTTGTACTCGCCAATGTCTTCCCATCTGGACTGAACGCTACATCTTCAACAACAGAACGATGTCCAGTCAACTTCTGAAGAGTCTCGCCCGTCTGCACATTCCACAAACACACACTCCCATCCTGATTTGCACTCGCCAGCGTTTTTCCATCGGGACTGAATACTACGGTATAGACATCGCCCTGACGCCCTGTCAGCGTCCGAATAGAATTTCCCGTTTTCACATCCCATAGCCGGATGGTTCTGTCCAACCCTGAACTTGCCAGTGTTTTTCCATCGGGACTAAACGCTACGCTTGTGACACCGCGTTCATGCGCTGCCAGCACCTGCAGATTTGTGCCGGTTTCCACATCCCACAGCCGGATAGTCTCGTCTATACTGCCACTTGCGAGCGTCTTCCCATCCGGGCTGAATGCTACGCTTTTGGTATATTTTTCATGTGCTCGGATCGTCCGGAGTTCAGCTCCCGTCTCGGCGTTCCATAAACGGACGGTGTGGTCTTCGCTTGTGCTTGCCAACATCTTCCCATTTGGGCTAAACGTTATGCTCAATACCCAATTCGTATGCCCTGTCAGTAGATTAAGTATTTTGCCTGTTTCTACGTCATACATCCAAATACCGATGCTACACGGTACCGCCAAACGTTTTCCATCAGGGGAACTCGCGATCTTTCCCGATAACGAGCCTTTCCCGTGCCGTGCTTTCACGCCTTCGGGTAAGTACCTTAAATGCAAATCCTGCGGGTTTTGTGCGATAGTGTTTTGGTGAACGACACATATTGCCAGCCAAATCGCTACAATCAATGCTAATGTTTTTTGCATGAGAAAGTTTTCCTTTTTCGGAGGGATTGTTTTAATTTGATTACAACATACCTTATCTATAAAAAAGGGTATGATTATTGGCTTTCAGTTCTTAGCTATCAGTGATAGTAAATCGGGTTTACAAAGTTCTTCTACCTATGAGGTGCGCAATCTAATCCATAGTATCAACAGCGAGATCCCACAACAACACAGTGCCATCCGAACTGCCACTCGCCAGTGTCTTTCCATTCGGACTAAACGCTACTGCGACACTTCCCATATGTCCTTCAAGTGTGCGCAGCTGTTTGCCGGTGCTGATCTCCCACAACATCACGGTGTGATCGCCACTCGCCAGCATCTTTCCATTCGGACTGAACGCAACGCTTCCGACAGTTCTTTGATGCCCTTTTAGTGTCCGAATGAGTTCACCCGATGCTGCATCCCAAAGATGCACAGTCTTGTCCTCACTGCCGCTTGCCAGTATCTTCCCATCCCGACTGAACGCAACGCAATAAACATTACTTTTATGTTTATCCAACTTCAAAAGCGGGGCACCGGTATGTGTATCCCACGTGCGCACGGTGCTGTCGTTACATCCGGTTGCCAATACAGAACCATCTGGACTAAAGGTTACGCTTGTGAACTTATTTCTATCCATCATATTTATCTGTTCATCAGTCTGATTATTCAATGTTATCGTTCTTATCCGTTTACCCGTTTGCATATCCCACAAATAGAGTGAGCCTTTATAATGTGTACCCACAAGTTTTTTGCCATCTGGACTAAATGCAACGTAGCAAGCCCCAGGAAAGCCTATACTTGCTGGTTGGTACACAGTAACACCTTCAAGCGGAGCCGGACCCACTGCACCTGTGTGGACATCCCACAAAAACACGGTCTTGTCCAAACTGCCAGCTGCCACTGTTTTGCCGTCCGGGCTGAACGCTACGTTTGTGGGAGAATGCCACTCCATAACATTGTCCGTCTGAAGTAGCTTGCCCGTTTGCATATTCCACAAATGAACTGTATTGTCCAAACCGCCACTCGCCAATATCTTTCCATCCGGACTGAACGCGATGCTACCGATGGACTGTGTATGTTTTACCACCTTCCGAAGTCCTACACTGGTTTCCACATTCAATAGATGCACGGTGTTGTATCTGTTACCGCTTATTAGCATCTTCCCATCTGGGCTAAATGTGAGACGCTTGCTATTGATGCTATCTTTCAACAATCGCAGGTATGTTCCCGTCTGTACATCCCATAGATAGACTCTATTATAACTTCCGCCCGCCAGCATCTTCCCATCTGGACTAAACGCTACGCTGGAGAGAGCATTGCTGTTCCGTTCATACAACCTATGAATAGATTCGCGTGTCTCCACATTCCACAAACGGGCGGTATTATCTTCACTTGCACTTGCCAGTGTCTTCCCATCCGGGCTGAATGTAATGTCATAGACTTTGTCACTATGTCCTATGAACGCGGGCAGCGATTTTCCTGTTTCCACATCCCACATCTGGATGCTGTTGTCATTACTTCCGTTCGCGATTGTTTTTCCATCTGGATTAAAAGCGAGGCTTGTGAAACCTGCAATATGTCCTTCAAGTGTGCGCAGATGTTCGCCGGTGCGTGCATCCCACAGCCGGACGGGCTCGTCCTCACTTGTGCTCGCCAGTGTCTTCCCATTCGGACTAAATGCTATGTCTGTGATTTTATCTTTATGTGCTTGCATCGTCCAAAGTTCAGTGCCGGTACGTGCATCTCGCACACAGACGGTGCTATCCCTGCTTGCACTTGCCAATAGGGTATCGTCCGGACTGAATGCTACATTCGTAACCCAATGTGTATACCCTGTTATCAGGTTAAGCGGTTTGTTTGTCTCTGTGTCATATATCCAAATACCGATGGCACATGTTACCGCTAAACGTGTTCCATCATTGGAATTCGCGAAATTTCCTGTTATCATGCCTCTACCGAACCGCGCTTTCGCGCCTTCGGGTAAGTACCGAAACTGCCAATCTTGTGTATCTTGGGCGAACGTGTCTGGTGGAACAACACGTACCGCGAATCCAATCGCTAAAATCAAAAACAGTGTTTTTTGCATGCGAAAATTTCCTTTTTCGGAGGGAATTGTTTTGACCTATTATAACATGAATTAAGTTAGTTCGTGGGTTGAGTTTCGCTTGCTATACCCGATCTAAGGTGGTGTCATATCCCACAGCGTTATTACACCACCGCACACACTGACAAGTATTTTGCCATCCATAGCAAATTCCAGATTTCCAATCCTACCACCTATGTCAAACAGACTGAGCAGCTGCTGTCCGCCGACATCATAAATCTTCATAACCCCATCTACATCCGCAATCGCAAGCAATTTGCCATCGGGACTGAAAGCAAGGGTGACTATACTTCTCGTATGCGTGTTCGGGAGTGGCAGCCGTTCACCTGTGTTCACATCCCACAAATAGATGTTTGGGTCATAAGCTGCAGCAGCGATTGTTTTTCCATCCGGACTGAAGGCAATGTCTACGATTGACTTGCCAAATTCACGGATTCCCTGATTTTCTTCAACTGGCTCGGTATTCGATAAACGCATGACTCGCTTTTCCGCACCTGTGTGGACATCCCATAAACGGATAGTCGCATCCGCGCTCCCACTGGCGATTGTTTTTCCATCCGGGCTGAAAGCGATACTCTCAACCCATCCCTTATGTTCTTTGATGATTTTCGGCTTACCTGTTGTTGTGTCCCATAAACGGAGGGTATTATCAAATCCGCCGGTGGCGAATGTTTTGCCATCGGGACTGAAGGCGATACATGCGATCTGTGCCGTGTGTCCTTTGAATGAGAGTTTCGGTCTATCTATTTTCATGCCCCATAAGGTGGTATCGATTTCCGTGAGGAGCTCGTTCAAGTGTTCCGGTATATCGATGTTCATGTCCCATAAATAAGCGGTCTGATCGGTTTCCTCCGTAGCGATTGTTTCCCCATCCGGACTAAAAGCGATATTTCCAACACGCCGGGTGTCGATTCTCTTTATCAGTTTTGGTGATGTGGGCACTGTGATATCAAATAGATACGGGCTGCTAAACTCACTCAGAGCTGCGAGTTTTTTCCCATCATGACTCAATGCGAATTTGGAGAAAGTGTCGTAATCATTTGCCACTGACAGCGTATTTTCACCGGTATTGACATCCCATTTACGTAGGGTACCCTGTTCGCTGCAACTGACGAGTGTCCGCGAATCCTTAACGAAGACAACTGCTGAAATGCGGGTTTGGTGTGCGGTGAGCATTTTGTGGAGCTTGCCTGTGTTAGTATCCCACAAATGGATGCGTCCGTCTGCGCATCCTGCGGCTAAGAGTTCACCATCGTGACTATAGGCGATACGCTCTATACCTGTCATATCGCTTGTAAGTGTGCCTATTTGTTGCCATGTTTGTGTGTTCCAGAGAAAGATGTTACTGTTCCCACTGATACTTGCCAGTGTGCTGCCGTCTGGACTGAACGCCATGTTTTTCACATCATTTGTGTGTCCTTTAAGTTCGTGTTTGCGTTCTGCTGTTGCTATATTCCAAATAGAGATGGTGTCCGGTCCATCTCCAGCGGCGAGTCGTGTTCCATCCGGTGAGAACGCTATACTGTGAATGAATGTTTCTTTCTCGTCTGTTCTCTGAAGTGTCCTCTCTAACTTCCCAGTTTTCGCGTCCCATATACGCGTGGTACTTTCTCCGCTACCGATTGCGATTTTGCCCGTTTCTGGGTTGTATGTGAAACAGATACCGGCGACAAATTCAATGTCTTGTAAGGGTTGTGAGGATGTGTCGGGATCCCAGATATGTAAGTAGTCAAAAGTATGGCTTCTTGCGATGACGTTGATATCTGGAGGAAATCCGGAGTTATACATCCTCGGAGCGTTGCGGATAACGCTGGTGAGTTGCAATGTTGTTGCGTCGTATATCCAAATGCCTGCACTGATAATACCGATTCGGGTGCCGTCTGCGGAATGCTGGACATCTCTGATGTCTCCTTTCCCGATCTGTGCTATGATGCCTTTGGGCGGCGCGAAGGTTTCTTGGGCAATGAGGATAGGTGTGCATGAGAGTGTTATCGAGAGTGGAATCAAGATCAAAAGCAATCTGTTTTTCATAGTGGTGTTTTCCTGTGCGGTATGTTATTAGTCAGGACTTACGCAAAAAATTGGAATTTCCGTTCTTTAAACCCCCTAAAGAATCAACGGTATGAATGCCTTATGGGCATTCCCCGCCCCTTATCAGGGGGACTTTAAAACGGAATGCATGAGTCCTATTAGTATAGAATTGGTTGTCTCAAATTTGGCGGTGAATTGTTTGGATTGCGGATTATGCCAAATCAACGTTGAATGTGCTTAGCAGAATCCGATTTTGGCGTTTTGCATGATTCATCGGCGCGTGTCTGCTACTGTGCAAACTTTAGGTCCCACAAATACACGATGCCACCATTTGAACTCGCTAACATCTTTCCATCCGGACTGAACACAACGCTTTGTGGACCGACCCTTCCGCGATGCGCCTTGAGTATCCTCAGATGTTTGCCCGTGTGCACATCCGACAGCACCACAAAGCCATCATTAGAGCCATGCGCCAGTATTTTTCCATCCGGACTGAAGACGATGCTATAGATAGACCTCCAATCCGCTTCTATCGTCCGAATCGGTTCACCCGACACCGCATCCCATAAAAGTATGGTTCTGTCCCGAGCAGCACTTGCAGCGATCTTTCCGTCTGGACTGAACGTTACACTATACAGTGGTTTCTCCAAGGTCAAGAGCGGGGCGCCGGTATGTCCATCCCACGTGCGCACGGTGTCGTCATAACCTCCGCTTGCCAATAAAGAACCGTCTGGATTGAACGCGATGCTATGGGCATTATGTGCCTTCATCCTATTTATACGGAGACCTGTTCGCATATCCCATAGATAGACATAGCTTCCACTATCTACAGCTGCCAGCCTTTTGCTATCTGGGCTAAATGCAACCCTTATGAACCCAAAAGTTTCTCCAGGTAGTGCCGGAAGTGCTGCACCAGTTTTTATATCCCACAGACTCACGGTTGAGTCATAACTCCCACTCGCCAATATCCGTCCATCCGGACTGAATGCAACGTCATTAACAGATTTCGTATGCCCTTTGAGTGTCCGCAGCAATGCACACGTCTGCACATCCCACAGGTAGACGGCATTGTCTCCAGTCGCACCTGCCAGCGTTTTACCATCCGGGCTGAATGCGATGCTACGGAAATCCTGCGTATGCGTTACCATCTTCCGAAGTTCTTCGCCGGTTTCCACGTCCCACAGCCGGACGGTGTCGTCCTCGCTACCGCTCATCAGTGTCTTTCCATCCGGGGTAAATAAAACGTTCACGCGACCATAAGTATGTCCGAATAACGCCCGCATCGGCTTCCCGGTCTGCACATCCCACAGACGAATAGAATAGTCCCAACTCCCACTGGCTAATATCTGTCCATCCGGACTGAACACAACGCTTGCAACAGCATTCGTATGCCCTTTCATCTTCTGAAGTTCTTCGCCGGTCTGTACATTCCACAAGCGTACGGTTTCGTCCCGACTCCCGCTTGCGAGGGTCTTTCCATCCGGGCTGAATGCGATGCTACGGACACCCCCTTTATGCGCTGCCAACACCCGAATTGATTCTCCTGTTTCCACATCCCAGAACTGGATCGTCTTGTCTTCACCTCCACTTGCAAGTATTTTTTCATCCGGACTGAACGCGACAGAATAAACAAACCTGAGATGCCCTGTCAGGGTCCGAAGGTGCGTCCCAGTTTCCACATCCCATAGTCGTATAGTCCCGTCTTCGCCTGCGCTTGCTAACAGTGAACCATCCGGACTGAACGCTACGTCTATGATCGAACCGTTATGTCCTTGCATTGTGTGTCGTTCAGTGCCGGTGTGCGCATCCCACAAACGGACGGTATTGTCTACACTCCCACTTGCTAATAGCGACCCGTCCGGACTGAACGCTACGCTTATAACCCAATGTGTGTGTCCTGTTATCAGATTGAGTGCTTCGTCGGTTTCTGTGTTATACATCCAAATACCGATACCACTTGCTACTGCTAAACGTTTGCCATCATCGGAAATCGCGATATTTCCTTTTATCTCGCCTTTACCGATCCGCGCTCGGACACCGTCGGGTAAGTGCTGCAAATGCCAGTCTTGTGTGTCTTGTGCGACAGTGTTTTCAGGAATAACGCATATCGCGAATCCAATCGCTAAAATCAAAAACAGTGCATTTTTCATGAAATGTTATCCTGTTCTGGGGCGGGATTATCTATAATAGGACTTACGCATTTCCCTTAAAGTCCCCCTGATAAGGGGGATTTAGGGGGTTTAAAGGACAGAAATTACCGCTTTTTTGCGTCTAAATGTCCAATATTTGCGCATTTTGCGTAAGTCCTGTATAATTTATCAGATTTCCGGGATCACCTGTATTCTGTGTATGCAAAACGCGCCTATCCGTGGATGCAAGGGACACAATAGAATTGCGCGACGACGAACGCTGATGCTCACTTATCAACCGTGAGGTCCCACAAATACACGATGCCACTCTGACTTGCACTCGCCAGAATTTTTCCGTTGGGACTAAACGCTACGGCTTGGACATCTTTCCGATGTCTTTTTACTGTCTGCAGCTGTTTGCCGGTGCTGACCTCCCACAACATCACGGTGCGATCCTGACTGCCACTCGCTAATATTTTCCCATCCGGACTAAATGCGACACTATTGACTATGTCCCGATGTGCTTCTAACGTCCGAAGCATTTCACCCGAAACAGCATCCCATAAAACCACAGTACTGTCCAGGTCCCCACTGGCGAGTATCTTTCCGTCTGGACTGAACGCGACACACTTAACTTGATTTCCTTTTTTATCCAAATTCAAGAGATGTGTGCCGCTCTGTACATCCCACGTGTGCACGGTGCCGTCATTAGATCCGGTCGCCAATCGGGAACCATCTGGGCTGAAGGCGATGCTTGTGAAAGCAACCCAATTCAACGCCACTGTTTTTATACGTTTACCTGTTTGCGTATCCAACAAATAGATGCTACCATCGTTTATCGCACTTGCCAGCGTTTTGCCATCTGGACTAAATGCAACGTAGCTCGCGGCAACGTTGCTAACTGGAATGATTGGCGGATCAAAAATATGTCCAATTAGTGGCGGCAACGATTTTCCTGTTTTTGTATCCCACAAAACCAAGGTCTTATCAAAACAGCCACTCACTAGTGTTTTGCCATCTGGACTGAACGCGACACTAACGACGGAACTTTTATCCACAGTCAACTTCCGAAAAGATTTGCCTGTCTGCACATTCCACAAATAAACGGTATCCCTCACAGTGCCAGCTGCAAGTGTTTTGCTATCCGGACTGAACGCGATACTAAGTATATTCTGCCAACGCGCTACCATTTTCCGAGGTTTTGTGTCAGTTTTCACAACCCAGAGACGGGTAGTCTCGTTTTCACTACCTTCGCGTGAGTGCTGCAAATGTAAATCCTGTGTGTTCTGTGCGATAGTGTTTTCAGGAATAACGCATATCGCGAACACAATCGCTAAAATCAAAGTCAGTGTTTTTCGCATGAGAAAATTATCCTTTCTGCTTTGCAGTAGAAAACGTGCATTCTGGAAAAAATTATAACATAAGGTAGCGGCAAAAGGTATAATTATTGGCTATCGGTAGTTGACGTATTGTCTGAACCAATGTTCGCATTACACAAGCTGGCAGTTTTATCGAACTCACGTTGCATAGGGGCAAGCGAAAATTAAATAACACGAAATCCAAAATTTTGGTATAATTCGCATAAGCACTCCTATTGACAATCAAACATTTGTTAACCAAAAAGGATTAGAAAAATGAAATTCAAACGCGAAGACATTTTAACCCAGTTACGTAACAATATTGACGCAGGCAAACCCATCATCGGAGCAGGTGCTGGCACAGGTATCTCTGCTAAATGTGAGGCTGCTGGCGGGATTGACCTGATTATTATCTACAATTCCGGCAGATTCAGAATGGCGGGCAGGGGTTCACTCGCGGGCATGATGCCCTACGGCGACGCGAACCAGATTGTCGTTGAAATGGCGAGCGAAGTGCTGCCCGTCGTTCCAGATACACCCGTCCTTGCAGGTGTCTGTGGCACGGATCCGTTTCGCTTGATGGACATCTTCTTACAACAGATAGACGCAATCGGATTTTCTGGGGTTCAGAATTTCCCGACAGTGGGTCTAATTGACGGCACATTCCGTCAACTGCTTGAAGAAACCGATATGGGATACGGACCCGAAGTCGAGATGATTCGGACAGCAAGTCAGATGGGTATGCTTACCACGCCGTATGCGTTCAACGAAACCGAAGCAGAACAGATGGCGGATGCAGGTGCGGATATCCTCGTCGCACACATGGGATTGACAACGAAAGGTTCTATCGGCGCACAAACCGCCTTCACGCTTGAGGATGCCGCCAAACGCGTACAAGCCATTCACGACGCTGCGAAAGGGGTCAATTCGGAGATTCTCGTTATTTGTCACGGCGGTCCTATCGCTGAACCCGAAGACGCAACGTACGTTCTGGAAAATACCGAAGGCGTTGTCGGTTTCTACGGCGCATCGAGTGCAGAACGTCTCCCGACGGAACGCGCGATTACCGCACAGATTGAGGCATTCAAGCAGATCCGTTTGTAGCAGTTTACTCCTCGAGATAGTTTTCGTTGATGTAGCGCGTAATTATCTCAATCTCTTCCTCTTCGAGATAAAGCCCTGTTTCTATCATCCGGGCAATGACCTCGGTTGTCTCCGCTTTAGAACGTGGTGGGTAGTCTTCAACATCCGTTAAGGGGTGACATTGTGAGCATTTGTCCTCAAAGAGTGCTTTCGCTTCCGCTTCATTGTAGGCGACTGCTACAGTTTCTGTTTCCATAGCGATAGTCGCGATTTGCGCAGCCTCCTTCGCTTCATCCGATCGTATCTGTTCTTGTCGCTGTTCCCGTGCCGAAACTTGGATATCCGGTGTAATCGCGATGAGGTATGCCGAGACCGTCCACTCCTCTTCTTGATGAATGGGTTCACCGATCATCGGTTTTATCGCCATCCGATTGACGAGACGTACCCAGTCGGGTGGCGTGCGTGGCTTCACGAGAATGGTCCGTAAGTCGTGGCAGACGACACATTTGCGCTGTAAGACGTGCTGTCCTTCCCGCAACTTTCGCTTTGATGCTAATTGGTCGAGCGGTGCCTCCGCTGGCAATCCGGCATTTTCAAGCAACTTGCGGGTTCGAGCGATACCTTCGTCGCTGAATGCACTTGTTTGTGTGCGTAACGCCGCTTCGCGGAATGTGAACGGTACCGACAACCCAATCAGCAGATAGGTACAAATCAGCAGGGTAGTGCCGATATACGGCATTGATTCTTCAAAATGCCGAAAAAAACGGAGGATAGCGATCTTGACGAGAATCAACACACCGATGGTGATACCGAGCATCAGATGTGCGACAGTCCGTGGCGGCAGTTCGACTTGGTAGTTCCATAAACGCGGCACCATGTGCCACATCATGAAGACATAGAGGATTGCGTACGCGTAGCCGATGAGCCGATGAAGCAGCATCAAGGCGGGGGGTGCCTCACTCTTATGCGTCTCCTTATCAAATGGGTAACCCCATAACTTAAACATCAAGAAAACAGAGGCGTTCGCGAGTCCTAAGAAGATTAACCCAAGAATCGCGCTCATTGAAGTAGACATGTTAGTTATTTCTTCCTACGTCTCCAATACGGGACGATTTAATCGAGAGTGGTAGGGAGGTTCCATAACAGCACGCTGTCGTTCGTTTGCCCATTCCGGTATTTCATAGGCGGGAACGTACGCCATATTGCCTGCGGTATAGCGTGTTAAGATGGAACGGCGCGGATGGTCTGCTGTCCAGGGGAGGGTCCCGTGCGTCACCGCTTCCGTGAAAATTATTACATCCCCCGCATCGCAGACGAGCGGACGGATGTGCTCTTGGTGTTTCTGGTAAAGTCGCATCTCTTGCGGACACGGGTAGTTGCTCTTATGGCTTCCCGGAATAACGATTAATCCACCGGCGCCTTCGGGAACATCCGTCAACTGGAAGGTGACAACAGTCAAACCGTTGTGCATGCGTCCGTCCCGGAAGATGTAGTACTGATTTGGATCGAAACCGGGACCAGAAGATCCATGAAAGATGAAGCCTTCCGCGCCTTTATCCATTGAAAGCAGGAACATGTGATGGTCCATACGGAAGCCTTTTCCCAATATTTCATTCAGATAGGGAACAAGTGTTGGATGCGCAAGCATGTGTCGGAACGGATTACACCACGGTGCTTCCCATCCAAGCATACCACCGAGTTCGCCTCTGCCCTGCTCGCCTTCCAGTTCTGCAGAACCGCCGTCAAGTGTTTGCTCAGGTGGACGGATGCGCGCTTGATCACCATGTTTGTCAATCGCTTCGTTCGCGAGTGCTACCTCTTCGGGCGTTAGCACGTTCTTGATAATAAGATAACCGTTCAGATCGAATAGATATTTTTCGTCAGCATTCATTTTTCACCTTTCCTTTTACCAGTTAACAGTTAACAGAAAAGAGATGTTGTGTTATCCGAACGCCTCTTAACTGACCACTGGTTACTGGCTACTGGAAACTTCAAACCTACGTTTCCAAGGTGGGACGATTTAATCGCGAATGATAAGGGGGTTCCATGACAGCACGCTGGCGCTCATTCGCCCATTCCGGTATTTCATAGGCAGGGACATACGCCATATTGCCTGCGGTATAACGGGTTAGAATGGAGCGTCTCGGATGGTCTGCTGTCCACGGAAGCGTTCCGTGCGTCACCGCCTCCGTGAAGATTGCCACATCCCCAGCGTTGCAGACGACCTGTCGAATATGCTCTTGGTGCTCCTGGTAGAGCCGCATCTTCTTCGGGCACGGGTAGTTGCTCTTGTGGCTTCCGGGTATAACGATTAATCCACCGACGCCGGGTGGCACATCCGTCAATTGGAATGTGACGACAGTCAAGCCGTTGTGCATGCGTCCGTCACGGAAAATATAGTATTGGTTCGGATCGAAGCCAGGACCGGAGGAGCCATGGAACGTATGCCCCTCTGCCCCCTTGTCCATTGAAAGCAGGAACATCTGATGATCCATACGGAAGCCTTTTCCGAGTATCTCGTTGAGATATGGAACAAGTGTCGGATGTGCGAGCATGTGCCGAAACGGGTTACACCACGGTTCTTCCCAGCTGAGCATACCGCCAAGTTCCCCTCTCCCTTGGTCACCTTTTAATGCCGGGGAGCCGCCGTCGAGTGCTTGTTCGCGTGGACGGACGCGTCCTTGCTCACTATGTTTATCAATTGCTTCATTCGCTATTGCCACCTCTTCAGGTGTTAACACGTTCTTGACAACGAGGTAACCGTTGAGATCAAATAGATATTTTTCGTCGGCATTCATATTTCAATAGTTGTCAGTTGTCAGTCGTCAGTTTGCCTCGCAGTGAGAGTTACGTTTTCTGTGATGCGGGAGTCTCCTGACAAATTCCAACTGGCTCCTTCTTTTCAAGTTATGTTACCAGCATCAGCACCCTCTTTCACTGATAACTGATAACCGCAAACTATTTTACACCGCGTAAGCGACAGAGCCGTCTTCACGCAGAGGTGTTGTGCCAGTGTTCATCGGTTGATAAGGGTTCTGCTCGATTAGGCTATCATCAAGTTCAATGCCCAAGCCCGGAGCTTCAGGAATCGGAATATAGCCGCCTTCCCGTTGATACGCGACTTTATAGACAGCGAAATCTTCGGATTCATCTGACTTCGTATATTCTTGTGTGATGAAGTTCGGGATACTCGTATCTAAGTGCAGCGATGCAGCAGTAATAAGCGGGCCGAGGAAGTTATGCGTGACAACCGCGCTGTGATACGCCTCAGCGAGTGCTGCTATTTTCTTGCAATGCGTGATACCACCGGCGAGACCGACATCCGGACGCACGTATTGCGGACCACCCGCCTCCAAGATCTCACGGAATTCCCAGATGCTTACATTGCGTTCACCGATAGCGAGAGGTGTTGTCATCCGTTTCGCTAATTCGCCTTGTGTAGTGATAGTATCTATCTGAATCGGGTCTTCAATGAAATAGAGATTAAAGGGTGCCAAAGCAGATTCTAACACAATACTGTTCATGGGTGTCAGTTTCCGATGCACTTCAACAATCAGATCAAGATCGGGACCACCGCCCTCTCGCGCCGCAGCGACGAGATCACGGGCGGTTTTAACAAGACGATCGACTGCCATATCTTGGAAGTTTCCGACCAACGGATCAAATTTGAGTGCTGTGAAACCTTCTTCGACAGCTGCTTTCGCCGCTTCAAACATCGTTTCGGGGGTGCCGCCACCACCGAGGAGATGCAATCGGATTTTATCGCGGCAGTTTCCTCCTAACAGCTCCCAGATCGGAACACCGAAATGTTTACCTTTTATGTCCCAGAGTGCAATGTCCACTGCACTAATCGCGCCACTTAACGCCGTTCCACGAAAGGGACCCATGCGATAAAGATATTGCCAGTGATGCTCAATCCGCAACGGGTTCTGTCCAATAAGGTATTTCTTAAATGTGTTGATGATTTGATCAACGGCTTCTGGGTAGCCCCAGCAGGCAGTTTGCCCTACACCGCTGATACCCGTGTCTGTATGGATCCGAATCACGTAGCCGTTCCGAATAAAAAACGACTCAATTTTATCAATCTTCATATAACGCTCCTACCTTTTAGCTGCAAGTTTTGGCTTGCAAGCTGCACCAAAGGGTGATTTTTATCTGGCTGCGTTGTATTGTATCATACGCGCGCGAATTCAACAACAGACTTTTCTATAGCGATTAGGGTATTTGGTTTTGAACAATCTATTGGCTTGCTTGGACTTTAAACCCTCTTTCCAATGCTGGCACGATTAGAACTGTGTTTATTAGGTTTGAGTATTTAAAAAATGTCGGCGCGATTAGAAACCGCACCGATTGGGTTTGCGTATTCAAAATTGGACTCAGGTTATGTAATTTTCTACTTTCGTCTTGCTTTAACGGCGTACATGGGCCAGGAAAAATAAAAATCGTCGCCTGATGGACGGATTGTATAATGCTTTCGCGCCTCATCAGGCGAGAGTTGTGCAAAGGCATCACGAATTTCCTGCACGACCTCTGGTGGGTTTTGCTCTGGTCGTACCCACCATAGAAACGACATTTGTGCGTTTCGGACATCTGCAGTCCGTTCCAGTGAAAATCCAGCGTCCGTAATCATTGTGTCCCACTCCGAAGGCGGACGGCCATACACATGGGAGTTATCGCGGAGTGCCTCCACGCGATTCTGCCACGCTATTAATTTTTCTGATTCAGGGGAAACGGAGTCTACAAGGCAAAAAAGTCCATCTGTTCGGAGCACCCGATGGACTTCGCTCAAGAATTTCGGGACATCTTGGAAGTGGTGCGGCGCGAGTCGGCAGGTCACTAAATCTAACGAAGCCGTGGCAATCGGCAGAGATTCCGCAGCAGCGACAGAAAACGTAACGTTCTCTATCGCTTGTGCTTGCGCCAACTCGGCTGCCTTCACGACCATTTCGGGGGTTAGATCGGTAGCGACGACGTGGGCGACCTTGGGCGCGAGCGCAAAGGCTGTAAAGCCTGTACCTGTGGCGACATCCAACGTCTGTTCCGTCCCTTTCGGTGCCGCGAAGTCGAGGATTACATCTAACGTGTCCCCTTTAGCGTGTGCGCTGCTTTGGGCGTAGTAGTCAGCGTGCTGACTGAACTGATCCCGAACCGCGGTGTGTACGGATTTCATAGTATATTGGCTCTCGGTTTTCAGTTGTCGGTTAAAGGGACTTCCTTTAGTTGAAAACAATAACCCCGCGGGCATTTTCGCCGGCTTCCATATCCGCGAACGCCTCATTAATCTGCTCAAGTTGATAGTGCCGTGTAATCAATTCATCTAACTTCAATTTACCTTCGGTATACAGACCGAGAAGTTTCGGCATATCCACCCGCGGTTGACATGAACCGTAGAAAGAACCGATCAGTTGTCTCTCTGTTGAAACGAGGTGTTGTGCCGGGATACTAACGTCCATTTGGTGATGCGCCATACCGACGATAACAGCGGTACCCGCAGCCCGCACCATATTATACGCTTGCACAATGGTCTTCGGGTTCCCGATCACCTCGAAAGCGTAGTCTACCCCGAGACCGTTGGTCAATTCACGAACCGCTTCGACCGGATCACACGTCGCTGCGTTAACGACATCGGTTGCCCCAAAACTTCTCGCAAAGTTAAGTTTTTTCTCAGCAATATCGACAGCGATAATCTGTTCTGCTTGCGCGAGTACCGCACCTTGGATGGCGTTCAACCCGACGCCACCCGTCCCGATAACCGCTACGGAACTACCGGGTTCCACCTTCGCAGTGTTTAGCACAGCCCCAACGCCGGTTGTCACACCGCATCCGACAAGTGCCGCTTTTTCTAAGGCGTAGTCCTTATCAATTTTTACGAGATTTTGCTGCGGAACAACCATATATTCCGACATCGTTGCAATCCGTGCCATTTGAAGGATACCATCCCCCGAACTGTTATGTAGGCGATAGGTGCCGTCAAGTTGAAACCCGCGCGGTACGTCATAACTTTCGCACAGACAGACTTTTTCCATCTCGCACATACGGCAGCTGCCACAATAACTGACGAAAGACAAGATTACATGATCGCCAGGCTGGAACCCTGTTACATCATCGCCAACCCGTTCAATAATTCCCGCGCCTTCGTGTCCGAGTACGACAGCGGCATCATAATAGATGGCGCCCGTGACGACCGACAGATCAGAATGGCAGACACCGCTCGCAGCAGTGCGGACAAGGACCTCGTTTGCCTTCGGTTCGTCTAACTCAAGTTCCTCAATAACGACCGGTTCGTTATGTTCATACATAACAGCAGCACGCGTTTTCATTTTCGTTCCCTCTACGCCGTAATCTGTTTACAGTAAAGATTCCAGGTAACTTCTCGCCTTTTGCATTGATTCAATCGGATCGGACTGTCCTTCATACACAACCGAGAGGCAGCCGTTGTAACCGACACCGCGCAAAATCTCTAAAACACGCGGATAATCCAACCATTCTTCAACACCACTGTCTATTTCATAAAACTTGGTGCGGACATAGACAGCGTGTGGGGCTGTTTGTTCGATGCTTGCGTAGCAGTCATAGCCTGGATGTGAGGACCCACGATGTCCACTCGCGCCAGGAGATCCGGCGTACTGTCCGGTATCCAAGATATGTGTGAAATAGGGGTGATCTGTTCCGTTCAAGGCACGCAGTACAGCGTCCCCGTCGCGCGTAACGTTGTTATGGTTATGATTCTGCAACCCGACGAGGATTCCTGATTCATAGCCGTATTCAGCAACTTCCTTGAAGGCTTCAATCATCGGTGGCCACAAGGTCTCTTCGTCATCACAATCTTCGGGGACGTAAGCAGCGAACACTCGAACGATTGGGCAGCTCATAAAAGCCGCAACGTCGATCCACTGCTTAATCAGTGCGATCTGTTCCGGGTGTTCAGCAACGGGACGCCCAAAATTATTACTAACCCCGATATAACCTAACGGCAATCCTTTCCGCATAAGATCCATTTTCAGGTTTCGTAGGTAGTCAGCGTCTGTGGATTCAAACGCGCTTGAATGCAACTCGATAACGTCAAAACCGAGATCGTATACTGTTTGCGCGAAGGCAGTGGCAGTCGTATTTCTCACATTCAGAGACATGGTACCTAATTTCATCATAGCGCGTTCTCCTTTTTCGTCGAGGTGCGATTTTCTGAGCAAAGCAGATAAAAGACGAAAAACTAAATACGTTTATTTATTCAGTAGGGGGATCGTCGTCTTGGTCTTGAAACAGCGCTCCAGTCTGTTGATTCAATGCTAAGAAGAATTTCTGCAAGGATTGTTGAAAGTCTTGGAATTGATGTCGGTCCGCCTCAAGGTACTGAATTCGTGCATCCATAGTTTCTAACTGGGTGAGCTGGTCGAGGACATCTTGGACAACGTTTTGCATCTCTCGGAAATATTGCCTTTCATTTTCAAGTTTCTCAACCTTGTCTATCATTGCAGCGAGATCCCTTTTTGTCTGTTTCAATTCTTCCTGTAGGTTTTGCGTAAAAGTGATTAATTTTTCTAAGGTATTCGTTGTTTTGTAGACCTGCTGTTCTGGATTGTTCTGCGTCGTCGTTTGTTCAGGGAAAAGTGTGTAGTCTTTCTGAGTGTGCGGCGTGTCAGTTTCATCAGTAGTGTCAGTCGATGCCTCAGCATCTGACTTTTGAAAGATACCCAGTAATTTAATATGATACGCAAACGTCGTGTAGGGTTCTTTCCGCTGCGTATATGTAATTTCTACTCGGAGTTCTTCATTGACCTGTAGATTGCTTAGATGACCGTGTATATTCCGAATCACGACTTCGTTATAACCGAATACATCATTTTTTTTCGGATTCAATTGTCGTAAGTATCGATAGAGTTCCAATCCATCGGTACTCTCTCTCTCGATGCCTTCAGTTGTTACCACGCCAACTATTTCTGGTTCATTGGAATCTGAAGACCGCTTCTCATTAGGAATCACAATATCTAACGGCACTTCTCCATGGAGAGCCTTCATTCCGATGGCCCAGTTGGTGGGTGATATTTTACTGCAGTATGCGATGAAGTCGTAATTAATTGCCATAATTTTTTCTCACGAGTGTATGCTGCTCAGTAAGCGCAGCCCCATTTGATCTTCATGAATTATGTTTGTAATCTTGACATAACCTGTGCAAATTTTGGAATCCGGGATGTGCCGATGCCTTCCACAGCAAAGGATGCGACACAGTGGGCAAAGTTGAGTGCTACTTCTACGGAACGGTTTTGATAGTAGTTAATTAAAAAGGCGGTTGCAAAAACGTCGCCCGCACCTGTTGGGTCCACCTCCGCGACGGGATATGCGTCGGATTCGAGCTGGGTACCGTTTTGAAAAAGTGTTGCCCCCCTCGCGCCCTGCGTTAGCACAACAGTGGGTGCTAACCCGATATATTTCTCTAATTCGTCTGGATGGGTTCGAAGATCTTCATCGCTAAGGATTAGCACATCAATATAAGGCAGAATATCTTTTGCTGTTTCCCACCGCTTTGCTTCAACTTTACCATCAGCATTCCACTGCCGAAGCCATCCTTGCGGTGTCGCCCCTATTAGCGTATCTTCACCGAAACAGTGAACGACTTCAGGGGAAACTTCATCGGCGATTGGACAGAGATAGGCTATATCGCTATTACGCCATTCAGTAGGAACATCGTTCCCTTTTAGCTGTTGGGCAACCCCTAAGATAAACTGTTGCCTATGTCCTTTCTCGTCATATTGGTTATCAAAGATCGTAGTGTCACGAGATTCGTGATAAACTGTTTCTATACCTGTCAGCAGTGAATTCTGGCGGTCAAAGTTCGTTCCGACAGCCGTAACAGCGCGGGCATGATGTCCAAGGTTCCGGGCAGTTAGTGTTGAATATGAGGCAGAGCCACCAAGGATGTAACCATTTGGTGAGACATCGTAACAAAAATGACCAATTGATAAAAAAGTTGTCGGCATTGAAAAGGATGTTTGCATTTGTTAGGTTTATTATAGTTCAAAGACGGGTTCCATGTGTGCCCACCATTCGTCCGGTTGTGCTTCCGCCACTGGTTCTTGAAAGGTTCGCATCAATTCGTCCCAGGCTTTACATTTTGGATTTTCTTCGAGATAGCGTGGAAAATCGCGCGCTATATCAAACGTGTCAATCGTTTCCATCGCCATAAACAGCCGGCACCCTAACAGGTAGATATTCATTTTTGTGATACCCACCGTTTTCAAGGCATCAATGACTTCTGGCCAGGCATCTCGGTGGTACGCTTTGTATTGTTCAATAACTGATGGATCGTTTTTTAGGTTCAGTGTTAAACCGTAGTGTTTCATCAATCTTCGGGCAGGAGCCCCTTCCTTCAGGTTGGGGAGGAATGCCCGCTTCCTATAGTTGTTCTTCACATTTCGTCAAAAATGTAGTATAATGATAGTATCACAGGGGCAGACAGTTGAAGCGTAATCGCAAGGTTGCGTGTCTGTCTGCCCACTTCAACGCGGTTAATGCTGTTAACTCTGAAGTGCTATGAAAAAACGAAAGCAAAAACAAAAATACACGCGTAGAACTTACAAATATCAGATACGCGAACATCCGAAAAATAAGCGTCTTGGGAATATGCTTGACGACTTGTGTGATGTGCATAACCACTTTCTGAAGTTGGAAAACCGCTATTATCGCATCTATGGTAAATATGCGGGGCGTTATCGGCTGCAACCGCACTTGACGAAGTTGCTCGAAGGCACTCATAAGCATTGGGCATGGATCCCGCGTGATACCCTTGACGCTGTGCTCATCCGTCTGCATCTTGCTTGGGAACGCTTTTTCGACTTCCCTAATGAGGGGCGTCCAAAGTTCAAACGCAAAGACCGTTATCGTTCTGCGAAGTTTCAATCCGGCTACAAACTTGAAGCAGGCTGTGTTCGTATTTCTTTCAAAGAATGGGACGCCCCTTCTGCCTCTTTGAAGTTCAATAAACGCTGGTTTTCGTTTCACCAGCATCGCGATTGGAAAGGAAACGTCCGGTATGTTCAAATCCTTCGCGATAGTGTTGGCACCTATTGGTTGTATATCGTCACAGACAACTCCACCGCCGAACCCTATCCTGCTACAGGTCAGAGCGTAGGGATAGATTTCGGTATGGAGACCTATTTGACCCTCAGCACGGGTGAGAAGATACAATCGCCAGAGTTCTTGAAACAGTCCTTGACCGAACTCCGAAAACTCAACAGAAGCCTTTCTCGTAAAGTCAAAGGGTCTGGCAACTGGTGGCGTGCCGTCCATCAACTCGCACGGTTGTATCGGCATATCAGCCACCAACGCAGAGATTGGCATTTTAAACTTGCTACTGACTTGTGCCGAAGGTTTGATACTATCGCCACCGAGACGTTGAACCTTGCGGGTATGAAACGCCTCTGGGGTCGCAAAGTCTCGGATCTTTCGTTCGGTCAGTTTGTTGAGATTTTGGCATACAAGTGTTTCAAACATAATCGTGCCTTCCGTCAAGCTGGTCCATGGACTGCGACAACAAAGCCGTGTTCGGATTGTGGACATCATAACGAAAATCTTTCTCTCTCTGATAGGCAGTGGACCTGCCCTGAATGTGGTTCAGACCACGATAGAGACATCAACGCTGCGATCAACATTTTACGGGCTGCTTGTGATCCCGTTGTGGAGCAGATGTAAGACGTTTCCTCGGAGACGCGAACTGCTACGAAGCACAAGCCCAATCCTTCAGGTTTGGGTGCCTTGACTTTAGTGTATCCAGTGCCTTTCGGATTATCTGACTGATGACCACTATGTCAACAGTAACGGCAGGACGTGGGTAATCATAGCAAAACATTATGTGTTTTAAAACCCGTTTCGGTTACTGAATGGGGCGAAATCCTCTTTTAGTCAGGTCCGCTGTTCTCATTTTATACTATAGTTTGGACAATTTTAACTTTTTTACAGACAAATAGCAGAAAAGAGGGTATCCTTTCATAATAAACCTGACATTTATTGAAAGGACATATCTAATGACCCCTCTTTCCCGCTTAGAAGACATGTTATCAGAAT
>JAJEDN010000076.1 GCA_022821495.1 Candidatus Poribacteria bacterium
ATTCTGATAACATGTCTTCTAAGCGGGAAAGAGGGGTCATTAGATATGTCCTTTCAATAAATGTCAGGTTTATTATGAAAGGATACCCTCTTTTCTGCTATTTGTCTGTAAAAAAGTTAAAATTGTCCAAACTATAGTAAGCCTAAAGAGAAAACTATTATGGAAAAAACAGACTTGTTTCAACACTGCATCGAATCCGAATTGCCACAAGGTCTCAAATTGAGACTCGATAAAGGCGAAGTGACGGACATCTCGTTCTCGCCAGATGGCACACGGCTCGCGGCAGGTGGTGATGGACGTATTTGGATATATGATACCACAAGTGGTGCGCAATTTGCCATGCTCTCAGGCTATACAGAACGGGTGCGTGCATTGGCATTCGCACCAGACAACGCTCTACTTGCCAGTGGCAGTGAAGATAACACGCTCCGATTGTGGGATACAGCGACGGCTCGTGAGACGTTGACCCTTGCAGGAGACTCCAATTTAGTGCAGGCGTTAGCATCTTCGTCGCCAGACGGTGTTCCGCTTCCCGGATGGGATCCGCGTACAGAACGGTTGCTGGCGGCTTCAGCGGAAGCCCCGGGACGCATTAGAAGTTTGGCATTCTCACCGGACGGCACAACGCTTGCGAGCGGGAGTGCGGACGGTAAAATTCGATTATGGGAAGTTGAGACAGGTAGATTCTTGTCATCTTTCTCGGCACATGATGGGCTTGTTTTGGCGTTGGCGTTTTCGACACAGAATAAAAATGTCTTAGCGAGCGGCGGCTCTGACACCCTGGTTCGCTTGTGGGATGTGGACAACGAGCGTGTGCTGTCTATCTTAAGGGGACACACCGACTCGGTGGATACCGTAGCATTTTCTGGCGATGGTGAACTGCTCGTCAGTGGTGGCAGAGATCGGCACATTCAGTTATGGAACGTAGTTGACGATAACCTTATAGCCTCCGTCCCGATCCAAGAAGGTCCTATCCGTGAATTAATGTTTTCGACAGATAGCGAAAAATTGCTGTGTGTGACGCAGGAGGGTTCACTGCTTATACGGGAATGATGAAATGAGAACGAGACAACGCTTGCGCGAATATACCAGACGGTGTACGGATGGTAGGATGCCCGGACAGAGATTGAAAAGGAAAACGTTGATCGTTGCATCTATTATATTGGTAGCGGCATTTGATTGGTTTTTTATCGTCTTCGGAATAGAGGTGATTCTGCCGCATGTTTTAGATATGGAACCACCGTATTTACCAAAGAAATATGCCCAAGCGTACACGCACGTAACAACATTCCGAGACGAATCCCAACCGAGCTTACAGGACGGGATTCATACGATTGCGTTTTCACCAGATGGGAAAACATTAGCAACAAGTATCACCCAAGAGGTACGTCTATGGAATGTAAATTCTGGCAAATTATTGTCCACCTTTAAAGGACATCCCGATCCAGTCAATGTCGTAGCGTTTTCACCAGATGGAAAAACATTAGCAAGTGTGAGTAGAGATAGAGAACCGAGTGGCATCCACTCGACAACAGTATGGGATCCGTCGGGAAAAACACAGAAAATAGTATATTACCAGATGGACCGTTATACAATTCGGTTGTGGGATATCACAACCGCTACTTCACGATTGACTTTTACAACTTCCATTTCGCCACTTACTGCGTTAGAATTCTCTCCAGATAGTACGAAACTTCTCATTGCCAGTCAGAACGGTATTATTGATGTCTATGATAGTACGACTGGTCATCGCGGATTAGATAATTTAGGTCTGTTTGTACACGATAGGATTCTTAACAGGATAGGAACAATTGCGTTTGCTGCTTCGCCAGGTGACAAAATCATTACGCGTTGGATTTGGAAAACTGGCGGTTTCATGCCGAGCCGACTCCCAAGGACGGAAGTTCTGCATCGATTTTCGCTTGTACAGTGGTTTACGCACTTCAGATTTGTAGACGAACCCGGAATTGGGCTGAATAGGGGACCCAGTGAAGCCCTGTCCTTTCTCATACCGGACACTTATCGGGTCAGCGCCCTGGCGTTCTCACCAATCAGTAAAATCCTCGCAAGTGGTGGCAGAGGTAGAGACATCCGGTTATACGACAATAATGATGGAAAAATTCAGTTATGGGATGCCGACACTGGACACCTACTTCACACATTCAATAGCCCTGGTGGGTGGGTTCATCTATTAACTTTTTCGGCGGACGGTAAAATGCTTGCCAGTACAGGCAAACATTCGCGGCGGAACACGATTTTTATTTGGGATGTGGAAAATCGGCGGCTGCTCACTACCATTAATGTAAGCGATGTAGGTGAGAAGGGCGTGTTGACTTTGAAATTCGCCCCTGATAATATTACACTCGCCAGCGGTCACGTCAACGCGACCGTACAGATATGGGATCTAACAGGCAGAACAAACAGGTAAAACGAAGGCTGAAAGGAACTGAACAATGATTGGTATTTCTTATCATGCGGGTGGGATGAAGGACATTCCGCTACAAGAGGTTATCACGATTCTTGCCGATGCAGGCTACGATGCAATCGAGATGATGTGCGGTCCAGAGGCACATATCCCTTCTGGCGAGGTCACCGACGGTCTGCTCAAGGAAGTCAAAGCGATGGTAACTGACAGTGGCTTGAAGGTCTCTGTTATCAATCCATTTACTGGCGGCGGTCTATACCAACTGGCAGCGGAAGACCAACAGCGCGCAGTTGACCATTATGCGCTGCTGCAAGACGTAGCAGTCGCACTTGGGGCAGGTGGCGTTAACTTTCTCACGGGTTATGGCGGCGCAAACGGCGATGCGTTCGCATGGCGACTCCTTGTTGACGTACTGAAACCGATCTGTCGTCGTGCGGAAGAATTGGGTATTACAATGAATATCCACAACCACGAAGCAACAACGATTGATGCGTCTGCGAAAGTCACACTCCTTATCGAACACGTCGGATCAGACGCGCTGAAATCCCTCAACGACATTACCAACTTCTATCATCTCGGTGAGGACATCGCTGAGGTTACCGAAAAACTGGGACCCCTTACGGCACATTGCCACGTAAAAGGTGTGACAGGGATGTACCCTTACAGTACTTTCCTGATTCCGGGCGAAGATGGAGATGAGCTGGATTTTCGGACCTTTGCGGCGAGTTTAGGAAAAGTCGGATACGATAAGTATATCTCGGTGGAGACGTTCCCACACATGCGGATGGAGAAGGCACAAATCGCGCACGATATGATGGCGGAAACATTGAAGGAGTTAGGGTTACGATAAGGGAAAGCGTGGAAGGTTGGAAGATTGGAAGGATGAGTCTTCCACGCTTCCAATCTTCCAACTTTTTTTAGGTTGAGGGATAAGTGTTACAAGAGCTCCCTGTCTAACGCTTTGATGCCGGGCCAATCCCGCCACATGTCCTCGTTCGGTGGCTCCTCTTGCGTTTGTTCCAATTCTACCTTTCGGAAGTCGTATAGAACTGCCTGTCGGATCTGCGGTGAATAGTTATGTCCGGCAGCATGCCCGATACGATGGTGCCAGAAGACGATATCGCCGGCATTTCCGTAGCATTCAACGCCTGGACCTCTGCTGATGCGCTCGCGATCTACATCGTATTGCGGTGTCGGTTCGTTCTTATATTGCGAATAGTAATCGTAATAGAAGACTTGATGACTTCCGGGCCAGACTGTGAATCCGCCACCTTCTGGTGGCACATCGTCAATATAACCAACCGCGCCGAGATGGAACGGATGTGCATCTACATGGCAACCAATCGACTTCTTAGGGACATCGCCATACGGAAGTGTGCAATAAATGCCGCGCACCCGTTTAGGTTGCACCAGATTCCCTTCCCCTAAAAGCTGCTCCGCCATCCGCCAAACGTTTGGATCCGTGGCGAGGAGTTGAACCATCCAATCTTCGCCGCCGGGTTCCCGGAAATTCCAGCGGAAACCGCGTCGATGGTTGTCTTTATCAGGGTTTTCTTCTTCAGGTGTGAACGGACCTATCCAAGTTTCAGGGTCTTCACGTTTGCGTCCTTCCGGCGCACCGTCCCAAAGTCTGATGCGCGCCCGTTCCATCAATTCTGGATCAAGAACGTTCCGTTTGACCAAGTATCCTTCAGTCTTGAAAAATTCGATGTCTTTCCGTGTAAGTTCAACCATTGTTTTGTACCCTTCTTCGTTGAAGTCGCACGAGGCGTGCCGACGGAAATTATTGCGATATGCAAGTATGCTCAAAAAAGGTGAAAGCCATCTCTCTAACCTTAAGGTTAAAGGATTTTAAAGATATTTAACGCTTTTTTTCAAGAAAAGGTTAACAAATTTTTTGACACCTGCCGTATTCTGAAACGATAGGAGCAGCAGTGAGTCTTTTCGCTGAAAATAACTGCATTTGACAATGCGTTGCTCTTCCATTATAATTAAACGCATGGCGAGAACGCAATCCGGAACTATCCCTCTCACCTGAATTTGACGAGGATCTGTTCAGATGGAATGTCAGTGCTAACGTCGGAGTGGACTTCAGGGAAATGCTTTTAGACGATATTATCGTATACTATTACCGCAGCCGAGAAGTAGAATTGACTGAAGTTTTTATAGCCGATGGATATGGATTTTCGATAGATACCAACTCCACGAACCCAATCGCAGTAGGCATCGAAATGGACTTTTCGGACTACTATAACTTTGGACGACAACAAGCGGGCAAACAACGGAGTCTCACGCTTGAATCTACTTTACGTCCACAGAGCAACTTTTCCATAGAATTAGATAGTAGTTACGCGCAGAGCCTTGATTTAAAAGGCACGATTGACGGCAGATTTTTCGTCAGTTCGTTGCGTGCAACATACCTATTCACGCGTGAATCGTTTTTGCGGATGTTCGCGCAAGCGGGTAGAGAACGCCCATTATCAACCGAAATTCACGAACACTATCTGCTAAGTCTTCTATTCGGATGGGAATACAGCCCGAAGAGCCACCTTTTTGTTGCCTACAACGAAACTTGGGCGGATGCACTTGTTGGCACAGGATTGAACCGTGAGCTACAATTGGAAAACCGCGTCATTGTGGTTAAAGTAACGTATCTTTATAATCTATGAGGAATAGTTATCAGTTTCCAGTTATTAGCCATCACGGATCAGCAAAGAACGTTTCAAAACATCAAAATTGTAGGAAAATTGAATGGTTCTAACTACACTCAGTTAAAAATTGTAAAAAGAGTAGGGGTGTGATATAATAAGAGCATGAAAGATTTTATACTGCTATTTTTCAATGTGCTATTAACCGTGATGGGACAAATCCTGTTCAAACACGGGATGAATACGGTGGGTCGTGTCAACAATATCCGAGACGCGCTGGGAAAATTGACGCAGGCATTTCTGAACCCATATATCCTCAGCGGGATTGCGATATACGGCTTCACGACGCTCATCTGGTTGGTAATCCTATCGCGTGTTAAATTGAGCATTGCCTATCCGATGTTAAGTTTTGGATATGTGCTGTCAATTCTGTTTTCTTGGATGCTGTTCAAAGAGTCTATTCCTAAGGTTCGGATAATGGGTGCGCTGATTATCTGTATTGGAGTCTACCTCGTCGCACAAGGAGAGTCGTAATCAAAATGGCAGAACCGGCGACAGCTTACACTGGATCCAGCAATTCCGGGAACACTTCAGGTGAGCCTGCTCCTGCGCGCTCTTATGTCGCGATGCTACTATCCGCAATCCTGCCGGGACTCGGGCAACTCTACTTGGGAGGATTCCTGAAGGGGTTTATTCTTTTTCTCATATTTGCTTCAGCACTCGGTATTTTCTATCTCAACTCCATGCCAGTCAACGATTGGCATGATTTAACGCAATTTAAACCCGCCGCGAAAAACGAGATCACAACAGACAACACAGAAAACGCGCAAAAGCAACAGTCATACGCTATTCACATCTGGACGTTTGACGATGGAGAACAGTTGATGTACCGCCCCTCTTGGAAGCTGAAAATTAGTGCATCAGTTCAGGGCATTTTATGTTGGCTCTACGCAGTTGGCGATGGATGGCGAGGCAGACGTAGAAGAAGCAGACGCTAATCACAAATTCTTGATGCTCTCAAATTTTGGGCTCGTAAACCGCGTAAAAAAACTATGAGGTTTGCGCCCGTCCGAAACTGACGTGATATGTTTATGGAAACCGAACGCAATATCAGACACAATTGTATTTCAATAATCCTCTGCAAAATTCTTCTCGTTGTTTTAGTGCTTGGATGCCAAGATAACAGAGCCGTCTTGAAAGAAAGCGAAGAACATTTGGATGCTGGCACGCCAGAAGCCGCAATTGCCGGATTAGAGGCTTTCATCGAAACGGCACCGGAAGATCCGAAGGCACGGTTCCTATTAGGGAAAGTCTACAATCAATTGGGACGGCATAACGACGCAGTCGAGCAGCTACGGAAGGCTTCACAACTCTATGCTGCGCAGCCCGACGCACGCATCGCAGCACGCCTTGAATTGGCACGCACCTACCTCAGGTTCGGTGATAGAACTTCTGCTTTTCGGGTACTCAGACTCGTTCAACGTAGCACCTCAGATCCCGAAGTTTTGCGCGAAATCGTTGGACTGGTGGGCGATAGTTATCGGACAAAACGGCTTACATACGGCGACTCAGATAACTATTCACCGACATTCTCACCGGACGGCACACAGATCGCTTTTTCATCTTTCCGAACGGACAACGGTGAACTCTATTTAATGGATCTCAACGGACGGATCCGACGGCGCGTAACCTTCACGACGGATTTTAATGATAGTTCACCCGCATTCTTGAAAACCCCAAACTACCTCTTTTATAGCAGTGAACCGAAGTCCTCTCGTGAAGTTAAAGTTGTCATCCAAAGCAGCGGTTCTACGCCAATCTACGCAGGGTTCAATCTGACGCATATCCACAGTAAGACCACGCAAGCGGTTTTGCCGGTAAGCTTCGGGGCACGCGTCCCGCGTACCTCGCCTGCAGGAAATCAGGTCGTTTATGAATCCAATGCAGACGGAAATTTGGAATTATATCTTCTTGATTTAGAAGACATCAACCTTGCCCAATTCACACCAGAAGATGTTGAACCGAAACGTATCACTTTCAACGAAACAGATGATGGCAGCCCGACATTCTTCCCAGATGGAAAACGCCTTGTGTTTGTTTCATCGCGAAATGAAGTGAATCAACTCTATACGATCGATATTGACGGAAAAAACGAGGCACATTTCAACCCAAATCCCTACGATTGCTACAACCCGACTGTATCGCCCGATGGAAAAACGATTGCGTATGTCTCCGCAAGAGATGGCGACTGGGAAATTTACCTCATTGATGCAGATGGCAAAAATGAACGCCGCATCACGAATGACATCGGTAGGTCTATCCAACCCGCCTTTTCACCCGATGGACGCTCCCTCGTGTTTGTTTCCGACAGAAGCGATACTTTTCATATCTATCTGATGTCTTTTGATGCACCTGTTACGAGTGAAGATTTAGCTAAACGTTTACAGTAGGGGCGAAGCCACCTCGTCCCCACGCTTGGAGGGAACAGACATGCTTCAGGTAACCAAACCAGAAGGTTTCGGTAACATCCAATTAGAAGAGGTGCCGATACCGGAGATAAACGCGCAAGAAATTCGGGTAGAGACAGATACAACGTTAATTAGCCGCGGTTCCGAATTATTTCGACGGTACATCATGGAAGGGGCAGTTCCACCTTCAATCATGGGTTACTCACTGACAGGCATTGTCGATGCCGTTGGAACTGAGGTAACGGATTACAAGGTTGGTGAACGCGTTATGGTCGTAGCCCCGCACGCACAATATGTTGTTGCTGAGCCTAACGCAACTGATGGACGTATCGTGTCGCTTAGTGATGTGAGTTTTGAAGACGGAACTTTTTTGCCGCTTGCAACGAGTGCCATCGCTTGGTCAGACTCGTCGGGTGTGAAAGCCGGTGATACTGTCGTTGTCTTAGGTCAAGGTTTAGTAGGCAGTCTGATGATGCAAGTGTTACGTGGCTATGACCCGGCGCAGATTATTGCGGTGGATGCGTTGCCGCTTCGATGCGAATTATCAGTGCAACTCGGTGCAGACGTCGTAATAAACGCTGATGAGACAGATCCGGTTGAAGAGGTACGTCGCCTTACCGACGGAAAAGGCGCGGATCTGGTCATAGATTGCGTCGGCGGGTACGCCGGTGTCAAATCTTTTGAGCAGGCACAAGATATGACGCGTCCGTATGGTATTATTCAACTGATCGCGCTCTATCAGCAGGGACCGCTGCCGTTACATTCCTCAAAAATGATGAGCAAACGCCTCGTCGCTGGTATCCTGACAGATGAACCCCGTTCGCAGACCGTCGCACGCGCCTTAGAAAAGATACAGAATAAGGAAATACGCGCGTCTGAAATGGTTACGCATCGCTTTCCCTACACCGAGGCGAAAGATGCGTTTGATCTTCTCTGGAATTCCCCCGGTGATACGCTTGGAGTCCTGATGAAATGGCAATAGATGTGCCAGCACGAGAAACCGCGTTTCAAGCAGAATTACGCGGAACTTCACTCACTTTTTCCGCAACGTGGGGCCTCTTCTCACCAAAAGCCATTGATGCAGGAACACAACTATTGATTGAACATATCGACATCCAAGAAGGGGACACCTGCCTTGACCTTGGGTGCGGATACGGTGCTATTGGTGTCACGCTTGCGAAATACGTTCCAACGACAACTGTCTATATGGTAGACAAAGACTTTGTAGCCGTTGATTACGCACACAAAAACGTGAAACAGAACCGACTCCAGAATTGTCATGTTCTCTTGAGTAACGGGTTTCGTCACCTCCCCGATATCCAATTTGATCTTATCGTCTCTAACCTCCCTGCTAATGTTGGCAAAGAACTCCTACAGATTTTTCTCTCGGATGCGAAACGCCACCTCAAACCGAACGGACGTCTCTATGTCGTCACCATTTCCGGACTCCGAGAATTTATCAAACGTAATTTTATGACTATTTTCGGGAATTATCGGAAGGTAAAACAGCGTAACACCCATACGGTTGCGATGGCAACGCGAGCGTAGATTTTTTTATATTTTTTTCAGAAATGGCACGTTTACAACGCACATTACGACCGCGAACGCCCCTACAAAAGATTTGACATAGGCAGAGCCGTTAGGTATAATTGTAACATTACAAAGAAAACAGTCAACTCCCCAAGTCTAAAGACTTGGGCTTGTGCGAAGCGCATGCCAAGCGTCCACTCCACAAGTTAAACGGTTTTCTACAGTCATATATCGTAGTATCTTGGCGTGGCAGTTAGCAGAATGTTTCGGATGCTCCCCAAGTCTGATTCTACTTCGATACCGCGATCTGGATGGGGCAACATATACCCTGCGAAGGAGAAGACAAACTTATGTTTGTGCCTGTAAAAACCCAAGACGGACAACAACTGATGCCTATGCATGCGGCACGCGCGAGAAAACTTATCAAACGTGGCGAAGCAACACCTTATTGGAATAACGGTATCTATTGTATCCGTCTGAACAAAGAACCGTCTGAGAGAGAAACACAAGATATTGTTGCCGGTGTAGACCCGGGTAGTAAGAAAGAGGGATTTACTGTCAAATCAGCATCTCATACCTATTTGAATGTGCAGGCGGACGCTCACAGCAAAGTTGGTAAGAAAGTTGAAAAGCGTCGTGAGTTGCGTAGGAGTCGGCGCTCTCGTAAGTGCCCGAACCGAAAAAACAGAACCAACCGTCTTGCCAATAGGGCGCGTATCCCCGCAGGCACGCGTGCGAGGTGGGATTGGAAGCTAAGGATACTTCATTGGCTTTCGAGACTCTATCCAATAACGCGTGTTTGTATTGAGGA
>JAJEDN010000109.1 GCA_022821495.1 Candidatus Poribacteria bacterium
GGGTGATTTAGTGTGTTGAAACTTAACCTTCAAAGTCCCCCTGATAAGGGGGATTTATGGGGTTGAAAATGAACCTTCAAATTCCCCCTGATAAGGGTTATTTAGGGGGTTAGAACCCAGTATACTTCAAAGTCCCCATGATAAGGGGGATTTAGTGGGTTAGAACCCAGTATCCTTCAAAGTCCCCCTGATAAGGGGGATTTAGGGGGTTAGAACCCAGTATCCTTCAAAGTCCCCCTGATAAGGGGGATTTAGGGGGTTGACTTTGCATTGAGAATGTCCAAGCAATTCTAAAATCTACCATAAGTACGCCTGAGGATAAAACAACAAGATTGCAATTTTCTTTTATACATCTTAAAATATATGGTATACTTTGTATACAAACTTTTGGCACGACTTGCAAGTTGCCAAAACTTGCAATACAAAAGTTGAAATCACGACATGCTCAACTCGGAGGCACAGCATGGAACACCATATAACAGAGGAACAGTGGGAACATTTCTGGGAAAACGGATATGTGCGCATCGGACAAGTCGCTACGGATGCCGAACTCGCTCAAATCCAGCAACGGATGGATGACATCATGCTCGGCACAGCACCCCTGGATTACGACCAGATCATGATGCAACTCGACCGTGAACCCGGCAAAAACGCACCAGGACCGCAGTCGAAAGGACATAAAGGCCCAACGCTCCTGTATCGGAAAATCCAGAACCTTGAACTCGATCCCATCTTTTTGGCGTATCTCCAGAAACCGGTTTTTGAAGAGGTTTGCGCAAAAATCTATGGAGATGATACCCCGGTTGCCTGTTTTCGGGCGATGTTTATGAATAAACCCGCACATGAAGGCACGCAACTTACGTGGCATCAAGATAGATGGAGGGATCTCGACCGAGATCCGAAGCTTACGATTTATACCGCTTTAGATCCAGCAATGATTGAAAACGGATGTGTCCATATCATCCCAAAGTCGCATAGCAGACTCATTAACCCTGAAAATGGATCCGGTTTTCTCACACAGGAACACATTGACGACATCGTCGCGAAGGCGACACCGCTACCGATGGAGTTGAAAGCCGGAGAAGTCGTCTTACTCCATAATTGGATGCTACACTCTTCAGGCACGAACAGTACGGATATTCCGCGACGCGCCTTCAGTGTCTGCTACATGCATGGTGATACGAAATCACATAATGGGCATGCCTTTACACGGGTGTTCGGCGATGGCGCGATTAGTGTCGCCGATTTAGCGAAGTTTCAGCATGAAAGCCCAGTCGTTTATTAGGTTTCGGAGCAAGAATCGCAATCCTTCAGATGTCAGAAAGAGGCGTTCGTCTCATCAGAAACCTCTTTAACTGAAAACCGAAAACTGATAACTGACAACTTCAAGACTTACGCATTTTTCTATGATAATCTACGTATTACGCACTGCAGGCGGGGTTTCAAACCCCGCCTGCAAAGGGGCAGTGTAAGTCCTAAACTTAAAAAACAAGGAGAAAAATATGGCGAAGATTCGACTTGCCATGATTGGATGTGGCGGAAACTCCTCCGGCCACGCCAGACGTATGAATGCGAACCCTGATGTCCAAATCGTTGGAACGTGTGATGTGAACACCGACATCGCCGACGGTTATATTGATCGGAATTTGTCTGATCTCAGCCCGCGCCCGGGTGCTTATGACAATATCGGCACTATGTTGAAAGAAACAACACCCGACGCTGTGGTGATCTCTACACCGCACACGCTCCATTTTGAACACGGTATGCAGGCGCTTGAAGCCGGATGCCACGTGTTGATGGAAAAACCGATGGTCACGTCTTCCAAAGATGCCTACACTCTCGCTGAAAAGGTGCAAGAGACCGGACTGACGCTGACAATTGGCTATAACACCCCATGCACTCCGAACTTCTACTATACGAGAGAAATTATTCGTAGTGGAGAATTCGGCAAGTTGGAACTCGTGATCGGCTATATTACGCAAGGCTGGAAAGGGGGCACTACCGGAACGTGGCGGCAGGATCCAAAACTCTCTGGGGGCGGACAGGCTTATGATAGCGGCGCGCACCTTCTGAACAGTCTCTGTTGGGCAGTCGAATCAAAAGTTGCTGAAGTCTACGCATACACCGATAACCATGATCGTGAGGTAGACATCAACTCTTCGATGAACGTCAAGTTTGAAAATGGTGTGTTGGCTGCGATGGCAGTGAGCGGCAATTGCCCAAGCCCCGGCGGCACGCACATGGCGTTAGTCTTTGAGAATGGTCGGATTGAGATTGATGGCTGGGGCGGCGGTTGGATTCGCGTCTGGAAAGGGAACGAAGCATTAGATCCACCCCCAATTACAGACGACATGTCCGCAGGTTCACCTGATGACAACTTCATCGATACACTCATGGGCAGAGCAGAACCCCGTACCAGTCCGATGAACGGAATCATCCAATCCGAATTGATGGACCTCATCTACGAATCCGCAGAGACAGGTATCCCCGCGAAGCCGGAACGCTAAAACAACAAGCGCGGCTTCATTGCCGCGCTTACCACATCCAATTAAAAGGAGGAATTAAAATGGAGTTCACTGTTAATTTAACAACAGAACAAATCATTGATTTTATCCAGCAGATTCCGCCGGAAGAGAAACTCACAGTCCTCACTAAACTCGCTGAGCAGGCACATGCCGAACACACTGAACAGATACAATATGGCGAAGCAAAGGTCCGTAAGGTATCTGCAGCGCGAGGCTTAGATTGGGACGCTATGACCGAAGAGGAACGAATAGATTTTATTGATGATCTCGTTCACGAGGACCGGGAATGCGACCAATAGTCGTTTATGATACAAATATTTTGATATCCGGTATGGTATGGGGGGGAACTCCTTATGACTGCATCAAACTCGCAATGACAGATAGAATCGAAGGCGTAATCTGTGCCGAAATAATTGATGAATTTACTGAAAAGTTAACCACCAAATTTGAATATCCGCAATTCCGAATCTCAAGAATTGTTACCAGACTCCTTGGTTGCCTCCGAACCGTTAAAATTACAAATAAACTTGAAGAGGTCACCAAAGATCCTGACGACGATAAAATAATCGAATGTGCTGTTGTTGGTGGTGCTACTCACATTGTTACTGGGGATAAGAGACACCTGTTACCACTGCAGCACTATCAAGGAATTCGTATCATAACAGCGATTGATTTTCTTCGGCAGTTTCAATAACCACTGTTTGGATTGCAGAAAGTACTTCTTAAACTTGTGTTTCTAAGGTCGCACCTTCAGGACGCGGTGCCACCGGTCGAATAGGCATCTTCTCGTGAGAACGATAGGCGATTTCTGCCAAATGCGGTGTCTCAATTCGGGTATACCCCTCCGCACGCGAGTGCATCAGCGCATCAAGCACACCCGTCACAAGCAACGTCCGCTCCACCGGATACTGTGGTTCACCCGTCACGAACATCTCCTCGATATTAAGACTCAAATAACTGAAATGGGAATGCGGCGGTCCATTTTGTAAATAAACTTCCGTAGCCTCTATTGTACTTCCAACTTTCGCTGAGTATGCGAAATCTGAAACATAACCGTTCAACATCAGCACTGTAGATTGGAATCCGTCGCTATGCTCAAGCAGAAACGCTGTCGGATTCGGACACCCTTCTATGAACGTGCTATCCGGGCGATTCTCAATCTGCGCGCACGCCGCCTCTGCCAATGCCAACGACCATTTTCCTGACGCACCCGCTTCCCAAACCGAGTCGCCTTCCAAGCACTGTATCGCCACGATGCCCGACTCGCCACCCGCTCGGCGTTCAATCATACATTGCAGCGTCTCAAGCGCGTGAAAACCGTAGGACTCCACACCGCCATAACCGATACCGACAGCCGCGTCCAACGCAGTATCCAGCGGATGTTCTAAAAACGGTTTCCGCCAACCGAGCGGTAGCGAAGAACCCGCCATGAACGGCACATTCAGTGCGTTCGCGCGTTCATACATCCAGCGCGCGTCATCCCAATTGTAAGCAAGGTGTTTATCATTAAAGACGGGGACCGATCTACCACTCGAAGCAAAAACACCGCAAATCTGTTCAAACATATAGCGGCGCGGATACATGTGCTGTTCTATTTCGTTATACGGATAATCGCCGTGTTCACCGATAAGTATCACACCATCAACCGCCAACTCGCTACCACCGAGCGTCAACGCTTGCCGAATGCTCGGATAGATAGGAACGTTATGTTCAGCCGCCAACCCGACACCGATATCCCGATCGTCAACCTGATCCAGATAGATGGAAACCAATTCCACACGCGGCATCTCAAGTCCCGTATCCGTCGGAAAACCCTTCATGTATTTAGTAGCAATCACGTCTGCATGCGAGTGCTGAAAATAAGTAGTAATAATCGCAGCAACTTTCTTGGTATCAGCCATCTTCTTCTCCCACCCCCCTGATAAGGGGGGATAAAGGGGGGTTATCTAACAATCTCCGTTCCAACTCCTACTCCCCTGATAAGAGGGGATAAAGGGGGGTTATCTAACAATCTCCGTTCCAACTCCACCTTCCGTAAAAACCTCAAGCAGCAAAGAATGCGGAATCCTACCATCAATAATATGTGTTTTATACACGCCACCAATGAGTGCCGTCGTGCATGCCTCTACTTTAGGAAGCATACCCCCCGCGATGCAACCGTCCTTGACGAATTCGTCCACCTCTCTTATACGGATTGTTGGTATTAACGAATCATCATCCGAGAGGTCTCGGAGTATACCACGTGTATCTGTGAGCACAATGAGTTTCTCCGCTTGGAATGCAGAAGCAATCTCGCCTGCCATCGTATCGGCATTAATGTTATAGGTCTGCCCATCAACACCGACACCAATCGGTGTAATAACCGGAATATAACCCGATTTATCGAGCGCGGTAACCGGCTCAGTATTAATCCCAATAATCTTTCCAACGAACCCCAAATCCGCGTCGATTTTCTGCCCGTTTTCATCGGCTACCTGGGTCTCCTGCTTTTCCGCGAGCACCAAATTAGCGTCTTTGCCAGACAACCCAATCGCCTTTCCACCGTGCTGGTTAATACGGGATACAATTTCTTTGTTGATGGATCCAAGTACCATCTCTGCGACTTCAACCGTTTCAGCGTCAGTTACACGGAGCCCTTGCACAAACTCTGGAACTTTTCCGATCTTATCCATCCACGCGGTAATCCGGGGACCGCCGCCGTGAACGATGATCGGGCGAATCCCGACATATTTCATCAAGACGATGTCCTGCATAACGGAATGGATAAGCGTGTCATCCTCCATCGCAGCACCGCCGTATTTGATGACAATCTGCCGATCATAAAACCGACGGATGTAAGGTAGTGCCTCAATAAGAACTTCAGCCGTTTTGTTCATTTTCCTCAGTATTGCCCTTTATCTCTCATAAAATAGTTATACTATATGATACGGAATCCTTACGGTATTGTCAAATTAAAAGAGTTGGCAGCAGTTGGCTATCGGCTATCGGCAAGAGAGGGACTGATGGCTGACTGCTTCTTTGCTGGCGGCTGACGGCTGACCGCCGATAACCGAATTTCATTGACATAACGTATGAAAAACCGCATACTTAAAGAGATAGGACTTACGCACATCTCCTTAAAGTCCCCCTGATAAGGGGGATTTAGGGGGTTAGAACCGAAAGTCCCCCTGATAAGGGGGATTTAGGGGGTTAGAACCGAAAGTCCCCCTGATAAGGGGGATTTAGGGGGTTATAAAAACACCCATATTCAAGGAACACCCGCTTTATGCAAATATCAGCACAGATTTCTCGATTCCACGGAACAGGTACACCTTTTGAAGTCTGCGAGATACCTGTAGAGACGACACCAGAGAGCACGCTGATTCGCGTTTCCCTCGCGACCATCTGCGGCTCCGATCTCCACACGGTTTCAGGTCGCCGCGGCGCAGATACACCGTGTGTACTCGGACATGAAGCCGTCGGTACTATTGCAGCACCGACACACCTCCGTTCCACAACCGGCGAACCGTTAAACCAGGGCGACCGAGTCACATGGAGCCTCATGGCATCCTGTGGGACATGCGACTATTGTACACACCGAAACCTCCCGCAGAAATGCGACACACTTTTCAAATACGGACACGTACGCAGCGAAGGCACCAATACTTTGTCAGGTGGATTCGCCAACTATATCGAGCTGCATCCGGGAACGGCTATCTATCATATCCCTGACAGCGTAACAGACGGAGAGGCGGTACCCGTCAACTGCGCGTTTGCGACTGTGGTCAACGGCTTGGCGACAATCGGCACGTATCCTAACGAGGCAGCTGTTATCCACGGTGCTGGGATGTTAGGTATCTATGCAGCGTGTTATCTGCGGGAGAACGGCTATAATACCGTCGCTGTAGTGGACATCAATGAGGAACGTTTACAGACGATCAAACGTTTCGGCGCAACGCACACCTTCAACCCAGATAAAACATCCGTCGCGGAAATTGATGCCGCCCTAAAGCAACTTACGAAGGGGCGCGGTGTGGATCTCGGTGTAGAAGTTAGCGGGGCAACAATTGGATTGTCGAATCTGGTCACGTGGTCAGCCATCGGTGGACGTGTTTTAACGCTCGGCTATGTCTATCCAAACGCACACACTTCTATAGATGCGCATCAGATTGTCACAAAATGTGTGACACTTCGAGGCGTTCATAATTACCACTACACCGCACTCGGCACCTCACTCGGTTTCGTAGAAAAGCACCGAGAACGCTATCCTTTTGCGAAACTCATTGGACAAACGTATGCATTAGAAGACATCAATAAAGCCTTTGAACACGCAATGCGTCAAGACGAAATCCGAATCGCAGTCGCACCAGGGAAATAGTTATCAGTACGGCGAGTACGCCTTTCAGTTATCAGTTATCAGTTACAAGAGGTTTCTGATAAGTCTAAGTCTCTTTCTGACAACTGAAAGATTTTTTCGCAGAAAAAATCGTACTGAAAACTGATAACCAGTACTCTGAAAACTATTTTGCTTCCCCAATCCAACACCGCTTCCCATCAGTGAGAAGCGTAATCGCACCGGATTGATCAGTCCGAACCTGTACACAGCCACGCGCTTGATACCGCGCAACCACATCCGAATTCGGGAATTGATACTGGCTGCTCTGACCCAACGAGTAGATCGCATAACGCGGTTGAACCGCATCAATAAACGGCGCGCTGCTTGAAGTGCTACTCCCGTGATGCGGCACCTTTAGAATCTCTGAACGGAGATCTTGACCAGACGCAATAAGCCGCGACTCCGCCTTCTTACCGATGTCACCCGTGAACAGGATATCTACCTCGTTATATGTCAGCTTGATTACAAGCGAGTCGTCATTTTTGTCTTGATCGAACAAGTCGGTCGAGGCGGCATCAATCGGATGCAATAGGTTCAACGTGACTATCGGGGTGAGGTCTATTTTCCCGGCATAGGGAAACGAATAAGGGATGCCATTTGCTTTGACAATGGCATGCAATTGCCGATGCGTCTGTGAATCGAGTTGCATCTCCGAGATACCGATGACCCGTCCGACCTCAAAATTCTCTAAAATATACCCAAGTCCGCCCCCGTGGTCGATGTCTGGATGCGTCAGCACCACCATATCAAGTTTCCGAATCCCGTGAAAGTCGAAGTAAGGTTCAAGCACGCGTTCGCCGACATCATAATCAACCTGTCGCTGTTTCTTTTCGTTGTAATATGACCGTCGAACACCGCCATCAATTAACATCGTTCGCTTATCAGGAAACCTGACGAACGTCGCATCGCCTTGCCCAACATCAAGCGTAACCACTTCCAGCAGCCGCCCTTTTTCGTGGAACGCTACATCCCAAACCCAGATGGCAATAACAGACAGTCCAATAAGACTTGCGAATTTCCACCGCTTATAGACATATCGCCAATGCGCCACCCCTAAAAAGCAAGCAATATAAAAGACAAAGACACCGAATGTCGGTGGCGTTAACTTCACGACACCCCACGTCTGTCCAAACATGCCGATCAGTGCCAAGAAGATGGAGATGATAGCATGGTTAAGGAGCGCGAGCAGCTTCGCAAATGGAAGCCAAATAAAACCGATACAGACCGATACCATCCCTACAGCGACAATCAGCGACACAAGCCCAACCGCGAAAGGACCTGCGAGAATACCGAGTGGGTATGTTCGGAAAAAGTAATAGGCGATCAACGGTGTCGTCCCGATTTGCGCTGCAAGGGTCACCAGATAAGACAACACAAGCCACTTCACCGAGGCATTCCTAAATCTTGTCAGGATAGTGTGTGAAGATGAATCTGCTTCGCCTTGCCATAACCGACGCAGCGGTGCCTCCATCTTCGGAACAAAATAGACAATCGAAGCCACAGCAACAAAAGACAACTGAAAACCGACATCCCATAACTGCTGCGGGTTCAAAAAGAGCAACACCAATGCCGCAAATGCCAACAAATTAAAGAGATCCGCATCTCGGTCAATGAGGGTCGCAAAAAGAAACAGGATCGCCATCAGTGATGCCCGGAAAACAGAAGGTCGGAAACCGATCAAGCAGGCGTAAATCAGCACCGCAGCGATCGTCAGAACGCAGAGTACCTTCTGCGGCAACCGAAAAAGCGAAAATCCGAAATAGCAGAACATCGCTATCAGTCCGACATGTAGACCGGAGACAGCGAGTACATGAAACGTTCCACTATTTCGGAAGAGATCTAACGTTTCTGTCGGGAGATCGCTCCGTTTGCCGAGCAAGATACCTTTGAGGAGTTGCGCGTGCAACGACGGTTCTACCGTTTCGTCGTTGGTATAGATGTCGTCAATGACGCGTTCCGTCCGGATACGGAGTCCTTCTATCCATCGTAACGGCGGAAATCCACCTTGCGCACCGATCCGTAAAAACCCTTTAGCATCAATGATCCCGACAACATCTTGCCGTGCAAGGTAAGCACGGTAATCGAAGCCGCCAGGGTTCCGTTTATCTTGGGGTTGCTGTAGGACACCTGTGAGGGTTATCTCTTTGCCATAGCGGAGCGGCACCAAACTCTGAAACCTCACAAGAAACTTTGCGGATACCTGCTGCGCCGGATCTGACAACAGTTGAAGTTCACCGGTCGCATAACACGCATCCCACGCTTCCCCGCGTTCAGGTTGATACGCGGTGGTGCCTGAAAAACTGATCGGTTGGTTATAAAAGTGTGCTGGGACAGGTGAATGCGAAGCGGTTTCCAGACGGAGCATACCGCCCGCAAAAACAGCGAGATGCAGCAATCCGTAGCAGACGAAGTGTGTTCGGTGCCGTGTCGTAATAATGCTACCGATTAGACTGAATAACACGGCAAGCCAGAGCCACAACACCGGAATGGATGTCCAACTCCCAGCAATGATACCGAGTAGATAAGGGATAAGAAAGTAGAGCGCGGGACGCAGCTTGAAATTCATCTAATCTTCGGGCAGGAGCCCCCATCCTTTAGGTTGGGGAGGAATGCCCACTCCTATAGTTGAAATTAAGCCGTCTGAGGACTGTAAAACTGTTTCGCTTCGCACCTGTTGTGAGCCGTTTTCCATCAAGGTTATAGATAGCGAACAATCCTTTTGCGTTGATACCTACCAAACGAGTGAGTCCGTATTTGGTGTGTTTGACGAGCGTGTTCTTGACGAGTCCAGGTGCCAATACCGTTCCGCCATATCTTGAACGCATCCCGTCCTTTTTCGGTTGCTCTCTGTGTAACGCCCTTCGCCGGATCGGGATCGGTGATATACAGAATATATCTGTGTTATCTACGACACCCTCACCCCCAACCGTCTGATATGCCAGACACCAACTATCAACGCAGTGTGCGTCAAAGGTTTCAGATAGTTTTTTGCTTGACTTTTTCAGACCTAACCGATCGCGTATCTCCTTGGTTTCCCACCCTTGAAGGGTGCGCAGCTCCCAACGTTTTTTGATTTCAGCGTAGAACCACTGCTTACCCACTTCAAGCGGACTAAAGGATGTGTTCCATTTCTTGGCGCGTTCTATCGTCCGGGCTTTGACATCTTCTACACAGATATGCGTGATCGGATAGAGTTTCGATAGCCAGTCAAGGATACGCAGTTTCCAGTCCCATCTCGCACGCGTGCCTGCGGGAATACGATCTTTATTCGCAAGTCTATTCATGCGGTGCTTTCGATTAGGACACTTTCGAGACCGACGCCCTCTCCTCAACTCACGACGCTTTTCAACTTTCTTACCGACTTTATTGTGAGCGTCTGCTTGCACATTGAGATAGGTGTGTGATTCAGACTTCACAGTAAAGCCTTCTTTCTTACTGCCGGGGTCTACACCGACAGCAATCTCTTGAAAATACCTATCAGAAGGATCAACGTTGAGACGCAGACAAAATACGCCATTCTTGAAAAAGGGTGTCGCCTTCTTA
>JAJEDN010000093.1 GCA_022821495.1 Candidatus Poribacteria bacterium
CTAACGGTTTCCTATGCTACATGAATGATCAACGTTTTTAACCCCCTAAATCCCCCTTATCAGGGGGACTTTGAGAGGAAGTTTGAAGGCACAGGCTAACGGTTTCCTATGCTACATGAATGATCAACGTTTTTAACCCCCTAAATCCCCCTTATCAGGGGGACTTTGAGAGGAAGTTTGAAGGCACAGGCTAACGGTTTCCTATGCTACATGGAAGAACGCATTTTGGGTGCAGTCTCTTTTGTACCATAGCCTGTTAGGCTGTGGGCTTGCGCCGCATAACCGGTTAGGTTATGCTACAAAGATGTCTATCTATTTTTAGGATTCACTATAAACAAAGGAGTCGTCAGTCAGAAGACTGAAAACGAATTATGGTAAACACTGCCGTTATCGGTTATGGCTATGCTGGACGGGCTTTTCATTCCTACCTTGTCGGGCTTGCAGATGGGCTGAACCTTTACGCGATCGCCACGCGAGATACTGAACGCCGTGCGGCTGCCCGCGAAGCATATCCAAATGTCCAAACCTATCAGACAATTGACGAAGTCATCGCAGATGATGCAGTTGATCTCGTTGTATTAGCCACACCACACGACACGCACGCCGAACTCTCTATCACAGCGATGGACGCTGGCAAGCACGTTGTCACAGACAAAATTATGGCGATGAACACTGAAGAAGCGGACGCAATGATTGCTGCGAGTCAACGAAACGATGTTCTGCTCAGCGTCTTCCATAACCGGAGATGGGATTGGGACTACAACACCATCAGAAAAATCATTGACGACGGTTTGCTCGGAACACCGTATCTCTATCAAGTCGCGATTATGCGTTACGGGGCGCCGGGCGGTTGGCGCGGGGTTAAAAGCCAGAGTGGTGGTATCCTCTACGACTGGCCCGCACACTTCGTCGATCAGGCACTGCAACTTGTAACGGCACCCGTTGAATCCGTCTTTTGTGATATTCATTACAACACACGATGGGACACAGATATCGGTAACTACGGCAACCTCATCATCAAGTTTGAGAACGACGTGCGGTATCAGATTGAGATCGGCAACCTCTCGAAAGCGGAGAAGCCGCGCTGGTATATCGTCGGAGATTTGGGGGGTCTGATTAAACACGGACTCGACCCGCAGGAGGGACCGATGCGTGAGGGTAACATCGATGCAGCGCAGCAAGCTCCCGAAAACTATGCCAAAGTCTGGACGGAGGCGGGTGGTGAGAACCGTGAACTTGTTATTGAAAGCGTTCAGACGACATGGAAATCCTACTATCAGAACATCGCTGATGTGCTGAACAAAGGCGAGGCGTTGGTTGTCAAACCAGCGGAAATCCGCAAAGTGATGCAGGTCTATGATGCGGCGATGCAGTCCGCTGAGACGGGTGAAACTGTGCGGATATAGGCGGGTTACTCACTGAAAACGAAAAGACAAAAGATTTCAACGGGAACAAAATGGGAACCGATAAGCGTCGGGATTTGGAAATCCGTCCTACAGGAGGACGGGTAGATTCTAATCAAATTGTTCAGATTATGGACGATAGTGTTCAGTTTTTGACGAGATTATCCGTTGAATTCCAAGAATCAGCGAGGAAACGGGCTTTCAGCGTTGGCATCATATTTGCTATATAGTATACCAATCCAAGGGTGCGGGGTAGGAGAACCCAAACCTGCCCCTACTAACAAACAACCGGTCGTAAGGGAGAAAAGAAATGAAAATCAAAACGCAGCACGGATTCATATTGGTGTTATTCCTCATGTTTGCTGTTGTGCAGGGCGGTATAGCCGCGGATCATGAAACAGGCGCGTCGGAATATCACGAACTCAACGCACAAGTTATCGCAAGCATTGATCAAGGGTTGGAATGGCTCAAGGGACAACAAGCCGAGGACGGTCTCTTCGCGAATCATCCGGGCATAACTGCACTGGTCCTTACCGCCTTTTTGCGGCATCCAGAGAACAAATACGCAGAAGCAGATCATCCTTTTATCCAAAAAGGACTTCAACGGTTGGTCGCATTGCAACAACCGAACGGTGCGATCTACGATCTTGAGATGCAGCCCGCACTGCCGAATTACAACACCTCTATTTCTGTAATGGCACTTTCTTCAACCGGAAATCCCGAATACGACTCCGCCATCGCAAAGGCGCAAGGCTTCTTGAAGAACCTGCAAGTCACAGATGAAGAGAGCGTCTATTTCGGCGGGATCGGTTATGGCAGCCGTCAAGACGTGAAAGACTTGTCCAACCTAAACATCGCTATCCAGGCACTCAAAGAGAGCGGTTCCGACGATCAGGAAGTGTGGGACAAAGCGATCAAGTTTCTCGAACGTACGCAGAACCGGAGTGAGAGCAACGATCAGTCGTGGGCAGGCAACGATGGCGGGTTCATCTATTCGCCTGACGGTGAAAGCAAAGCTGGGGAAGATGCGGCAGGGAGTCCGCGCTCTTATGCCAGCATGACGTATGCCGGACTGCTAAGTTTCATCTACGCAAATGTCGATAAAGAAGATGAACGCGTGAAAGCGGCTTTCGAGTGGATTAAGGAGCATTTCACGCTCGAAGAAAATTACGGTATGGGTGCGCAAGGACTTTACTATAACTATCACACAATGGCGAAGGCGTTGCGACTTTATGGGCAATCCACCTTTGTAGATGCGAAAGGTATCTCGCACGATTGGTACCGAGAATTCGCTGAAAAGATGATTGAATTGCAGACACCCGATGGATTCTGGGTGAATGAGAGCAGTCGCTGGATGGAAAGAGATCCGCGGCTCGTAACGGCTTACGTGATTCTTGGGCTTGATACGGCTTATCCGAAGTAGGTGGTTCTAATCATACGTAAGATGAAAGAAACCCCCTAAATCCCCCTTATCAGGGGGACTTTGAGTCGGAGAAAACATCTATAGAAGAAACCCCCTAAATCCCCCTTATCAGGGGGACTTTGAGTCGGAGAAAACATCTATAGAAGAAACCCCCTAAATCCCCCTTATCAGGGGACTTTGAGTGGGAGAAAACATCTATAGAAGAAACCCCCTAAATCCCCCTTATCAGGGGGACTTTGAGTGGGAGAAAACATCTATAGAAGAAACCCCCTAAATCCCCCTTATCAGGGGGACTTTGAGTGGGAGAAAACATCTAAATGCCCTTTATCAGGGACTTTGAGAGAAAATGCGTTTGTCCTAAGTATTTATCAAACTCACATTATGTACCAGTCAATTAAAGTCTCCGCGATTTCGCTGAAACCTACCAAATGGGATAAAGCCTCCAACGCTGAAAAATTGGAGGCTTTCTTCGTTGAAGCCGCTCAAGATAGTCCACAGTTGATTTTGGCGACTGAAGGTGTATTGGAAGGCTATGTCGTCATGGATGTTATTGAAGGCAAAGCGACGCCAGATGCAATGCTCGACATCGCTGAGCCGCTTGACGGTCCTTATATCCAACGATTCCAACAACTCGCCCGTCAACTCAAGAGCTGTCTCTGCTTCGGTTTCGCTGAACGATGTGGCACCTCTGTTTACAATTCTGCTGTGTTTCTTGATAACAACGGTGAGATATGCGGCACCTATCACAAAACACAGTTCGCCGAGGGTACACATCCTTCGTGGAATTTTAACTGCATCGGTGAGACGATTCGTGCGTTTGACACACCCTTCGGACGTGCGGGTATTCTGATATGTAATGACCGCTGGAATCCGTTGATAGCGCGGACGCTGGTTTTAGACGGTGCCCAATTCCTGCTGATCCCCTCCTACGGCTCGAAAGGTAAGTCACAGAATCAGACGGTACTGGCGAGAGCGCGCGAAAACGGTGTGCCGATTGTAGAGGCAAACGTCGGCATGAACCTCATTATCAGTAAAGGCGAAATTGTCGCATACAAATGGGGCAACGACCAGATTAGCACGGCATATATTGATATTCCGCATCCGCCTTCCACCGAGGCAGCACGCCGCTCAGAGCAGGAATACTTAAAAGCACAGGGACCTGAGATGGCAGCGCGCTATCAGAAGACGGTTGACCGTTTGCGGTAGGACGGTGCAATTCCATACCATAGGTGTCAATTTAGCGATTTTCATGGTATTTCGGTGGACAGTCTATATAGATGCCGCCCCTACGGGGCTGAAGGTTCTGGGGCAAACGCAGTTCTACACAAATGCCGTCGCTACGCGACTGAAGAAGGGTTTGAAGTATTCACTTGCCGTTATCATCATTGTAGAAAATGCAATCTTCACAAGTCGCTACGCGACTGAAGAAGGGTTTGAAGTATTCACTTGCCGTTATCATCATTGTAGAAAATGCAATCTTCACAAGTCGCTACGCGACTGAAGAAGGGTTTGAAGTATTCACGGTATCTGTGTAAAATCCGGTTCGGTTAGGAATGCAGGTCGCATGAATCAACGGTATGAATGCCGTGTGGCATTCACCGGGGTGTGTACACCGCAAAACCGAACCTACCGGACCTGGGGAAATCCTACCGGGCCTGGGGAAAATAAGGAAATGCAGGCAAGGTTTATAGTGAAATCCATAATTAATTGGACACCTTAATCGGTACAACCCCCCTAGGGGAAACACCCTATCAAAAACACCCCCCTTATCAGGGGGAATCTGGAGATTTGGTAAATGTCAACTTATTTTCGGGCTTTACTATAAAACCCCGCCTGCGATGGGGCTCAATAATTCACGCTATCTATAGGATGTTATATCCCATAAATAGATGACACCGTCATTACCGCCGCTCGCGAGCAGGCTGCTATCAGGCGAAAACGCGAGGGATCGGATACCACGCTTGTGTCCGGTGAACGTCACAATAGGTTTTCCGGTGGCTATATCCCATATTTGCACCGTTGGTTGTCGTCCACGCATACCGACAGCAATGCGGGTGCCATCAGGAGAAAACGCGAGACACGTTACATTTACTGTACTGAGCGTAACGATATCTTGCCAAGTTTTCGTAGATCGGATATCCGTTCTGCCAGCACTCGTCGCGAGAAGGGTACCTTCCGGCGAGAATGCTATCGCTCTGACTTGCCCGAGATGTTTAAAGGTAGCAATATTTTCACCCGTTGCGACATCCCAGACCTGAGCGGTTCTATCCTCGACGCTATCCGGCGAGAAAAGGGTATAAGTGATACCATCCTGACCTTCCTGTTCTTCCCAATTGCGGCTCCCACTACTCACCAGAAGGGTACCATCCGGCGAGAAAGATAATGCACTAATGGGCCCTACATGATAACCCGACAATGTCTGCTGAAGTTCCCCCGTTCCGACATTCCAGAGCCTGATCTTTTTGTCTTTTCCACCAGTCGCTAACAGTGTCGCATCGTCCGATACTGCAGCAGCCATAACCCGTGTCTCATGCGGAAAGCGGGTGGCAGTTTCGGTGTCCCAAAGTTTGACTGCCTTATCGGGCATAATGTTAACCCCAAAGGCATCTCCTTGAGATGAGAGTGCCATCGTCTTTGTGTATCCACCCGTACTTGTGAGTGTTTTGACCTGCACTCCAGTTTGAATATCCCGGACTCTAATTGCATCGTCTGTTCCAAGACTGATAAGGTATTTTCCATCGGGTGAAAATTCAATATGTCCCCCCTCTGACGTATGTCGTGCGGGGGGTTTCCTGGCGTTTTTGCGAACCCACGTTTTCGTATCAGGCGTAAGCACGATAGGTGTCCCATTTTCAACCCGAAATACATAAACAACATCGTCAGAGAAGTACGCTGCGACAAGCGTGCCATCCGGCGAAAAAGCGAGAGATTTAGCCGATTCTTCCTCGGTAATAGACCAACGCAGTTCTTCCTGCGCGATGCCCCACAATTTAATATCCCGATCCTGATTGATGCCGGCTGTTGCCAGAAGTTTACCGTCGGGTGAAAACGCGATGCAACGAATGCCACCCTCATTATAAGATGTGGTGTAACCGGAGGGAAACGTGACAGATTTATGATAATCCGGGTGTGCGAAAGATCGGCGCTGCTTCCCAGTTTCAACGTCCCACAATTTCGTGATCGCGTCCATACCGGCTGTAGCCAAGCGTCCACCATCCGGAGAAAACAGGACGACTCGGACGGCATCGTCATGTCCAAATGTGAAGCGGATTGCCTTATTGGCAACGTCCCATAATGTAGCAGTATTGTCTGAGCTGCCTACTGCTAAAAGTTTGCCATCGGGTGAGAATTTAACGGAGGTCACAGCACCACTATGAAGAAAGATGGGAAGATCCGCCTCAACGTTTTCAATAAAAACGTTCCACACTGTTACGCTACCGTCCCTATATCCGATAGCAACTTGGGTACTATCGGGTGAAAAAGTAACTGCTGACGGGATAGGCTCACGTTCAGAGGTAAGCAACGCCAAAAATTCATCGGTGTAAGCGGAATAGAGCCATACACCGACGCTGGATGCTACAGCCGTGAGACTTCCATCCGGCGACACTGCGACCTGGGATCCGCTGCCTCTGCCGAATCGTGCAATTGCATCCGGTGGCAGAGCGACGGTGGTTTCTTTCGGATAAACATTTGCTAAAACTTTTGGATCTATCTTTATTGGTTCAGTCTGCTCTTTCTCGTCAGCTAAAACTATTGAATAGGCGAAAAGTAGTGTGAGGATTGATAGTATATATTTAGACATCGGTGTATTTCCTTTTTCAACTTTAGCACTGCAGGCGGGGTTTCAAACCCCGCCTGCATTAAGCAGTAGGAGCTGCGTAAGCCCTAAGTAATTATAAAGCGGTAGATTTTTAACAAAAAGGTTTAAAAATCAGTTCAATCACCATCTTAACATATTTGAAAAAATAAGAAAGCCCTTTTGGCTTTATGTGAAACTTGTTTAAACCTATTTCCGTTAATCCAGTCAAATATCCCTGTGTTCTTAATGACACATCAAAAAATACACCAATAGATACGTTAAAACCCTTAGGAGGAAATATGCGTTTAATTGAAGGGCTATCTATTGGGATCGCTGCGATTCGTGCGAACAAGATGCGTTCGTTACTGACGATGTTAGGCATTATCATCGGTATCGCGGCGGTCCTGGCAATGATAGCCATCGGTGATGGCGCGAAGGAAATTGTAATACAAGACGTACAAAAATTAGGCGGGGCAACCCGATTCACACTCTACCATACATCCTATAAACGGGAAAATAACAGATGGGTCCGCATCCGTAGTAATGAATACATGGACTACAAAGATGTATTGGCAATTGAGGCAGAATGCCCATCCGTAAACGCGGTCACACCTCGAATCGCGGACTGGAGAGGCGTTCTGTTTCAAGCGCCAGATGGGAGTGAAATGCGTGCCGGTTATAACGGCGTAGATGCGACCTATACCACCGCGATGGATTGGGAGGTCAAAGAGGGACGCTTCATTACAGATGAGGATGTCGAAAACGCAGCAAAAATCTGTGTCCTCGGTGATGAACTCGCAACCGAACTGTTCGGTAATACATCTCCCATCGGACAAGAAGTCAAAATTGTAAAAAGGATTGGTTACCGCGATCAATGGGGACGACGGGCGAGAAGGCGATCCACCGAACGCCTGACGGTTGTGGGTACAATGGTGCAGCGGGGCACGAGTCTCCAGTTCGGTTGGTGCTACGATAATCTCGCTTTTATCCCCATATCAACCATCCAAGAACGCTTCACGGGTAACGATAGGATTGACGATATTATGGTTTTCGCCAATACCATTGACGTCATCCCAAAAGCGATTGACGAAGTGAGAACAGTCATCAGAAAACGACATAGAGACGAAGATGATTTCGTCAGAATTCGGGCGATGCGTTCGGGTATGGCACAATTAGAGAAAATCAGCAAGGTGATTAAAGTCGCCTTAGGGAGTATCGCTGGGTTTTCGCTTCTCGTCGGTGGCATCGGCATCATGAACATGATGTTAGTCGCTGTCAGTGAACGCACCCGAGAGATTGGTTTGCGGAAGGCACTCGGTGCCAAGCCCTTCGATATTTTGGCACAGTTCCTAATGGAAGCTGTGGCGATGTGCGGTGTCGGCGGTGCGATCGGTGTAGGGTTAGGCATCTTCGCTGGCGAGGGGATGGCGATGATCGCTGTTAAAATCGCTCAGATTGTGCCCGAATGGCCTTCGGTTGTCTCTATGGAGTGGGTATTCATCTCGGTATCGTTCTCTGCGGCGATCGGTATCTCGTTTGGGCTGTATCCGGCGATAAAAGCCTCTATGCTCCAGCCGAAGGAAGCACTCCGCACAGACTAAACTCAGATATGCCGTAGGGGCTGGGTGCCGTAGGGGCTGGGTGACCCAGCCCCTACGAGTGTCTCGTTCTGTTCTCGTAGGCGCGCTTGGAAAGCGCGCCTTATTTTTTTAACCCCCTAAATCCCCCTTATCAGGGGGACTTTGAAAGGAAGACTTAACCCCCTAAATCCCCCTTATCAGGGGGACTTTGAGTAGAAGAAACCCCCTAAATCCCCCTTATCAGGGGGACTTTGAGTAGAAGAAACCCCCTAAATCCCCCTTATCAGGGGGACTTTGAGCCCAGAATCTATATTAATCCCAGAAGTTGAGAATAAACTTATTTTGCTTAATTGCGTCTAATTAGAACGAGACAATCAGAATAAATGCATAATCTCAAAGGTTTTGGAAACACTATATGGGTCTACTTGAAGGACTATCCATTGGAATTTCGGCAATCCGTGCGAATAAGATGCGTTCGTTGCTGACGATGCTCGGCATTATCATCGGTGTCGCGGCAGTACTCGCCATGATCGCGATTGGGGATGGTGCGAAGATAATCGTGCTAAAAGATGCCCAGAAATTGGGCGGTGCGAACCAATTTACGATGTACCGCACGTGGTACAAGCAAGTAAACGGACGATGGACTCGCGTGCGTAGCAACGAATATATGGAATACGGAGATGTCCTCGCTATTGAAGCCGAATGCCCATCCGTAAGTGCCGTCACGCCTCGAATCCCGGAGTGGAGAGGATCGTTGGTCCAAGCTGCTGACGGTTCCGAAACGCGTGCGGGTTACAACGGCGTAGATGCCACCTATGGGATTGCAATGGATTGGGATGTTCGAGAAGGCCGTTTCATTACAGAAGAAGATGTCGAAAACGCAACAAAAATCTGCGTCCTCGGCGACGAAGTGGCTACCGAATTATTCGGCGACACATCGCCGTTGGGTCAGGAGGTTAAAATCGCAAAAGGGAGTGGTCGTTACGACAAATGGGGCCGTAGAGACAGTAAACGCTCGACAGAACGGTTCACGGTCGTTGGGAAGATGACGCCTCGGGGGCGAAGCCTCCGGTTCGGCTGGAGTTACGATAACCTCGTTTTTATACCGATCTCTACAGTCCAAGAACGCTTCACGGGCAATGATCAAATTCAGGATATCGTGGTCTACGCACATACTGTTGAGGATGTCCCGAAAGCGATTGAGGAGGTAAAAGCGGTCATTCGGAAACGGCATAGGAACCAAGACGATTTCGTCAGGTTTTTTGAGATGCGTTCAGGTATGGCACAGTTAGAAAAAATCAGTAAGATGATTAAAATCGCTTTAGGGAGTATCGCCGGCTTTTCGCTCCTCGTCGGTGGTATCGGTATTATGAATATGATGCTGGTCGCTGTAACCGAACGGACCCGGGAAATTGGACTCCGAAAAGCGCTCGGTGCGAAAAGCGTTAATATTCTCGTGCAATTCCTAATGGAAGCGGTTATCTTATGTGGTGTCGGCGGTGCGATCGGTGTGGGTTTGGGTATCTTTGCTGGCGAAGGCATGGCGATACTGGCTGTTAAAATCGCTAAAATTGTGCCTGAATGGCCCGCCGTTGTCTCAACACAATGGGTTTTAATTTCGGTATCATTTTCGGCAGTGATCGGCATTTTGTTCGGATTATATCCAGCAGTTAAAGCGTCATCGCTGACCCCAATTGAAGCGCTCCGCACGGAATAACGCCGTGCCAGCACGATTTGGAAATGCTAAACCGATTTCAGGGGATTGCGTCTAAAAAACAATAAGCGTTGCGATTCGGAACCACTTCTATAGTAAAACCTACAATTAACGAGACATCCATAGAAGGCTGGGTTCCAAACCCAGCCTGCAGTGGGGGTAGGTTTGTTATTCTGTAAAGTGTTGATTTATTTTTCGGTTTTACCATAAACAGAAAGAAAATTGTTGGAAAAAAAACGAACTTCATTTACCATTTCCCTGTCTAAGACTTAAGCATAGAAATACACTTAATTTGGAGGCAGGAAATGCGTATATTTGAAGGGGTATCTGTTGGAGTTGCTGCGATTCGCAGCAATAAATTGCGATCTCTGCTGACGATGCTCGGCATTATTATCGGTGTCGCCGCAGTGCTCGCGATGATCGCCATTGGTGATGGTGCCAAGGCGATTGTGCTGCAAGATGCGCAGAAATTGGGGGGTGTGAACCAGTTCACGATGTACCGCAGCTCCTACAAACGCGTTGGGGGCCGTTGGATGCCGAATCGAAGCAACGAATATTTTGAATTTGAAGACGTGTTAGCAATTGAGGCGGAATGCCCATCTGTGAAGGTCGTTGTACCGCGAATTCCAGAATGGAGAGGTGTGCTCGTTCAAGCCGCCGATGGCTCTGAAGCGCGAACAGGCTATAACGGTGTAAACTACACGTTCGCAGAGGCGATGGATTGGGACATTGCGCAAGGTCGGTTCATTTCTGAAGCAGACATTGACAACGAAACAAAAGTCTGTACATTAGGAACAGAGGTCGCGATGACCTTATTCGGTAACGCTTCACCGATAGGCCAAGAAATTAAGATTAGCAGAGGCGGCGATCGGTATAGCCGGTACGGTCGAAGGGAAGAAAATCGCTTAACAGAGCGGTTCACTGTCGTCGGAACGATGGCACCGCGAGGGCGAAGCCTACGATTTGGGTGGAACTTGGATGACATGATCTTTCTGCCCCTTACAACAACACAGGAGCGTTTCACGGGCAATGATCGGATTATGATGCTTTCCGTCCACGCGAATACCGTTGAAGAGGTCCCACAAGCGATTGAAGAAGTGAAAGCCGTTATGCGGAAACGGCATAAGAATCAAGATGATTTCTTTTCGCTCAGAGATATGCGTGAAGGTATGGCACAATTGGAGAAAATCGGTAAGGTGATAAAAATTGCGCTCGGAAGTATCGCCGGATTTTCACTTCTGGTGGGTGGCATCGGTATTATGAATATGATGCTGGTCGCTGTAACCGAACGGACGCGTGAAATCGGACTCCGAAAAGCACTTGGTGCGAAACGTGCGGACATTCTCATCCAGTTCTTAATGGAAGCCATTGGGATGTGTGCCGTCGGTGGTGCAATCGGTGTTCTGGTGGGCATGTTCGCTGGTGAAGGGATGGCACTGCTTGCTGTCAAAATCGTCCAGATTGTCCCCGAATGGCCTTCGGTTGTCTCAACGCAATGGATACTGATTTCGGTATCATTCTCAGCGATAATCGGTATCTCGTTTGGGCTGTATCCGGCAATAAAAGCATCGTCCCTCTCACCGATTGAAGCGCTCCGTACGGATTAGTAAATGATTAAAGGATAGAAAGCAGGAAGGGTGGAAGCCCGCATTGCAGGCGGGGTTTAAAACCCGGCCTGCGGGGGTTTGCTTAGGTTTTGAGGAAGGGTGGAAGAAGGCAATAGTATAAGATGCACCTTACCGAACCGCGAGGAAATTAAAAAATGAATTTAGTTGAATGTATCATTTTAGGAGTTTCGAGTCTGCGGCGAAATCCGCTCCGTTCCGCCTTGACAATTTTGGGAATTATTGTGGGTGTCGGATCAGTCGTCAGTATGGTATCTGTCGGTGACGGGTCAAGTGCCATGGTCCTGCGTGAGATTGAGCGCACCGGTGGCACGAAAATTATTGAAATCTACAAAGACGATTGGGACAAACAGTCGGGGACGCTGAGCCGTGCGGCTGGAGAAGCGGTACGTGGCAGAGGCCGCTGGAAAAGAAACCGCGCTGAGGACTTGGAAACCGAAGACGCATTTGAGATTTTAAAGCATGCGCGGGGTGTCGTTGATGTCGTCGCTGAGGACGATATGGGCGGATGGAACGTGAATTACAAAGGACGTTCCAAAGAATCGCGTATTGTTGCCTCAACGGCTGGGTACGATCGGTCGCATAACTGGTACGCTTCGAGCGGTAGGTTCTTCTCGCCTGAAGAAGTTGAAGCCGCGAGTAGTGTCGCCGTCATCGGCTCGAAAATCGCCGAAGAGGTTTTTATCGACGAAGACCCCATAGGGAAAGAGATTAAAGCCTCGCGTGAATCCTATTGGCGTGGCAGAAGCGGACTTTATGAAGTACGTCTCAAAGTCATCGGTGTGATGGAAGAGAAAGGCGATGCGATGGACACTTCGGGTTGGGACGACCGGTTCATCATTCCGATAACGACGCTTCAACAACGTTTCAAGGGACGGGAAGATGTCGAACGTATCCGAGTTGAAGCGACTGATATTGATACGATCCCGACGGCAATAGTGGATGCCAAAGATATATTAGGGAGACAGCACAACAACACAGGTGAAGAATATAACTATTGGACAGCTACAGAGGAATTAGCAACCGCGAATAAGGTCGGCTTAGTCATGAAAGCCCTGATGGGTGGCATCGCGGGTATCGCCCTCATGGTCGCGGGTATCGGTGTAATGAACATCATGCTCGTCTCCGTCACCGATCGGACCCGGGAAATTGGGTTACGGAAAGCACTCGGTGCGACGCGCAGCGATATTTTGGCGCAATTCTTGATTGAGGCATCCGTGCTAACGCTCGCGGGCGGTATTCTCGGCGCAATCTTAGGTGTCTTTATGGGGCGCGGCACCGCCGCACTCATCTCTAAGTTTGTTTGGGAAGGTAGCAACTGGCCCTCCGTCATCTCATTTGGGACGATGATCATCGCGCTACTCGTCTCTGTCGCTATCGGTGTCTTCTTCGGGTTGTATCCTGCCAACAAAGCAGCGAAACTCACACCGGTTGAGGCACTTCGTTCCGATTAGTCAGAAGAGTGGCTGTCAGCCGTTGGCTGTCAGCTGTCAGAAAAGAACCTGATAGCCGAAGGCTGATGGCTGACGGCTACTATAGGAGGCATTAGTTTTGAGAAATCTAATTATTACTGTCGCCGTTGTTTTAGTCCTTGTTGTCGCAATCGGTTGGGTTGTACTTGGACGCAGTAAAAACGGTCCCGATCCGGCTGCATTGAAGAAAGTCGAGGTTGCTGAACGCGGCGATTTCCAGATGAGTATCCGAGCGACGGGTAACCTCGAACCGCTTATCGACGTAGAGGTCAAATCCAACGTTGAAGGCGAGATCGTTACACTTTACGTCAAAAATGGCGATTACGTAGAAGCCGGTCAGGACCTAATAGACCTTGATCCCGAACTCTACGTAGAAGAGAAGAAGCAGGCGGAAGCGGATGTCCGTGCGGCGAAAGCACAAGTCAGACAGGCAGAGCTCAACATTCTACTGAAAGAAGAACGCCTCGAAAGTCAGCTGGCCCAGGCTGACGCAGATTTGAAAATGGCACAAGCGAGTTTTGAAACGACGAAAGCCACGACCATAACACAAATCAACCAAGCAGAAACAGAAATTTTAACGGCGCAAAACTCACTTGACCAAGATAAGATTGCCTTAGAGCAGGCCCGCATCGCGCTGGAGCAGGCAAACATTACACTGTCTGAACAAGAGACATCACTGAGTTCAGCCAAGATCTCCTTGGATAACGCGAAATCGGAACTCGACCGCAACACCGAACTTTATGACAAGGAACTCGTTTCAAAAAAAGCGTTGGAAGATGCCGAGGCTCAGCACGTTAATGCTAAAGTCCAATATGAAAACGCCCAAAAACGGGTAGAATCACAGAAACAGACGATCCTTTCGCAGGAGAGAACGATTAAAGTGCGTGAGACCTCCATTGCGTCCCGTGAGTTGACCTTGGAGAACCAGAAGAAGAACCTTGAAGACCTTAGAAAGATGCGGAAGAACTCAGAAGAAGAAGCGCGACTTCGCGTCGAAAATTCCAGAACCCGTTTAGACGAATTGACACATAACCTTGAGAGTGAGAAATCATTGACAGAGCAATCCAGAGTCAGTGCAGATGCGAACCAACTCCGACGCGAGAGTACGTTAAAAAACCAGAATGAACGGTTGGAGTGGACGAAGATCAAGGCGCCTATGTCAGGTATCGTCACACTTTTGGAACTGGAAGTGGGTGAAATCGTGACTTCCGGACGCTCTGCGTTCTCGCAAAGTCCACCGCTTATGACCATCGTTGACCCGTCCAAAATGGTCGTCAAGACCTTCATCAACGAAGTGGATATGGAACGGTTGGAAGATGGACAGAAGGCGAAAATCAAAGTTGATGCCTATCAGACCAAAACATACGAAGGTCAAGTCTATGAGATCTCACCGAGCGGGCAGCAACAGGACAATATCATCTCGTTTGAGGTGATGATAGAGGTGCTTGGGTCGCCAGCGGAACTCAAGCCGGGTATGAGCACGGATGTTGACATCATCACCTACGAGGAAAAGAATGTACTGATGGTGCCGATCGATGCGATTATCAGCGAGAAGAGCGTGACGGTCAATGCGCAGGTAGGTAACACATCGCCGTTCAAACCGAATCAACCGATTGAGATGCAGACGATTACCGAGAAGACATTCAATGGCACGGTTGAGAGCGTTGGGAATGGTAGTGTGACCATCAGTTTGGATAGCAGTCAGCGTGGGATTATGCCGGGGCCGTCAACTGTATCGCTTCTCGTGAAAGGCAAAAAGGAAGCCGACGGTGTCCGCGCCCAGGTGAGTATCTCAACTGGGAAGTTTGTTATGCTGGATGATGGCGGTGCTAAAGGCACGAGAACACCCGTTGAAACCGGTATGCAAAATGAGACGAAAGTTGTTATTAAAAGTGGTTTAACCGAAGGCGATCGGGTTATCCTGCAACAAAGAAAACCGCCACAAGGCGGCTGGGGAGGATAGCGTAAATGGCTATCAGTCTTCTCCTTGCAGGCGGGGTTTGAAACCCCGCCTGCAGTGGGAGCTGCTTAGCTGACAACTACAACTGGATAACCTGCCCGTCATAAGCAAGATACGCGTTGTCGGAGAGTTCAATATCCATCTCTTTACACTGTTCTGGGAAATAGCGGTGATCCAGCCGGTGCATAATGTGCGTGAAATAGGTCTCCTTCGGTTTCAGCGCATCGCTAATCTCCAACGCCTCGCCAACCGAGAGATGCGTTGGATGCCTCGGATTGAAGCTCAACGCATCAATCACCAACACCTCAATCCCATTTAGCAAGTCCTGGGATTCCTTTGGCAGTCGTTTCACATCTGGTACATACCCAAAGTCGTCAATGCGGTAACCGTAGGTATCAACATTCCCGTGTTCGACCGGAATCGGGGTAATCTCAAAACCGAGCAGTTCAAACCGTGCATCCCGCGCAACGACATTCGGAAGCAGATGCCCGACACCGCCGCCTTGGAACGTCTCCTTCGTGAACATATAATCGAAGTTGCGCTGTAGGATGTTCATGGTCTGTTCGGGACCATAGATCGGCATATCCATCTGCTGTTTTCGGCACGGCATCACAATATCGTTTGTCCCACTGACATGATCGGCGTGAGAGTGTGTGAAGATAACAGCGTCTATCCTATCAATCCGATTTCGGACGATCTGATCCATGAAATTAGGACCGAGGTCAAATTGGAGGTGTTTCTCGTCTTTCTCAATGTGGATCGATGAACGGGTCCGATAGTTCTTTGCGTTAACATCGCGTGCGTCTGCGCAGGTCTCGCACTCACATTTATACTCAGGAACACCTGTTGAGGTGCCTGAACCCAAAATCGTAATCTTCACTTTTTAATTTTCCTTGCGGTTCGGTTAGGTACGTTTAGGTTAAGCAACACGTTCTCGTATACCCGTCCTCCATTTCATTACGGACTACAAACTTTCTACAAACAAAACAAGAGTCCTAATAGGTGGATGAACGGAAAGAAGGAACAACCGATTCTTCTATGCTTCCAATCCGCGCTGGTTCCCATTCTGATAACTAATAACCAGCAACTATTAAATGACTAAACTTACGTCCGAAGAATGTCTCGTTTTGGCTGATGTCCTCGGTGATACGCCGATGACGGTTATCTCTGCCGCCCGCTTGAAAAACGGGATGTGTGATGCCTACGTCGCTGGCACCTTACCAGACATTGATGCGGCTCTCGTTTTCGATGCTTACTGTGCGGATGAACCGTGCGGTTTCGGCACCGATGCTGAGGCATTGTGGCACCTGTTAAAAGCGACCAGCGGTTGGGGTTGTGTCAATGTTGAGACCGCATGCGCTGCATCCCTCGGTGCCCTTATTGAAGCGGACAGAGACACACCTATCCGTTATTATGGCGATGTCTGTCACGCGCTCTTGGCACCTGTTCACGATCATCCAAGCGAGGTCGTTCGTCTTTTAACATTAGCAGATGTTCCGCGTCTGGCGACAGCCCCTGCAGACATTCAAGGCAACGGTTATAAAACACACGCGTCGATGGTAACAGAGGGCATCGCCGCGGGCGCTATCGTTGATAACACCATCGTTGCAATCGCCCATACTTACGCAGAGACCGATCTGCATGCCGATATCGGTGTCTCTACGCTTGAACAGTGGCGTGAAAAAGGGTTCGCTACCGCTGCGGCATCGCTTGTCGCCCAAGAGATTCAGGCGAAAGGTAAGGTGCCAGCTTGGAGCTGCGGTGAAGACAATTCCGCTTCGCTTCGCGTCGCGAAAAAATTGGGTTTCACCGAAATCGGTCGCCGTACTTATGTTATTCCGGATTCGCCGGAATCGGTTAACAGTTAACAGTTAAGAGATTCTCTGTGGCGGTTATCCATAGACGCAAATAGCGGGTTTAACCCCCTAAATCCCCCTTATCAGGGGGACTTTGAGTTGCATCTAACCCCCTAAATCCTCCTTATCAGCGGGACTTGCTGAGCATTTTTAACCCCCTAAATCCGCCAACCCCCCATATCCCCCCTTATCAGGGGGGTAGGGGACTTTGAGAGCAAATGCGTTTGTTCTACCTCTCTTATCCGAGTGCAGCGTCTACTTTATTGATTGCAGCTGCCATTAATCGCGCATGCTCTTCTTGCATATTCACGTTGAACCCGAACCGTAGGGCACGTCCTAAGATAGATAAGGTTTGTGGACACATATCGCGGGCGTATTCAACATCTCCCTTGTAGCGCGGATCCGCCCAGGGATACCCTGATGCGTCGGGTGAATGCTTGAACAGGATAGAATCCCAATAGGTATAGATATGCCGATCAGGGAAGCCTTCGTTGTAAGCGGTGCCGGCGTTGAGGCCTTCCGCCCTGAGTGCATCGGCGTACTTCTTCGCCAGTTCTAAGTCACGCACGATAATCGCAGCACTGATACCACATTCACCCGCCGGATCATCTACATGTTGTCGGATATAACCCTTCGGTTCTTCGGCGAGTTCCGCAGTGAACGCCTTTTTGAGGCGGCGTGTATGTCCCAAGATGTCCTCTAATTTTGAGAGTTGGACACGTGCAATCGCGCCTAAAATTTCACTTGTCCGGTAGCACTGCCGCGAGAAAGGTTTATTCTGCCATTCGGAATCGCTCATCCACATCGGTAGACCGGGTTCTGCGGCGAATGCAGCCTTTTCATAGACGTCGTAGTCATCGGTAAAGACAAGTCCGCCCTCTCCGCAAGAGATCACCTTATAGTAGTTGAGACTCCACGCGCCTGCATCTCCCCAAGTTCCAGCATATTTACCCTTATACTGTCCGCCGACACACTGACAGCAATCCTCAACAACAAGGAGATTGTGCTTCTGTGCGAGTTCGACAATCGCCTCAAGCCGGCACGGTACGCCTTGCATGTGTACGGGTAAGATGGCTTTGGTATGTGGTGTAATTTTCCGTTCGACATCGGCAATATCTAAACCGAGTGAATCGTCAATTTCTGCGATGACTGGAATTGCCCCAACGCCGACGATAGCGGCAGCGGTTGCAATAAAGGTGTATCCGGGTAAAATCACCTCATCCCCGGGTCCGATGCCGACACCGGTGAGTGCGCAGATGATGGCGGAGGTGCCTGAGTTTACCATCAAGGTGTGTTTCGCGCCGAGGTGTGCGGCTGCTTCCTGCTCAAAACTGGCTACATTTGAATCTTCAACGAACCGAAAAAGTTTACCACTGCGCAAAACCTCGGTTACAGCGTCAATCTCACGCTGATCTATCACGCTGGGTCCATGCATTCCGCCGGGTATAGATTCGGCGATAACGGGCGTGCCGCCATCTATTGCTAAACGTGCTGCCATCTCTTTCCTCCATTAATTTTAAGACGTAGTTCTGAAGGGATCGCGGTTACAAACTGCTTCTACAAAGACACGAAATATGGTGATACTTTATCAGATGTATCCGTTTTTGTCAATTGCGTTTCTCTATCCTATGCAGGTCGTCAGTTGCTAGTGGATAAAGCCCCGTTTATCGATGCCACCACGCTTTTTTGCCTTGATACGATGCGAGGCGTTTTGAAATATCCTTCGCCTTTTTGTCCGAACGCAATACCGCCTCGCACGCTTCAATTACCTTCTGTTTGGCTTTATCATCTTGCGTGGTTTGATAGATATGGTGATAACTCTGTGCGACGGCGGTGTGGTATGCGATAGCGTCTACCTCTACTGGCACGTCAGCCGGAAGTTCCGCTATAATCTCGACGGCTGCATCCCACGCCTCGACCTGCGCGTGACAGATAACAAGCCGATACCGTAAATGTGCCTGCCCGGCATCTAACCAATATGCCTGCTCATAACACATTAGTGCTTCACTATAAGCAGCATTGGCGATGTGTAACTCTGCGAGTTCGATATAAAAGTTGGACAACCCTTTTTCTGTGATTGTGTAAAGCGACGCGCCGGTATTCACAAGCCAGTCTCTTTCCAATAAGAAATTAATCGCGGCGTTTCGCTCATCTTCTGTGATCTGGATGTCGGTGAGAAGGTGCTTCGCCATAGCGGCGTTCGGGAAAATCTTGGTTCGGCTTTTGAGTAACGGGTAGGCTTGGACAGGTTTCTCCATTGTCAGCAGTTTTATACCGGTAGCGATACGGAAGAGGGATACGATCTGGTCGCTGTTTTTGCGGGACATCTCATCGGCAACCGCTTCCCGATTTTCTGAGAAATGTTGATTGAGTTCGTTGATTGTGTCTCGGATGTCGGTATTGCTTGGGTCGAGTTGATGTGCTTGCGCGAGAAACCGTTGCGCGGTAAAGAGTTCCCGCCACTCTTGATAGATAATACCCAGTCGAAAATTGGCGCGTGCGAGGGTTGGCGTTTCGTCGGTTGTGTTGAGGATGTCGTCGTAGGCTTGGACGGCTTCAGCGAGTTTGCCTTCCGCTTCTAACGCCTGTGCATCGGCGATTGGATTTGACATAAGGATTGTGGTTCCTTGCTGGATTTTTGGGCAGGTGTTAAGACCAAACGCTACACACTCTCCGAAATCCAATCTTCTGTTGCTGTCTCGAATTCTTTTGACAACTCTTCGGATACCGTCTGCTCCAAGAGTTCAATTACATCTTCACGGAACTTAAGCCAATCGTCACCGCGACGGGTAAATCGGTGTCTATCGTCTATTTCAACAAACATCGTATCGTTGGGTTCGGACATAGATTCAAAATAACGTCTAACATTCATGTTGATCCTCCTTTTGGAATAGTTGTCGGTTAACTATGGCACAGGAAACTAATGGTCTCTTATGCTATATGTGTAAACTTATTTTTCGATTTTACTATAAGAAACACCCCAGCAAAAACACCCCCTAAATCCCCCTTATCAGGGGGACTTTGAGAGTATCTTTAACCCCCTAAATCCCCCTTATCAGGGGGACTTTGAGACTAAATACCTAACCCCCTAAATCCCCCTTATCAGGGGGACTTTGAGCCTAAATCCCGAACCCCCTAAATCCCCCTTATCAGGGGGACTTTGAGCCTAACTCCCTAACCCCCTAAATCCCCCTTATCAGGGGGACTTTGAGCCTAAATCCCTAACCCC
>JAJEDN010000095.1 GCA_022821495.1 Candidatus Poribacteria bacterium
GTGTCAATCAGTCTCATTGAACAACTTTTCCCGAAGTCGATTCATGCGGTGTCAGCATCGGGTTTTGAGTTGAAAGTGCTTTTGTTTGTCATCGCAACAAGTATCAAGCAGCTCTATGGACAAAGGTAGCAACTTGGGTTATTAATAACAAAACAAAGGTCCCCTGTCCTCTTTCTCTTAATGCTCTTAATACTTCTTAGCATATCTACCGCAGGATATGGACAGGACAAGGGACAGGCAGCGGCAATTGATCCGCCCCTCAGTGAACGCACACCACAGATACGCGACGCGATTGTGGAGGCAGTGCCGGGTGTGAATAATGCTGACAATGTGACAGCAGAACACCTCGCCGCAATTACCACGCTTAGACCAGGTACAGGAGTCGGTCTTGTAGTCGGTGTACCCGTCACAGCACTGAAATCCGGTGATTTTAATGGGTTGACTGCGCTGACATACCTCAACCTGTCCGGTAATGGTAACCCCATCGGCAATATAGCCGTTCTTGAGGATTTGACCACACTCACAACCCTTTATCTCGTTAACCGTTCCATCAGCGATCTATCTTTCCTTGAGGGGTTGACCAATCTGAAAAAGCTCTACCTGACGAATAAGTCCGTCAGCGATATATCCAGCCTTCAACATTTGACTGCACTAACAGAACTCAGTCTCGGTGAGAATTCCGTCACCGATATATCAGTGCTCGCAAATTTGACGAAACTGAAAATACTCATTCTGGATAACAATTCCATCACCGATCTATCTGCACTTGAGAATTTCACCCAAAAACTGACACATCTTTCTCTTGCCCACAATTCTGTCAGCGATGTATCCCTGCTTGAACATTTCACCACACTCGAAACGCTCTATGTGAGGGGCAATCCGATTTCAGATTACGCACCCCTCCGTAGACTCAAAGCCGCCGTTGCGGCAGCCGGTTCTAATATTCGTATTGACCTTAATCCACCTATATTTACCGATGGCGACAGCACGACGCGCACCGTCGCGGAGAACACAGCTTCCGGCAGAAACATCGGTGCCGCGATTTCTGCCAAAGATACGGATGATCGCACGCTCACCTACAGTCTCAGTGGGGCAGATGCTGCAGCGTTTAGCATTGTTTCGACCTCCGGGCAACTCCAAACAAGTGCTGCCCTTGACTTTGAAACCAAATCCTCTTATTCGGTTACCGTCGATGTCTCTGATGGCAAGATTGGCAGCGACACTATTGCTGTCAGAATCAATCTCACCGACGTAAACGAGGCCCCTGCGTTCCCCGAAGGCACTCCCACGACGCTCTCTGTTGCGGAGAACACGGCTCCCGGCAGAAACATCGGTGCCCCCTTTACTGCCACAGACCCGGATAGTGGAGATACATTGACCTATTCGCTGCGTCGCGGCGATAGGAACTCGTTTAGTATTGATCCGAATACAGGGCAGCTGCAAACCCGAGCCGCCCTCGACTATGAAACAAAGAACGCTTACACCAATCTGGCTGTCCGTGCTACCGATAGCAGCGGTCTCACAGCTGCTATCGTTATCACAATCAATGTGACGAAGGTCAACGAGAACCGCGCCCCCACCTTCAACACTGACACCAGCATGACGCGGTCTATCGCTGAAAATACGGCATCCGGTGTCAATATCGGCAGCCCGGTCGCTGCGACGGATGCGGATACCAGTAACACACTCACCTATACTTTGAGTGGCACGGACGCTGCCATGTTTGGCATTGTTTCCACCTCCGGTCAACTCCAAACCAACGCCGCATTGAACTATGAAAGTAAGTCGTCCTACTCTGTGAAGGTGAATGTCTCTGATGGCAACGGTGGCAGCGATAGCATTCCTGTCACAATTAGTGTCACAGATGTCAATGAGGCACCAAGTTTCGCAACTACCACAGCGACGCGTTCCATAGCAGAGAATACCGCAGCAGATACGAATATCGGCAGTGCCGTTTCCGCGACCGACCCCGACAACGACACATTGACCTACACCCTCGGTGGCACAGATGCCGCAGCGTTTAGCATTGTTTCGACCTCCGGGCAGCTGCAAACCAAGGCAGCCCTTGACTATGAAACGAAGTCATCTTATTCGGTGAGGATCACCGTTTCTGATGGTGAACTCACAGACACGATTGATGTCACAATCAACGTCACAGATGTAGACGAAAACCGCGCACCATCCTTCACGGAAGGAACAAGCACGACACGGTCTATCGCCGAGAATACCGCAGCAGATACGAATATCGGGAGCGCCGTCTCCGCGACCGACCCCGACGACGACACATTGACTTACACCCTCGGTGGCACGGATGCCGCATCGTTCTCTATCGTCAGCACGTCCGGTCAACTTCAAACCAAGGCATCCTTGGATTATGAAACGAAGACCTCTTATTCCGTGTCAGTTTCTGTCTCTGACGGTAATGGCGGCAGCGATAGTATAGCCGTTACGATCAACGTCACGGATGTCAACGAGAACCGCGCCCCCGCATTCACTGCTGGCAGCAGCACGACGCGTTCTGTCGCTGAAAATACGGCTTCCGGTGTCAATATCGGCAGTCCGGTCGCTGCAACCGATGCGGATACCAGCAACACGCTAACCTATACGCTCGGTGGCACGGATGCCGCATCGTTCAGCATTGTTTCCACGTCCGGTCAACTGAAAACCAAGGCAGCGTTGAACTATGAAAGTAAGTCGTCCTACTCGGTGACGGTGGATGTCTCTGATGGCAACGGTGGCAGCGATAGCATTCCGGTCACAATTAGTGTCACAGATGTCAATGAGGCACCAAGTTTCGCAAATAGCACAGCGACACGTTCCATAGCAGAGAACACCGCAGCAGATACAAATATCGGTGCTGCTTTCACTGCGACAGATGTCGATGCGAATACCACACTCACCTATACGTTGGGTGGTGCCGATGCGTCCTCGTTCAGCATCATCAGCACCTCCGGTCAACTCCAAACCAACGTTGCCTTAGATCATGAAACAAAAGCCTCCTATTCCGTGACAGTGACTGCCACGGATGGTGGTAACCTGTCGGATACGATCACCGTCACGATTAATGTCACAGATGTCAATGAGGCACCGATTTTCGCAAATAGCACCGCGACGCGTTCCGTCGCCGAGAACACCGCAGCAGATACAAATATCGGGAGCGCTGTCTCCGCGACCGACCCCGACGATGACACATTGACCTACACCCTCGGTGGCACAGATGCCGCCTCGTTCTCTATCGTCAGCACGTCTGGACAACTCCAAACCAAGGCTGCGTTAGATTATGAAACCAAGACCTCCTATTCGGTGAGGATCACCGTCTCTGATAGTGAACTTACAGACACGATTGATGTCACAATCAACGTCACAGATGTAGACGAAAACCGCGCACCATCCTTCGCCGAAGGAACAAGCACGACACGGTCTATCGCCGAGAATACCGCAGCAGATACGAATATCGGGAGTGCTGTCTCCGCAACCGACCCGGACGATGACACATTGACCTACACCCTCGGTGGCACGGATGCCGCAGCGTTTAGCATTGTTTCGACCTCCGGGCAGCTACAGACGAGTGCAGCCCTTGACTATGAAACCAAGACCTCTTATTCCGTGTCAGTTTCTGTCTCTGATGGTAATGGCGGCAGCGATAGTATAGCCGTCACGATCAACGTCACGGATGTCAATGAGAACCGTGCACCCGAATTCACCGCTGGCAGTAGCACGACGCGGTCTATCGCTGAAAATACAGCCTCCGGTGAAAATATCGGCAGTCCGGTCGCTGCAACCGATGCGGATACCAGCAACACACTCACCTATACGCTCGGTGGCACGGATGCCGCATCGTTCAGCATTGTTTCCACGTCCGGTCAACTGAAAACCAAGGCAGCGTTGAACTATGAAAGTAAGTCGTCCTACTCGGTGACGGTGGATGTCTCTGATGGCAACGGCGGCAGCGATAGCATTCCGGTCACGATCAGTGTCACAGATGTCAACGAAGCACCAAGTTTCACAACCACCACCGCGACGCGTTCCATAGCGGAAAATACCGCAGCAGACACAAACATCGGAGCTGCCTTCACTGCGACAGATGTCGATGCGAATACCACACTCACCTATACGTTGGGTGGTGCCGATGCGTCCTCGTTTAGCATCGTCAGCACGTCTGGGCAACTCCAAACCAATGCTGCCTTAGACCATGAAACAAAAGCCTCCTATTCCGTGACAGTGACTGCCACGGATGGTGGTAACCTGTCGGATACGATCACCGTCACAATCAGTGTCACAGATGTCAATGACGCACCTAATTTCGCAACCACCACAGCGACGCGTTCCGTAGCGGAGAACACCGCAGCCAACACAAACATCGGCACCGCCGTCGCTGCGACAGATGTCGATGCGGATACCACGCTTACCTACACCCTCGGTGGCACCGATGCTGCTTCATTTAGCATCGTTTCTACCTCCGGGCAACTCCAAACCAGTACCGCGTTAGATTATGAAACCAAGACCTCTTATTCGGTGAGGATCACCGTCTCTGATAGCGAACTCACAGATACCATCGATGTCACTATCAATGTAACAAACGTCAATGAGGCACCCAGCTTCACTGAGGGTACGAACACGACGCTCACCATAGCAGAAAACACGGCTTCCGGCACAAACATCGGAGATGCTTTCACTGCGACAGATGTCGATGCGAATACCACGCTCACCTATACGCTGGGTGGCACGGATGCTGCCACATTTAGCATCGTTTCTACCTCCGGGCAACTCCAAACCAGTGCAGCACTAAACTATGAAACCAAGACCTCTCATTCGGTGACAATTTCTGTCTCCGATGGCAGCGGTGGCACGGATACCATTGATGTCACGATCAATATCACCGATGTCTATGAACCCATCATTCACCGCACGCAACAGGTCCAAGATGCGATTGTCGCAAAGGTGCCGGGCGTGAATCATGCCGACTATGTGACTGTGGCACATCTTGCGGCAATTACCGAACTTAACCTTAACTCTGACCGCATCACCTCACTGAAATCCGGTGATTTTAATGAGTTACCCGCACTAACACACCTCTATCTTCAGGACAATTCCATCAGCGATATATCTGCGCTTTCTGGTTTGACCGCACTGACAACGCTCTATCTTCAAAACAATTCCATCAGCGATATATCTGCGCTTGAAGATTTGACGAAACTGGCAACGCTCGATCTGAATGGTAATTCCATCAGCGATATATCTGCGCTTGCGGGTTTGACGAAATTGACAACGCTCACTCTACTAAACAATTCCATCAGCGATATATCTGCGCTTTCTGGTTTGACGAAATTGACAACGCTCGATCTATCTGGTAATTCCATCAGCGATATATCTGCGCTTGCGGGTTTGACCGCACTGACAGACCTCTATCTATCTATCAATTCCATCAGCGATATATCTGTGCTTTCTGGTTTGACGAAACTGACAAACCTCTCTTTGTCTGACAATTCCATCAGCGATATATCTGCGCTTGCGGGTTTGACGAAACTGACAGAGCTCTATCTGTCTTTCAATTCCATCAGCGATATATCCACACTTTCAGGTTTGACAAAATTGACCTACCTCTATCTGTCTGACAATTCGATTTCAGATTATGGACCGCTCTATAGACTCTTGGCAGCAATTGCGGGAATTGAAGATCATCCCGGTCTAACGTTTGATATTAATATTCCGCCTGTGTTCACCGAAGGCGATAGCACAACACGTGCCGTAGCAGAGAACACCGCATCCGGTCAAGACATCGGCACCGCCGTGGCTGCCACAGATGTGGAGGACGATACACTCACCTATAGCTTGGAGGGCGCGGATGCGGCCTCTTTCAGTATGGATACCGCCACTGGGCAACTCCAAACCAAGGCAGCGTTAGACTATGAAACGAAGACCTCTTATTCCGTCACTGTTTCTGTCGACGATGGCAATGATGGCACGGATACTATTGCCGTTACAATCAACGTCACAGATGTAAATGATAGCAGCCCACCTTCCTTCACCGAAGGCACCAGCACCACGCGTTCTGTCGCAGAAAATACAGCATCGGGTGAAGACATCGGCACCGCCGTGGCTGCGACAGATGCGGATAACGATACACTCACCTATAGCCTGGGCGGCGCGGATGCGGACTCCTTCAGTATGGATACCGCTACTGGGCAACTCCAAACCAAGGCAGCGTTAGACTATGAAACGAAGACCTCTTATTCGGTGACGGTTTCTGTCGACGATGGCAACGGTGGCACGGATACTATTGCCGTTACAATTAACGTCACGGATGTCAACGAAATACCAAGAACGCTTGTCAATCAACGCACCCAACAGGTACAGGATGCCATTGTTGCAGCGGTGCCAGGCGTGTATAATGCTGACGATGTGACATCCGTACATCTTGCGGCAATTACCGAACTTAACCTTAGGTATGCTGGCATTACATCCCTGAAATCCGGTGATTTCAGCGGTTTGACCGCACTGACAGACCTCGATCTGTCTGGCAATTCCATCAGCAATATATCCGCACTTAGCGGGTTGACCACACTGACAGACCTCAATCTGGGTGGCAATTCCATCAGCAATATATCTGCACTTAGCGGGTTGACGAAACTCACAGAGCTCGATCTGTGGAGCAATTCCATCAGCAATATATCCGCACTTAGGGGGTTGACGAAACTGACAACGCTCAATCTGTCGGACAATTCCATCAGCAATGTATCCGCGCTTGAACGGTTGACCGCACTGACATACCTCTATTTGTCGGACAATCCGATTTCAGATTATGGACCCCTCCGTAAACTCTTGGCAGCAATTGACGAAATTGAAGAGCATCAAGGGCTAACGCTTGATATTAATATTCCGCCCGTGTTCACCGAAGGCACCAGCACAAGGCGTTACGTCGCAGAGTACACCCCATCCGGTCAAGACATCGGGGATCCCGTCTCCGCAACGGATGCCAACAAGGATTCTTTGAGCTACAGCCTGGAGGGGACGGATGCCGATGCGTTCAGTATTAATTCCTCCACTGGGCAACTCCAAACCAGTGCTGCGTTACACTACCAAACGAAGTCCTCTTATTCCGTCACGGTTTCTGTCGACGATGGCTACGAGGGTGGCACGGATACTATTGCCGTTACAATTAACGTCACGGATGTCAACGAAGCAAGCATAACGCCGGTCAATCAACGCACACAACAGGTACAGGATGCCATTGTCGCAGAGGTACCAGAAGCAGATAATGCGGACGAGGTGACTGTGGCACATCTCGCGGCAATTACCGACCTTAGCCTATCCTATGAAAATATCGCATCCCTGAAATCCGGTGATTTCAGCGGTCTGCCCAGCTTGACGGAACTCGATCTGTCTGGCAATTCCATCAGCAATATATCGCCACTTACAGGGTTGACGAAACTCACATACCTCGATCTGTCTTGGAATTCCATCAGCAATATATGGACGCTTAGCGGGTTGACGAAACTCACATACCTCGATCTGTCTGGCAATTCCATCACCAGTGTATCCGTGCTTGAACGGTTGACCACACTGACAGACCTCAAACTGTCGGACAATTCGATTTCAAATTATGACCCGCTCCGTAGACTCTTGACAGCAATTGACGGAATTGAAGGGCATCAGGGGCTAACGCTTGATATTAATATTCCGCCTGTATTCACCGAAGGCACCCGCACCACACGTTCCGTAGCAGAGTACACCCCACCGAGTCAAGACATCGGGGATCCCGTCTCCGCAACGGATGCGGACGGTGAGTATTTGAGCTATAGTCTGGAGGGGACGGATGCCGATTCGTTCAGTATTAATGGCTCCACTGGGCAACTCCAAACCAGTGCAGCACTAAACTATCAAACGAAGAGGTCTTATTCCGTCACGGTTTCTGTCGACGATGGCTACGAGGGTGGCACGGATACTATTGCCGTTACAATCTACGTCACGAATGTCAACGAAGCACTCATAACGCCTGTCAATCAACGCACGCAAGAGGTACAGGATGCCATTGTGGATAAGGTGTCAGGCGTGGATAATGCTGACGATGTGACACCCGCACATCTCGCGGCAATTACCGACTTTAGCCTTCGGAGTGAAGGCATCACATCCCTGAAATCCGGTGATTTCAGCGGTTTGTCCAGCTTGGCAAACCTCGATCTCGCTGACAATTCCATCAGCAATATATCTGTGCTTAGCGGGTTGACGAAACTCACAGAGCTCAATCTGTCTGATAATATCATCAGCAATATATCCCAACTTAGCAGTTTGACGAAACTCACAACGCTCTATCTCGAGCGCAATGCCATCAGCAATGTATCTGTGCTTGAACGGTTGACAAAACTGACATACCTCTCTCTGGAGAGCAATCCGATTTCAGATTACGCACCCCTCCGCAGACTCAAGAAAGCGAATCCAACCCTATATATAAGCATCAATATTGAGAACAACCCACCCCAGTTCACACAGGGGAGTAGCACGACACGAGCTATTGCAGAAGACGCGATATCCTACACAGATATCGGCGAGCCCATCTCTGCTACAGATACGGATCCCTATGATACCTTGACCTATCGTTTCGCACCCGAGCCTTTCGGCACCAGCGATGCAGACATCTTTGGTATTGACTCCTCTTCTGGGCAGCTGTACACCTATGACGAACTGGATTATGAAGAACAGACATCTTATACGGTGGTCGTCGATGTCTCTGATGGCAATGGTGGCATGGATCGTATCACCGTTACAATCTATGTCAGGGATGTCGCCGGTGCCGCGCCATCCCTTGAAACATCGACTATCATTCCGAAGAAGACCGAACTCTTGACCAACTTCCCGAACCCGTTCAACCCGGAGACGTGGATACCGTATCAGCTCGCCAAACCCGCCGAAGTTACGCTAACCATCTACGACATCCGCGGTGTTGTCGTACGCGAACTGAAGTTAGGGCATCAACCCGCCGGTATCTATCACAATCGCACCCGTGCGATCCATTGGGACGGCAGAAACGCATTCGGTGAGAAAGTCGCAACAGGCATCTATTTCTACACCTTCACCGCCGGCGATTTCACCGCCACCCGCAAGCTATTAATACGGAAATAGTTGTCAGTACGATTTTTCCCATCGTAGGGGCTGGGTCACCCAGCCCCTACAACCAACACCGCGTCCAAATAATTATGGGCTTTACGGTAATAAGACTTCCGCGGTTCGTCTCAAAGTCCCCCTGATAAGGGGGATTTAGGGGGTTAGAAATAAGACTTCAGGGTTTCATCTCAAAGTCCCCCTGATAAGGGGGATTTAGGGGGTTAGAAATAAGACTTCCGCGCTTCATCTCAAAGTCCCCCTGATAAGGGGGATTTAGGGGGTTAGAAATAAGACTTCAGGGTTTCGTCTCAAAGTCCCCCTGATAAGGGGGATTTAGGGGGTTAGAAATAGGTTTCCCCAGCCCGTCCAACCAACGTCACGTCCAAATAATTATGGACTTTACTATAATAAAATATTTGGGTAATAAACGGGCAATGAATTGCCCTACTACAAACAGACCCGTAGGTTGGGTTGAACGGATATTACCAAAACGCTGACAAGCAACACAAACCTAAACTTTCTCCATAGATCGGATTTAGAAAAAATAACCGTTTCAGTCCGCAGGCCGGCAGGTTCGGTTTTGCGGTGTACTCACCCCGGGGAATGCCACACGGAAACCTTCATACCGTTGATTCATGCGACCTGCATTCCCAACCGAACCGGATACTCGTTCCAGGTCTGGTAGTTTCGGTTTCCCAACCGAACCGGATTCTTCGTTCCAGGTCTGGTAGTTTCGGTTTCCTAACCGAACCGGATACTCGTTCCAGGTCTGGTAGGTTCGGTTTCCCAACCGAACCGGATTCTTCGTTCCAGGTCTGGTAGTTTCGGTTTCCCAACCGAACCGGATTCTTCGTTCCAGGTCTGGTAGTTTCGGTTTCCCAACCGAACCGGATTCTTCGTTCCAGGTCTGGTAGTTTCGGTTTCCTAACCGAACCGGATTCTCCGCGGGAACCTCCAAAACCCTCTTCAGTCGCGTAGCGACGGTATCTGTGTAGAACCGTGTTTGCCCGAGGCCCTTTAGCCCCGTAGGGGCGGCATCTATAGAAGAGCTACGACGAAATAAGGCAAAAATCCCTAAATTAACTTCATATATGTTATGTTTTAAAACAATTCGCAAAAATTTTCGCAGCATTTCGCAATAATTTCTTAAAATTGAACAGCCCTCAATAAAGTTGTTTTTTCTTGCATTTGTGTTGCAACTTATGCTAAACTAATACAAATTACCGCAACAGAACGCGCTTTGCCCAGATAAAATCCGCTTCATAAGTGCAGGCAGGGTTTGTAACCCCGTCTTTTATGGAAGTTTCGTTAATTGTAGTTTTTCCTAAAGGTGGATTTATAGATTAGAAATCGGCAATCAGTTAAGAGGTGAACTGGATATACGAAGCCTTTCTTCGCACCGACAACCGACAACTTCTAAAATAAATATTCGCAAAATTCTGGGAAATATGCTAAACTCTATCGTAAAGTCATCCGTTTCTGCCTGAGGAGACGTTCACATGTACGATAAAAAGAATCCTAAAGATGTTAACGCAAGTCCTAACAAGTACGACCTGTTCGTTGAAGATGATGAAGAGGTTGAAGAAGAATTCGCACCTGATGAAGAAGAGTTAAGTTCAGGGTACTCCCTGCAGCTCATTCACCACCTTATCTCTGAGACACCACCAGAAGACCGTCGCCGCCGGTGGCTCTTAGAACTCCGTCGTTCTATCCTTAGCGATGAAGGTGAATTTCAGGAGAGAATTCAAGCGATTCAGCAGGAAGCACTCCGTATCCATGCAGAAATGGAGGCACAGATTGAAAAACTCACTTCACCTGCAAATCGAATCGGTACCTTGCTCGGGTTGCCGAAAGACGACATCGCGCGTGTCATCGTCGGCGGCTCCGAATACTACGCGAATCTTGATACCCAACTCGACGCTGGAACTTTGAAGAAAGGGTTTAGTGTACTGTTGAACGACGCATTTGTCGTCGTCGGTGAACTCGGATACAACGATGCCGGTCCCATCGCAAAAATAGCCGATGTTATGCCCGATGGCAGAATCCGTATCGGGCAAGAGCCTAACGCACAAACTGTTATCCTCGAACGTTCCGCAGACCTCACGGACACAAAACTGAAGTCTGGGGACGAGGTACGCGTTGATTCTAACTTCCGCGTCGCCCTCGAACATATTCCTACGAAAGAAACCGACGCTTACGCCCTTGAGGCAGTACCCAACATTCCGTGGTCTAAAGTCGGTGGTCTTGACGAAACAATCCAACGTATTAAAGATACGATTGAACTCCCGATCCTGCATCCCGAACTCTTTTCGCGGTTCCAATACAGTGCACCGAAAGGTTTTCTCCTTCACGGGCCTCCGGGATGCGGGAAGACGCTCATCGGTAAAGCGACCGCCTATAATCTGACCCAGCAGCTCCAGAGAGAGAGTGGTGAGGATGTTGAAGGGTGTTTCCTACACATCAAGGGACCCGAAATCCTGAACATGTGGCTCGGCGAATCCGAACGGAAAGTCCGAGAAATATTTCAGATTGCGCGTGAAAAGAAGGACGAAGGGAAACTCGCCTTTGTGTTCATAGATGAGGCGGAATCTATATTAGGCACCCGACGCGCCCTAAGATCCCATAGCATCTCCAATACCCTTGTACCCATGTTCTGCGCCGAAATGGACGGGATTGAGTCGCTACAGGATGTCGTGATTATCCTCGCAACCAATCGACCCGATCTCATTGATCCAGCCATTCTACGTCCCGGACGCATTGATAGAAAGATTAAAGTAACCCGTCCCGATGCAGATGCCGCGAAAGATATTTTCCGAATCTACTTCACGCCTGAACTGCCTATCGCATCAGAAATTGACCTTGCGGCAGAAGCTGAAGCCGCTGACACCTCGCCAGAAGTGATCCCCGCTGAGAAAGCTGTGGAAGACTTAATCGCACAGGTGGTTGATGAGATGTTCCGTGAGGATGAGGACAACCGATTCCTTGAGGTCTCTCTGAGAAGCGGCAGACGGGATATCCTCTATCGCGGGCATTTGTGTAGCGGGGCAATCATTGAATCAATTGTACAACGCGCAAAGGAATCCGCACTCAAACGCGCAATCGAAAACCCTGAAAAAGAAAGTGGAATCTCACGGGCAGACCTGTTGGGCGCACTCGCCGCTGAGTATAGTGAAAGTGAAATCTTCCCGCCGACAGAGGCAACCGAAGACTGGCTCAAGCTCCTTGATTACGATCCTGCCAATGTCGTCAAAGTCACACCTATCAAAGCTGAAAAGCAGGAACGGCGTAAAGCCTCTGGCTCACGTGTCATTTAGGAGGAGGGTTATCAGTACGATTTTTTCTGCGAAAAAATCTTTCGGTTATCAGTTGTCGGTTAAGAGAAAGACGCTATATATCAAGTTGCCCTCTTAACCGATAGCCGACAACCAATAACCAATAACCAATAACCAATAACCAGTAAAACCAATAACCAGTAAAACCAATAAATGGAAAGACTTTTTGGAATTGAAACCGAATACGGAATAACGCTCGAAAATGAAGCACACATTGATGCTGTCAAACAGTCCATCGAGTTGATAAAAAGCTATCGCCAAGAGGACTTCCGACCTGTGTGGGACTACCGAGGTGAAGACCCTTTTCGAGATGAACGCGGCTTTCGCGTGGAGACACTCTCCAATCATCCCGATGAGAAGGACGAGGAGGAACGCGACCGAAAGCGCAATAAAAAGGAAAAACTCTCGTTTGTAGAAATTAAGAGCGACCACATCCTCGTCAACGGCGCACGGCTCTACAATGACCACGCACACCCGGAGTATTCTACACCTGAATGCAGCAGCTTGTTTGACCTCGTCGCACATGATAAAGCCGGCGAACGTATATTGCATCGATGTGCGGAAACACGCAGCCAGAAACTCGGAAAACGCGTGCTCCTGTACAAGAACAATACCGATTTTTATGGACATAGCTACGGATGCCACGATAATTACTTGATGGCACGCGAAGTCCCCTTTGAAACACTCAAACAAGGCATTATGCCGTTCTTTATTACCCGACAAATCTTCGCAGGCGCAGGGAAAATTGGTATTGAAACTGAAGCAGGGCTGGCGACACCAGGACACTATCAATTATCGCAACGCGCCGATTTCTTTCACGTTGAGGCGAGTGTCGATACCATGCACAATCGACCTATCGTCAACACACGAGACGAACCGCACGCGGATGCCTCTAAATACCGGAGACTACACGGTATCGCAGGCGACGCAAATATGTCCGAATACGCCACAGCACTCAAAGTCGGCACGACTGCGCTTGTTATCGCATTGATTGAACAGCGCAGAATTCCCGAAAGCCTTGCACTCGCGAATCCGATTGATACCATCAAAACTGTGTCTCATGATCAGACGTATCGATGGATGGTGATGACTGAAGACGGAAAAACAATGTCGGCTATTGATCATCAGCGTGAGTATCTCAAACTCGCACAAAAACATCTCAGTAAGTCGTCTCTACCTGAAACCGACTGGGTACTCACTGAATGGGAAGATACACTCAACGCACTTGAGAAGGATCCGATGTCGCTCATTGATCGCCTCGATTGGGTCGCAAAGAGATGGTTACTGGAAACTTTTATGCAGGAAGAAGGCATCGCTTGGGACGATATATGGCTCCAGAGTTTGGATTTAGAGTATCATAACATTGATTTGGAGGAAGGGCTATATTACGGGATCCCGATGCGGCGTGTTGTCACAGACGATCAAATCGAAGCAGCGCTCCATAACCCGCCTATGGGTACACGCGCATATTTCCGTGGACGCGCTGTTGATCGGTTCGCCGACGCTATAAAAGCGATCCAATGGGATAGTATTACTTTTATCGTGAACGGACGCACCCGAGAAATTAACCTCAACGCGCTCGCAGAAGCAGAGATCGCACAGCAATATAACGAGGCGCTCGACGAATCGCCGACCGTCGAAACATTAATTAAAAAATTAGGTATATAGGACTTACGCATGATGCTCTTTTGTACCACAAACTTCATGAAGTTTAAGAAAATATTTCGGTAATTCTATATTTTCCCCAGGCCCGGTAGGTTCGGTTTCCTAACCGAACCGGACAGCCCCAAGAAATTACCGAATTAATAAATTAATCTTCATCCAGTTTGTGCTACCAGAAACGCTGTGTTGTCAGAAAAATTTCATCTAACAAAACCGCCTACAGCCAAAATTGCGTAAGTCCTGGTATATAGATTTTTTTACAGGAATAATCGTCAGTTATCAGTACGGATTTTTTTTCAAAAAATCCTTTCAGTTTTCAGTTTTCAGTAAGAGAAGTGCCTAATGAATCATACGCTCACTACGAGGCACTCTTAACTAATAACCAACAACTAAAAGGCGTACTCGCCGTACTAATAACCAATAAAAAGGAGATAATGAAATGGAAGCTAATATGATTGCTCAACTTGAACGCAAGCAAAGAGACACAAAACCTATCGGCCCCGGTGATGGCGATGCGGATAACGAGGGACCCAAGCGTCAGAAAGTCAGTCGCCCCGATACGCAAGAACTGCTCAAACGGATGCGGCGTGTCGACAAAGATCAGTCTCGGCGTTACCGCCAAAGAACGGGGGAATGATGAACGGTACGGGCAATTTTCTGAATCGAACAGGTACAGCGGACAGAGAACTGGTGCTGCAAGAAGTTATAAACCATAAAGGCGACTTCCTCGACCTGCTGAGGCACGCAAACTATCCCTTGAAGATAGACTTACCCTCCGAAACCGCACAGCAGGGCGCTGGTATTGAGATAGCACACAGCACCACCGTTGTCGCTGTCCGTTATCAGGATGGGGTTATCATCGCAGGAGATCGGCGTGCGACCGCTGGAACCGCTGTTATCTATGACCGCGCAGAAAAGGTCTTGCAGATTGATAAACATTCTGTACTTGCCATTTCAGGATCGCCCGCAATCGCTTATGAGATCGCCAGAATATTGGAGCATTCCTTTCAATACTTTCGGCGCAGCCAACTTCAAGAGTTAAGCCTTGAAGGTAAACTCCGAATGCTGTCACGGCTCATTCGGGACAATCTGGCGATGGCACTGCAAGGCATCGGGGGAGTTATCCCGATCTTTGCCTTGTACGATTTGAGTGCCGCTGACGATGAGAATGGCGGGAAAATTTTCTTTTACGACGCACTCGGTGCACACTTTGAGAACGTCAATTTTGCGACAACTGGATCTGGATCTATCTGGATCCGTGGTGTCTTACGCTATCTCTCTCGGTTCGGTGATACGCCATTGCACGAAATGGACAAACAGCAGGCGGCTATCACTATTTTGAGGCTTTTGGATATCGCAAGTGAATACGATGCCGCAACAAGCGGATACAATGCGAAAGTCCAAATTTTTCCGACGCTTAAGACCGTAACGCGCACCGGTGTTGATACGATCTCTGATGACGATTTAACGCAATGGTACGCTGGCGCACAACCAGAGGCAGATTCCGCCTGAAACATACAACCTGAATTATGGTGAATTATAGAAATAAGTTGACATTTATCAATAATCCTGTCCTTCTCAAAGTCCCCTGATAAGGGGCGGTGAATGCCCATAAGGCATTCATACCCGGTGAATGCCCATAAGGCATTCATACCGTTGATTCTGATTCTTTAGGGGGTCGACTTTGCATGAAGAGTGTATAAGTAATTCTAAAATCTACCATAATAATTAAAGGTGTCAAGTTTAGCCTCTCATCTATACCGAGTGATAAAAGTCGCGTAGTCCGTAACGTAGTGGAGGGCGGATATACGAAAGCGCACGTCATCGTCTAAACGTACCTAACCGAACCGCAAGGAAAGTTAAAAGAATGCGAGATGAACCGTATCGCTGGATAGAAGCGATTCAGGACCGACAAGATTACATTGAAGACCAACTCCGACCCGGTAGCCCCGTCGTAGGTCTTACCTACAACGAAGGCATGATGCTCTTGACTGTTAGCAGGGGACAACGTAAAATATTTGAGGTACACGACCGGATCGCACTCTCTGCAATCGGGCACCCGGCTGATATCGAACGTTTAAGGATGCTTGTTACCGACACTGCCAGCGTCCAAGGCTTTCAAAGTGCTACTGAAGATATAAATCTACATCGGCTGACAAACTATACGTTGGCACCCGCTTTCAAGCAAGCATTTGAGTCGATTGTTGGCGAAGCCTATATTATCAAAATGTTGCTCGCCGAACTCGGCAGCGCATCTAAAAAAAATCAATTTACCGGAATCAACTTTGACGGCATTGTCCAAACGAACGCCGCTTTCGCTGTGATCGGTGGAACAGCCTCAATTGAGACAGGCATGCAAAATTATCTCACAGCCGCGCAAACCGATGCGGACAGAGATTTGACGACGGCGCTCCGATTAGGCTTAGAAACTTGGGCAATCGGCAAAGAATTAAGCGCACGGGAACCCGATGAAACCGAGTCTGAGGACACCGAGTTAGATACAACACAGATGTACGAAATTATTGATGATGCCCGTAAAGAAGGTGAAATTGAAGCAGGTGTTCTCGAAACCGCACAACACGGCGCAAACAAATTCCGGTTGCTGACCCCTCAAGAGATTGAAACTGCCCTATAATAACGTGAGGTCAATAAAAACTAATGCCAGCCACATTACTCTCAAAGTCCCCCTGATAAGGGGGATTTAGGGGGTTAGGAAAAATTGAAGTCCCCCTGATAAGGGGGATTTAGGGGGTTAGAAAAGTTTGAAGTCCGCATTACTCTCAAAGTCCCCCTGATAAGGGGGATTTAGGGGGTTAGAAAAGTTTGAAGTCCGCATTACTCTCAAAGTCCCCCTGATAAGGGGGATTTAGGGGGTTAGGAAAGTTTGAAGTCCGCACCTCTTAACCAACAACCAACAACCAACAACCAACAACCATTAAAAATGAACAAACGCATTTTCGGAATCGAAACTGAATTTGGATGCATGACAGATACTGAGCGGATTCGTGGCACCTCTGAAGGTGTCGCTGCACGGGTACGCGACTATGTTTTTGATGTGCTCGAGCTCGGCCTTCGCGACATCCACTACCGAGACTGGGGAGAACCCCCCGGTAACGGCGGATTCCTGTTCAACGGTGGGCGACTTTACATTGACATGGGGCATCTCGAATATGCGACGCCTGAATGCGGAACACTCTTTGATCTTGTGGCTTACGATAAAGCCATTGAACGGATCATCAATAGTATTCTCGCAGATACAGGGCTACCGACTGCTTTTTTCAAAAACAATATCGATCATTTCACGGGCGCAACCTTCGGATGCCATGAGAACTTTCAAATCAGCCGAGATGTGCCATTTTACCGGGTGGTCATTCCAACGCTCATGCCGTTCTTCGTTACCCGGCAAATTTATGCCGGTGCCGGCAGAGTCGGCGTTTATGATGAGATGATTGAGTTTGGTGCCCAAGATGTATTAGAAGGGCAACAGGCGTTAACTGAGCAACAAAATTATCAAATTTCGCAACGCGCCGATCATATTGTCACTGAAATTTATGAATGGATTCAGTTTAGCCGCGCCATCATCAATACGCGAGATGAACCCCTCAGCGATTACACGAAATACCGCCGACTGCATCTCCTCGTCGGTGATTCCAATATGTCGGAGTACGCAACCGCACTCAAGATAGGCACCACTTCGCTCTTACTCACGGCGATTGAAGCCTTCCACGAGATGCATGGCGAAAAACTACCGCTCCCCGGCTTCGAACTCGCGGATCCCGTGTACGCGATTCGCCACATCTCGCGGGATAGTACTTTCACATGGCGAATTGAACTTAAATCTGGGAAAACAATCGCCGCTGTCGATTTACAAAGAGAATATCTCAACTTCGTTCAGGCTTTCATCACTGAACACGACGAAGAAACCGAGTGGATCCTTGCCGCATGGGAATCTATACTTGATGACCTTGACAAAGATTGGGAACTTGTTATCCCGCGGGTCGATTGGGCCGCAAAAAAATGGTTACTTGAAACTTTCATCGCCGAAGAGAAACTTGATTGGGATGACCCATGGATTAAAAGCCAAGATTTAGAGTATCATAATATTCATACAGACAGCGGACTCTATTACGCACTCGAAGCGCAAGGACTGATGGCGCGCGTTATCACTGATAAACAGATTCGGTACGCCATCAACAACGCACCACAGGATACCCGGGCAAAAGTTCGGTCTTTCCTGATGCGAACCCTTACCCAAAAACAGATGCCTTGTATCGTTGATTGGCATCAGATATACGCAGGACATACAGAATATTTTGAGATGAAAGAACCGTTTGACACTAACATCGCGAAAGCGCAACGCTGGATAAATAGACTCCGTAAGCGATCTTCGCGAAATTAATGTGTAGCTACCGTGTAGCAAGGAGAAAACCATGGCTAAAGACAGATGCATACACACGGATTGTGAAGGATTTTACCGTCGGGACTTTCTCAAAGCAGGTGCCCTCGGCTTGTTCGGATTGAGTCTCACCGACTTTTTCCGACTCAAAGCAGAAGCAAGCGTTACTGGGGCGAAAACCTCTGTCGGTACTGCCACTTCCGTTATTCTCGTCTGGTTAGGCGGTGGACCCAGCCACCTCGACATGTGGGACCTTAAGCCGGATGCTCCTGAAGAAATTCGCGGGCTTTTCAAGCCGATCGCGACAAATGTCAACGGCATCCAGATTAGTGAACATCTCCCCAAACTCGCACAACAGACGGATAAACTCTGCATCATCCGTTCGATGACCTCCCCGGAGGCAGCGCATGAACGCGGAACACACTATATGATGACAGGCTATCAACCCTTACCCGGTTTTGCTGTGCCGGGATACGGTGCTGTTGTTTCCGAACTCAAAGAACAGCGGAGCGCGCTACCGCCTTATATCTCTGTACCAGCACCCGTCGCTTATGGTGGCGGTGGATTCTTGGGCGCATCACTCGCACCTTTCTCACCAGGCGGAAATCCCGCAAGCAAGAACTTCAAGGTCCGAGATCTTGAACCCCCTAAAGGGGTCTCTTTTGAACGCGTTGAACGGCGACGCTCTTTGCGTCAAGCCGTTGATTCTGCCTTCAAAAAATACGAGTCAGCCAATCCTGCTGCCGAAGCCGTTGACAATTTCTATACCTCCGCTTACAACCTCATGAGTTCTAATGAAGCGCGGGCTGCATTTGACCTCAATGCCGAACCCGGTAAAACCCGCAACGCATATCGGCGCGACACATTCGGGCAAAGCTGCCTCCTCGCAAGGAGACTCGTCGAAGCCGGTGTTAACTTCGTCACAGTCAGTAACGGTGGATGGGATAATCACAACAACATCTTCTCATCTTTGCCGGGAAAACTTAACGCTTTCGATCAGACAATGGCGACCTTAATCACAGATCTGAGCGATCGAGGATTATTGGAGTCTACGCTCGTCATCGCGATGGGTGAGTTTGGTAGAACGCCGGTCATCAACAGAAACGCCGGACGCGACCATCATTCCCGCGTCTTCTCGATTATGTTAGCCGGTGGCGGTGTCCAAGGTGGACAAGTCATCGGTGCTTCGGATCCGCTCGGAACGGAGCCTGCCGAAACGCCGGTACGTCCCGAAGATTTGTCAGCAACACTCTACAAGTCGATCGGCATTGATTACAATCAGCACCTTGAGTCTCCAGATGGCGTCCGCATTGTACTCTCACGTGGCGGCAGACCGATTCGCGGGGTCTTGGCTTAACATCTTTTGTGCTGTAAGCGCAAGAAACGGGAGTATGGAAGAACGGAAGAATGGAAGATACTCGCTTCCAACCTTCCATTCTTCCAAATATTTAGCCTTATGCGCACGAAGCAGTCCCATTTCATTTTTCCCTTTGTTTTTTCTTGGATGGTTGCACTTTGCAGTTTCGCGGACCAACCCGTGTCGCCCATCTGGGCACTTGAATTTAGCCCTGATGGAAAAACGCTCGCTGTCGGAAAGTACCAGTGGATTGAACTCTGGGACCTGGAGACACAACAGATCCTTCACACCTATGAACCACACGCCGGCGAGGTCCGAAGTCTCAAATTCGCAGCTCCAGACGACGAACAAACGGCATCCTTGCGGCTCTACGCAGGCGGCGGCATTGCCGCTGAAAGCGGCGAAATACGGATTTGGGATGTCGCTTCCGAAGCGTTAATAAAAAGTTTTGAGATTCATGGCGATACCATTGAATCTATCGCACTCAGTCCGAATAACACGACACTGCTCACTGCCAGTATGGATGAATACAGTGCTGTCATTGATATAGCACTGCTTGAGGACACCGAAGATGCTTCAATAGACGAACAAGCCAAGTGGCTTACGCAACACGTCGGGCGGGTGCTATGCACCTTGTATCACCCACAAGGCGCGTATTTTGTTACCGGTAGTGAAGATAAAACTATAAAAATATGGAACCCGAACACTTTCAACGTTTTAGTGAACTTTGACGCGAATGATGACGCTGTCTACAGTCTCGCATATTCACTCGAGGAAGGCGTGATCGTCTCCGGCTCTGCTGATAACACTGTCCGAACTTGGCGCATCACACCCACAGAAGGTGAGGGTGAGGAGATCGCAGTCGGACGAGATTCACTGGAGATGACTGGGGCACTCGTGCGTGAATACAATGGACATCAAGGTGCCGTTTATAGCGTTGATGCAGGGCTCGTATTACCAAGACGTGCCGCCAATCCAGCGGCAATGATTGCCTCCGGTAGCGCAGACAATTCCGTGATTATCTGGAATATTCGGTCAGGGAACCGCTATAGAACTTTCGATGAACCGACCGACGCTGTTTACGCAGTGAAATTCAGTCCGGATGGTGAATTTGTGGCAGCTGGCGGTCGAGATGGAAAAGTACGACTCTGGAATCTCCGCAGACAGACATTAACCCACGAGTTCTAAGTAGGTATCAGTCATCAGTTTGCCTCGCAGTGAGAGTGGTCAGTAAGAAAGTTGTGAAGTGTGCTAAAGTTTCAAAGTTGAAAACTTTATGGACTTCCATAACTTTAGAACACGTTACAGACTTCTTTAACTGACAACTGATGACTGATAACCGTTTGGAGGTCTTTCGCGATGTATACCAATACTATATCCGTTTTGACGAAGCAATATAGCCTTCCGAGTCCGAGTACACTCCGAACCCTTTTTACACTATTCTGTGTTTCAATCAGTCTCCACGCATTTGCACAAGGTACCCCGCGACTCAATTCCCTGTTCCCCGCAGGCGGGCAACCTGGAACGACTGTCGAGGTTGCGATTCAGGGTTCCGATTTAGAAGATGCACACGAGGTCATTATTGAAGGGGAACCCGGGATTACCGCTAAACTTCATCCCGCTGGCGGTGAGATTGATGACACCCATAAACCTGTCTTTGAAGCGAATTGCGGACAGTGCCATGAACTCCGATCGCCAAGCAATCGATCCATGACACCCGCGCAGTGGCAAGCCACCGTGCAACGGATGATTACAGAGAAAGGCGCGGAAATCGACGCGGAGACACAAACACAAATCGTAGCCTATCTCACATCAGCCGCAAGAGCCAGTGCCGGGCTAACTGCTGAATTATCTATCGCACCAGATGCCCCTATCGGGCTTCGCGAAATTCGCGTTGTCGGTAAGCACGGTACATCGACCGCATGGCCCTTTGAGGTTAGCCAAACCCCAGATGTCGTTGAAACCGAGTCAAATAACGACCCTGAATCCGCTACGACGATTGAATTGCCAAGTCTCATCAACGGGGTTATTAATCCAGGTGGAGACGAAGATTATTACGTGTTTGAAGGGATGAAGGGACAACGATATGTGTTTAGCGTCAAAGCATATCGCCTTAACAACATCAGCCAGCAATTCTTCAATCCAACGATCTCTATTTTTGATGCCAAAGGCGTTGAACTCGCACGCAGTAACGGGTTTTACAGCCTCGATCCGCTCATTGATATGACCCTTCCGGACGACGGTCCCTACCTCCTACGCATTCGAGATCTGTTGCATCGTGGCAACCCTGATTCCGTTTATCGATTAACAGGCGGTGTGCTCCCTTACAATACCTATCTGTTTCCAGCCGGTGGAACGCTTCCTACTGAAGATATGGAGCAGACACAGCCACCAGCAGAGACCCATCAAGCGTTATATGGTCCCTTTTCTCCTCCGAAAACCAATATTGTTCAGTGCGTTATTGGCGGCGAAAATCTACCCGAAACCGAATGGCAGGTCAAGCTGACAGCGGAGGATCAGCCCGGACTCAAACAGATTCGTACACCGTACGGTATCTTCCCATTCGTCATCAACGCGCATCCTGAAGCTGTAGAAGCAGTGGGCGAACTTCAGTCCGCGTCAGACGAAACCGCTACACAAGATGTCGCTACATATTCCTCTGAATCCGAGATCCTTTTTGAAACGAAGTGTAGTGCATGCCATGAACTCCGTTCACCGAGCAACCGCGCCCTCTCTGCTGAAGAATGGACAAACACCATTACGCGTATGGCGGCGAAAGAGAACGCAGATATTACACCAACGGAACGCGATCGTATTATCGCATTCGTTGCCCAAGAAGCACAACGGTTGGGTGAACTCATCGCACGCCAACTTGAACACGTACAGCACATCACAACACCCAGTGCAATCAGTGGACGTATCTCTGAACCCGGTGAAGTAGATTATTACCGATTTACGATCTCAGAAGGCACAAGTCTCGGTCCGTGGTGGGTGATCTTTCCCTTTGATAATGTGGATGAAAAGGGCTTTGATACCGTCTATCCCCCTGAAACCGAGATTGATTTCGAGAAAGAGTATATCGGTAAAGACGGTCGGAAAATTGGCTGGTTCAAAACCAATCGCAGAGGTGAGAACGTCTTCTCAAATGTCCCCGAAGACGATGTTACTGGATACGCCTTAACCTACCTTGAATCTGATCGTGATCAGAACTATCTCTTATCGCTCGGTTCTGACGATACCATCAAGATATGGGTGAACGACAAACTTGTTTTTACGAAATACGTTCACCGCCCGCTGCGCCGTGCCGATGATGTCATCCAGCTGCCTGTCTCTAAAGGCAGAAACAAGATTCTCGTCAAGATTACGAATGGCTATGGACCGTGGGGGTTCTTCGCAGACATAGGTGGGTATTCGCTTACCGTCTCTTCAGAACGTCTCAATTCCCCGCTAAGCCCATCGCTTACATTATTGGATGTAAACGGACAGGTGTTAGCAAATAATGCCGGTATTGGCGGCAGACGCAACGCTATTATTGATTACAGCTTCAATGAACCCGGTGAGTATGCTGTCCGAATCGAAGACATTGCTGGCAACGGCGGTGCTGGATACGTTTACCACTTGGATGTCCGCCCAACAAAACCCGATTTTGCCATTTCTGTAACACCCGATAACCCGAATATCGGACGCGGTGGGACTGTTTTATTAAATGTAACACTGCAACGGCGCGTCGGATTTACAGAACCGATACAACTCTCGGTTGAAAATTTACCGCCGGGTGTCACCGCCAGCGAGAGCGCAATCCTTTCGGGGGCAGGCACGACGCAGGGATACGTTACCCTCACTGCTGCGCTCGATGCTGAACCCGTCCCGCGCGTCGTTCAAGTCGTCGGTGCCGTCACGACTGCTACTGGTAATCAATACCGTCGCACCGCAACACCCGTCGAAATCTATCGGATTCAGAATAACGATCAAACTGTCCAGCGGAAAAACGTTGTCGTCAGTGTCACGGAGACTTCACCGGTTGTGTTATCAACAGAATTGGAAGAGATTGTCGTGACCCCGGAGGCACCGATTGACATCGTCGTCAAAGTTGATCGACAAAATGGCAATCAACAAAACCTGAACCTTACCGCTGTCGGTTTGCCCTTCGGCGTACGTCTCCAGCGACAAAATACCCTGCTCCGAAGAAATCAAACGGAAGCGACTTTGACCCTTGTGCCGAATATTATTACGACGGGTAATAACCAATTGCGTCGGAACCCTTTCATAGGGACACAGCAGACGCATCCGTACACTATTGTCGTCAATGCATCGGTCGGACAACGAATCGTAGCAAGCGGCCCCGCCATTAAACTTTGGCTCGGAAACCGCCCAGATACAGACCAAGAGCCAGTGATCGGCGGGAATTAATATCACTTGTGAGCGATAATTCGGGAAAAATCCACGTTTTTACGAAATATTCGTAAAATAAATTTGACATTCCCAAATTATTGTGGTATACTTAATCTTGCTTGCGTACCAATTGCTCAAAACAGGAGCATCGGTTTTAGAAACCGAAGGTGAGGTGCAATTCCTGCCTTGGTAAATTTTGAAAATGTAAATTTTGAAAATAAATTTGACATTTGTATGGCGGTTGTGGTATACTTAAAAGCGTACCACACGGGGGTGTAGCTCAGTTGGGAGAGCATCTGGTTTGCAACCAGAAGGTCAGCGGTTCAACTCCGCTCATCTCCATCGTCTAAGAAAAGATGTGAGTCTTTCTTAGGCTTGTTCTTTGACAATTGTATAGAGAGGGTAAATCGGTAGAATGATATTACTTATCAAGCTACTAAGGGCTTACGGTGGATGCCTTGGTGCCAGGAGTCGACGAAGGGCGTGACAGGCTGCGATAAGCTTCGGGGAGTCGCTTAATAGACTTTGATCCGGAGATTCCCGAATCGGGCAACCGAGCAGGTTAATCCCTGCTACTCGTGTTTACACGAGGGACAACCAGGAGAAGTGAAACATCTCAGTACCCTGAGGAACAGAAAGAAAACCTCGATTCCCCCAGTAGCGGCGAGCGAAAAGGGAACAGCCCAAACCCGGTATATGTTCAAGCCTGAACGCGTTGTATGCCGGGGGTTGCGGGGTCCATTGGGTGTGGGTTCAGACACACCAGAAGTGACCGTGCCGCTAGCTTAATGTCTCTGGAAAGAGCAACCGGAGCGGGTAAAAGTCCCGTGAGCGAAAGCGGTGGCGAACTTCTTGATGGGTACCCCAAGTACTACGGGATAGGCAAACCTGTAGGAATCTAGGAGGACCACCTCCTAAGGCTAAATACTCCCTGGCGACCGATAGTGAAAGAAGTACTGTGAAGGAAGTGGTGAAAAGCTCCCCCATTAGGGAAGTGAAAAGTCCCTGAAACCGTATAGCCTACAAGCTGTGGAAGTGCTAGGTCACGTAAGTGACACGCATGACCGCGTGCCTTTTGCATAATGAGCCGGCGACTTACTCTGTGTAGCAAGATTAAGCATCTTTGATGTGGAGTCGTAGCGAAAGCGAGTCTGAATAGGGCGTATAGTTGCATGGAGTAGACCCGAAACCAAGTGATCTATCCATAGGCAAGGTGAAGCATGTGTAAAAATATGTGGAGGCCTGAACCCACCAAGGCTGAAAACTTGGGGGATGACCCGTGGATCGGAGTGAAAGGCTAATCAAACTTGGTGATAGCTGGTTCTCCCCGAAATAGCTTTAGGGCTAGCCTTATGTGTTCGGCAGTGGCGGTAGAGCTCTAATTGGACTCGCGGCCCTACCAGGTTAGCAACTCCAGTTAAACTGCAAATGCCATTGTCCTAAGCATGGGAGTCAGTCAGTAGGGGATAAGCTCTATTGACGAAAGGGAAACAGCCCAGATCACCAGCTAAGGTCCCTAAATACACGCTAAGTGGTAAAGGATGTTTTGTTGCTGAGACAGCCAGGATGTTGGCGTAGAAGTGGCAACCATTTAAAGAGTGTGTAATAACTCACTGGTTGAGCGACTTTGCACCGAAGATTTCCGGGGCTAAGCGTGTTACCGAAGCTGTGGATGTCCCGTAACAGGGGCGTGGTAGGGGAGCGTTCTATAGTAGGACTGAAGGAGAATCGTGAGACGCTCTGGACGAATTAGAAGTGATTATGCCGGCATGAGTAGCGATAAAACAAGTGAGAAGCTTGTTCGCCGAAAGCCTAAGGATTCCTGAGGAAGGTAAATCCTCTCAGGGTTAGTCGGAACCTAAGCCGAGGCCGAAAGGCGTAGGCGATGGGAAGCAGGCGTAATATTCCTGCACCACCATGATACGGATGAAACTAGGGGAGACGCAGACATTAAGGACTACCAGCGGATGGAAGTGCTGGGTTAAGCCCAAAGAAGTGCACCAGGTAAATCCGGTGCATCAAACTTCTGACGGTGAACAGGATTCCGTAAGGATGCAAACTGTCCGAACAGTCTGCCAAGAAAAGAACCTCGAGTGGACAACTCGTGGTGACCGTACCGTAAACCGACACAGGTAGGCGAGGAGAGAATCCTAAGGCGCTCGAGAGAACTCTTGCTAAGGAACTCGGCAAAATGACCCCGTAACTTCGGGAGAAGGGGTGCTTTGAGTACGTGCCGCGTTTCGACGCGATGCCGAAAAAAGCCGCAGTGAAATGGCCCGTGCGACTGTTTACTAAAAACACAGGTCTCTGCTAAATCGTAAGATGATGTATAGGGACTGACGCCTGCCCGGTGCCAAAAAGTTAAGGTGAGGAGTTAAGGGCAACCTGAAGC
>JAJEDN010000096.1 GCA_022821495.1 Candidatus Poribacteria bacterium
CGCCTCACTTTTCATCAGATAAAACTCCAACTTTCCGGTGATAGGCAGATGTTGTCTATCATCAGCGCGCATTTTCATCAACTAAATACACAACAACACCTGTAACTATTGACTCAAACAATCTTTTGAGAAATATCAGTAACGTTTATTTTTATGTTGACAGGGACTATATTTGGACTAAACGGTTTCGCCCAGGAGGTCGCCACAGATAAGCCAGTACCTACCGTGGTTAGCAAGGCATAATAAGTGGGGCAATAAACGATATTAATTTTCGCCTGATAGTAAGTTGCTGGCTGTGGCAACTTCGGAGGGGACTCGTATCTATGATGTAGTTACACGGCATGAAGTTGCACATTTTACGAGTCATAAAGGTCTGGTTAATACCGTCGCATTTTCTCTGAATGGCACATACCTTGCCAGTGGCGGTGCTGACAAAATGATTCATATATGGAATGTCAAAACCAGGAAACGTGCCCAGAGCCTTGAGAGACGTACCGATAGGGTACTAGCTTTGGCGTTCATTTCCGAGAATAAACTCGTGAGCGGGGCAAATAGGAATTTTATACTATGGGATATTGTCAGTGGGCAACCGTACAATAAACATATAGGGAACAGGGTTAGAGAGGATAGATCATTAAAAATAGACACGTCGGGTATCTCCAAGTCCATTATATTGGAGACACCGGAGACAGTTTTTACTGCTTCGGGACTTTCCCAGAACGGTGAATTCGTTGCCAGAGCAAGGGCTCTTGCAGTGCCAAAGCCACTCCGTAATCATGAAAAGATTGAGATTTTTCTGTCAACTCCGAATACCGAACTGAATCAACGATCTATTCCAACAAAACATACAAGTTTAATAAAGGCATTGGCATTCAGCCCAGATGGCAAACACCTTGCCAGTGGTAGTGCTTACAAAACTATATGTCTGTATGATACCAACACGGGAGAACTTTTGCTCTGTTTTGAAGGGCATGAGGATTCAATAACTGCTTTAACCTACCATCCGGGTGGTATCGTTTTGGCATGTGGGAGTACAGATGGTACAACTCGGACATGGGACATGTTAAACAAAAAACCACTGCTTACCTACGAGGGACATACGGATGAAGTCACTGCCTTGGCATTTTCATGGAATTTCAAACTTGCTAGTCGGAGTAAAGACGGTACAGTTCTGATTTGGGAAAACCCCGCTTCAAAACAAGTCTATGTTCTTTAACCGATAGTGGATGTAGGAATGATTATGATGAAAATTTTAGCAATATTGGTTATACTTTGTGTTCTATTTTGCGTTGGTTGTGCTTCTAAACATTTGGATTACGACGCAGGCATAGCAGCCTACAAGCGTGGGGATTACAAAGTAGCACTGTACGATTTTGAACCGCGGGCGATGGCAGGAGATCCTGTCGCGCAGTTCTGTCTTGGATTCATGTACACACACGGACAAGGAGTGAGTAAGGATCCACAAAAAGCTAAGAAATGGTATGAGAAGGCAATATTACAAAGCTATCTTCCAGCACACAATAACGTGCTTGTTGGACTGATACGTTCTAAAGTCACGGCAGATAAAGCCAAAGTTATAGAATTGGTTCAATTGGTTCAATGGATGGCAGAACATGGCGATCCTGTTGCCCAATACAACCTCGGATTAATTTACTCACAAGGCTACGGAGTACCCAGCGATTCTACAAGTGCCGCGGAATGGTATCAAAAGGCGGCAGCCCAAGGCTATGCCCGTGCACAAAATGACCTTGGTTTAATGTACTTGGAAGGCAGAGGAATAGAGAAAAACCTGAAGGAAGCCGTCAAATTATTCAAAATGGCAGCAGACCAAGGACACTCTAACGCACAATACAGGCTTGCTGTAGTGTTTGTAACGGGTGAAGGAGTGGAAAAGAATGCAAAAGAAGCTGCCAAATTATTCGAGATAGCAGCAGACCAAGGACACTCTGACGCACAATATAATCTTGCTGCGATGCACTACGCGAAGAAAAACCTAAAAAAGGCAGTCGAACTGTTTAAAAAATCTGCAAAACAAGGCAATCCTTCTGCACAATATCAACTTGCTTTAATGTATAATGAAGGTGAAGGCGTTCCTAAGAACTCTGGAAGAGCCTCTCGGCTGTTGCTTGAATCTGCACAGCAAGGTTTTGGTCTCGCCCAAACCAAATTCGGAAGGTCAATTGAAAAGCGCGATTCCGAAGAGGCTTATTATTGGTATAGTTTGGCGGTTAAGGACAGCACTGGCTTAAAACCTTTAAATGAAACAGGCGAAAATCTAATTGCCGAAATCGTCTCGGAGCATGAACGTATTGGAAAAATGCTAACAAAGCAACAGAGGAATAAGGTCCAGAAACGGGTTGATAACTGGAAACCCAAACGTCTAGCTTCTACTGGGACAGGATTTTACATTAGTAAAAAACACATTTTAACCAATGCACATGTTGTGTCTGCATGCGACGAATTGCGCGTTCCGTATCGGCCTGTGGTGGTGAACCATAAGAATTCAGAGGTTGACTTAGGACTTTTGTTTGACCCTCGTGGAAGAGAAGATACTGCCGTGTTCAGAAGTAAGCCTATTGTCTCTGGCGAAGATGTAGTCGTGTTTGGCTATCCTTTGAGTGGCGTGTTATCCTATGGAGGTAATCTGACCGTAGGTGCCGTCAGTGGACTATCGGGAAGCATACATGAGTCTCGTCCGGATAATCTCTTTCAATATACCGCACCAATTCAGGGAGGCAACAGTGGTGGTCCCGTATTAGACAATGCTGGAAATGTCATTGGAGTTGTCGTGAGCAAACTCACCCCTTCTTTAAGAGTGAAAGATGGAAGGGTTGAAATAACGGACCCTCAGAATGTCAATTTCGCTATTAAATTTGATGTTGTAAAAGAGTTCCTTGAAAAAAACAACATCACAGATTATGCTTCAACCGAAAATTTAGAAAACGCCATAGCCCGAGAGGAAATTTATAAAAAAGCGCGGGGTTGGACAGTACCAGTGTGGTGCTTTAAAAACAAAGGTGAGGTCCCTCTACCATTAGTCGAAATCGGCATTGATGAACTCAACCGCTAAATATTACTAAAGTTTGGACAATTTTTTATCCCTGTGTGATAGATCGGAGGAAATAAAAATATTCTACACATGTCGCCCCGCTGGGGCTAAGCAGGTGAAGGCCCCGCGTTTCTATAAACATTCCGTCCCGCTGGAGCTGCGTTTATTGGCATTTGAGATGCTTTTCTCGGCGTTAAATTCCGTGAGAACTCAGAGAAAAATAGAAAAGCACTTGAGGACTCAACAGGAAACAGACCCGAATCGTCCAAACTTTAGTAGAAACAAAAAAGCTGAAGTGTCTGGCTTCAGCAACCCAACATAGACATACCATAACGGCAGAGGTCACGGTTGGCTGTCCCTATTTTTCCAAGAAGAAAACACCGTCCATACGGCACGTATACGGGCAAAGGTATCATCAGAGAACGGTACTATATCTTAATCTGCAGCCTCACCTTGCGTTGATTTTTTGGACGCGAACTCTTCTGCAGGTGGTTCTGGATCGACAAACTTATACTTACCGGACTTCCGCATTTCTTTTTCTACTTCTTGATAGTAAGCAAGCAATCTGTTGAGATCATGCCCGCATTCTTCTGAAATTTTCATCCGCATTTCGCGAACTTCCTTAACGACTTCATTCATTTCTGGGTTTAGAAGATGGCTGTACTTTTCCATTTTGTGCAGTGCCTCCTAAATAATCAAGCGGTGTTTTTATAGTAGATTCCGTAATTACTTATACATTCTTTGTCGCGAATTAACCCCCCTAACCCCCTTATCAGGGGGGAACTTGAAACATTATCGATGTATAGATATTTTTAGGATTCACTATAATTCTGGAGTTGTTAAACCAAATTCTCTGTTATGAATTCGACTCTTTTTCAGATACTAATACCTGTGCACTTCGGGCAGGGACGTAAAGTTGAATCGACTGTGTCTGCCCCTCCATAGCAATATCTTGCCGCGGATAATGGACACCTTCTACGGCACCGTGACCACCGTACATCACATCATCCGTATCGAGAATAAGACGATAATCCGCTCTCTCAGGCACTGGAATCCGCCAATCCGTTACGGATTCACTCGGATGAAAGTTGAAAGCAAACACAAGTCCACCCCGTGTGTAGACGATCTGTTTCGCGGCCTCGTGGATAAATAATAACTGGATGTCCGTATCCGCAAGCAAATGGGACGTTTTATCAAGGTACTGCATCGCGCGGTCAAAAGCGTTGAGATACTTATAACGGAGCGTATCATCATCAACAAGGTGCCACTGCCTGCGCGCATACCAGTAGGAGTTATTGTTTCCTGCCCGTGGGAAATCAATCCACTCAGGGTGTCCAAACTCGTTCCCTATAAAGTTTAGGTACCCCTCACCCCCTAAACTAAACGTCAGGAGCCGGATAAGTTTGTGGAGCGCGACGCCGCGAGAGACGAGATGACTCGTCGTGGAGATACGCATGTTCGTGTAAAGTTCAGCGTCCATGAGTTGCATAGCAAGCGTCTTATCACCGACAATCGACTGGTCGTGGCTCTCCACGTAAGCGATGTGTTTTTCACCTGCCCGTCGGTTGCGTAGCATGCCGTAAATCTCACCGATGTGCCACTCTTCGTCCGCTTTCTCCTTCAACAACCGAATCCAGTAATCTGGGATCCCCATCGCAAGCCGATAATCGAAACCGAGTCCACCTTCCTCAATAGGACGCGCGAGACCCGGCATACCGCTCATATCTTCAGCAACCGAAATCGCGTCTGGATTAACCGCGTGGACGACCTCATTCGCCAACATCAGGTAAGCAATAGCGTCCAACTCAACACCAGCATCGAAATAATCCGCATAGCCGGTAAATTCCCGTTCTAACCCGTGGTCGCTGTAGAGCATACTCGTGACACCATCGAACCTGAACCCATCAAACCGATACGTCTCCAGCCAGTAGCGGATATTGCTCAACAGGAAACGTTGCACCTCGTATTTACGATAATCGAAACAGCGCGAATCCCATGCGACGTGTTCACCCTTCGCACCCGCGTGAAAATACTGATGCCCCGTGCCATCAAATAGGCTTAAGCCTTCGTTGAGATTCTTGACAGCGTGGCTATGCACCATATCCATGATAACCAGCAACCCGAGACTGTGCGCGGTATCAATGAGTGCTTTGAGTTCCTCTGGTGTCCCGAACCGACTTGAGACTGCGAAGAAATTGCTGACATGATACCCGAAACTCGCATAATACGGATGCTCCATCACCGCCATCAGTTGCACAGCGTTATAGCCTAAATCCGCAATCCGGGGCAAGATGTTCTGCGTAAACTCAACGAATGTCCCAACCCTCTCCGCGTCCTGTGCCATCCCGACGTGCGCCTCATAAATCCGTAAACCCTCAGTGTTGATATCAAAATCGGGTGCGCGGTGCTGCCACTGATACGGATGCAAGGGGGACCAATACTGTCCTGTGAAATCCGCATCACCTTCCTGAACGACGCGCTGAATATACGCCGGGATCCGGTCAAGTCCACGTTGGGACGAGGCTACCTCACCGCCACTGACAACATGCACCTTGACGCGGCTGCCGTGCGTGAATCTATCAGCAAAGTCCTTATCAGGCAAGAATAGATGCCACACACCCCAGTCATCGGCAGACATCGGGTTCGCATCGCGCGACCAATCGTTAAAATCACCGATGAGCGCGAGCGTCTCCGCACCGGGTGCCCACTCGCGGTACCAGATACCGGTTTCGCCTGCGTGTTCACCACGGTTGAAACCGAAATATCGGTGTCCTTGGCTAATCTCGCCTAAGACACCACCCGTCTTCTCAATCTCGGCTTTGAAACATTGATAGTGCGCAAACCGCTCACGCAGTTGCGTCCTATACGGCTTTAGCAAAGGATCCGTGTCAATAAGAGTTGTATCGTCAATCCTATTTCGCATAATGCCTCAGTTTAGCACAAACTGCCTTGCAATTCAAGCACGATGTACGCGAACATAAACACATGCGAACACTGATATATCCCATACTTATTGCCATGACAGCGTTACACATCACAACGATTAACGTCGCTTCGGACACGTTTGAAATTCAGGTGTTCGATGGGAAGGTAAAAATACCGCCGCCTTATACACTTACCTCAGGAAAACAATACCGACTTCAGGCGGTCTCATCTGATAATAAAACACGCGCAGCACAGTGGTTCATCGCAGGGAATTTAGGCAGGGTTACGACGGGTGAGGCACCGATACTAACAGCGGTTTTTGTCGGTGAAGGAAGTCTCATCTGTCGCGTGGATGGCACGGAGCAACGCGCAAAACTCAGCGTCGTTCCAGCAACAAAAATTATCGGCAGTGGGGGTGGGAAACTCGAAAGTCCTATAGCTGTAGCAATTACACTACCGAAAAGCGCGCTTGCAACTGAACAGCAAATCGGGATAGAAATTGTGGCACCGCCGGGATTACCGCCTGCGACACAACAGTTCGTCCGTGTCATTCGGATCTCACCGGAACGACTCGTCTTGAAACGGAGCGTGCAAATCACATTCCGCTTTGAAACAGACGCAAATCCACAAATCTATTTCTGGGAACCATTCGGGAGAAGGTGGGTCCCCTTACGTGGCAGTGTGAATGCAAATGAAGGCAGTGTAACGGCTGCCATCAATCATTTCGGGATCTATACCTTGATGGCACCTGTTCCCGAAAATATGAAGCGCGCCGATCGGTTACAAATTCAGGATATAAAACTTTCGCCGCGCGTGTTTTTTGCCCCGAACATGCACCCACTGACAATAACGTATCAACTCAACGCACCAAATGCGACGCAAGCGTTCGTGACAATGGACATCTTCGACCTACGCGGCAGACGGATCCGGCGGCTCCTTGTAGATACGCAGCGCTATATTGGTGCGAACATCGCACAATGGGACGGATTGACAGATGACGGAAGACTCGTCCGAAACGGACGCTATCTACTTGTGATTGGTGCAAGGACAGCTGCACAACACACCATGCAACGAAAATTGATTGTAGTCTTCAAATGAGGAATTTTAAAAATAAAAGGTTCTGAGTAGCACAATTCTGCGGCGTACGTGAAGAAATCCCCAGCAAAAGCCCCAAATGCGACGTGCATTATTACCTGTCTCACCAACACCCTTGACCGCATATCAGAAACACCCTTGACCTCAAAGTAGCTTCTCGTGTATGATTACCTCATAGAACATTATACGAAAAAATAAAAATTAACCATAGCTGTTAGCAGACATCAAATTCAGAACAGGATAACAGCGTTCCGATGGAGGCTTATATGTTTGATCAGGTTTTACAAGCGGTCGAGGCACAATGTAAGGAAGAGAGAATCCCGATGCTCGGAGAAGAAAAGGCGAAATTTCTCGCCGCCTGCGTCGAGGCAGCAAAACCGTCCCTCATTGTTGAATGTGGCACGGCTATCGGTTATTCTGGACTCTGGATGTTACGCGTGTTGGCAGCTGCCGGTACCGGACGCTTGATAACAATCGAAATAGACGCTGACCGAGCGACACAAGCCCGCGCGAACTTTGAACGCGCTGGCATGGCGGATCTCGTCGATTCGCGCATCGGTGATGCACAAGAGGTACTCAACAGCATCCAAGATCCTGTCGATTTTCTACTCCTTGATAACAATTTTGACAACTATTTCCCATGCTTTCAGGCGATTGAACCGCGGTTGACGAACCCAGCGACCGTTGTGGCAGATAACGTCGGTATCGGTGCTGATGCGATGGTGGATTATCTCGGACACGTCCGCGAACGTTACGAATCTGAAACACACTGGTTTGACATCGATCTGCCGTGGGTGAAACAGGACGCGATTGAAGTGAGTATTTATCGCCGTTAATTTACTTCAAAGTTGCCTCTCTGACAAAATTGGCGAGATAGGTTTGGAAGCGTGGAAGAATGGAAGTGTGGAGATGTCATAAAAACGGATTTAAGGGTGGCAACTTGCGTGTTTTTTAGATGAAGGAGAATGTTTATATGGGTTATGATTTTACCGATGTCGCACGGTTGCCTTCACCGGATGATAACGTCGCTATTGCTACACAGACATTAGAAGGTGGCACATGCATCCGTTATAATGGAGAGCCGTTCCAGCTATCACATACTATTTTGGAAGGGCATCGCTTTGCCATCCAACCGATTTCAGAGGACGCGCCCTTGTTGTCTTGGGGCTTACCCTTCGGTTATGCGACACGCGCTATCGCCCCTGGGGACTATGTGTGCAATCAGAAGATGATCGATTCGTTGTCCATTAGGCACCTACCTTTTGAATTGCCAGAAACACCCAATTTTAGCGATAAGATGGCACCTTATCAATTAGACGCAGTAGATTTCCGTCCAGGGAAGCGGACACCCCCGCACACAAACGAGCGTTACTTTTCTGGTTATCAGCGTCCTGGTAACCGTGGTGTCGGCACACGAAACTATATCGTCGTCATGGGAACAACCGCGCGTACCTCCGGTTTTGCGAGAAGGCTTGCTGATATGTGTTCTGTAGGAGGGGTTTGTAACCCTGATACCTATCCGAACATAGACGGTATTGTCGCCGTAACGCACACAGAAGGTGGTGAAAGCCAGACCCCAAATAACATTGATATGCTCCTCCGAACGCTCGCCGGTTTCACTGTCCATCCGAATATTGGTGCGATGCTGCTTGTTGACTACGGCACCGAAGCGGTTACAAACGCTATGCTTAAGGCGTATATGCTACGCGAAGGCTACGCTTTGGATGATGTCGTCCACAGTTTCTATCGGTTGAAAGGGAGTTTCGATGAAGATTTAGCCAGCGGTGCGGAGATTATCAACGGATGGTTGGATAGTGTAAACAGTGTGCCGCGCACTGAAGAATCTCTGGCATATCTGAAAATCGCTTTGCAGTGCGGCGGCTCCGACGCCTTCTCTGGAATATCGGGCAACCCGCTCGCTGCTTATGTGGCAAAAGAGGTCATCCGTTACGGGGGTTGCGCGAACCTCGCAGAAACCGACGAACTGATCGGTTCGGAGGCATACATACTTCAAAATGTCCGCGACCTGACAACCGCACGTACGTTCCTCAATACCATTGAACGGTTTAAGGAACGCGTTGCGTGGCATGGGCACTCGGCTGAAGGGAATCCATCTGGCGGCAACAATTTCCGTGGACTTTACAATATCGCTATTAAATCAATCGGCGCGGCGATGAAACGGCACCCTGACACCTGCCTCGATTACGTCATCAATTACAGTCAACGCATGGAGAAATCGGGCTACTATTTCATGGATAGCCCTGGCAACGATTTAGAGAGCATCGCTGGACAGGTGGCATCCGGTTCTAACATGATTTTCTTTGTCACTGGCAACGGATCCATCACGAATTTCCCGTTTGTGCCGACGATTAAGATCGTTACGACGACGGGACGTTATGAAATGCTCACTAAGGATATGGACGTGAACGCTGGCGCGTATCTTGACGGCACACCGATGGAGGAACTTGGTGAATCTATGTTAGATCTGACGGTAGATGTCGCGTCGGGTGAACGTTCGGTCGGTGAGAAAGCGGGGCATTCGCAAGTCTCGCTGTGGCGCGATTGGAAGCAGACGGGTCCGATAGATTTAGACCCGCTGTTAACAGCATCCGAATTGAAATCCGGCGATCCAATTCCGATTGAAACTTTGGGAGGCGGTGCGGTTAGGAAACCGCACCTACCAGAGCTGGGAGTTTTCCGTGCGCTCCAAACGGAAGCGGGTTACCGCACGGATCAGGTCGGACTCATCTTGCCCACAAGTCTCTGTTCTGGACAGATTGCAGAGATGATTGCACACCGATGTAATGAACAGAAGATCGGTGCAAAGCAGGGTATCTCCCGTTTTGTTGCGCTGCCGCATACGGAGGGGTGTGGTGTCTCCGGCGGCCGTTCTGAGGAGATTTATACCCGCACGATGATTGGACACCTCACACATCCGACGGTTGCGCTCGGGCTGCTCCTTGAACACGGTTGTGAGAAGACACACAACGACCATGTCCGACATGAGATTCAGAAACTCGGTATATCACCAGAAGGCTACGGTTGGGCGAGTGTGCAGTTGGATGGCGGGATTGATGCTGTTATTGAGAAGGTGCAAGACTGGTTTTCGGAAACGCTTGCGGATAAGCCTACTGTCCCGGTTGTTGATGCCGGATTAGAACATCTCTGTGTAGCTGTGATGTCGTCAGGCGAAGTGGCGGAAGAAGTTTCGCAGGCTCTGATGCAATTGACGCATCGGATTGTTGCGGCAGGTGGGACGGTTATCGTGCCTGAAAATGCGGAATGGTTGTCAGCCGTCAGCCGTCAGCCGTCAGTAGGTTTGCTGAAAGACACAGCAAGAGCTATTATGCCAACACTGGCATACGGACAGGGGGCTGAGAAGGTAGGTTTTCACGTCATGGAAACACCGACAGATCAACCGACAGAAGCCTTGACAGGACTCGGCGCGACAGGTGTGGATATGGCACTCGCACACATCGTCGGCGCACCCCTGCAATCGCATGTGATGGTGCCGCTGATTCAGGTTTCTACGGATGCTGCAACACAATCTACATACGGCGCGGATTTGGATTTGGAAACTGCTGATATTGATGACCTACTTGCGTTAGTTGTGAAAGTGGCATCGCGGCAGTATACGCCGAAGCTGCACGGTAAAGGGAATACGGATTTCCAGTTGACACGCGGGCTATTGGGGATTTCGATGTAAGCGTGCGTATCACAAGGGTAATGCAGCGGAACTTGCTCATAGGAACACTGCTCTACAGGAGTGAAGCCTATGCCCACCGCTCATTTATTTACTGTCTGGAAACTCATGACTCTGACATCATGGCGATTACACTCACCGTTCCTACCGAGCCCATCCATATAACAGTCCCTACTGCTGCCCGTTTCGTCCTAAGCCGCCTAACTTTTGTCTTGTAGGCACTTGTGTAAGCGTCAACATATTCAGGCGATTTTCCGAGGAGACGCTCGGGGGGTGGTTCGAGTTTATAGTTAAAAGCCACAATGAACGGTATTAAACAACCCGCTGTCGCACCAATACAAATTCCACATGCTTGTGAATCACTGATATAACTGCTTCCTGAGGCAGTCTGAGGCCCCAGTGAGCCTGCAACCAAACCAATAAATATCCCCAGCCCAGTACTGACATAAGTACCACAACCGACACCTGTCCATAACCACTTATTTGTATCAGTTTCAGCATCGCGTTTGGCGGCCATTTTGGCTTGAACTTCTACTGAATCTTGCTGGGCAAGAGTGGTAAAAGGGGCGGTAAAAATAAGCACTGCCATTAGAAATACCAAAAATGGTGATTGGAATGTCAAGTTCGTTTTCATAAAATCTCCTTTTTCGTAAATGTTCGGAACATTACGCTAAGGTTGTGGGTTGTTACTGTTTCCGAACCGGGTGCCGATTCCGATGGTCAATGAGAACTCATTCGCGCTTTCACCTTCATCCTCATCTTCAATTGACATCCACAGTCGTTGATATTGTCCTTCTGCCCGTAAGACAAACGCTGGTCCGATACGCCACTGATACCCCGCGCCTATTCCGATACCTGTGATCGTTAGGTCTCCGTCAAAGAAGAATGAATCCTCACCGCTAAATATAGTATGAGATACCCGTCCGAAGAGGTACGGCGAAGATACTGCGTGGTTGAGCAGAAAATAGGATGCCTTGCCTCCGAGGTGGAGTGTTGTTATGCTTTCAGTCTCGTCCTCTTCCCAATACTCATCCTCATACGCCTCAGAAACTGACATTCTTCCAAAACTGCATTCCGGCCCGATGGCAAATTGCTTATGTGGAAACCATGTGGCATACAGCGAAGTCGGAAAAGCGCCGACATACACCAACCCTGATGGTAGCTGCGTATAGGTGATGCTCGAGGAGTAGTCATCATCAATAGCAGACTGGATGTGGGAAATACCGAACTGTGTTCCTATCTCAAATTCAGTCGCCATAACAGGAACTGCCGCTAAGACAAAAAAAGTAAACATCGCTAAGATTGACCTAATTTTATTTTTATTCACAACTAACGTTTGCATCACAAACTCCTTATTATAGTAAAATCCGCAAATAAATGAACACTTTTACGAAGATAACCCCCCTAACCCCCCTTATCAGGGGGGAATAAGATGGAAATCGCTTTGATTGGATGTGTCTCAATAATTATGGGCTTTACTATAATAGTTATCAGTTACCAGTCGTCAGTTAAAGAGATATACTGTGGTTGTTATCAGATAAAGTAACCGCCACAATAAGTTAACTGAAAACTGATAACCGACAACTGACAACTATTTGCGTATTAACATTTTTCGCGTTGCGGTGAAATCGCCTGCGGTGAGTGTATAGAAATACACGCCGCTCGCGACGGGTTCACCGAAGGCGTTTCTGCCATCCCAATATGCCGCACGGCTTCGGGTTCGATAGATGCCAGCGGGTTGATGTCCGAGTGCCAATGTCCGAACGACTTGTCCGTTTACTGCATAGATAGTGATGGTGACTTCTGTGGGTTTTGCGAGTTGATATGGAATCCATGTCTCCGGGTTGAACGGATTCGGGAAGTTTACTAAAAGCGCGTTATCTCTATCAGCAGTAACAGTTATTTGTGCGGTAAGTGCGGGACCGTTGTAGTTTGCGATAGCACCTGCACCGACAGTAAAAGTAAGTGTGCTATCGGCGTTCATGTTGCCATCAAACTCCAGTTCTACAGTGATTTGTGTGTCGCTTTTTCTGTCGGGTTCATGCCACGGGATTGTTACACCCTCAATCCCGGAGACCGAGACTGCTCGTCTGATGTCAAAGATAGACCGTGCGTATTTTCTACCACTGAGTGTGAAAGTGACGACGCTGCCATCCAATGTCGCTTCCGTCAAGGGTGCCTTCGTTGATGCAACGACTGATTCTTGTTCTCCACTAACAGGTATTTCTGCGGTAAATGCCTCGCCGTTATAGTCAGCGATAGCATCTGCGCTGACAGTGAAAGTGAGTGTTGCGTCTGTGTCAATATCGCCCCTGAATTCAAGTTTAATAGTAATTTCGGTATCGCTTTTTTTGTCAGGTTCGTGCCACGGGATTGTTACACCCTCAATCCCGGAGACCGAGACTGCTCGTCTGATGTCAAAGATAGACCGTGCGTATTTTCGCCCGCTAAGTGTGAGTGTGACGACACTGCCATCCAATGTCACTTCCGTCAAGGGTGCTTCTGTTGATGCGGCGATTGATTCCTGCTCTCCACTAACAGGTATTTGTACAGTAAGTGCGGGACCGTTATATCTCAACAGTGCATCCGCTTTGACCGTAAAGGTTAGCATCGCATCAGCGTCAAAGTCACCGTTGAATCCAAGTTCGATAGTAATCTGTGTGTCATTTTTTCTGTCTGGGTCGTGCCACGGGATTGTTACACCCTCAATCCCGGAGACCGACACAGCATCTCTGATTCTGAAGACGGATCGTTCGTAAGTCCGACCGGTGAGCGTAAGCGTGACGACACTGCCATCGAGCGTAATTTCTGTCAAGGGTGCTTCCGTTGAAGCTACCACGGATTCCTTGCCGCCGGTGACGGTTATTTGTGTGATGAGTGGGGCACCGTCGTATTCGGCGATAGCGTCCGCTTCAACTATAAAGGTGAGGATAGCATCCGTGTCAATGTTGCCTTTAAATGTGAGCTCAACCGTGAGTTCCGTATCGCTAATACGATCCAGATCAAACCAACGAAAAGTGACACCCTCAATACCAGAGACTGTCACAGCATCTCTGATATCGAATTCGGATCGTTCGTAAATAGCACCGTTGAGCGTGAGCGTGACGACACTGCCATCAAGTGCCGCTTCCGTTAAGGGCACCTCAGTTGCCGCGACGACCGATTCTTGTCCGCCGTTAACAACTATTTGTGCGATGCGCGCGGGCCCGTCGTATTCGGCGATAGCCCCCGCTTCAACTGTGAAGATGAGCGCGGCACTGCTGTCAAGGTTACCGGTGAATTCAAGTTCAAAGGTGATTATTGTGTCGCTCACACGTTCCACCCCAAAAAATCCAACAGTAACGCCTGCGATACCGGAGACTGAGACAGCACTATCAATATCAGCGTTAGATCGGACGTAAGTGCCGTTGTTGAGCGTGAGGCGGATGATACTTCCGTTGAGAGTTGCCTCCGTCAAAGGTTGTGTCACTGAAGCGGTGATTGTAGGTCTTTCTTCGACCACGGCGGTGACAAGTATTGCCGTGATAAGTGCGGGACCGTCGTAGTTCGTGATAGCATCCGCCCCAACTGTGAAGGTGAGCGTGGCATCCGTGTCGAAGTCTGTACCGTCAAATGTCAGTTTAACAGTCACTTTTGTATCACTGACGCGCACGACATCGGACTGGAGAAACGTAACGCCTGCGATACCGGAAACTTGCACTGCGTTGCTAATGTCAGAACTCGATTGTGTATACACACCGGTCGACAATGTGAGTGTGAGGATACTTTCATCAAGGGTCGCCTCAGTCAAGGCTTGTGATGGATAATAAACGGTTATCGTTGGTGTCTTCTCCACGACCGCGCTGACAGGTAATTGTGTGGTGAGTGCGGGTCCGTTGTATCCTACGATGGCATCTGCTCCGACTGTGAAAGTAAGCGTGGCATCCGTGTCAAAGTCTGTACCATCAAATATGAGTCCAATGTTCACCTGTGTATCGCTGAGGCGTTTAACGTTAAAACTGTCAATAGTAATCCCGTTAATACCCGATACCGTCACACTGTTTCCGACCGTATACTGAGACTCGTAGATACCGTCTTTCAGGGTCAGTGTAACCACCTCGCCATTGAGTGTGGTTTCCGTTAAGGGTGTGATCGTTGATGCCGTCACCGATTCCGCATTCGCGGTGACTTCTGCCGTCGCGGTGAGTGCGGGACCATCGTAATTTGCGATAGCATCCGCTTTCACTGTGAAGGTGAGGGTTGTGTCGGTGTTGAGGTCTGTACCGTAGAATGTCAGTTGAACTGACAACTCTGTATCGTTTAGACGGGTTACATCAAACGGTTTAACGGTTACACCCGGAATACCGGATACTGTTACAGGGTCGCTGAGCCAGTTTTCATAGACTCGGTTGTTCAAACGTAGTATGACGACGCTTCCGTCCAGCGTTGCCTCCGTTAGCGGTTGTGAAACCAACGTGAGCGTTGGGCTTTCTTGATCATCCAGATCAATGATAATAATAATGACGGTAATGGTAATCGCGGCGTTCCCATCGGAAACAGTGACGGTTACGGTGTAGGTATTTTTTGATTCATGGTCGAGGTTGGCACTGGTCTTCAGTTGGCCGGTAGTGTTATCAATTTCAAAAGATTTCGCATCGGGACCGCCGAGGGTATAGGTAAGCGCATCGTTATCTGCATCTGTCGCTGCGACTGGTTTGCCGATGTTTACACCTTTTGCGGTATTTTCAGCGACAGTGCGCTGGGTGTAATTCCCATCCACGAATTTTGGTGTGCTATTTGTAGGTGCTTCAGTGGCAGTGCCGATCACATTGATGGTGACCGGAATTTCAGCACTCAGGCTCCCGTCAGAAACAGTAACGGTTACGGTATAGTCTGTCTGGGCATTGTAATTATGTGCTGCCTTGGTTGTCAATTGGCCAGTCGTGCTATCAATGTCGAAAGCCGCTGCGTCCGTGCCGCTGAGATGGTAAGTCAGTGGGTCATTGTCAATATCTGTCGCCACCACGGGTTTCCCGATACTTCCGTTCGCGACTGTGCGGGTGGTACTGGAACCGTCGGTGAACACGGGAGGTTTGTTGATGGTCCATCCCATATCTTCGAGCATACCGAGGGCAATGGAGCCAGGGCTATGAATCGCTTCTTGGTTGTCAAGATATGCGGTCATTAAGGAATTCGCGTCGCCAGCGGGAAAAGTGATCTCATCCAAATGGGTGTAGCTTGAACCTTGTTCCCATGAACTGGGTGCATAGAGGTGCGGGAGAATACCGTCGTTTGCTTGAACGCCTTTTTTCCCGTTCCAGAAGAGGTCGTTACTTGTGAATTGATTTTCAAGACTATAGGATGGGTCCGGGAAAGACATAATAGTATGCCCTGATCCATTTTCTACAAAGAAATCGTAAATCTGCGCTAATTTGGGTCGGCGTGCTCTGAGTTCGCCGCCTCCAGAGGACACGGAAAATCTCCGTATTGAACTCTTATCTACAGTCGCAAAACTGCTAAATCCGAGCCCGTGAGCGATCTCATGCAGCACGGTACTCACAAAGTCCGTTTTCCCTAATGGTGTATTTCCATCCGTGCCGAAGTACCAATTCGCGTCTTCGTGACTGTTAAATCTTGTGATGATATCGGGTTCCCCATTTGTGAGGTTTCTACCGGCATCATTATCTGCGACCGCTTCTGGGTACCACAAACCGAAGGATCCGGACGATTTCCAACTTGCGGGGCGCGCGCCTCCTAAAATAATAGTGCCATCCTCAAATCCACCGAAATCTATGAAAGATGCGTCAATCCGGATGGGTACGGGTGACCGGATGAGCGCGTTCCAAATATCAACTGCATATTGAAACGCTTCCATCGCTTCGTCTGTAAAGCCGTCGTACGTTACGATAAATTGTGGTGGTGCCGTTGTGAGAGCGTCCTCTCGCTGGAACAGGGTCAGCATCGGGGGTGGGATACTTGTCTTCGCGTTTTCGTTGGTGCCATATAGAATGCTCATCCCTTCGAGTGCTTTGTCTCGGCTCGTTGGATTTGCTGTGCCTGGCTCTTTAGATGTCCCTGATGATTGTCCGGGCACCTCAACTCGGCTCACAGCGTGAGGGGTCAATCCAATCAGAATGCCTATTGAAAGAAAAATTGTAAATAAGACTTTCGCTGATTTCATAGCGTGATCCCTCTGTTATACCGTCCAGATTTATAGCGAAATCCGTAATTAATTGGACACCTTAATCGGTACAACCCCCCTAACCCCCCTTATCAGGGGGGAATCTGGAGATTTGGTAAATGTCAATCTATTTTCGGGCTTTACTATAATGTCTGAACTGTGATTTACGGGATTTACAAGATAAAGACCCTATAGTTTTCAGTCGTCGTAGGTTCGGTTAAACGGTGTTGAAAATCAAATGTGGGTATGCCAAAATACATCAAATCTAACATAACCGCTTATGCATCGCCTCGAAGTGTTTTGAAAGTTTGAAGGTTCTACGTCCAATATGCATGCCTTTTGAAGTTCTGTTCAACCTGAGGGAAACACCCAAGCAAAAACACCTACGATGCTATGGTCATTTGATACTATTTCCTTATCAACATTTTTCGTGTTGCGATGAAGTCGCCTGCGGTGAGTGTGTAGAAATAGACACCGCTCGCGACGGGTTCACCGAAAGCGTTTCTACCATCCCAATACGCCGCACGGCTCCGGGTTTGATACATCCCTGCGGGCTGATGTCCGAGTGCTAACCTTCTGACGACTTGTCCATCTATGGCGTAGATTGTCAATGCTACATCGGCATCTTTTGCCAAGTGGTACGGTATCCATGTTTCCGGGTTGAACGGGTTGGGATAATTCGGCAGCAGTGCTGTCTCTTTCGGAACTAAGACTAACAGGAGTTGCTCTAAGAAACGGATGCCACTTTGCAACTTCGGATCCGTGAGGTCTAATCCCTGTGCTTGCGTTAGCCACCCGCGAATATCAGCGGTGGTGAATGTTGCAAGTGCAGCGGGATGCAAGGACGGGGCTGCAGGTGCTTGACCGAGTGCCCCCGCTACGAGTATCAGGTCCTGTACGTTGACAACGCCATCACCGTTAACATCTGCAGCGTTGGGACCGGATTGTCCGAGCCGTCCGGCAACCATTACCAGATCAGAGATATTCACTACACCGTCCAAGTTGACATCATAATTTGTCAACTCAGGGGAGATGTCATTGATGACGATCCCGATACCGGGGGTGCTGATGTCATCTTTATCCCCATAATAGGTGCGTTGCTCGTTTGTTAAATTCGCGTCCACGGCGGAAATCCAACCGCCCGCTTGGGTGCCATCAAGTGGCAGACCATCAACATAGCGGCGAATCATTGAGGTCCGATGCCCTTCTCTGGTTCTACCTCTGTTTTGACCATAGGGTAATTGCCATTGCACGGTGCCATCCTTAAGATTCCCAACCTCGTCCACTAAGTTCCCTTTATCATCGATCAGTTTTACATGGAATCCTTCTGCACTCAGCCATACCGTCCAAAAACCGGTCAATGACGTTAGCCAACTAAAGTCATAAATCTGATCCTTAGCGAGGTTCTTTGAGTTCGGACCCGTTGATCCTACCATGAGAAAAACATCATTTGGCCAAATCCTTGGTGCATCGCTCCAGAAACCATCCTTAAAGGTGACTGTTGCATTTACCTTTCCAGTCAAGTCTGGTGATTTTACATTCTGAATTACCAGTTGCCATCCTTCCAGACTGATGATGTCTGGCCCGGCATTGTGTAATTCTATCCATTGGACTGGCGTAAACCAGTGTTCCGAACCGAACATAATTTCACTAATACTGACAACGCTCTCTCCTGGACTCGGTCGAGGAGATGTCTCTACAGTCACGGGATTTTCGTCTACGTCAATAATAGTGATAGCCACGGTGATGGCATCGGTGCGACCACCATCGGAAACGGTGACAATCACCGTGTAGGCGTTCTTCGTTTCAAAGTCGAGGGGTGCCTTGGTTTTCAACTGTCCGCTGGTGCTGACGATGCTAAAGGCTGCCGCATCCGTGCCACTGAGCGTGTAGGTCAAGGTGTCGTCATCCTCGTCCGTAGCAGAGACAGGGCTGCCGACATTTACACCCGCTGGTGTATTCTCTTTCACAAAACGCGTCGTGCGACTCCCCGCAAACGCTGGTGCGCGCGACTCATCAACATCCGTAACGCGGATAGCGACTCTTGTGGTAGCCTCCCGCGAACCGTCGGAAGCCGTTACGATTACCGAGTAGGCGTTCTTGGTCTCATAGTCGAGAGCCGCTTTCGTTTTCAGTTGCCCGGTGGTTTGGTCGATGCTAAAGGCTGCTGCGTCCGTGCCGCTAAGCGTATAGGTCAAGGTGTCGTCACTGTCAGTATCTTCAGCAGACACCGCCTCACCAATATGTCTACCCGCCGGTGTGTTCTCCGGTATGGTTCGGGTTGTGTTGTTCTCCGCGAAAACCGGTGGGTTGTTTTCGTTTACATCCGTGACGTTGATAGCGACACCGATGGAATCCGTTCCACCATTGCCATCAGAGACGAGGACGGTCACTGCATAGGCGTTCTTTTCTTCATAGTCGAGGGGTGCCTTGGTTTTCAACTGCCCGGTGGTACCGACGATACTAAATGACGCTGCATCCACACCGCTGAGACCGTATATCAAGGTATCTTCATCCGCATCTGTAGCGGTGACGGGGCTGCCGATGTTTTTGCCCGCGGGTGTGTTCTCAGGGATAGCGCGCGTCGTGCTACGACTCGCGAAGACCGGTGGGTTGTTCTCGGCTACGTCTGTGACATTGATAGCGACACCGATGGTGTCTGTGAGGGTGCCATCGGAGACGATAACAGCCACCGAGTAGGCGTTCTTCTGTTCATAATCCAGCGGGGCGCGGGTTTGCAACTGCCCTGTTGTGCTGACAATACCAAAGGATGCTGCATCTTCACCGCTCAAACTGTAAGTTAAGACATCTTCATCCTCATCTGTAGCCGTGACGGGCGCACCAATATTTCTACCAGCGGGTGTGTTCTCCGCGACCGATCGCTCTGTGCTGCTGCCCTCTACGAATTCCGGAGCGTGTGCTGTGGGTGTTTCGTTTACGTCCCTGACGTTGATAGCGACACCAATAGAGTCTGTCCCACCGTTGCCATCGGAGACGAGGACTGCCACCGAATAGACATTCCTTTGTTCATAATCCAGCGGTGCCCGTGTTTGCAACTGTCCGGTCGTGCTGACGATACCAAACGATCCTGCATCTACACCACTGAGACTGTAAGTTAAGATGTCCTCCTCATCTTCATCTTCAGCGATGACGGGACCACCAATATTTCTGCCAGCGGGTGTGTTCTCAGGAATTGAGCGTTCGGTGGCACTGCCCTCTACGAATACCGGTGCATTGTTCTCCTCTACATCCGTGACGTTGATCGCGACACCGATAGAATCCGTTCCGCCGTTGCCGTCAGAGACAAGGACTGCCACCGAATAAGTGTTCTTTTTTTCATAGTCAAGGGGTGCGCGAGTTTGTAACTGTCCAGTCGTGCTGACAATACCAAAGGACGCTGCGTCTACACCACTGAGACTGTAAGTTAAGACATCCTCCTCATCTTCATCTTCAGCGATGACAGGACCACCGATATTTTTACCGGCAGGTGTGTTTTCCTGTACGGATCGTTCGGTGGCACTGCCCTCTACGAATACTGGTGGGTTGTTCTCCTCTACATCTGTGACGTTGATCGCGACACCGATAGAATCCGTTCCGCCGTTGCCGTCAGAGACGAGAACTGTCACTGAATAGGCGTTCTTTTCTTCATAGTCGAGCGGATCACGGGTTTGTAACTGTCCGGTCGTGCTGACAATACCAAAGGACGCTGCATCTGCACCGCTCAGACTGTAAGTTAAGACATCTTCCTCGTCTTCATCTTCAGCGATGACGGGACCACCGATGTTTTTGCCAGCGGGTGTATTCTCAGCGACAGAGCGTTCCGTAGCACTCCCCTCTACAAACACCGGTGCATTGTTCTCCTCTACGTCCGTGACATCAATCGTGACACTAATCGCATCTGTGGCACTGCCGTCAGAGACGGTGACAATAACAGCGTAGGTGTTCTTTTCTTCATAATCGAGCGGATCACGGGTTTGCAATTGTCCAGTCGTGCTGATGATACCAAAAGATGCCGCATCTGCGCCGCTGAGGGTGTAGGTCAAGGTATCCTCGTCCGCATCCGTAGCGGAGACGGGGCTGCCGATGTTTTTGCCAGCAGGTGTGTTCTCCGGTATCGAGCGCGTTGTGCTACTGCCTTCTCTGAAAATTGGGGCATGATTCACGTTCGGATCCCCACCCGTAGGTTTAGGAATACCGAGCGCAAAACTGAGGGTGTTATCGGCACTGCTCGGTTTGGTCAGACTATAACCGAAATGGCTTGTCGGGAGCTCAGGCAGCGTTCCAATCACCGCGGTAATCGCATCCGATGTCCCGGGGGTGCGGATCACGGTGAGGGGTTCGCTTTCTATGCTGCCAGCGGGAATCGTAATGGTGGTTGCGCCACCATCAATGCTCCCATTTGTAACGGTAACGGGCAGCACGAGATTGAAAGGCGCGCCAGTGGCTGTTGTTGCCTTGAACTGGTTTCCTCCAACCTTCTCCAGTGACACAGCGATGGATAAACCAACGGTGTTGGCACTGAGATAGAGTGAATTTAACGAAGATAGCCCAGAAAAGAGACCATCGGGTAAGCTGCTGAGTTGATTGGAAGACAGACTGAGCCAATTCAACGCAGAGAGTCGAGAAAAGATATCTGCTGGCAGACTGCTGAGTTGGTTGTTCCCTAAGTCAAGCCCAGTCAACGCAGACATTTCGGAAAATGTATTTGCGGATAAACTGTCCAAACTGTTGTAAGACAAGTTGAGTCTGTTCATGGCAGAGAGTCCAGAAAAGACCGCATTCGGCAGACTGCTGAGTTCGTTGCTGCCTAAGTCGAGACTGCTCACGGAAGATAACCCCGAAAAGATGTCCGCGGGTAGGCCGCTCAGCGTGTTTTTCGCTAAGGAGAGCGAACGCAACGCGGACAATCCATCAAAATCGCCAGATTGCAGTGTCGTGATGCTCTGATCGCTCAGGTTAAGGTTGGTAATTAAAGCGAGATGTGCAGCGGTTACATCGTTGGCTTTATCTATGCCTGGCACGAGTGCGACAATCGTATCTTGGACCTGCTGCGTGCGGTCCTTGACGGGTGTCAATTCAGGCGCGTTGTTTTGTGCTTGCGCGTAGTTTGTGCTTTGGACACCGTATATTAACAACATTATAGCGATGATTGACACAATATTTCGATTTGCAATTAGCGTTTTCATAATAAGCTCCTTTTACAATAGTTGTCAGTTATCAGTACGGTTGCTACGCAACCTTTCAGTTAGCAGTTGTCAGTGGCCAGTAGCCAGTTAAAGAAAAGAACCCTGATGAACCAGACTCTCACTGCGAGGCACTCTTAACTGGAAACTGGCAACTATTCCCTCTGACAACTATTTCCTTATTAACATTTTCCGTGTGGCGGTGAAGTCGCCTGCGGTGATAGTGTAGAAATAGACACCGCTTGCCACAGGTTCACCGAATTGGTTTCTACCATCCCAATACGCCGCGCGGTTCCGACTATAATAGAAGCCCGCAGGTTGATATCCGAGTGTTAACGTCCGAATCAATGTGCCGTTTACAGAATAGATGTGTAATGTCACCTCCGCATCTTTTGCGAGTTGATACGGTATCCACGTCTCCGGGTTGAACGGGTTCGGGAAGTTTGCTAAGAGGACGTTTTCTCTGTCAGCCGTAACCCTTACTTGCGCGGTAAGTGCAGGCCCATTATAACCTGCGATAGCGTCTGCGCCGACGGTAAATGTGAGCGTGCCATCTGTGTTCATGTTGCCGTTGAAAGTCAATTCAACCGTGACTTCTGTATCGCTTTCTCGGTCTATATCAAAACTCCGCACGGTGACACCTGAAATGCCGGAGACTGACACGGCGGGTCTGATTGTAGAATTCCATCGTTCAAATTTCCTGCCGCTGAGTGTGAGCGTGACAACACTTTCATCGAGTGTCGCCTCCGTCAGAGGCGCGGCAGTGGATGCACTGATCGACTCAGAGACAGCAGTAACAGGTAGTTGTGCGCTGAGTGCAGCACCGTCATAGTCCTTAATCGCTCCTGCACCGACAGAGATTAGCAGTGTCCCGTTGCTGGTCATATTACCCTCATATTCAAGTTCAACAGTGGCTTGCGTATCACTCACACGATCTACACTGAATCTATCAAAGGTCAAACCTGAAATGCCAGAAACGGTGATAGCCCCTCTAATTCTCCAACTGGAGGATTCGTAAGTGCCACCGCTGAGTGTAAGTGTAACAACGCCGCCGTGGAGTGTTGCCTCGGTCAAGGGAACCGTGGTTGAAGCTGTTAGCCCCTTTGGCAGGCTATCGTCGACTCCGGGTTGCTTCTCCTCCTCTAAATTGGGTTGCAGTACGACCGGGGGTGGCGGACGACCTGTATCCTCCGTCCACTCCAATTCTACACCACACTGAAGGTCGTTTCCAGCAGTAATAATAGAACCGGTAATAGTGAAAGGTTTGGATTCACCCGCCGCAAAATCTTCTAACAAAGAAACGCCAAGTTCTTCTTCGCCAATTTCTGCGGTAACTTGTAAATCGTTCACAGCCTTGTTTGCCTGAACAATGCCCTCTACTGTCACATCAATAGAACCGTTAGCGTTGCGGACCCCTGAGCATTTTGTAATTTCACCGGTTACACTCGGTTGTGGAGGCGTTGTGTCAGCCGGGTCATCAGTAACAACAGGTTTTTCTGTGCCAGCAGCGACTGTAACTTGTGCTGTGAGTGCTGGACCGTTATAGCCTGCGATGGCATTCGCACCGACAGTAATAGTGAGTGTGCCATCCGTGGTCATGTTGCCATCATAAGTCAATTCAACAGTGACTTCTGTGTCGCTTTCTCGGTCTATGTCAAAGCTCCGGACGGTGACCCCTGCAATACCAGAGACGGACACGGCGGGTCTGATTGCAGAGTTCCAACGTTCAAACTTTCTGCCACTGAGCGTGAGTGTAATAATACTTTCGTCGAGCGTCGCCTCCGTCAAGGGTGCGGCAGTGGATGCGGTGATCGACTCAGTAACAGGAGGCACAGATATTTGTCGGGTAAGTGCAGCACCATCGTAATCCTTAATAGCACCTGCCCCCACGGAGATTGTGAAGGTTCCATTAGCAGTCATGTTGCCATCAAACGCAAGTTCAACGGTGGCTTGCGTATCGCTCACGCGATCTACACTGAAGGTGTCAAAGGTCAAACCTGCAATACCGGAAACTGACACTGCACCTCTAATTCTCCAATTGGAGGACTCGTAAATGCCATTACTGAGCGTCAGTGTCACAGCACCGCCGTGCAGCGTACCTTCTGTCAATGGAGCGGCAGTGGATAGAGTTAAGGTCGGCGTGCCGCCTGTATTTCCAGGTTGTTCAGGGGTATCAGGCTGTGGGTTGGTGTCATCTCCACCCTTCTCATTTATATCGGTAACGTTGATAGTGACAGTGATTGTGTCAGTCAAACTGCCATCGGAGACCGTGATTGTCACCGTGTAGGCGTTCTTGGTTTCATAGTCGAGGGCTGCCCTTGTTTTCAACTGTCCGGTTGTGCTATCAATGCTAAACGAAGATGCGTCTGTGCCGGTAAGCCTATAGGTAAGCGTGTCGTTGTCGGCATCTGTTGCGGTTATTGCCGTGCCGATATGTTGTCGGGATGCAGTATTCTCTGCGATTGTGCGCGTTGTGCTGGTGCCATCGGTGAACACGGGTGCAGTATTTGTTGGATCATCTACGACTGTCACGGGTTGCCAACTATTGCCATCTCCCATTGGAAGAGAGACGGTATAATCCTGTGTGTCAAGGTAGAGTTTAAAAAACATGCCCCAATCATTATTGGCCCATAGAGCCCCATGATTGCAAACTTTAATTAACAGTAGATTATCACCAGCATTGAGATTTACAGGGAACCGGTTTTGTATGCCTGTTGTTCTTCTTGAAATATCATTTTTGTAAACAACTGAACCGTTGAGCCAAACTTTGATAGAATCATCACTTCCGACACCCATCAAAACATCACTTTGATCGCGTGGCGAGTGAATGTTAATCAAGGCATAAGCAGAATATTGATTGAGTTGATCCCTATCGGTGAGTCCAATTTGTCTGACGACGTTGATGACGTTATCTGATGAGCATAAGAGAATACCGCAAACGGTCGTTGGACGTAAACGTCCACTTGTCCATTGCAGCTCGTCAAAGTGATCCCCCTCATTAACACCGTTTTGAGCGATTTGCGGCTCCGTAATCACGCCTTCACTTGCTTTGGAGAGATTATCCGTGTCTATATCTCCACCGGGTGCAATCATCCAGAGCCAAGGGCCTTCTATATGATCATAATTGCTCTCTATTGGTTTCTCAGTTACTATAGGGGTCTCAGGAACTTCGGGGGTTTCAGGTTCTACGGGAGTTTCTGTGCCGGCAGCAACAGGGACTTGCTCCACGAGGGCGGGCCCATTATACCCGGCGATTGCATCCGCACCGACGGTAAATGTGAGGGTGCCATCGGCGTTCATATTGCCATCATACGTCAACTCAACGGAAACTTCCGTGTCGCTTTCACGATCTATGTCAAAACTCCGCACAGTGACACCCACAATACCAGAAATTGAGACGGCAGGTCTGATTGCGGAATTCCAGCGTTCAAACTTCCTGCCGCTGAGTGTGAGCGTAATAACGCTTTCATCAAGCGTCGCCTCCGTCAAGGGTGCAGCAGTGGATGCGGTGATCGACTCGGAGACAGCAGTAACAGGTATTTGTGCGGTGAGTGCGGCACTGTTATAGTCGGCGATTGCCCCTGCACCTAAGGTGAGTGTGAGTGAGTTATCTGTATTGATATTGCCATCAAACTCCAGTTTGACTGTCATTTTTGTATCGCTAATGCGTTCGGTGTCAAACGTATCAAGCGCGATCCCGGTAATGCCAGCGACGGACACGGCATCTCTGAGTTTCCAAGTAGACCCCTCGTAAGTGCCACCGGTGAGCGTAAGTGTAACAATACCTTCATGCAGCGTTGCCTCTGTCAATTGGGATGTAGTTGATACGGTAAGCGTTGGCGTGCCACCCCCAGGAGGTGTTTCTTCAGGTTGCTCGGGAGTCTCAGGCTGTGGGCCGCTTCTGTCGTCACCAATCTCCTTGATTTCCCAAGAGGTGCCGACCTGTTCAGCGAAGAAGTGATACGCTTGCCCGTTGACAGTCGTAGAGACACGCAGTGAACCGCTAACAGCTGTTTGGTTAATCGGCTCGAGCCATGCCGGCAAATTCGGGATATGCCATTGCGCTGTTCCATCACCAAGCACAGAAAAAATGGCATCCGTGCCGGGGTAAGTGCAACTCCCACCGGGCTTAAGGACATCCCCAACTTTACAAATTGCTGTAGTCGTGGGCAGTTCATTTACATCGGTGACGGTGATCGTAACAGTAATGCTTGCACTACCGCCATTGCCATCCGAAACAGAAATCGTGACTGAATAAGTGTTCTTGGTTTCATAGTCCAAGGCAGCACGGGTCTGAAGTTGCCCCGTTGTGCTAACAATGCTAAATGAAAACACATCGGTGCCACTGAGACTATAGGTTAATGTATCGTTGTCGGCATCGGTTGCGGTGACTGCGGTGCCGATGTTTTGTCCGGAGGCGGTGTTTTCAGCGATAGATCGGGTGGTGCTGGTGCCATCGGTAAACGTTGGGGCTGTATTAGCAGGTGTTTCGTCTGCATCTGTAACATTGATAGTGACAGTGATACTATCGGTACCACCATTCCTATCAGAGGCGGTTACTATCACTGTAAAAGACGATTTATTTGCGTCGTGAAGTGACCATCCCCGAGTTGTCAATTGTACATAACTCTGAATCTGCCCGTTAATGGTCTTACCAAAAAGATAGGTGTGGAATAAAGCAGCATCCGCGCCACTGAGACTATAATTTACTGAATCACCATCGGCATCTGTAGCGAATAGTGGGTTCCCGATATCATAATCCCCTTCAGTATTTCCTTTCGGTGGGAGCACTATTGTGACAGTAATGCTGTCACCATCACTGAACACAGGGGCATCATTTGCATCAGTTATATTGATTGTGACATCAATAGAGCCACTCCCGCCATTGCTATCAGAGACAGAGACCGTGACGACGTAAGATGTCTTGGTTTCATAGTCTAAAACTGCTTTTGTTTGAAGTTGCCCGGAGGTGCTGACAATGCTAAACGAAGATGCATCCGTGCCCCCCAAAGTATAAGTGAGCGTGTCGTTATCCGCATCAGTCGCAGCGATAGCCGTGCCGATGTTCACATTGGCTGCTGTATTTTCAGCAATGGAGCGTGTTGTGCTTGCACCGTCAGTAAAGACGGGGGCGGTGTTGGTTGTTTGGGGTGCTCTCCTGTTCCCAACCTCCTCTATTTCCCAAGAACCGCTGGCGAGTTTCTTAGCAACAAGTGTGTAAGACACGCCGTTAAGTTCCGTGTTTTGAATGTTAAGGTTATTCCCCGCGGTGAAGAACAGGAATTGTCCGATGCCGTTGTTGTTCACAGAAAACGCATCATCGGTGCCGGGGTAGGTGCAGCTCTGTCCAGGTGCGAGGACATCGCCGACTTTACAAACACCAGTGGTTGCAGGCTGTTCATTTACATCGGTAATGTTAATGGTGACAGTGATGGTGTCAGTCAAGCTGCCATCGGAGACGGAGATTGTCACCGTGTAGCTGGATTTGGTTTCGTAGTCGAGTGCTGCCTTAGTTTTGAGTTGTCCGGTTGTGGCATCGATACCAAAGGAGGCAGCATCCGTGCCACCAAGTGTGTAAGTTAAGGTATCATTGTCTGCATCTGTTGCGGCGATAGTCGTGCCGACGTGTTCATCCGATGCCGTGTTCTCCGCAATAGAGCGGGTTGCGGTTGCGCCATCAGTAAATACAGGGGCTCGGTTCTCGTTGACATCTGTGATGTTAATCGTGACAGCGATGCTTGCACTCTCGCCATTGCCGTCCGAAACGGAAATCGTGACTGAATACGCGTTCTTGGTTTCATAATCCAGGGCTGCGTTTGTTTGGAGTTGCCCTGATGTGCTAACAATGCTGAACGAAGACGCATCTGTGCCGCTGAGGGTATAGGTAAGCGTGTCACCAGAATCTGCATCTGTGGCAGCGATTGCTGTGCCGATGTTTTGACCGGAGGCGGTGTTCTCTGCGATGGCGCGGGTTGTGCTGGTGCCATCGGTGAACACAGGGACACTATTCCGTAGTGCATCGATAACTGTTAGCGGCAAGTCTGTAGTAGATTTGAGGACGGTATAACCGGTATGACCTAAGCCGCGCACCGTCGGTAAAGTGCCGATATTCACCGTGACAGCAGCGCTTGTGCCGGTGGTGCGCGTGACAGTGAGTGTCCGACTTTCCGTGCTGCCTCTGGAAATCGTAATGCTGCTCGCACCACCACTGATGCTGCCGTTTGTCACAATAAGCGGCAGCACAATATCAAATGGTGCCCCTGCGGGTGCGCTTGCTTTGAACTGGTCTGTCCCAACCTTTGCAAGGGATACGGTAAGCGGCAGCGGATCAACAGTGTTGTCGGACAAGAGGACTGCCACTCTCGGTGCGGCGAGACCGTCAAAGAGCCCCGTTGGCAACGAGGTCAAATCGTTATTATCCAACCAGAGGTATGTCAGGGCTGTAAGACCGTCAAAGAGACCGGCTGGCAACGAAGTCAGACTGTTATGCGATAAGTAAATCGTTTGCAGTTTGGTGAGATCATCAAAGAGACCCGCGGGTAACGAGGTTAGACTGTTGTAAGATAGGAAAATCGTTTCCAGCTTGGTAAGATCATCAAAGAGACCCGCTGGCAACGAAGTCAGCGCGTTGTTGTACAGGGAAAGAAATGTCAGTGCCGTGAGGCCGTCAAAATCGCCAACTTTCAGTGCTGCGATCGACTTATCTTTCAGCTGAAGCGACGTAATCGCTGCGAGATGTGCTTCAGTGACATCGTTAGGGGATGCAACACCGGCTGCAGCGACGATAGCATCGCGCACCTCTGGCGTGCGTTCACTGATCGGCGGATCGATTATAGTTTCGGTTACATCTGTAACATTGATAGTGACAGTGATACTATCGGTGCCACCATTGCCATCCGAAACGGACACGGTGACTGTATAAGCAGACTTCGTCTCATAGTCGAGGGCGGCTTTTGTTTGGAGTTGTCCTGTTGTGCTGACGATGCTAAATACGGCGGCATCCGTGCCACCGAGTGTATAGGTGAGTGTATCACTGGTATCCGCATCTGTAGCAGCGACTGCTGTTCCGATGTTTTCGCCGGCGGCAGTATTCTCCGCAATAGAAAGCGTTGCGGTTGTGCCATCAGTAAATACAGGGGCTCGGTTCTCGTTGACATCCGTGATATTGATGGTGACAGTGATGCTTGCACTCCCGCCGTTGCCATCCGAAACGGAGATTGTGACTGAATAGGCTGTCTTCGTTTCATAATCTAATGCTGCTTTTGTTTGGAGTTGCCCCGTTGTGCTAACAATGCTGAACGCTGCGGCATCTGTGCCACTGAGGGTATAGGTGAGGGTATCACCAGAATCGGCATCTGTGGCAGCGATTGCTGTGCCGATGTTTTGACCGGCTGCGGTGTTTTCAGCGATAGATTGGGTTGTGCTGGTGCCATCGGTGAAGACAGGGGCATTGTTGGTCACTACTGGTGTAAGCCTGAGGGGTAAGCCGGTAGTGGATTTGGCGAGGACATAGCCAGAATGACCTAAGGGCAACCCTGGTAATGTTCCGATATTCACAGTGACAGCGGTGGTTGTGCCAGCGGTTCGTGTCACGGTAAGCGTGCTACTCTCCGTACTTCCTTTGGAAATCGTAATGCTGCTCGCGCCACCACTGATGCTGCCGTTTGTCACGGTAAGCGGTAGCACAATATCAAACGGCGCGCCAGCCGGGGCCACTGCTTTGAATTGTCCATCTGCAACTTTCTCCAGTGATACGGTGAGCGGCAGCGGATCAACTGCATTAAGGTGCAAGTCAAACAATGTTAAGGACGTTAACCAAGAAAACAGACCATCGGGTAAACTGGTGAGTTTGGGAATATAAATTTCACATTCTGTCACCTGAGTGAAGGGATCAAAGATACCTTCGGGCAGCGAAGTCAATTGGAACATATGGAATGACATTGATGTTACGTTTGTGAAAACATCAAACATACCATCAGGTAAAGTCGTTAATTTCGCAGATCTAAAATGCAACTCTGTAACGTTGCTAAGGTCATTGAACAATCCGGTTGGTATTGATGTCAACTGTCTATCAAGGAACCGGAATTCAGTCAGACCGGTGAGTCCATCAAAATCGCCTACCTTCAGATTCACAGCGTTCCTAAGGGTAACATCCAATTCGGTAATCGCTGCGAGATGTACTTCAGTCACATCCACTGCAGAATTTACGCCTGGCACTGCGCGTACAATAGCATCGCGTACTTCTGGTGTGCGTTCGCTGACGGGTAAGAATTCTGTTAGCGTCAGCTGCTCCGTGAACGCTAATGGCAAATTATCAGATTTGACGAGGGTATAGCCAGTATGTTGTTCGGGTAGCTCCGGCAATGCCTCAATATCGACAGTAACAGCAAACGTTGTGCCGGGCGTGCGGGTCACGGTGAAGGTCTCGCTTTCCACACCGCCAACAGGGATTGTGATACTCGTCGCTCCGCCGCTGATGCTCCCGTTTGCAACCCTGAGCGGCAGCACAAGTTCAAACAGTGCCCCCGCAGGTGCTACTGCCTTGAACTGCCCTGTGCCAACCCGTTTGAGTGAGATCTTCAGCGGCAGCGGGTCAACTGTATTACCGGTCAAGTAAAGAGTTGTGTAGTCTATGCCATCAAAGTGTCCCTCTGGGACTTGACCCAGCGGGGCACCGAACAGTACACTCCCTGTAAGGTCGGGCGGTTTGGTAAAAATTCCCTTAAAGATGCCGTCTGGTAATGAACTTAATTGGTTGTTGTGTAGGAAAACGAACATCGTAGCTTTGTCAAAGATGCCATCTGGTAATGAACGCAGCTGGTTGTCGTTTAAGGAGATAATTGGCACATTGGTGAAATTGTCAAAGATGCCGTCCGGCAATGAACGCAACTGGGTACCGGTTATTTGGATCATTAGTGGCATGTTGCTGAAATCACCGTTAAAGTCCTCGAGGCTGCCGTCATCTAATGGAATCGACTCGGTATTGGCTATGACGACCGATCTCAGATAGACGAGATTGTCAAAGATGCCATCCGGCAACGATGTTAACTGTGGAGCATTTATGATGAGGACATTCAGACGGCTAAGATTGTCAAAGATGCCATCCGGCAGCGATGTTAATTGTGGAGCATTTATGATGAGGGCTCCCAGGTTGATGAGATCGTCAAAATCACCGGATCTCAGGGCTGTAATATTACGCTTCCTCATATCCAGTCCCCTGATTGCAGCGAGGTGTGCTGCGGTAGCATCGGCGGCAGAATTGACCCCCGGCACTGCAGCGACAATAGCGTCACGCACTTGTGGTGTTCGGTCCGCGAGCGGGGTAGTAATCGCGCCGGTTCCCGGTAACAAAGGTTGTTTGATCGTGGGGGGTAGGAAAAGCGTTTCCAGGTTGGTGAGATTGTCAAAATAGTCATCTGGCAGTGAACGCAACGGGTTGTCCAATAGATTGAGCGTCGTTAGGTTGGTGAGTTTATCAAAGAGACCGTTTGGCAATGAACTCAACGCGTTGCCGCTGAGGTTAAGCGTTATCAGGTTGGTGAGTTTGTCAAAGATGCCTATTGGTAATGAATTTAACTGATTCTTGAACAGGTTGAGCGTTGTCAGATTGGTGAGTTTATCAAAGAGACCGTTTGGCAATGAACTCAACGCGTTGCCGCTGAGGTCGAGCCTTGTCAGGTTGCTCAGGCTATCAAAATCGCCGGATTTCAGGGCTGTAATGTTCCCATGCGTACTAAACCAATTACCGCCGAGTCCCGATAGGGCAAAGCCGCGATTACCGGTCACATTCAAATTGGTAATCGCTGCGAGGTGTGCCTCAGACACATGAGGTGCAGTATTATATTTCTTGTCCACAAATTGCCCATTTATCACGTACGTTAGGTCTATATTATGGTGGATATGATTTATCTCTGGCACTTCGCCTACGATAGCGTCAACGACCTGCGGTGTGCGTTCGCTGACAGGGGTGGGCGCGCCTGCTAAGGGACTGAACATTTCCAGATGAAAGGATGATTTGTAGAAGACATAGTGGGACTCGGGATCGGCACTCGGCACCACCCTCTCAAGGTCTACAATGACCGCAGCGGTTGTGCCGGGCGTGCGCGTCACAGTGAGGATATCGCTCTCTACACTACCAGCTGGAATCGTGACACCCGTCGCGCCGCCGTTGATACTTCCGTTCACAACGATGAGTGGTACGTCCATGTCAAAAGGTGCACCGGTTGGCACAACCGCCTTGAACTGACTTGTGCCAACCTTCTTCAAACCTATGGTCAGCGGAAGAAGCGGAAAAAGCGTTGGATCAGTGCCGTATGTGTCAGTAGACCATCTGGTCCGGAGACTTTCCAGAGAAGTGAGTCCTTTAAAAATTCCTGCTGGTAGCAACGTTCTATCCGAATATCCGGACTTAAAAGCCAATTGAAGTGCGCTCAAATTGATGAGACCATCAAAGTCGTTAGATTGCAGCGGGGCGTTGTGTAGGTCGAGGTTATATACGTTCATATTAGATATTTCAGCAAGATGGGCATCAGTAATGTCGGCTTCACCAGAGATATTTGGATCAACTAAGAAACGGATTACATTATAAAGAGACTCACGTACCCCCGGTGAACGTTGACTTACTGGCACTTTCGCTGGCTTGATATTTATTGCCTTAAGAGTAATCTCTATTTGGTGATCAATTCTATTTCCCAGCTTATCAACAGCCGAGACATAAACAAGGTGCTGAATCCGATTGAGGAGATTTGTAGGACTATTATCGGATGGTACACTTCCATCGTAGGTGAATTCAACGACAGTATTTGCTTCGCCGGACAAGTTACGGGATTGTAACACTTCATGAAACCCGACAGCTCGTAGTAATCCTCCTCCTCTTGTCTTAGCAAATAGAGTCACCTGATGCAGCCCATCGGGGTCTTCGACTCTGAATCGGAGCCGTACGGTTTCTTTTCCATACTGATAGATAGCAGCCTTAGGAGGGGCCTTCCAGCCTGGAAGATCCGGATTAATATTGGTATAATCAGGTGAATCACTAAGTTCAACGCTGGGCCGATCCCCCGTTGCCAACGGAACGTTCTGATTGAAGTAAGGATGCACAGCCAAAAAATGTGCAGCGAGTGGGGACAAGGAATTCTGGCGGTCTCCATACGACATGATGTACGCATCGTCACGGAAATCGTGTTGTAAGCCGAAGGCGTGTCCGAGTTCATGCGCAGCAGTTCGCCAACTCCACCGATAAACTCTTGCTTCTCCTCTGTGCTTAATCCCGTGTCCGCTTCCGGCGACACCAGCACTGTTACCAAGGTCTGAGTAGATTAGCTGAATGGTTTGAGAGATATCAAATTTTCCGCTAATCTCATCTGCCTCCATCGGGCGAGGCGTGTTAGCGTAATAGTTGCTGTCGTGGGCACCGTCTATGCGGTGAACAATTGGATCGCCTTGTGCATCGGTTTCTATCTGGAACGTTTTGGGACCGTGTCCGTGTGCCTCCATCTGTTCGCGATAGAAGGACTGTATAGAAACAATATCCGATTTCATATCTGCAGCACTACTGGCACGATACGTTCGGTCGTTGGGTAAGAAGTAGAAGAGTCGCACTTTACGCGTTACTGCCTGTCCGTAACTGGGAACCTGGACGCTAAGAACCATCAAGAATGTAACTAAAATTGAGATACACCATTTTTGATTTTTTATTATCGGTTTCATCATGAACTCCTTTTATAGTGGTTATCGGTTATCAGTTCGGTTTTTCTGCGAAACACCTTTCAGTTTTCAGTTAAAGAGGGTTGCTGTGGCAGGGACATCATCAGTAGCTGCGACAAGCAGTTACTAACGACTGTTCTCACCGCAAAGCATGACGACTCTAACGCCGATAACTGACACTTCCTCTGCACAAACTAAAAGTTTTGCGGCGTACTTGAAGAAATCCGTAGAAATCCGCAGAAACACCCTATCAAATACCCCAGATGCGGCGGGCATCATGCTACAGGTTTCCATTGAAAAACTGTTGTCACTCTTGTTAATAAGGAACCACTGCCACTAACGCGAAAACAGAAAGACACGCTACTCCACTACCTGCTACTGCTGATGTGCCCCGTAGCAGACGCATTTTTCTTTTGTAGGCGTTGAGATAAGATTCAACATATTCAGGCGATTTTCCGATAAGCCTGTGTGGGGGTGGAGGTCTCTCAGCAAAAATACCCCAACCGACAATACCAATACAAGAAGCACCAAGTGCTAAAACAACGAAACCGAACACCCGTGTCTCATTTTCGTCGAGGTGATAAGCCGTCCTACCCTCCGATGATAGCATCATCAGTCCACCCATAAAAGCATTAGAAAAAGCGAAAGGCAAAGTACCACCTATACAACCCCATAAAAGTTCGTTAGTGTCCTTACTTGCATCCCGTTCTGCAGCGGCTTTTGCTTCAAGCACCACAGCACTTGCATTTTGTGCTGCAGCAGTTTTGGAAACCTCAGTCAACACAGGATTCTGTTGTGCGAGGGTAGCAAACGATGTGCTGAAGGTCAGCACTACTATTAAAACAACCAAGGCGTGAAACGTAGACATAATTCTCATCTATAACGCTCCTTTAATTTTTTTTTATTTGCGTATTAACATCTTTCGCGTTGCAGTGAAATCGCCTGCGGTGAGTGTGTAAAAATACACGCCACTTGCGACAGGTTCACCGAAGGCGTTTTTGCCATCCCAATACGCAGCACGGCTGCGGGTTTGATACATCCCTACCGGTTGATGCCCGATTGCTAACGTTCTAACGACCTGTCCATCTATGGCATAGATAGTGAGCGTGACATCGGTATCTTTTGCTAAGTGATAGGGTATCCACGTCTCTGGGTTGAACGGATTCGGATAGTTTGCTAACAACGCCGTCTCTTTTGGTGTCAATGCAGCGAGGAGTTGTTCTAAGAATTGGATGCCTCTCTGCGATGCTGCGTCCGTTAGGTTCAGCTGCTGTGCTTCAGAAAGCCACTTTTATTCAGTGCCACGACTATGGAACATTTTTGACAGTCCAACTCCCATCTGGATTTTTGGTGGCATGAAAATTGGTATCATACGGATTATTACCTCTTATATTGACCTCATCACCCCTTATATCCTCGTCTGCACATATAAAATCCACTGTAACTTCAACAGGTACCCCGAAAATTTCGGTCGTATAAGGTTGTTCACCTGTTCTACAGCCTTGGTTATCTTGATTAACATAAAAGGTAATGGGTCCTTGATCCGCAAAGTAAGTGCAACTTTCTCCCGGTTGCAAGGTCATTCCAACAACACAAATCCCTTTATCAATAGGTAGTGGTGGCGGTGCGTTGACGGTGACCTGAAACGTTACTGGTATTGAGGTATCGTTATCTTGTCCACTATTATCTGTGGCAGTAACTTCGATGGTTGTCATCCCGGCTGCATGACCTGTGATCGTAAGGGAATCCTCGTCAACAGAAACAGTCGCAACACTTGTATCGTCAGAAAATGCACGAATAGTATGCGTGTCATCGGCATCGGCATCGGTGACGTAGACGTTTACTGACCTGTCATCGCCCGCGTTAAGTGTTTTATCGGTTATCGATTCGATTGATGGCTGACTGTTATCGTCAAACGCGCCACAGCTCATAAAGACGAGTGATGCGACAAGCATGGCAACCCTTAATATTGAGATAGCGCCTTTTCGGTCCATACCTATGTTCCCCTTCCTGAATCCTTAGTTTTGGACAGGAATTCAGTACCAGATGTAATTAATCAAAGGGCATTCGTAATTCATTTTATTTTTAGTAAATCCCATTATTATTTGCACACACGACACCCCGTAGGGGCTGGGTGACCCAGCCCCTACGAAGGGCGAACTGTAAACTTATTTTCGGATTTTACGATAAAACAGTTTTACTTTATTTAGGACATGAAAGTGTCTCTTTATTTTTCGGATTCACTATAGGAAAATATATCCTGTATCTGTTCAATTTGCGTAATCCTGATATAGTTTTATTAAGTCAATTTTTATTTTTTTTGATATAAAAATCATTAAAGTCTATACCTAACTATCAGATTGTACGATATTCAGAGAAAAAAAACAAATTATTTCCATACACACTACCAGAGCCATTCAGTTTTAAGAAATTATAGGGTTTCTCGTCCTTTTTTCAGGATCCGGTGCGGTGTTTTTGCTCGGATGTTCCGCCTAAGAATGTACGTCTCATTTGGGCGAGTATATCGTATTGCCAACGAAAATAGTACGCAGCAAACCACTGCAAAGCAGCATTCACCATGAATAAAAAAACAAAAAAATCGGGGTATTTGGACGTTGTATTGACGCGTACCCAATTGCCAGTTGGGCGGAGACGGGAGGTAGCGGGACTACCCCAACAATCCGTCTCCAACGTCCATTCGCGATCCTACAAGATGTTCCTAAGAAAACCAAATAACATCGCGATGCTGCCTAAAAATATCAAGCAAATCAATAACGATTTATGATATAATTAAAACCGCACTGGCAACTCACTCTTGGCAGTGCCGCGGTTCGGGACAGCTGCAACTGTTGCCGAACCACTCCAAAATGGATTTCCATAATGGATTTAAGGGATGCCAAAAGATAGTATAGCGAAAAAAAAAATAAAATGCAACAATCTTTTTTATTTTAACCCGATTTTTGTGCGCATCCACATCGCCATCCAACAAATTTTGCAGGGTATCCAATCTTTTTCGCGCACTTCCTGCAATGGAATTTCGTTAGCGTTGCAAAAACCGTGCCAACGCTCACTATCTTTTGATTTGCGATTGTGTATTCTACAGGTTGAGATATGATGCAACCTTGTAAAATCACGGTTTCCAACATCCTATTGAATTCTAAACCCAATGAGACTGCGTTTCGTTCAGTCGTATCAGGATGCAAAAATTTTTGGGGTGCTTGCTAAATTTTTGGGGTTTCACAAAAAATTTTGGTTTTGCCAAGGTTAGGCACTATTCAGCAGAAATTGGGGTCTCAGGGTACCAGATTGATCAACGGATATGCGAATTCGGAGGGATCTACAAAATTGATAAGTACAGGAAAGAGGGCGGTAAGTTTGTAAGGAAATACATCGACTTTTTTAGGTATCTTCCTCAGCCAATGCACAGTACTTATCCAAGGTTGGCACAGATATTTCGAGACGTTTGGCAATGTCTTGTTTGGAGGAGTGCGGAATTTCTGCTTCATACCGCATAAGGGTAATACAAGCGGTTATCTCGGACATGGTTCCGGTCTGGACGAGTTCCAATAATCTACTGCTGATATCTTCAGGCGTTATGCGCGTGTCCCCATTAGGTGCTTGTGCTTGTGAAGGTTCGACGTGGTCAGCGAATGAATCTCTCGACACCATTGAATCGGTATCTGAGTGTTCGTCAGGTTCACTTAGATTTTCTACTGCCATTTCAATGTCCTCTTTTTTTATTTCTTTGCCTTTTGTAAAGATAAGCGCGGTTTCTATTACATTCCTGAGTTCTCGTACATTACCGTACCAATTGATCCTTTGAAGATATTTAACCGCCTCCGAGGCTATACCGGTGATTAATTTATTGTAATTTTTGCTTAATCGGTCGACAAAATCAAACGCCAAGGGCGCGATATCCGAACGCCTATTACGGAGCGGCGGGATCTGAATCCGGAAGAGGTTGAGTCGATAGTAGAGATCTTCTCTAAATAGTTTTTTATTTACTGCGGCTTTAAGGTTGACGTTTGTCGCTGCGATGACTCGGACATCCACCTTGATTATTTCTTCCGATCCGACTGGTGAAAATTCTTGCTGCTCCAACACACGCAGAAATTTCACTTGGACTTCAGGCGACATCTCGCTGACCTCATCTAAGAACAAGGTGCCGCCGTTGGCTTGTTCAAATATACCGCGATGCTTCCGAATAGCAGTCGTAAAAGCACCTTCTTCATGTCCAAAGAGTTCGCTTTGAATGAGTTCTGGTGCAAACGCCCCACAGTTGATGACTTTGAATGGTTCATTTTTACGGAGACTGTTGTCATGAATGGCTTGTGCGATGACCTCTTTGCCAACACCTGTTTCACCCGTGATGAGGACAGTTGCTTCCGTAGGCGCGACTAAATTTACAGCTCGAAAGACCTCTTGCATCTGTGCAGATTCACCGATAATATCCCTGGTAACGTTCTGCATCTGAGTTGTAGTTTTCCCATTCATTTCATTTTCCTTGCTTTTTGATGAAATCACCTTTATAGGACTTACGCAAAAGACAGTAATTTTCGTTCTTTAACCCTCTAAATCTCCCTTATCAAGGGGACTTTAAGAGGAAATCTTTCGCCTGTCAGGTACCTGGACGAACTCACAAGATTTGGTGGTACTCAGCAAGTGCTAAGGAGAACTCACCGCGTTCTCCTAAGAGCAGTGCCTTCTCGCGTCGGTATTCTCCATTCTGTGGGTCAACATCAAGCTGAGAGGTCAGCCGTTGGATCTCGGCATCTGAGTTAGCACGCATCTCACTGAGTTTTAAACCCGTCTGTCCACGTTCAATACAGTCTTGTAATCTTTCTCGGAACCACAGTGCTGGTAAAGTACTCCGGAGCGTGCCCGCATAGGGTTCGCGATTGCCTTCAATCGCTAAACAGAACTCTCTAAGTTGACCGGAAGAGCCCTGGACATTCGCCGAAATTTCCTCCTCTCCGCTCCCCATCCTGAAAGTATTCTCCTGAGAGAAGCACTTCCAAGTCTGTAGGTCGCTCCAGATGTAAGAAGCACCACCCGTAATTTCAATTTTATGATACGCGTCGTTTCCCCACTGACGATTGGAGGTTTGACAGAACGTACAAAGTGCCCCCTGCGGAAATCTAATAGTGCAAGCGAGGTTCGGTGCCCCATTTCTCGAAGCCATTACAGTCACTTCTTCAGGCAGCACCGTATACTCCACAAAGAGTCGCCGGACGATCTCAAAGACAATCTGGAAATGTGAATCTCCAAACTTCAACAAGTCGTTTAAATACGGCACGCGCCCGATCCCGAGCAAAAATCGCATGTCCTGGATAATTCCGAATCCAGAATCACTTACAATACGTAAGATTTCCTGAATACACCTGCCAAATATGAACCTTGTGCCTGTCATAACAAGCCGGTTATATTTTTCGGATACTGCAGCAAGGTGGAGTCCCTCTTCTAAAGAGTTCGGCGGCGTCGGAGACAAGACATGGATACCTGCAGCAAGTGCAGATTCAATCAATTGGACACGCGGCAGGCTTGCCTTCTCGTCTGAGACAATGATAACGCCATCTAATTTCGGATGCGTTGTATTGAACATTTCCTCAGGATTCTCAAAGAAATCGCACTCGAAAAATGAGGCGAACTCCTCAACACGGACACGGTTTTCGGGAATGACACTGGAATTTGCAATGCAGTTTACGCGCAATTGAACAGGATACAAGGCGCGAAACAACCACGGTTGTATCTGTTCTCCAGAGTAAACGACACCGATCCTCATAATTCCCTCCCGTAATCGTTAGGACTTACGCATTTTTCTATCATAATCTACATATTATGCCCTGCTGGCAGGGTTTCAAACCCCGCCAGCAAGCGTGCTGCGTAAGTCCTAATCGTAATGGTTTTTCATTGCCGCTACTTCAGCGACGCGTTCGTTTGCTGCTGAGACCTCGGTTTGCGCCCACCGGTCAATAGCGTTCTTTATTTCCGTGAGGGTTGTCTGATACAGGGATTGAATTTCAGGTTCTGTCTTAGAAAGGCGTTCCGCTATCTCTTGGATAGGCTTTTTTAAAACCGTGAGACACCCTACCTGAAATTCAAATAAACCTCTGAGTCGTAAGGTCAGTGCCAACATCCCCCACCATTTACTGTTAACCTCACCAATCAATTGAGCACCGCCAATTAATGGACGCGATAGCGGGTTATTTTCTTCAGGTAAACACAAAATATCAACTGCGGCAGCGATAGTGAGGTTTTGAAGGCCTTCCCAACGCCCGTTGCCGCTCCACACATCAGCCACAGAAAAATTGTGCGTCTGCTCTACAGTACGACAGAACACTTCATGCTGCACCAAATTAGCAGCGCGCCTATCAACTAAAAGATCTAAGGCAATCGCGTAAACATTCCGCCCATAAGAAACAGCATCATTGATACGGGCAGTATTTCTCACAGCTAAGTTGGGACCTGATCTTGGCACCCGCAGCTTGGCTGAGTAAACTGCTGAATCGTAGTATTTTAAAAATTCTTCTCGTGTAATCTTCGCCACATCCCTTCATTTAAACTTTGGTATTAGCGGCGTGTTTGCAAGCGGGCAAGTTCTTCTCGGAGTCGTACGGCTTCCGCTTCAGCAGTCTCTGCGCGTGCTTCAGCAGTCTCTGCGCGTGCTAATGCTGATTCTGCGCGTGCTTCAGCAGTCTCTGCGCGTGCTAATGCTGATTCTGCTGGTGTCTGCAGCCACGCCTCCGCAGTCGGATCGTAAATCCCCAACCCCACATCCGCTACATGGAAATCTAAATCCAATGCCGATGAGTGCAAACCGCCATCTACCGCTGCCGAAATCGGGACATACACACCCTCTGTTAATGTAAAGCCCATCAACGGAGCTGGTAGATACAACGCCTCCGCATCATACAGGAAATAGTCTTGTATCCGCAATAAAGCGTAGAGATCCTTTTTATGCCTCAAATCGTTTTGATAGGTGGTTTTGCTACTAAACTCCATGACAAAATCGGGTACTTTGCCCTCTTCCCAGACCTTATAGTTTCCACGGGGTTTCTTGCCTAACCCGAAAGCGATCAGTACATCCGGTGAAATAGATTTACGCGGGTCCCCCTCTACGTAATACATGAGTATATCCCCGGAGACATAAACCTCCGGTCTGTCTGCGAAATGCTCGTCAAATGCTTGTAAGGTCCGCATAAGGATCTGTCTGTGAAGGTCGCTGACTGCCATGGGTTTGCCATCCTCTTCAGGGTAGAATATTTCCGCGTCTGTCGGGGCAGAAGGGATGGGGCTCTTTTTTCTATAAGTTGCCATCGGGTTCTCCTTTTCCGTCCGATGCGTGAAAGACAGGGTTCAGCGTTTGAAGCACGGTAAATTCTATAGGGTGCGTTAATTATAGCCGAAAATCGAGCGGGGGTCAAGGATTTTATTTTCCGTTCAGAGGCATTCAATTCGATTTTCTGCTTTCTCGAAAAAACGAAATCTTTCCTACAACGGTAGCGAGATCGGTGCACCGATTTGTGAGGAACGATACGTCGCCTCCGCTAACTCGATACCGTCTCTGCCGATGCGTCCATGCGTTGTCGGTTCCGCTTCACCGGCGATGCACTGGAGCCAATGGTCGATGCTTGCGCCTTTTGCTGCCATTCCCCAATATCGCTGTTGACGTTGCGCGTCTGGTACGTTACGGTAGGTGTCGTCATCCGGTGCTGAGGCACTGAATTCCTCCGCGGACTCCATATCGTGGGTTTTCCAACGGAGTCCATGCCGAATCAGTGTCGCGGAGCCTTTGCTTGTAACGAGACCGTTCCCGCTATTCCCGATCTCCGCTGCCCAACTCTTAATCATCATGCCGACACCGCCGTTTTTGAAATGCACGGTTAGCACGGCGTTGTTTTCAACGGCTTCGTCAGCAGATGGATAGGTGCCACCGAGCGGGACATGGCTCGTGAACCCGTAGACGGTGGAGGCGGGACCGTATAACCACAGCCAGATATCGAGATTGTGGATGGCTTGCTCCACCAACATACCGCCTGATTCGGCTTTGACGAAAAGCCACGGGTGCCGTTCCGGTGAGAACCAACTGACTTGATTAGAATACGCCATCTGCAGTGTGCCGAGTGTGCCATCGTCTAATAGCGACTTCAGTTTCATGTATCCCGGATCGAACCGCATCATATAGGCGACCATCAGGAGTACCCCCGCATTTTCAGCAGCGGCGATCATTGCGTCACCCTCGGCGACATTACAACACATCGGTTTCTCCATCAAGATGTGTTTACCGGCATCAGCGGCGGCGCGCGTAATTTCGAGGTGGGGGCGCGGGTGGACGCAAACATCAACAGCGTCTATATCCGATCTATCGAGCAGTGCGCGATAATCCGTGTAGGCATCGGCACCAAACCGATCTGCTTGTTCGTTAGCGGATGCTTCGCTGATATCAGCGATTGCAACAATGTCTGCACGGCGTGTCGGTTCTTGATAGTAAGGTGCATGAAGACCTCTGAAGATGCCGCCACATCCGATAATGCCAACTCTGATTTTATCCATTTTTTAATTTTTCCTTGCGGTTAAGCAATACGGTTTGGACTTAAATGTTCTATTCTTAAAGTCCGCCTTCCATTTCATTTCAGGCTACAGTTTCCTTTAACCTTTAATTGAGAGGGGTGTATTATTCCAAGTTAGGATATCCGACCAACGTAGGGGCGAGGTTCCCTCGCCCTCTATCAGATTTACTATCCGTTCATCTTGCGGGTTGGAAGACTTCGGGAAACACCTAAGCAAAACACCCCTACAAGCAGTATTTAGGCACATCCCTCAATTACTATCTACTAACATATCGTGTTGCCTACTACTTTTAAAGATCGGAGGCAGTCTCTCACCCGCTAAAAGTTCAAGTGCCTCCGCGATGATTGCGTGTTGTAATTCCGGGTTGTTCGGTTCACCGAGCGGATACCCAAATCTATAGGGTACTGACAACGCACGCGGTGGCTTCACCCTTTTCGTTATGCTTTCATCAAGCGTTATGGAAACGGTCGATATGCCTGTTGCTTCAACAGCGCGCTGTATCAATCCTACAGATTGATTGCACATCGGTCAGACAGGGGTTAAGAAGGCAACATCAACACCATCGGCTTTGAGCATCTGTCCGACTTCAGGCGCGGTTTCTTCGATAAGCCGTTTCGGTTTTGTAATGGACCCCATGAAACTGAAGTGTCTATCGTTGAGTGAACCGATTTTACCTGCGTTTTCTAATTCTCGAAACCGATCCAGTGGCAATACGAGGTTTATATCACTCTCTGTACCGCTTGCGTCGAAAGCCTTACTTCTATGTCCAAGCGCGAGGCCGTGTGTCTCAATTGCGTTCGGTATTTCTCGGTACGAACAATCGCCACCTATAATCCTATCGTCGTAAGGTTTTTGCTCAGGGAGATACAAACCAGCAGTTGTAATGAGCGCGACACGGCATCGGCTTAATTCCTTGCGAAGCGGTGTATTTGGAGGTGTGCCACCGTAGGACTTGACCGGGTATGCTCGCATAAAGAACCGGTATAAATTGTCCAGTTTGAACATAGATGCCATACATACCTCGTATTAGCCATTCGCGAAGATAAGCCGTGTCCTATTCTGACAGGGGAGTTGTATCGTCTGTCCGGTGATGCCGCTCTCAATCATGGCGAACCCGATTTCGTTGACAGCAGTATAGTCATCCCGTGCACAATGCGGGAGCGGACCACCATCAAGATAATCGGTAATCTGTTTGTACGCGACTTTAAAAGGACTGGCGTTTTCAGGGAGATCAAGGGTTTCGTTATCAACCAATTTACCCGCTTTATGGACAGTTGTGCCGCTATAAAACCCGGTCTGTACGCTGCCTTCATTACCGAGGACATCAACAGAAAAACCGCCGCGCGTTCCGTGGTTTCCGACATGAAAACCCATAACACCACTCTCAAATTGGATGGTTGCACCGACAACCGCAGGCTCAGGCTCGTAAGACTCTGGTACATCACCACCCCCCGAAACGAAACCTGTCACGGCAACAGGATCGTAGCCAGCGAACTGGCAGATCATATCTGTGGTATGAATAGCGAAGGAGAGCACACCACCGCCGCAATACCCGATAACGGTTTGCACTTCACCGATGAGTCCGTCCTTGATAAGCGATTGGAGGCGGATGAGGTGTGGTCCCCAGTGTCGCGTATAGTCTACAACGATCGGGATACCTTTCGCATCGGCACCCGCTGTCATTGTGTCAACCTCTTCAAGCGAACATCCGGCGGGTTTTTCAAGAAAGATGGCTTTAATGTCTGCTCTCAAGACGTTTTGCATCACCTGAAAATGATGCGGTCCGCGTACACAGACAGCGACGATGTCTAAATTTTCGCTTTCAAGCATCTGGACATCTGTTTCATAGTAGTTGATAGAGTTATCTGGGAAGCCGGGTCCCCAGGTCTGCTGGAATTCTGCTTGGCGTTCTGCGGACATATCCGCGACTGCGACTAACTCGGTTGTCTCGCAAAAACGGATACCGCCTGTGTGGCAATACGGATAAGCGTCATCAGGCGTTGAGTAACGGGCGGCAATGCTGCCTAACCCGATAATACCGACACGATACATTGGAATTGCTCCTTTTTCGAGGATTGCTAAGAGGATAGCACAGAAGCAGGAAATTGGCAAGTTGAATAAGAATAGGACTTACGCAAACAGGCGATCATGCCCGTTGCATAAGTCCTAAAGAAGACTGGTAGAAGTACTCGGTTATTAGCGCGTTAGGTGTGCGGGTTGCTTCAACTGACCCCATAAGGTCGTCCGCGTATTCGCAGCCGGAGAAACAGCGAGAAAACCGGAGGGTACCCACGCAGGAGAATAATCCATCGCTTCATGCGTTGTGATTTGGCGGGGTTTGCCACCGGCATTCAGTGCGATGAGATAGATGTTTGAATCACGGTTCGGATTGCCCCATGGACTTTCAAGCTCCGATTCGTAAGCAATCCAGCGTCCATCCGGCGACCACGCTGGACTTCTACTCCAAGTTTCCAGCGGTGACACCCGCCGACTGTTTTGGCCCTTAGCATTCACGACATAGATACCTCTTGAACCCTTCCATTTGAATTTGTCATAGGCAATGCTTTCACCATCAGGTGACCAACTTGGCGTTACGCCCCAGGTAAGTTTTCTTACATTTCTTCCTTCGGTGTTCATGACATAGATATCGCCGCTGTCATTCCGGATGGAATAGAAAGCAATGGAGCGACTATCTGGGGACCACGCCGGTGCTGAGTTGTATTTGCCTTCATTGGTGAGCTGCTGTAAATTCTCACCGTTAACATCCATTTTGTAGATGTCATAATTTCCTTTCCGGTTGGATGAAAAAGCGATCCACTTCCCGTCTGGCGACCAGGCGGGATGGTTGTCATGTGCTGGGTGGTTTGTTAACCGACGCGCCGTTTTTTTATTGAGATCCATCACATAAATTTCGCCTTTGCCATCGCGATGTGACACATACGCAAATGAACGACCACTCGGTGACCATGTAGGGGAATGGTCGGATGCTGAGTGATTCGTTAGGTTGCGGAGATTTTTGCCATCCGTATCAATGACATAAATCTCAAGATTTCCTGATCGGAGCGATGAGAAGGAGATATATTGCTTGCCGGGGATTTGTGCATCGAGATTCATCGCAAACAGATCGCTACTTAACACCAACGCGATGCCAAACACTAATTGTGCGTATTTTGCTTTCATTTACGAATTCCTCCAAAAAATTAGCCTGCCGCAGTTAGACAGTTGATAGGAAAAGTATAGCAAATATGATGCCAATTCCTAACCGACGCATATATCGGGCTGCATCTTTGGTTTTCAGTCCCGTGAGCCGCTGTTCTGTCAAATTATGGATGTCGTTGTCCATAATTTGAACGTTATAGTTCTGGATGGGGTGTTGTATCGGTTGAATTTGCGCTGAAATCATTGTAAAATAGATGTAGAACTTAGGCACGTTTGAACGGTTTGTATAGTGTTTTTTTAATTCATACGTCTGAAGTAGTGCTGGCTAAACCAGTGAACTACAAAACGTATCTACTGGAGATGTCCGTAAATCTCATGCGACTTTTAGTATCAATCCATCTTATTTTTTACGTTGTTAGTGGCATCGCATCCGCCGATCCGTGGCTGTGCGGGACACCGCTTCTGCACCGAGAACACCTCGCGCAACATCCCACTGAAGAAGTTCCCGCTGCGCCCGCCGCACCCGTCCAAATCGGACAGATAGAACGATTTTTTATTCACATTCCAGAAGCAGAGGTAACCGCCACCTGTATTGCTAAAAGCGAACACCTCTACGTCTATATCGAAAATTCGGTGCGCGATATGCTCACCGATGCCGAAGCCGTCACAATCGCAAAAGAATTTGACACACGCATCTACCCGAACGTCCGAAAATGGATGGGAACCGAACGGAAACCCGGACTCGACAGAGACAATCGCATCACCTTGCTCATGCACGATGTCGGCATGAACGGTTCAGGCCTCGAATACGGCGGTTATTTCGCACCCACAGATCAGCTGCCGACGGAACCGAACAGTAACCGGCGTGAAATGCTTTATATGGATATTTTTCAGTTCAAAGAACGTTCCCGACACACCTTTTATAGCAGCCTGGCACACGAATTTGCGCATCTCGTCAACTATTTTCAGAACGGCGGCACAACCGATCAGCGATGGTTAGAAGAAGGTACAGCAAGTTTTATTGAATGGGCAGTCTACGGCAATGTACATACTATCTTTGTTGATGGCTTTCTCTCGAATCCGAGTGTCCCGCTCGTTTATGCGAACACGAGAGATGTCTATTACGGTGGTGCATTCATGCTCATGCTCTACCTCTATGAACAGTATGGCGGATCCGAACTTATCCGCAATATCATAGCGACAGATGCGCTCGGTGAACATGCGATTGATGCTGCCTTAGCAGGTAGCGGGAAAAGTGAACGTTTTGCGGAAGTCTTTCTGAATTGGGGTCTCGCGAATTGGCTGAACGCTCAGGCAAGAGGTAAAAAACTCGGCTATTCCGCTTTGAAGCATCGAAAGGTAAGCGCCCGGGTGCCGCGCGTCGTCAACTATCCAAGCGGGGCAAATAGTATTCGTATAGATCAATGGAGCGCGCATTATACACACTTTGAAAACTTACCTGAAACCCTCGACATATTGGTCACCGGCACGCATTCTGGAAGTCTCTATGCAACGACTCTCTATCTCCCGCCCAATGGACGAGCGATCGTTAAACCCATTCGGTTTGATACCCAAAACAGAGGGCATATTCAATTTGAACAACTTCAGCGAGAGGGTGAAATCTTACTGATGATAACAGCAGATGCACCGCAGATCGTTCAGTACGTCGCTGAAGATATGCATGTTGATTTTGAAGTGGGGGCATTACGTGAGCAAACATCGGATACCATACCTGATGCTGTAACGTCCGATCTCGGCAGTCGCACCCAACCGAGTCAGTTTCCGACGGATCTCAAGCCCGGAACGCAGCTTGAACCGATGACCCAGATCCATCTCGCAAGCGACTATATCGATGTGATGATAGATGGCACAGAGGCGCCCTACCTTTATGCAGCAAGCAATTGGGGATTCGAAATCTTCTCATTGACCGAACCGACAAAGCCTGTCCGCGTCGGCGAAATCGCTACACCTGGACGCGCACAATCTGTGGTCGTTGATGGCGATACCGCTTATGTCGCTGACGGTGCTGCAGGTGTACATGTTATTGATACTGCTGTCCCAACAGCACCCAACGTTATAAAGACACTTGGCGGATTCATAGATGCCCGCAAAGTCCAGATCGCCGACGAAAATCTATACGTACTCGATCAAGCACGTGGGATGCTCGTCTACAATCAACACGATGTCCGCAACGCCCAGACACCCCGACCCCGGCGTTTCTTTCGCACCGGCGGCACGCCTATCAACGTTGTTATCCATGACGATACCGTTTACTTGAGTGATGACAGACACGGGTTGTACATCCTTGAACCGAGTCCTTTCGGTAATTTTGACTTCCGCAGTATTGTACCTATCCTCGCTGCCGCTTACGCGATTCAAGAGACCAAAGATATGGCGTACGCTTACGTTGCTTCAGGTAACCTCACCTTAGTTGATGTTACGGACATCCAAAACCCCGAAACAGATTTCCGATTAAACACACCCGGACTCTCAACCGGTATCCAACTTCGTAACAATATCGTCTATCTCACGGATCAACAAGCGGGATTACACATCATGGATGTGCGGAACCCACAACAGCCACAGCGAATTTCCTCACAACCTACGTTTGGCAATGCAACCGACATAGCAATCCGAGAGACGTTGGCTTATGTCGCTGATGGGAAAGGCGGTATTCAGACGATTGATGTCAGTACCGCCGAATCACCAAAGTGGCTACACCGCTATGCGTTTGGCGGCACTGTTTATGGGCTGGATGTTGTGGAGACAGCAGAAGGCGAACGGACCGTCTATGTCGCTAATGGAACGGGTGGATTGCGGACCCTCGAATTTACGACCCCTTATCACGGTACTGTGACCCAAAACTTATCACTGCCTACAGATACGCTTGATTTTGACGACCCGTTTGGTGCCACAAATTGCACCAAAATTCGTGTCCGAAACAGGTCCGGCTTTGTTGCAGCTGAGACAGGTATGTTCGTCGTTGATCTTGCAGCGAATACAATCGTGGCACACATACCGACAGCCGCGCCTGTTTCGGATATTGCGTTGCACGGAGACTACACCTACCTTTGCGCAGAATCCTTAATTGTCGTTGATAGCCGAGTCCCCCAACAGAGTAGAATTGTATCGAAACGCGATGTACCTGGAAGTGCATACCGCGTTGCCATAGACGCGTCCTCACCTTCACACGCCTATGTCGCTGCACTTGAAGGTGGACTGCATATCTTTGATATCACAGCCCCTGCTGTGCCACGTCCTACAGGAAATTACGCTACACAAGGAAATGCAACCGGTGTTACACTCGCAGCAGAACGCGCATATTTGCTGGATAGCGGCGTGGGTGTTGTTATGCTTGATGTATCCGAACCGAATAAACCGAAGTTGCACGGCGTATATGAGAGCGATGCCCTCCCGATTGATGCACAAATCGGTGGAAACCATCTCTACCTGCTTAATAGCGCAGGCATTCAACTTATTGACACACGTACGCTGACGGCAACCTCGTCCGTCGTTTACAAAAGTCGTGAACTCTGGTTCCCATCCGAATTGAAACTAACAGACACCGCCCTCTATATAGCCGACCTGTATCAAATCCGTATTTTTCGTGTGCATCCAGAGGGATACTCGCTTGCCGTGGAAGAGCCTATGCCATCTGACTGGACACCTGATGTGGCTAAGCCTACACCAGTCAACCATTTAAGCCAAAATTTCCCAAACCCATTTAACCCAGAGACATGGATTCCGTATCAACTCGCTTCAGATACGAATGTGTCACTCTATATATACGACGCGCAAGGGAAACAGATTTATACCAAAGCCCTTGGTTACCGCAAGATGGGTTCGCACACCGCCTATTGGGATGGACGTAACGGTGTTGGTGAGGCTGTCGCAAGCGGTGTATATTTTTATTCAATCCAAGCCGGAGCTTTCCACGCGACCCGAAAAATGTTCATCCAACGGTGATTCCATCCTTATTTCGCACACCTACTATTTCATCAAAAACTGTTCTGATTCAAGGAACAACTCAATAGCAAAAATTTTGTAACGCAAATTGACAAAAAGACGTTGAATTGAATGAGTCCAATACAGCTTAACAAACTTATGCTCACTTTTATAACTGTACGTATACAGAGAATAAAGAGATTTTCAAGGAGAAGGATAACATGGCTAGGAACAGCGTAACAGGGCGTTTCCGAGACGTTGAAATAGCATTCACCATCGATGGTAACTGTACCATGATGAGTGTACGGAATCTGGTTAATGAGGAAAAACGGGTGCGCGTGATGTACCAGAAACTTGCAGCGAGTGGACTCGCCAATTGGGTGAATTTTCAGTTAACCAGCGCGCCCATTTTGCGGCGCCTCCCAACAGAGATTCTTGAAGCATATCGCTTGACCTTCTTTGTCGATGATGCGGATCCGGTTTCTGCCCGTATTGAAAAAATAGTAACTGAATTGAACGCACTCAATCCCGATATGCCAGCAGAGAAAAAGCCCCCCCAAGACATAGCGGAATTGAGCGGATCCACACCTGAATCAATAACAGTAGATCAGGACGAAGTTGATGCACCCACATTGAAGACCCAAGAAGAATCTGCAGTCGCGCCTGTTACCGCCTCTTTAGAGATGCCTAACGATGGAGACGAAACGCCTGCTTCTGAGGATGAAACGACGCAGCAAATAGAAGACGCAATAGAGAATTCCCTCCAAACAGAGATTCCAGAACTGCTTGGAATTGATAGAGACGAAAACGCATCTCTCAAATCCGAGGTTGAAGCAGTAGAACAGGTAGAAGCAGCAGCAGCAGCCCATCCGAACCCAGTGACTCCAGAGAACGAACAAAAGCAGGAAGAAAAACTTGCACCTACACCGATCGTAATGAAACTCCCCGTAACTCAGAAATCCGTGCCTGTGTCACAAATCGTGGATTCTAACGCAGAATTCAAGATTACAGTTCCTACGCTTCCGCCGAGTGCCCTCGCAGAGCAACGAAAAGCACAAGCCGCAGCGTTGAATGCCACAATGAAAGCTGGGCACCGCGCTTCAAGATCGAAAGAGAAGGGTGTTTTGGGACAACTCGTCCAAACGTTAGGGCTTGCCGCTGGCGGTAGGCGCGGTAAAACTTATTATCGGGAAAAAGGTGAGGCGATTCAGAACGAATTTCAAGACCAACTCGCTAAGTTGGAGCGGGATTACAATGAGGGATACGGATTCAATCTTTTTAATTCTTGGGGCATGGATACACTCAACGAAGAGGAAATCGCAATTTTGCTCCTAAACCTCATGGTAAACGAAGTGATCGCATGGCAGAAAGAAACCGGACGTCCTACACCTGAAACCGAACAGCTGGCTCAGGTGCTAACTGAAGTGGATACAAAGCTCCGGCAGACACTCAAGCAGACACGTGGTCCCTCTACACCGTCCCCGACACTGTTCCCGGATCTCCTCGCCGAAAACCAACGCGATTTGGAGAAAATCCAAAATGAATGTGATGCCTATCTCCACCGTTTTGCCAGTAAACTCACTGAACAAGAGAAAGGTCACGCTGTAAAAATTGAAGTGCTGATCTTCAAAAAGTTCCTCATTGAGTTTATACGCGACTATCTTTTCATTGAGGTCGCAAAGAGTACACGAGGCAGCGAGTTACCCGAACGCCTCAACTGGTTCTTGGATATTGTCAATTCCGAAGTTATTCCAATTGAAATCGGAAAAACGAAAGTTTCACCGAAGCATCACAAGGTGAAAGATGCACGTCCGAGCGAGTGCGAGCCAGGCACCATCATCGAAGTTGTCACGCACGGATTGCAATCCAAGGATGGAAGACGCATCAGTCAGATGGCTGTCGTCATTGAAGCGGAGTAATTAATTAGATGAAAACCGCCGACACCTTGATCCAAAAAGTGGATCAGATACCACAAGTAGACCTTGGTTATTTTCCAACACCCCTTCAAGAATGTCCTCGGCTTTCTGAGACACTCGGTGGACCGCGTATCCTTATGAAGCGCGAAGATTGCTCAGGTTTGGCTTTTGGGGGCAACAAAGTCCGGCAGTTGACTTTTACAATTGGCGACGCAGTCGCACAAGGGGCGGATACAATTGTACACGGCGCAGCTTCGCAGTCCAACCACTGCCGACAAGCCGCCGCTGCCTGCGGTAAACTGGGTCTCAATTGCTATCTACGTCTCGCCCGAGACCATAAGAGTATTCTCCAAGGGAACCTGTTGTTAGATAATTTGGCGGGTGTGGATGTCGAGATTGTCGATGCTCCGTTTGGTCCCGAATTAGATGTGGTGAAGTACGAACTGGCAGAAAAACTCAAGACGCAAGGGTTGAAACCTTACGTCGTCGCGTCGCCACGTTCAACCGCACTTGCTGCTGTCGCTTTTACGTGGTGCATCGCTGAAATCGCGCAACAACAACAGCAGTTGGGCATTGATGCCGATTGGATTTATACATGTTCCGTTGGCGGGACACAAGCAGGACTTGTCCTCGGTACAAAAACGCTTGAACTGAAGATGAAGCCGTTTGGTATCGCACCTATTGTTTGGGAAGGTAAACTTGAACGGATGCGCACTGCAGCGAACAATGCAGCTGAACTTTTGGAATTAGATACTCGCGTCACCGACGCAGATATCCAAAATACAGATGACTATATCGGGCAGGCTTACGGCTATCTCACCCCCGAATGCATTGAGGCTCTCAAACTCGTCGCCAAAACTGAGGGGATCTTCCTTGACCCCGTCTATACTGCTAAGGCGATGGCGTGCCTTATAGATCATATCCAACAAGGTAAACTTGGGCGCGACGATACCGTCATCTTCCTCCATACCGGCGGCACGCCAGCACTCTTCGCATATCAAGAGGAACTCACTGCCGACTTATAATCCTAATCTCCTGATAGGCAGTCGGTATACGTCGGTTGTGCCTGTGTTGACGCGCTATTGATCTGGACACGGGAACATTTAAGTTTTTCTGATTTCCACCCTACTTTCCTTGCTTTTTTTCCCAAGTATGCTATTATCTTAACCAATTGTGTAGAAGAAACGCTGCTTGCTCCTGCACCGCAATTGAATATAAGCCAATTACTATCGCTGACCTTTTAAAGCGGGAATATACTGATGCTATTTCGTTTTTCGCTCTACGGCTTTCTGAAAAATCAACGTTACTATGAAAACTTTCTGTATCTCGCGTTTCTTGAAAAAGGGTTATCTTACTTTGCAATTGGCATCTTGATTGGATTTCGGGAGGTTTGCACCAACTTATTTGAGATTCCATCAGGGGCGGTCGCTGATCTTTATGGCAGACGACGCGCCATGATTTTTTCATTTTGTGCCTATATCGTCTCTTTCGTTATATTCGCGGTGAGCAAGTCGTTGTTTCCACTGTTCGCTGCCATGTTTTTCTACGGTTTAGGCGATGCATTCCGTAGCGGTACCCACAAGGCAATGATTTTCGATTGGCTCCGTCTGCAGGGAAGGTCGGATGAAAAGACAAAAGTCTATGGATTCACCCGCTCTTGGTCGCAGATGGGGTCCGCTATCTCTGTTCTCATTGCAGGGGCACTGGTTTTTTACAGCGGTAATTTTGTAGACATCTTCTATTTTTCAATTATTCCTTATGCGATGAATATCGTTAACTTCTTCGGCTACCCCGCGCGGTTAGACGGTGATAGACAGAGCGAGTTTTCTCTCAAAGCAGTTGTACGTATGCTCGGCAGTGCTTTAAAACAATCAGTACAATTCCCGCCCCTCCGGCGTTTAGTTTTTGAAGGAATGGGTTTTGAGGGAATGTATAAAGCCAGTAAGGATTATCTACAACCGATTCTCAAACAGACAGCAATCGCATTGCCTTTACTTTTAACATTAGATGAATCGAAACGCACAGCACTACTTGTGGCAGGGGTCTACTTTGTCCTCCATTTCCTATCCGCCTTCGCCTCTCGGAATTCGCATCAGGTCTCGAATTGGCGAGGTGGCGACGAAGGCGCCGCCCGATTTATGTGGTGGATCGATTTGGCACTCTTCGCTTTATTAATTCCGGCATTGTGGTTCAATTGGCATCCAGCGATAATTGGGCTTTTCATCGCTTTAGCGATCCTCCAGAATTTCTGGCGACCCGGGCTGATTAGCCGTTTCAATGCACAATCCACACCTGAGATGAGCGCGACGATTTTATCTATTGAGGCGCAATCGAAATCATTGGCAACAATTATTCTTGCCCCGCTACTCGGATTGTTAGTGGATTCGGTCAGTAACTTCTCGCCGGTCGGTATCGCCGGGACATGCATCGCCGTTGCGATCCTGCTTGCATACCGCGGCAAATTGGAAGAGCGTCCGGCATCTGTGTCGGTGTAAACCCTTAGATTTCCGAAACGCGACTGATTCCATAAAACTCCAAAAAATCGAAAACACACACGATTCTCTAAAGAAATTTCCAAAATATGTCCTATATCCACTGTCCGCATGATAACTATTACGAGCCGAGTGAAAGTCTAAAGCATCTGTTTGAAGAACTGGTCATACAACCATTTGAACACGACTTACCAGCACTCGCGGCGGACGTTAAAAACACAAAAATATATTACTGGGAAGATATAGCGCGCATTCTGAGTCAAGGACAGAGCAATTACGATAACGTATCATTCGATAAAGCATCCAGTGAGTATTATTTCCCAAAAGACAAGGTGGCTATCTATTGCGTCCATCACATGCCTCGGCATCTTTTCGGTTCCTATCACATTTTTACGAATTGCCTCCCACCGATAAACAAAAATAATAAAATTGTGTTCATTGATTTCGGTTGTGGTCCATTAACTTCCGGTATCGCTTTTCGCGCTTTTGCCGGACAGTGCGACATCACTTATTTCGGAATTGATAGTTCACAAACTATGCTCGATAAGGCAACATCCATCAACAAATATGGTACCAACAGCTATCAAGATCCCTTCTATGACCAATTTGAATTAATCCGCGATGCCGATGATTTGACCAAATTATTGAACAGATACATTGAAAACGGCGATAGGACACAGATTCTATTTAATTTCTGCTATTTTTTCTCGAGCCCGACATTAGACGTTGATAACTTATCTGATGTCCTCATTCAGATTATGAAGAAATACGATCAGCATAAAATGTGTTTCGTGTACCACAACCCTGATCATCGCTCACTGTCGAAGTCCGGTCGTTTGAGAACGTATGGTAAATGGGAAAAACTTAAAACGATCCTTTCGGCGGTTAGAGGTCAAATAACCCAATCCGGTGTTGAAACGTTTTCTTATCATAGACTCATAAACGGCTCACTGCACAGCAACGCCAAAGTCTACTATGAAATCCTTTGCGACGACGAGAAATAAAAAAACAGCCGTCACGGCTATAGAATCAAGCGCGTGACGGCTATAAAATTTTTTAACAATCGGTCTGTCAGTTAGAACCGGTCTGCCTTAACTTCGCCCCACTTCGTCGCCAATTTTTCTTTCGCATCAACAGGGAACGGTGTATCACGGCTCAGATCGTCTTCCGGTTCGCCTTCAAAGTATCGGAAGTTATCAATCCAAAAATCCTCATCGGATTGAGCAATTGACAACCCTACCCACATGTCTCTCTCAACATCGGCATTTGAATTGAAGGTAATATGATATTCCGCCCACTCCGGTCCTAACAGATTGATAGCACCGCCTTGATAAAAGGTCCAAGGATCGTGTTGCATCTGGACACTCAGCGCCACTTCCCGCGGTTTCTCGGAGCGCGCCCAAAAAATCACGGTGTACGTCTCACCCGACTTCATTGAGACATCTAACTGTTTAACTTTTGCATGCCATGCGGTCCCTGTCGCTTTATGCCCAACAATCTTGAGCGACTGTTTTCCATGCTGCGGATTTTTCTTGTCGATTTCCATCGTGTAGAGTCCACCGCGATCGCAACATGCACCGTCCTCTAAATCCCAAGCAGTTAAATCCTCTTCAAAACTGTGGTTTTCGAGGAGGAGTTCGCCTTCTTTCCATTTACCCCAGTCTACCGGGGTTCCCGCAAAAACATTCAAACATACAAGCAGCGTGAGCAGAAACACGCTAATAGTAACCCAAGTTGCTACCTTTGTCCATAGAGCTGCTTGATACTTGTTGCGATGACAAACAAAAGCACTTTCAACTCAAAACCCGATGCTGACACCGCATGAATCGACTTCGGGAAAAGTTGTTCAATGAGACTGATTGACAC
>JAJEDN010000085.1 GCA_022821495.1 Candidatus Poribacteria bacterium
CGTCCGAATAAGGCAGGGATGCTGATTAAGAAAGGCTTAGCAACGCCCTATTGGTCTAATGGTATATTTTGTATCAGACTCAACTATGATACAACGGCATATAAGCAAGATATTGTTGTCGGTGTTGACCCCGGCAGCAAAAAGGAAGGCTTTACAGTAAAGTCTGAATCTCATACTTACTTGAATGTGCAAGCAGATGCACACGATAAAGTCGGTAAGAAAGTTGAAAAGCGTCGTGAGTTGCGTAGAAGTCGTCGTTCACGGAAGTGTCCGAATCGCAAGCAGAAGAAGCAGAATCTTTCTAATCGTGATCGTATTCCTGCTGGCACCCGTGCGCGGTGGGATTGGAAACTCCGTATTCTTAGTTGGTTATCTAAACTCTATCCACTCACGCACGTCTGCGTTGAAGATATTAAGGCACCGACGATACAAAGTGCCAAGAGATGGAATCAGTCGTTTAGTCCACTTGAAATCGGTAAGCAGTGGTTCTACAGAGAAATAGCCAAACGTTGGAAACTGCTCACCCTTCAAGGGTGGGAAACTCAAGAGATACGCGATAGGCTTGGGCTGAAAAAGTCGTCTAACAAACGATCAGAGACCTTTGAGGCGCATTGCGTAGATTCTTGGTGTCTTGCATATCACACTCTTGGAGGTAATCGAATACCGGATAACACAGATATATTCTGTATAGCCCCTATCCCTATCAAACGCAGGTGTCTGCACCGTGAACAAGAAGCGAAAGGCAGAAAACGCAATAGATATGGTGGCACGCGGTGTCTAAACACCGTCAAGAACGCACTCGTGAAACATATCAGACACGGTCTGCTTCGCGTATCAGGACACCAAAATGGGAAACTAACGCTCAGTGAAATCAATAGTAGTAAACAAGTCGTCCTTCAAGCAAAAGAAAACGAATATACTATCTTGAAACGACTCAACTTCAAATATAAGGACGCTACTACATCCGAAACCTAAAGGATTGGGTCTTGTAGCGAAGATTAGATAACGAATAGACATGCTGCAATCTTGAGTTTCATTCAGCCTACAGCGAAAGGAGGTTTTGAACCATGGACACATACACATTCTCACAACTCTCGGAAGAAACGCTCAAGACGCTCGTAACATTGGACGGAAAGTACATCGCTCCAGAAGCATGGGAAAAAATGCAAATAGCCCTCACTGCAGAAGAGGGCAGACAACTGAAAGAACTTAAATCAAAATTGCGTCACCGTCACCTACTCGTCATGAACGAAGCTACCCTTTGGGCGCGCGCGATTTATCCGATGTTGATGCTTGCAGAGCAAGGACCTGTTCAAGCGTGGAGCAGTGTACCATTAGAAGCCACCTATCCGACGTTTAAACTGGAAGGTGAGGCAGATGGGGGCCTCGCCCCTTCTCTGGGTGGGAGAATTCAACCGCCTTATTTGATTGTGCATGAGGCGAAGCGCGGTCTGCATGCACCGGATCCGCTGTACCAACTCTGTGGTGAAATGCTCGCCGCCGCATGGCTCAATTGGGAAAGAGCTCCAAATCCGGAACAAGAAATCTTCGGATGCTACACGGTCAACGACAGCTGGGTGTTCGTGCGCGGGGTGGTCAGCGATATTGAGACCGACAAACCCACGTTCACACTTGAATTTTCACCGGATTACAACGGGATTTTGGACGCAGAACAGATCGTCCAACTTTTGAAGTTTATCGTTGCCAAGCACTTAAAGGAGCTAAATAATGGCTGAACAACACCACGAACTCGCTCACGTTTTTACTGAGGCTTCACAGCGTGTTAACGACGCACGCGGCAGCACGCCACGCGACCTCAACACACCGTATACTTTTCCGGGTTATACCAAAGCGGAATGGACCGAAAAAGCCGCGGCATTGCGTCAGCAGATTCGCGTCGCTAACGGTTTAGTGCCGACCCACGAACCGACACCGATGAATGCCGAGATCTTCGGGAGAATCGAGCGGGAAGATTATAGCGTGGAAAAGGTCTATTTTGAACCCTTTCCGGGTTTCTTCACAACTGGAAATCTTTATCGTCCACTTGGAAAATCAGGTCCGTTTCCGGGGATTGTGAGTCCGCATGGACATTGGGGGCGCGGTAGACTTGAAAATATTGAACGCGGTTCAATTCCGGGTCGCTGTATCAACTTCGCGAAACAGGGGTACGTCATCTTTGCCTACGATATGCTCGGTTACAACGATAGCGGTAAACAGATAGATCACCGCTATGGCGGCGCGCATGAAGGTCTCTGGGGACTCAGTACGATGGGGCTGCAACTCCAGAACAGCATCCGATCCATTGATTTCTTAGAGAGCCTACCGGATGTGGATAATGAACGTATTGGGTGTACAGGTGCGTCGGGGGGTGGCACCCAAACCTTTATCTTGACAGCAGTTGATGAACGCATCAAGGTCTCGGCACCTGTCAATATGATCTCTGCGACGATGCAAGGTGGGTGTCTCTGTGAAAATGCCCCGAACCTCCGCTTAGATACCAGTAACCTCGAAATTGGAGCGTTGATGGCACCCCGTCCACTTCTACTCGTTTCAGCGACAGGCGACTGGACAGTGAAGACACCGACCGTTGAATATCCTGCTATCCGAAGTATCTATGCCCATTTTGATGCAGAAGATAAGGTGCATCAGGTTCAGGTAGACGCAGAACATAACTACAACAAAGAGAGCCGAGAGGCAGTGTATGCCTGGTTCGCTAAATGGTTTTTGGGAGCAGAAGACGCTTCAGCGTTTAAAGAGGTTGCCTTTGCGGTTGAGTTAGATGACGATCTGTTAGCCTTCGCCGCACGTGAGATGCCAGCGCATGCGTTGAAACAAGAAGAATTTCTACCGGCCTGGATAAATCGTTCTCAAGCAGCGATTGAAAAACGGAAACCGACAAACGAAACTGAACATGAGGCATTCAACGAAGAATTGGGAAGTGGGTTGCAACATGCTTTGGGGTTAGATATACCGAAACCCGCGGATGTCACGCTTGTTGAACCAGAGGGCGCGTTTCCAACAACCTATCAGACGAATTTATCCGCCAAACATCTTGTTATCGGCAGAAAAGGTATCGGTGATGCCATTCCTGCGATCCTATTCAGTCCAGAACCCCAAGTAGGACACGACCCTGTCGTGCTTATCGTTCATCCAGAAGGAAAAGAAAAACTCATCGACGCAGAAACAGGCAATCCGTCTCCACTTATCACGGACTTGCTGAGTGCTGACCGTAGGGTACTACTCATTGACGTTTTCGGAACAGGTGAGCACGGCGATTATGAGCGATCCGAAGACACGGGTTTTTTCACCACCTACAATAGAACGACTGCTGCACTCCGCGTGCAAGACATCGTGACAGCACTGCGCTGCTTTACAGGAAGAGGTGATGTTTCGGAGGTGAACCTCATTGGGATAGGTGAAGCCGGGTTATGGAGTTTGTTAGCTGCAGGATTCACAGATGTCAAGAATGTTGTCGTAGATGCCGCAGCATTTGATAACAGTAACGATACAGCCTTTTTGGAGACCTTACCGATACCGAGTATCCGTCAAGTCGGCGATTTTCGGACTGCTGGCACGCTCATCGCGCCTCAATCGTTGATAATCCACAACACGGGTGATGCGTTTAGGACAGCATGGATTACCGAGATTTATGGAAACATTGGTGCAAGCCAGCATCTACTTGTGGAAAAAGGTAGGTTGTCTGATGGAGAGATAATTGCGCGGGTGACGACAGCATAATCCGCAGGACTTATGCAACATGTTTTTAACCCCCTAAATCCCCCTTATCAGGGGGACTTTAAGAAACAGGGCGGAAGTCCCATTTTTAACCCCCTAAATCCCCCTTATCAGGGGGACTTTAAGAAACAGTGCGGAAGTCCTAATCAAGAAAAAATACGAGGGCGGATCCTATAATATAGGGTCCGCCCTCGTATCTGTAGGGTAGTTGTAACCGTGCATGTTTCTATGACAGGTTATAACCACGTTCGTTGTGTTGTGAGAGGTCAAGTCCCATGCGTTCGTCATCTTCTTCAACGCGTAAGCCGACTGTGGCATCCACAATTTTGAGGATGATAAACGAAAGGATTCCACTCCAAGCAAGGGTAATGATAATGCTGAGCAATTGTGCCCAGACTTGCGTGCCGATTGTCATGCCTTCAGCCAATCCATTGCCACCTAAGCCCTTGGAGACAAAAATGCCAGTCAATAAGGCACCAACAATCCCACCAATGCCGTGAACACCGAACGCATCTAAAGAATCGTCATAACCGAGCTTTGCTTTCAGACTCGTAGCGCCCCAGAAACAGACAACGCCGGAGACGAGTCCAATAACGAGCGCGCCAATCGGTCCGACAGAACCGGAAGCCGGTGTAATAGCGACCAAACCAGCGACGGCACCTGTTACGATACCGAGAGCACTCGGTTTCCCGTGTTTTCCCCACTCAACGAACATCCATGCGACGGCGGCGGTGGCAGTTGATACCTGTGTAACGAGCATCGCCATACCAGCGGCACCATCCGCAGCAACAGCACTACCAGCATTGAAACCGAACCAACCTACCCAAAGCATCGACGCACCAACGACGGTTAGCGTCAAACTATGGGGTGGCATTGCCGTTGTCTGGTAACCGATCCGCTTCCCTACTAAGATGGCAGCGACCAAAGCCGCGATCCCTGCATTAATATGCACAACATTCCCACCAGCGAAATCAAGTGCGCCGATAATATCGCCAAATAGTGAACCGTCACCGGCCCATGCCATGTGGCAGAGCGGTGCGTACACAATTACAGACCATAAGACGGAGAAAATCAACATCGCCGAGAACTTCATTCTTTCAGCAAAGGCGCCTGCGATCAAGGCGGGTGTAATAATCGCAAATGTCAATTGGAAGGTAACAAAAACGGTTTCGGGGATAGTCCCAGAAAGGGAATCTACACCAACACCGCGTAGGAACATCGTGCCAAGTCCACCGACAAAAGAATTGAGGGTGACCTTCCCTGCCTCCATACCAACGGTATTAAAAGCGAGGCTATAGCCGCAAATGATCCATAGGATCGTAATCAACCCTGTCAATGCAAAACATTGCATAAGCACAGAGAGAACATTCTGGACACGCACGAGTCCCCCGTAGAAAAGCGCGAGTCCAGGGATCGTCATAAACAGTACAAGGGCAGTCGAAGTCAGCATCCAAGCGGTATCGCCGGAATCAGGTGCCGTTGCATCTTGCGCCAACGCCAAACTCGGCACGCCACAGATCAATAAAATAACAATTAGTGTTCCAATTCGCGTGTAAGCAGATCGCCTTTTTGGCGGAGCTTGCAAGCCAAAACTTGCTCTGAAAAGCGCGATCAGTGATGCACATCGTTGTTGCATCGGAATCCTCCATAATATTTACAAGCAGCCATTGCTTGTCTTGTTGCTTCTATAAGACAGACAACTTTGTCTGCCGCCTCAATTTTACGATCGCGGGCGTTTCTAAGTTTGCCCGCGGGTTGCGTTCCAACTCCGGTGTGCTTATGAAGCACGCCTATTCGTAAAGATCTACATTTTACGATAAAGAGATATTAATTCGCAATTTTAGCAGAATATCACAGTCATATCAAGCGATAATTTCGACACAAAGAGAGAAAAAACATTGAAATAGAAAGACGGAAGCGCCCACAAGTCTCGAAGTAAACCTCAGGGATATAAGTGAACTTCCTGTGGGCGATCCGTATTAGGTTTGTAGCCCGAAGGCTATCTGGATAACACGTTTAACGGATTGAGGAAACATTAAAGTCAGGATAGGCACTTGCACCGTGTTCTTCGTAGTCAAGCCCTGCCTGTTCTTCATCTTCTGTGACCCGCAAGCCTGTAATCGCTTTGATCCCGTAGAAGAGAATAAAGCCAGTAACGAGACACCATACGAGAACAGCGACAACACCAACGATCTGTGCCCAGAGGAGTGCGAATCCTCCACCGGCGAAAACGCCGCTTGAGCTGTCGAAAAATCCGAGAAGGATCGTACCTAACGCGCCACACGTACCGTGTACAGAGATGGCACCGACTGGGTCATCGATCCGAAGTTTTTCAAACAACAGAACACTCAGGACGACAACAATACCACCGAGTGCGCCGATAATCGCAGCGGATGTCGGTGTCACAGAGGCGCAGCCTGCAGTGATTGCCACTAATCCGGCGAGTGCGCCGTTGAGTGACATACCTGCATCGGGTTTACCGAGGATGATCCATGCGGTAATCATAGCGGTGATCGCACCTGCAGCGGCGGCGAGGTTTGTTGTGATAGCAATACTGGAAATTTCCAATGCGTCTGCCCCCATCTGGCTACCGGGGTTAAATCCGAACCAACCGAGCCACAGGATAAAGACACCGAGCGCAGCGAGTGGGAGATTGTGCCCGGCAATCGGTCTCGGTTTCCCTTCAGCATCGTATTTACCAATACGAGGTCCTAAGACAATAGCACCCGTCAACGCGAGCCATCCGCCCGTTGAATGGACGACGGTTGAACCGGCAAAATCCGACATTCCCATATCTGACAACCAGCCACCCCCCCAAATCCAGTGTCCAACAATCGGGTAGATGATACCGGTGATGAAAACGCTGTAAATCAGATAACTTTTGAACTGTGTACGCTCTGCCATGGCACCAGAGACGATCGTAGCGGCGGTAGCGGCGAACACGAGTTGGAAGAGCCATGCGGCATAAGTCGGGACAGAACTCCATTCTAATGAACTAAATATACTCGTACTCGCTGCTGCCCCTTCCGTAAGGGTTTGAGAAGGCACAAACCAACCACTTGTCCCCATGAAGGCATTGCCGGCACCAAACATAATCGCAAAACCGATTGCCCAGTAAGCGATCGAACCCATTGAGAAGTCCATCAGGTTCTTCATGAGAATGTTGACAGCGTTCTTGGCGCGTGTGAATCCAGACTCCACCATAGCGAACCCGGCCTGCATAAAGAACACCAGAAATGCAGCGACAAGCACCCATAGCGTGTCGCCCATATACTTGGCATCCTCAACCTTTTTGAGCGTGCCTTCATCATCTATCAACCCATTTAGGGCGAAAGCGTTTAGGCTCAATAGGCAGGTGAGTACCAAAACTGTTATGATAACCTTTTGTGTCATTTGGAATTATCTCCTTTGTGTCAATTCATCAAAACTTGTCGTGTTGCGAACGGCGGAGACGGGTATATGGATATCGCGAGATCCGCCTGAATACATCGTTAAGGATAGCGGGTGTTATCGCGAACCATAAGACATCAACGATGGCTTGGTTCGCGATGGACGACACAACGACGGGAGAAGCCGCGTGTGAGCTTTCTAAAGCCCGACTACCATGTCCGAACGAAAGTCATTCTGCCAGTAAGTCCTGTTTCATCGTCACCCTTTTGCGTTTCAAATCCGACAAAGACACCGAGCGTATTGTTTTCGCCATAGCCAACATTTGCCCGACCGCCAACAACCATACTACTGAGGCCGCCGTCATCGCCTAAACCGATTGTTACTTCTACTTGGGGCCCGACAGCAATAGTATCATTGAGCGACAATAAGACAAAATCCCGTGTATAGATTGAATCATCCCCATAATCGAAAGGTGAATTGAAGAACCCTTGTATCCACGATTCAAAATAGATGGAACCGGCGGTGAGATAGGTGAACAGCTGGGGCGCAATCAAGGAAGAGGGACCGTCCGCGGCAGCGTAGTCAAACCCAATACCTACCATCGGCAGGAAACTGAGGGACAGCGCATCGCTATCAACGACAGGAATACCGAGTCCGAGATCCAGCTCACCGAATGTTCCGACGACATAAATATCGGTATCCAAGGAGAGACCCCCGAGGAAATCTGGAGAATGGCTGGCGCCGACCCAAATCTGTGTGCCCAAACTATCTGTATCGGTTCGGAACCATCCGGAAGCCCCCGAAGCTTCTTCTTCCGCCATCTCTTCACCCGCTTCATGAGCGTCCGCGTAAACCATCGGAACACTACCCACTGCCAAAATAGAAACTATTACCAACAAACGAACTAACCAAAATGTATACGTCTTCATTATTTTACCTCTTGAGGTTTACACCGATTTTTTGTTTCAAAATCGGGTTTAGGGTTATTACCCTTTCTAATAGGCGCCTCCAAAGCGCGCTTATAGGGTTGTGTAAATTTAAACGATGTACAACAATCATGGTGCGATAGGGTCAGGCTAAAATGGAGACCTTGACTCTGGCATCAACTTGTGATATAGTGATTTTCGGCTATAAACAACAGGTTTTCACCAATGCTTACTTTTGCACCTATTTTCGCTTAAAGCAAAACGCGTGCCAATTGACAGTTTTTAGTTGTCAGTCCATTTGCTTCATCCATTTTCAGTGCTTAGTAATGTAAACACCATAAGCACCGAACCGATAATAGATGACGCATAACTCTCACTCCAAGGCAAACTCTTAAAACTGCTAACTGCTAACTGCTAACTGCTAACTGTAAAAAAAATGCTGAAATTTTCAACAAAAGATTGCCCAAAAAAGATGCAAATCGTGCTGCTGAGTATGGTTGTGATGTTCGGCGCGATACTCCGCTTTTGGCACTTAGAGCAGTGGAGTTTTTGGATTGATGAGGTTTTTACAGTCAGAGACGCGCAAAATTTTTCGATCGACAGTTGGCAGTCTATTCCGAATCCGATTCCCTATCTTGCCGTAAAGCTATCAATCCTCTTCGCTGGCAATAGCGAATGGGGCAGTCGTTTCATTCCGTGCATCGTTGGGATTGCCTCAATTCTCGCGATCTTCGGATTCGGACGCACCCTATTCAATTGGCGGGTTGGACTGCTCGGTAGCGCGTTTGTGGCATGCTCAAGTTGGCACCTGTTTTGGACACAGAATGCGCGTTATCCTGTCTTTACCTTCCTCTTCGCGGTATTGACGGCATGGTTTTTCTACGTGTCTCTTGAACGCGATTCGACACTTTTGACAATAGGCGCGCTCGTCTGTTGCTTCTGTCTAATCCTCTCGCATACGCTCTCCGTTGTGATTGTTCCAGCGTTGGCTGTCTATGCGGTGATCTGTTTATTAGAAAATTCCAATAGGAAACGCTGGATCAATTTGCTCATCTTTTTCATCCCTTTCGCGATGCCAGTGTTAGCGTTAGCACTTCCAGAAGTGCGGGGCTATCTTTTCTCTGGGTGGGGTCGCAACGAGTGGCAACGCAGTCCGCTCTATATTGTCCTAACGCTTGTGCAAGGCGTGAGTGTTCCGATCGCGGTTACGGCGTTCTTTGGTGCCGCTTCGACACCATTCAACAGGTCAACGCGTTTTTTACTCTGTTATGCGGGTGTGCCGTTGGTGCTTTTTCTTATCGCATCGCAGCTTCAAAACGTCGCTGGCTATTACCTCTTCTGGACAACCGCCGCCTATTTCATCCTCGCTGGCGTTGCATGTGAACAGGTGTGGAAGGTGATAGAAGACAGGTCTGTAAGCATAGTTGGCATACTCGTGCCGTGCGTGTTAGTGGTGTCGCTACTCTCACAGTGCTATCTCTACTTTAAAATTGAAAACGGTGGGAGACCGAAATGGCGGGAAGCGTTTGCGGCTATTCAAGGTGAGCGGCAACCTACCGATAAAGTGGTACTCTCTGAACCGGAGATGGGTAGGTACTATCTCCCAGAATTGACACCTGTTTATATCGGTGGGTTGTTAGACAATCGGGAAGCGTTTGAAACGGAATGGGAAGATTCAGGGAAAAATCGATTATGGTTTGTTGTGGACGTGGCGAGTTTTAATGTCTTCGATGCAAATGAAAAAGTCCGCAGTTGGATTCGTCAACGCGGACATCTTGTCCAAACGCTCCCAGCTTTTTCACGGGCGAAAGATAGGACGATTCATATTTATGTGTTGGAATAGAACATTGTAACAACTCTAACGGCGGATGGCATGGATAGACTTCTTTCAAAAGCGAAAGCGCACGGATGCGTTGCCCTTGTCGGCTCCCCGAACGCGACCCGCTTCAAGACAAAAACGCCTTGATTGCTCCACCGACACCGACTGCGGCTGCGATCCGAAATAACCAATCAATTAATGTTTTCTTATAGGTCGCAACGGCTGTCGTCCCTGCCACAGCGGTTTCAACGTTCCGAAGTCGATCCTCTAAAGATTGGATGTCGGATCGTACATCGGATATCTCGGATCGTACATCGGATATCTCCGCCTTGAGTTCTGATCGGACTTCGGTGATCTGTGCTTTGAGTTCAGTGATCTGTACTTTGAGTTCGGAAGACTGATTTTGTATATCGGAACGCAGTAACTCAAACATCTCTTTAGTTGTTATCGTATCATTGTTCATCGCTTTTCCTCTTTCTGAAAGGGTGCAAGGCAGCACAAACAGTTTATGTGTCTAAACGTTCTCGGAAGGCGTTAAAACTTTCTGCTATGGAAGCTTCCAGGCTCAGTTCTTTGAGACGATTCAGGTCAGCAATCGCTTCAAGGCGCGGTTTTATGGCGTTGACATCTGCAGTCGGAAAACGGGCACTCAGCACAACAAGCATGTTTTCAATCGTGGCTTCACGCGCCCCGCGTTCCATACCGCGTTCCATACCGCGCTGGATCACAAGTTCGTAAAAAGGAGATTCTTGCATGATTTCCTCCAATATAGGGTCCTGAAAAAAATCAGATGGATGTATTAAACTCCCGAAAAGCGAGAGTGCAAATAAAAGCGTTGCCCGCGTCTCTCTGTCAACATCGGCTATCTGTGTTGTCTCTATACACTTTTCAACCCAGGCTTGAGGGCTCATATCTGTCGGATGTTTCATTAAAGCCGTGAAAGGTAGTAAACCAACGGCTTCAGGATCCAAAAACGCTTCACCGGGTAACTCATATATCCGAACGACATTATACTGAAACCACCCGCCGCCCCGTTCCGTGTTGCCATACCTATAGAAACCAGGGTCGTTTTGTCCCGCAGGGGGGCGGAAATACAACACCGTTGAATAGACGTTCTTCTCATGTTCAAGGGACAGGAAACTTGAATACGCCAGCATCCGTAGAGGCATCGGTTTATGTATGCTATCGTCAGTTTGTGCCTCTATATGTAGGATTGCCGCCTCGTCGGGCAAACGGATATGAAATGTCATATCGCTGTGATGCATCCGAACTGTGGTGTGCTCTGTAGCCAGACGCTTTCCGACTTCAACTTCTGGTGTCTTCAGCACTAACGCTGCCAACGCATGCGGGAACTCCCCAGTGACATGCTTGAAGATTTCGTCATAGTATGGCATATAGGTATTATACCTGCTTTTATGGAAAAAGTCAAGATTCTTTGCGGCACTGGCACTTACCAGAGGTATTCATCTTTTGTTCTACCAATTGCGTTTCTATGGACTTTACTTCCTTATTAACATCTTCCGTGTTGCTGTGAACTCTCCTGCGGTGAGCGTGCAGAAATAGACACCGCTTGCAACAGGCTCACCCAAAAAGACGCTTGGATCAAGCAGCATTCCGAAGTGTGCTTCTGCCTGCCCTTTACTTGTAAAGTTTGGTGTGTCACCATCCATCTTTACCCCAATAACAACAGGATTACGCCCTTTTTCAGTGATGATTACATCAGGCCTTTGTGTGGCATTAAGGAACGGTTTGGTAATTTGTTCGTCGACGCTCCATGTCTCCCGCATTGGGCGTAGAACGTTTACAAACGCATTGGTGATAGTATTTTCGCTGTTTGACATAACTTCTCGGTTTTACCTTGCGACTCCCTCCGAAAATTGAGGAAATCACGAAAACTATAGTAAAACAGGAAAATACTTGCTCACTTTTTTGCGCGACGGGCAATGAATTGCCCTACTACAAACATGCCTCTGTTAAGGAAAAGTGTATAAGTAATTTCAAAATCTACTATAACAACGCAAGTTGCCACCTGTTTATACACATAGCACTCCGGAATCAATGGTATGAATGCCGTATGGCATTCCCCGGGAGTGCAAGAGGTTGAATACATCATTTTCTATAGATATATTGAAGAAATCCGCAGAAACACCCTATCAATACGCAGAAATACCCAAGCAAAAACACCCCAAGCAAAAACCCACCTCTGGGGTGGGAGAAGGGGCTGAAAACCTCATTGAAATCCGCAGAAATACCGGATTTAGTCTGAGAATAGACTAAATCCATTCCTTGTATTACATTGCAAAAACATCAAAATCTGTTAGTAGCAACTTGGGTATTATAGTAACATCGAAAAATAAATGAACACTTTTACGAAGATAACCCCTTACGAAGATAACCCCCCTAACCCCCCTTATCAGGGGGGATAAGATGGGAATCGCTTTGATTTGAGGTGTTTCAATAATTATGGGCTGCACTATAAAAAAAATAAGGCGAGGTTAGAAAACCTCGCCTTACTGATAACTCAGCACCCCAAGAACTCCTTGGGGTGGTTCTATGGGTTTAAACTTCATGCAGCCACAACTTCAACATATACACCAGTGGATTCCACATTATATGCCGAATGTATTCGTATATTTTAGTAATACTGTGCGTCCCCTTGTCAATAATTTCCTTGGTACTTTATCTTCTCTGTCCGTATTGAGATTTTCATTGTAAACCAACCACAAGTCACTCCCCTCACGGAAGTTATATCGAAACCGGATATTTGTTGAGAAGCGATCATTGGCACTATTGTATTGCACAAATGCATTCAGAGAGATGTGTGTGTTCATCGCTGCGCGGGTCCGCAGCCGAACGACATGTGCATTAAACCCCTGATTGCGTTCGGGGAAACGGATAACATTGACTTCATATTCGCTGCTCATCTCTAAATGTCGGGACACATTCCAAGTCGGTTTAACGCCACATTCGAGTCGCCATCCATCAAAAAAACCCCCGAAAGCCCAATCGAAATCAGCACGGAACAACCTTTTACTGGGCATATCAAATTTACCTTTCGCCTCAAAGGTGGTGTAGCTGCCTGCTGGCACTACCGTATCTTTCGGAAAATCCTCATCTTCAGGGAGGTCTTCATAATCCATTTGAAAGTCGAGTGCAGCGGCGGCACCAGATTTCCACTCTATATCTATATCATAATCAAGTTGCGCGGATTCGATTGAATTATCTTCATTCCGTAGCACAAGGAACCCGCCAAATTTTAGCGGACTCACCTGTCTAATAGAGGTACCTTTTTTCATTAGCCAATCATAACGAGCACCCCACTGCAGCTGGGTGAAATCCTTTCGTTTTGTATATCCAATCCCGGGCAAAAAGTCCTTGCCTCTTCGCGCCACGAGGAGTTCATAATCAAATCCAACATCAGTGCGCCGGGTGAGTTCAGCGAGAAACATTGCTGTATCGAAAAAATTGAATGCCTGTTTTTGGATGATTTTATTTTCAAAAGTTTGTCCCCATTTAAGGGTCAAATATTCTTTTCCAAAGAGTCGCAAAATGCTGTCAACGCCATAGGCGAAGTTGTAATTTCCTTCCTCATCAACACGATTCGTTGCCATAACACCCGCGTAGGAATACGGATTAAGAACTTGCCGCCGGAGTCGCAGTACTCCGAAGTTTTCACTGGGGCTCTCTTTTTTCCGTGCGGTTTGCATGTCAAGAAAACCGAGATCCCAACTTCCGACACGCCCGACAAGTCTCGCGCCAGCAATAATTGGGATTTGTTCATCGTCCTGAATACCGATCCGCCGGCTATGAAAAAGTCGAGCACGATCAAGGAAATTGAAAGCGAAAATCCCGGAACGTTCTTGAAAAAATTGACGTTTTTCTGGAAAGAAGAGTGAAAATCGGCTTAAATTAACCTGCTGATCATCCGCTTCTGCTTGAGCAAAGTCAGGGTTTAGTGTAGTGTCCAAGGTAAGGTTGCTGGTGACATTATATTTAATATCGAGTCCAAGATTTCGCGCCAACGCATTTTCGAGATGATAGGCGGTTTTGGTATCGTTTAACGCGGGTGTCTGTTCGAGTCCGCCGATGGCGTAAGGCGTAAAGTAAATAGGTTTTTGACTGTAGACTTGATTCAAAACGATGGGATGCGCTCGCGAGGGTGTATCAATTCCGCGCTCTGGCGAGAGATCCGGGAAGACAACCCGTTCATTTTTCCGGGCAATATTTCGATAAGCGATTAATCCCATGCTCACCCGACCCGCTTCATCCTGAAAACTTAGACTGGAAAACGGGATACGCATTTCAACGAACCATCCGTTTTCATTCTGAACCGTGGCGACATCCCAATAGGTATCCCAGTTTTTATTTTCAGATTTGCCATCATTAAAAACGGCTTCATCGCCGCGAATACCTGCAGGTGTCGTCCAAAATGACAGCGCACTTTTCTTGTCGTTGAAGGTATCAAGAATGATTCCAAATTTATCATCCTTGCTTGACCTGTCCCGATAGAGCGAGTTCACACGAATCCCAGAGGGATCGGTATCATAACACCGTGCTGAACAGTAAAGATAATCCTTATCATAAGCAATTCTGACCTCAGTTCTCTCGGTGGGTTCACCCTTATAAATGGGTTTATACATGATCATTGGTAATGGCTCAATCCGCTGCCATCCGGGTTCGTTGCTTAAGCCATCAATTTGGATGGATTCTGTAAAGAGGGTTAAGGGTAGCGGTTCTTGGGCGTTGGCAGCATTCACAGCGGCAGCAAAGATTAGAATTACATACACCAAAATAGGCTTTGATAAATCCATCATTTTCTCTTTTTAAAGCGTTATGGGCATAAAACGTGTAGGCGCGCTTCTTGTCTGTTTGAAGCGCGCCTACGGGTTGATAGGAAAATATGCCTACCACCTTCGGGTAAAATTCATTCTACCGGTAAGTCCGGTTTGATCATCATCCTTTTTCGTCTCGTACCCGACATATAAGCCAAGTGTGTTGTTCTCACCATAACCGATATTCAAACGGCCACCGAAATTGAGAGCCCATAGCGCACCCTTCTCGCCGAGACCGAGGACGGATTCAAACTGTGGGCCAATAGCGATGGTATCGTTTAAGGCATAGGTAATGTAAGTCCGGTTGTAGAGTTCATTAATACTTTGGTCATCAAATATGGAACTGATGGTGCTGATAGTCCAATGGAAACCGAAGATTTTACCAGCAGGTAGGATCGCAAAGATTTGCGGGTATAAGGCATAGGGTCCGTCTGGCGTGGTATAATTGAACCCAACGCCGAGCATCGGTGTTAGCAGCAGTGCCATGCTGTCATTGGCGATAACAGGGAACGAAATGCCCATATCAAACTCGCCCAAATGATCATTCACATAGATATTAGAATCAAATGAAATTCCACCGCTGAGCGGATGGCTTGCCCCCACTAAGAAATAGGTGCCGAGACTATCAACATCAATCTGGAACCATCCGGTAATCTTCGGTTTTTCTTCCATCGGTTTTTCTTCCATCGCTTCGCTTTCAGCTTCATGTGCATCAGCGAACGCGGTAGAGAAACTGCCGATAAACATCACACAGACAAGAAAGACAGCAGCTGTATGTCTAAAAAGAGGATAAGTATTCATAAGAGATAATCTCCTTTATGTTTTGTAGGTAGAAGTGGTTAACTGGCTTGTTCGATCTGTTCCATCAGTTGTACCAATTTCTGCGGGTCTTTGATACCTTTTGATGCTTCGACACCGGAACAGAGATCTATACCGTGCGGACGGATCGTTTCAATAGCAGCTTTGACGTTCTCTGGACGAATCCCGCCTGCAAAGAATACCGGTAGCGGGCTTTCCGTGATGAGTTCAGCGGCGACATTCCAATCACAAGTTTTGCCTGTGCCGCCGTATCTCGGTTTCTCACCACTCAGATCAACGCTATCGAATAGAAGAAAATCCGCACCGGCATCGCGATAGGCTTGCATCTCAGCCCGGACAGCAGTCATATCCACATTCTCTGGACTGCCAGCAGGTAGATAGACCGACTTCCAGAGTTGACATGTCACAGCACGTTTCAGTGCTTCAACCTGTTGTGGCGACTCCTGTCCGAGGAGTTGAACAGCAGACGGTTGAATTTGTGATACCGCCTCTCGGATGTCAGATGTTGTGCGGTTATATAGCAAAAGTACGGTGGGGATAGGACTCTCGGTGGCGATTTCGACGGCTTGTGCTGTGGAGCGCGTTCGTTCGGACACGGCAACATCAACCAATACGCCTGCGTAATCTGCGCCTGCGTCAGCTGCGAGTCGGGCATCATGGATAGAGGTTATGCCACAGATTTTGACACTGCAGCGGGATTCTTTGGACATTTTTTTGATTTACCTTGCGGTTAGACGGAGTGGATTGGAACTTTGACGTTCTTTTCTCAAATCCGCTCTCCATTTCATTACGAGCTACACGCTTTGGATATCTTTTAATTAGGGCTTACGCAAAAAGCAGTAATTTCAGCATTTAAACCCCCTAAATCCCCCTTATCAGGGGGACTTTGAGAGTAGGATCGGATCGGGATTACAAATCCCTCCTACAATTGATAGGATCGGATCGGGATTACAAATCCCTCCTACAAACATCGGGATTACAAATCCCTCCTACTCTTCAAAGACGGTTTGGCGATCAGCATCCGAATAACAGATAATCATTGTCACGGGTTGCCAACCGGTGTTGACGGCGTTATGTTTGACGTTGCGTGGAATCCGCAACATCATCCCTGGTCTGAGCGGGATGACTTCATCTCCCAATTTGTGGTCGCACTCACCGGAAAGCACATAGATGAGTTCTTCACAGTTCGGATGGTAGTGCGTAGGATTCCCTTCGCCAGCATTAATGTAGACGACTCCGAAAGTCATCTCGGCTTCTGGATCAATCTGATCATTGCAGAGCCATTTAATCGCGCCCCACGGAAATTCAAGCGCACCTGCATCGTTGCTATTAGTTAAGGTTATTTCCATAACGACTTCCTTTCTCTCTTCCGAATTTAATCATATTTCAAAACAAGCCAAACGTTGTGTCGCATACTCCCGTAAACCCACCGTCGGTTTTTCTTGGAGATAGCCGACAGGTGCACAAATAACTTGCAGATTGCGAATTTGCATATCAAGTGCCCGATGCGTATGCCCAAAGAGGGCGTGCGTGACACGCTGTTCCTCCAAACAGATGTCGCCAAGGCGTTTACTTCCCATGAATGCGCGAAAGAAATCCCACGGCAATTCACCTCGGTATTGGATACATCCTCGGAATGGAACGTGGTGCGTAACAACAATGATCCTCGCTACTTCGTCTCGGACGGCGGCAATCTGTGCGTTGAGTTCTGCCTCAAAACGTCTCGCAATAACAGGATCGGTATCCGACCATTTCGCATACCGCTTATCATTCCAGACGGCACCCATCAATTCTTTTTCGGCATATTGGGCATCAGAGAAGTCATATCCATCGGGTGCGAAACTATAATCGTACCAGCCAATCGTTCCACAGAAACCGATCTGCTCCTTGATAAAGGGTTGGTCCATGAGCGGATGAAACCCACACTCATAACAGAGTGTAGAAATAATCTCACATTTCTGTTCACTTGTGACATCGGGTGTTTCAATTGCCCAGATGTCATGGTTGCCGGGAACAAACAATTTCTCACACGCTAAATCTGCAAGCTGAAATGCGTTAAGTGTTTCAGAGAGTTGAACCAAATGGCGGGCGAGATCACCTGCGAGCACAAAAACATCGAGTTGTGCCGCCTTTACCGCATCAATAAGATGTGGGAGGATTGCTCTGTTCAAAGGCGTAACGTCTGTGTGTAAGTCTGAAATGAGTCCAATTTTCATTAGCAGCCTACACTCCGTTAGCGAACCCCGGACAAGTTACATTGATTTCTGCGTCAGATTTTTGAAGACTTCATCCAAAAAGATGCGGATACCGCTGTCATCGTCATCTTGGTACTGTTGACGCTGGCGCTCAAGTGCTTGTATAGAAGGTGCATCACCGATTTGGGCAATTGCATCAACAAGCGTGAGCTGAATTGCGGATTCACTGGTGTTTTCCAACGCCTTAATCAGACGATCCCGTGCCTGAACGCCACCGATCCCGCCGAGGGCAGAGGCGGCGATGTCTTGCGTGCTGGTATCCCCACTTTCAAAAGCGGCAATAAGTGCCTCAACAGCGGGTTCACCAATTTGCCTAAGTGTTACACCCGCTTGGAAACGGATGCCAGGGATTTCTGTTGGATTTTCGAGAACAGCGATGAGCGCATCAATCGCAGAAACCGGCTTAAGCGTTCCGAGTATAGCGAGACAGGCCCGCCGAATTTCTTGCTCCGGTTCCACCTCGAGCTGAATGTATTCCTGAGCGAGTTCTGCAAGTTGCCCTTCGTTAATTTTCTGGTAGAGTGCTTCAGATCTATGTCTGAACTGCGTTCCGAATGGCGCTTTAAGGGTAGCAGTGTTTTCAACCCGATCGACGCTAAGTAAGCCAAGGATTCCAGCGGATTCGAGCTGCTGTGCCTGAAGGCTATCGGCAGGCAGTTGGTTCACATTTGCCCGTTGAAATTGCTGGAAGAGTTCGTTGAGAACGCTGAGTTCAACGAGACGTTGTAAGCTGCTAATTGACGCCTTTCTGAGCGAAAGTTCTGTACTATTTCTAAAAATATCCACCAACGGTTCGATTGCCCGGACATCTCCCAAGTCGCCAAGTGCGCTTACAGCGGCGATTTTGACCCCTATCAATTCAGTGGTTCGGAATTTAACGGACTGTTTAGAAAGTTCTCGGATCCTTTTTTTATAGTCATCAAGGCTGTAAATTTTACGTTCGTCAACAATCTTTTCAACAACGTCGCCCACCTGAATATCAGTGTTCGCGGCCGGGGTTCCCGGATGAATTTCCTCAACGCGCACGGTGCCATTGCCTGTTACACTCAATCCAACTTTATCGCCTTGTCTACGAAGAGAGATGCGAAGTGGCGGTTTATCTTTTAAATGAAGGATAAGGTTATTGTCTTCATCTAATCCGCTTTTCAGTGCCTTGTTAAAGTCGCCAGGACTTCGGATCGGATATTCTGCGATAACATAAGAGATGAGTTCGCCCCTCTCAAGTTGTGCCTTATCCGCGGGTCCATTCGGCGTAGTCTCTAAAACGACAACTCCACTCGTCGACCAACGGTCTTTGAGGTCGCTGTCCAGCTGTTGCACTTGCATTTCCAAATGTTCATCATAATATTGATTGTCGCAGCCGAGTCCGACGATTACTGCCAAAAGCGGCACGATAAACATCAAGTAGCGAAGTTTGTCGAACCTGTTCATTTTTCTCCTTTCCATTTGATACAAGGTTTCGGCTTATAAGTTATAAGGTGCGCCGAAAAGTGCGAGTCCGACTCGCGGTTTAATTAAGAGGAATGACAACATCCCGGCTGCTCTGTTCTTGCAAAGCGTCTAAGAGCGGCTCCACAACTTTTTCGTCGCCGAGGACTGCTAAGGCGCGGATCGCATCAACGCGCAGTGATGATCCTTTGTTTTCCACAATTTTGACTAACTCAGGCACAGCAGCGCCGCCGATTTTTCCGAGGGCTTCCACAGCGAGTTGGCGGACTTCAGGTTCTTCTCGGTCGCGTTTCCACTTAGCGGACCCGGATTCAATGCGCGCGGCAAGTGCTGGAATAGCCGCTTCACTTCCAACTTCCCCGAGTGCCTTGACAACATTCAAACGGGTTTCGGTGCGTCTGTGTTCCAGAAGTTTCACAAGGATCGGTACAATCGTGTTTGGGTCATCTTTGCCAAGGTGTCCAAGGACCCAATGCGCGTTATGCCTATCGCGATTGTCACTCGACTTAATCGCCTTTTGAAGTTGACTGAGGAGCCGTTTCTGGTCTCCTTGTTTATAAACGCGTTTTAGGGCATCAAGCGCGGCGTTTTGGATATCCAAGTCATCATCACGGAGCGTCTCAAAAACGAGTCTCTCAAGATATTTACTTTTTTCTTCTTGATAAGCAAGGAACATCTGTTTGCCGCGTTCAGTGATCGATGCCTCTTGCCAATCAGTCGTATTCGGCTCGTAAAATTCCTGAGAGTTATAGAGCCCGAGCAAATAATATGCTTCAGCGTTATCAATCTTCTGTTGAAGTGCAAGTTTAAATTCACGGACCGCGCGTTCTTCTTTCCGCCGTTTATCCGATTTAATCAATTCTTTGCCCTTCGCGAGGTTCTCGTTCTGGGTGCCGCAGCCAACACCAAAAAGGACGAGTACAAAAACAAGCCATATTTTCTTCATATTCAACTCCTTTACGAGGTTAGCGCGAGCACTGCTTGCCTTCCCACTGGAGGTGCTTGCAAATTCTCCTGTTTGTAGGCACAATTCAGGGATGCGCGCCGTCTAAAGCGAAGTACCTCACAAAGTGCGCCTACAACAAAGTGAAATGTATAAGTATTCCTAATATTTTTAGTTACTCAGCAGTTCCTGCTGCTCACCACCTACGTCAACAGCTGCGCTCTCGTCTGCAACTTCGGCTGTTTCATTCGCATCATCCTCATCACTTTCTTCATCTTCCAGCACTGAGTTAAGCGACTTTTGAAGAACAACGAGCGGTTTTTCAGTGAATCCCCAATCCTTATATCTCTGTATGACATTCGTCTCGGAGTTGGGAAGTTCAATTTCGAGCGTCTTCACGCCATCTTCTTCTGCTGCAGTTTCAGCCGCCGCCATGAGATGGTCAGCGACACCTAATGGACGAAAAGGCGCGGATACGGCAAGACCGCCGACTTCAGCGACTTCGGGATCAGCCGCGTCCCGAGTGATAGAAATTTGTCCAATCGGGTATCCACCGACTTCAGCGACGAGTCGTTGTGTCTGGCTATCTTCAGCCAAATCGTCTTGCAATTCTTGTAAAACCGCCATCTTGCCCTTTTCAGGAAAACAATATGCCTGCAAATGTGCCGCATCATCTTCTTCAGCCTGGCGCACTGTTACGGCACCACTGAAATTGAAATCTTGATTTGCCATGTGGCTCTCCTTTGTTTTTATGAAGCTGCCGGTATTTCCGTACATTGTGTCGCAACACGTCTGCACCTCCGGCATCTATGTATGTTATTGTAACCCAAGTTGCCACGCATTTACTTACATAGCACTCCTACGAAGTGCGGGTGCTTAGATATACGATTTCTATAGATATATTACCCCTACGGGGTAAAGAAACACCTGAAACATCTTCTGGAAATGTTCAAAATCTGTTAGTAGCAACTTGGGTTATTGTACCATTCTACTATAGATTATCTTAGACTACAAGTATTTTCTTTCAGGGCTATTTAGCTTTAGATAAATTACCGGATTTTCTAAATTTTTGAATTTTCTTTTTCAAGTCCGGTGCGGTTCCAAACCGCACCTGCGGGACCTGGAGTGTCCAAAATTGGACGAAAAAACCGAGAACTAAATAGTCCTGTATTTTCTTTCAGGCTATTCAGTTTCAGCCTGTTTGGTCAGAACCGTACTTTCCGTTTCCGTATTATCGGATTCCTCCGACGCAATAGAAGGTGGCTCACTGGCATCAGCCGCATCGGTTGTTATTGCTTCATCGAGGCTTTCCTGCCCGATCCGCAATTGCCGTTCGGCATCAACAACATCCCTATTAATTTTTTCGATGCACCGATTGAGTTTTTCCACGAGAGCAGTATGGCTCTTCATAGCACGGCGGATTTGACGGAGTTGATCAATGACGAGTCGAAAGGTTCGGACGAAGTCCCCAGCATCTAAATGTGCGTATTTTTCAAGCTGATCAAACTCACAACCGCGGCTCCATGCCAGCATTGCGGTACAAAGCCGGAACTCTAACACAGGCGTAATTTCCGTCACCTTGTGCTTGACCTCTAACTGCTGGATAAATGAGATTTCAGAACTGACCGTGTACAGTATGTCTAATAAACGTTCATCTTTGAGCCGTTTAAAGTAACCATCTTTACGCGGTTCAGAGACGATCGCTACCATGAGACAGTTAATTTCGTCTTCTGTAAGTTTTTCAAAAACACCGCTAAACAGCAATTGGGTGAACTGGACTTCATACCCATAGATATGTGCGGCAGCGCTCCCGCGTGGTAGAAGTGTTTGTGCCTCAATATACCCCAATTCTTCAAGGACCTTCAGACGCGCCGCTATTTGCCGCCTGGGATCGTTCGCAATATAAGTCGTTCTGTTTTTAAGTTTCCGAAGTCGCTTTTCTTCTCTACGAATCGTCTGATATCTGTCTGTGCATGTTTGCAAGTGCTGACATCCCTCACAAAGACTCTGCTCGGCTTCCCTTTGAAGCAGAATAATTTTTTTCTGAACAGCGTTCAATCTTTTAACGCGTTCTGTTTGCTGCTTCTTCTTCCGCGTTTCCGATTTGATCTGCGCTATATGTATATGATAATTCTGTAATTTTACTTTATGCTCTCGTTTCAGTCGATAATGTTCCTGAATCTGCTTGATTCCCTCAATACCGTCATGGATGCACTCTGGCTCAGGTAGTGCTTCAAGTTTCTCTGTTTTAACCGAGATCTGTTTGTTGAGATTCGCCACCCGTACGCGGTTCTGATGGTTGCTCAAACTCATCGTGTAAACATCGTATATGTCATCACCATATTTCTGATAAAGATTAAGAATACTGGAATAGGAAAGATTAAACTGACTTTCTATTGGCTCTATCTTGTTAGCAACAACGCCTTTAATCTCACCTGAATCGGCGTATTTGGGTACAATTTGTGCATAAACGTACCCGATTGTATCAATCCCGCGTCTGCCAGCACGTCCCGCCATCTGGTGATATTCCCGTGCTTTGAGGTAACGGAATCCGATACCGTCAAATTTCCTAAGGCTATCAAAGACGACAGTACAGGCAGGCATATTAATACCGACAGCAAATGTTTCAGTGGTAAAGAGGAGTTGGATTAACCCGGAAGTGAACAGCCTTTCCACGACCTCTTTGAGCGTCGGTAGCATCCCCGCGTGATGATAGGCGATCCCGCAGCTAATGAGTTTACGGAATTCCGTAATCTTTTTTTCTTCAACGATGTCAAATTGGACACAGAGTTGGTCAAATTGCCGTAAAATCTCTACTTTCTGTTTTTTATTTAGCAATTGCAGCTGCGATCCAAATACGAATGCGGAAGCGTTTTCCTCACACCCCTTTCTGCTAAAACAGAAATAGAGGCAGGGCAGCTGCTTCTCACGACGGAGATGTGGCAGAAGTCGCGTCTCTATAAAATCAGATGGAAGTCCTTTTACAGGTTTATCATTAAGCTTCTTAGATTTTTTCGGTCTACGTCTACCGCGGTATGCTCTATCCCGAAGTGCCCGGATATGTTTTACATTGCCAATACCGTAATCTTTAAAATAGAGATGATGTTCCAAAGGGACGGGTCGTTCTAATTCTTCAACGACCTCAATGTCAATATCTCGGACGCTTTGCATCCACTCCGTGAAGGGGTTGATGTTCGGGATTGTGGCACTTAGGCAGACAAATTTGATATGTTGGGGGGCGAAGATAAGGCTCTCCTCCCAGACGGTGCCGCGCTCAATATCATTAATATAGTGAATTTCGTCAAAGATGACGTAAGAGACATCCTGTAACCGTTCAATATTATCAAAGATGGTATTGCGGAAAATCTCGGTTGTCATCAATAAAACTTGGGCATACGGATTTAGCACCACATCACCGGTAACGATGCCGATTTTGTCCCCGTATTCAGCATAAAAGTCTCGATATTTCTGATTACTGAGGGCTTTGATCGGTGCGGTGTAGATAACGCGGCGGTTTTCCGCAATGCATTTTTCGACAGCGTACTCTGCGATAACAGTTTTGCCGGCACCTGTCGGTGCGGTGACAATAACCGAGGTATCCCGATTAATTGCCGCGATCGCTTCTTCCTGAAACCGATCCAATTGTAACCCTTTATAAAGCATCCAGCCCTCCTTTGCTTCCAAGAACGTCTCTGTGTAGTGCATAGGCGTTTGTGGTATAATGTTATAAGCAATTCTAATAGATATGGTATTTTTTGTCAAGTGAAATCGTGTTTTAGCCGTTGTAGATATTACTGGGTCATTCAATTTTCAAATTGTCTGAATCGCGGGTTATCGCGGAGGACGCGGAGGACGCGGATTTTTCGTGTTTAGGGATGCCAAAATCATAAGGTAATTTAGATGTTTTGCAGAGAATTGAATGGCTCTGGTAGATATTAGGTTTAGTCTTGACATCCGCGACCTCCTATGTTATTATGGTATAATAACTTCTATATCCATAAAATAACTGGAGGGCATCATGAAAAATGGTCAGCGGTCCCGACATATCTGGATAAAACGAACCGTAGGCATCCTTATATGTGTCGCACTTTTCGGGGTTATCGCGTGGGCGCAAAAGGGGGAGCATAAAAACGAGCAGGCAAGAACATGGGCGGATCTTGGCGTAACACCCGAACATCAGACCCAACTTAAAGCATTATGGGCATTGAAACGCCAAAAGGAGATTCAGGCAGTCAAAGACTTGAAAACTTTAAACCGATTTGCAAAGGACTCGCTTGCTACAGACGCGGAGATTCAAGATACCTTGGAAAAATTTCGGGTAAAACGTAAAGAAACACAAGGGAAAATTGATAAGGCAGAGGAAGCATTGATTGAGATATTACCGACGCAAGCCCAACTCCATTTAACACTTTTGGGCATCTTGGATAACGGTGTCCCGCGCAAAATAACGAAGCCACAAACGAACAAGAAAACAGCAGAAACACCGCAGCAGAAAAAATAAAAAGTGGAGGATACCAGACTTGAACTGGTGACCTCTTGCATGCCATGCAAGCGCTCTCCCAGCTGAGCTAATCCCCCACATTAAAGATCGTTTTAATTATATCACACATTCCCAAGGAATGCAAGAAAAATTTGTTTTCTTTCAGAAAAACAATGAGAAACCCGAAAAAAGATCCCTTCTTTTCCTTCGCGAACCTTGATAATAGCGAAACGCAGCTCGCAATGGGCGCGCTGCTTATCGCGCAAAGCGAGTACCCTGAACTCAATATTGAGGCATACCTTCGGCAATTGGATGAAATGGCAGACGCAGTTCGGGAACAGCTCCAAGCGACAACGCTACCTGAGGAACACATCGCTGAACTGAATCGCTATCTCTTTGAAGAAAAAGGGTTCACAGGAAATATCGACAATTACTACGCCTTAGGGAACAACTTTCTCAACATCGTCCTCGAAAAAAAGACAGGGATCCCAATTACGTTAGCGGTCGTCTATATTGAAGTCGGTAGACGTGCGGGACTTCCGCTCGTTGGCATCAATTTTCCGGGGCATTTCCTCGTCAAATACCGACTCGAACATTTAGATATTCTCCTCGATGTGTTTGAAAACGGGGTGCTTATGACGGAGGATACGCTTCGCTCAAAACTTCAAGCCAATTTTGAGGCATCTGTGTCGTTAGAACCGAGTATGTTAGCCGAAGCCACGGATAAAGAAATTTTAGCGCGTATTTTGCGAAACCTAACGCGTGCCTATACACTTCTTGAGCAATACGACCAAGCGATTACTGCCGCCGAACGCATTATGTGGTTGCTCCCAGAGGCTACTGGCGATTACCGCACGCTCGGTTATCTTTACTACAAAAACCACGCGTATCATAAGAGCATCACCGCTTTTGAAACATATCTTCAACTTGCGAAGGAACCGCCGGATGCAGCGGCAGTCGAGCGGAATATACAACAACTCCAAAAACTGCTTTCACGTCTGAATTAAGTAGTGTAACATTTCTACGCTTCTTTCACAGAAAACCTGATATAACACAGCAAGGAGGAAACAAACGAATATGTTTACGAAATCCCAAATTGACGTAGAAAAATTAAATCCAGATTCACCGTTTTTCAAGAATGCTCTTGTTCCAACTCGCGAAGAATCAACCCTTTTGTCTCTGCTTGATAACCTTGGTAAGTTACCAACAGGGTTTAGAGGTGAATTGTTTGTGCCCCTACTTACACACACAAATCCGAAAATTCGCACGCTTGCTGTAAAAAATGTTGGGAAACTCAAAGATGAAAGATTTTTAACGGAACTTTCACAATTCGCAGCTACAGAAAAGAATACGTTTGCTCGACGCGAGGCGATTTCCGCTATCGGACGTATGAGAAGCGAGAAAGCAATACCAACCTTGATGCACTACCTTACCGATACTGATCCAAAGGTTGTCTTACAATCTGTGCGGGCATTACTCTATTTCAAGGAAAAATCCGAGGTTCAAACAGCACTAGACGCACTACTCGAACACCCAAATGAACTCATTCGAGAACATCTTATCAGTGAAATAGAAGACAAAAGATCAGGACGGCAAAACGGGAAAAAAGACCCGCAGCACCCAATTAGTCCAGAGGCTCTCAAGAACGTGATCGTCCATGCCGATGTTCAAGAGGCACTAAAATTGATTCCAGATGAGTCAATTCATCTCACCTTTACTTCTCCGCCTTATTACAATGCACGCGATTATACGATCTATCAGAGTTACGAGGCATATCTTGACTTCTTAACTACTATTTTCAAAGAGACACACCGTATTACTAAAGAGGGACGTTTTTTTGTCCTTAATACATCTCCTGTTATTGTGCCTCGCATTAGCCGAGCACATTCAAGCAAACGGTATGCTATTCCTTACGACATGCACCCACGTCTCACTGACATAGGATGGGAATTTATTGATGACATTGTTTGGACAAAACCAGACTATGCTGCAAAAAACCGAAATGGAGGGTTCTTTCAACATCGTAAACCTCTTGGTTACAAAGCGAATTCTGTGACCGAAAGCGTGATGGTATACCGAAAGAAAACAAATAGATTGATCGATTGGAATATTCGCCAGTATGATGACGAAACTATTGCTGCAAGCAGAGTTACGGGTGAATATGAAAAGACGAACCTATGGCATATTAATCCAACAGCAAACAAAGTTCACCCCGCTGTTTTCCCATCTGAATTAGCATCGCGTATTGTGCAATTTTATTCCTTTAAAGGAGATCTCGTCTTTGATCCATTTGGAGGCAGTGGAACTGTTGGATACGTTGCCCTGACTCACGATAGACTCTTCCTTCTTTGTGAAAAAGAGATGGCATATGTTGAATATGCAAGCCAGACACTCGACACACCTCTATTTACCCATGCAAAGCCCCGAGTTCTTTCGCTTACTGATTTAAAATCTGAATTCGCTGAAAGGAACTAAAATTTATGACCGTTACTGGTATTGTTATCAAAAATATCATCCGCAAACTCCTCGCAGGTCAGGATTATCGTTCCGAAATCGTGACGCTACTTGATGCTGAGTTCTTGCAATATGTTATTGATTTCTTCAAACGTGTCGCTTGTGCAAAGTTGGATAACAAGGATGTGACCGCTGATTGGTACAAAAAGGAATTCCTTTGTTCAGACTCATTTTCACCTCAAGAAGTGGCTATTCATTCAGGTCTAAACAAGAAAACAATTACAAACATGTACAATTCTGGACGCAAACAAATTGTGTTAGACGCATCTACGGAACATTACGACACGCTTTACGATGCTATCAACAGTTTGACTGAACAAGATAGCATGGATATAGCTCTCACCATAAAATTTAGGGATGTAAGTGTTGACTTGAATATCAACGAGAGTTTGATTGTTATTAACACACTTGCCGTGAAACGTTCTGCACTCAGTGGCGGATTATGGAGCACAGCCGGTAAACAGGTTGAAAAACCTTTAATGGCGACACTTTGTGCGCTTTTCCAGGTCCCACAAAAATATTATGATCAGGGCAATCTTCCAGACTCACAACGTGAATCCGATTTTTATCTGTTTGATAACGCTAATGAAGGTTTTCCGTGTGAAGTAAAGTTAATGGGAAAAGGAAACCCTGAAAGTGCAGATGCGGTGTATGCCCGAGGCAGCCGCGTGTTGGTTGCAAATATACTCTCGGACTTGAACAAAGAACAAATGGATGCAAATGGCATTTTCTGGGTCGAACTTAAAAATATCGATGATTACAAGCGATTTGAACACGTTTTAAATGCGCTTTCAATTCCTTGTAAACCTTTCAACGGGGATCTCCAAGAAGCGTTAGATGAAATTTTGCCCATAATTCTTTCCGATGATGTTCCTACTTCTGCAACTCCACAAGTAGTTTTACAAGAACGCACGGAAAATGATGATTCTACCACACAATTACTAGTTGAATTTGAATGAAAATTTTAGGTATTGATACCTCAACCCCTATTGGCAGCGTCGCCTTAATCGATGGCAACAACTTAGTCGCTGAACATACCCTCAATATCGTCCAAGCCCACTCCTCCAGACTCATGCCTGCGATTGACGGTGTCCTGAAGTGGGGCGACATTACGGCAGACACTTTAGATGGATGCGCCGTCGGCATTGGACCCGGTTCGTTCACCGGTATCCGTATCGGTGTTGCAACGATTAAATCGCTCTGTTACGCACTCGACAAACCGATTGTCGGTGTCTCAACCTTGGAAGCAATCGCCTATAATCTCCGATGGACAAACGGCATCATCTGTCCGCTCCTTGACGCGCGGCGCAGTGAAATCTACGGTACTATTTTTGAAGGCGGGTCCGACTGGCAACGTCTCAGCGAAGATCTCTGCTTACCGATTGATGCTTTCCTTGATCGGCTTGGTGAAATGACGGCACAACGGCGTGTGCCGACCACTTTTAACTTTGTCGGTGATGGACTGGCGACGTACGGGGAAGCAGTCCGCGAAAGACTCGGCGAGCGTGCTCATTTTGCGGATCCTATTTTCAATGTTCCGCGGGGCGCAGCTATCGCTCGTCTTGGAAAACAACGACTCCAAACAGGCGATATTGATGACTACTGGACTTTGGTGCCAAACTATGTTAGAGTTGGACTATACTGATTAGGACTTAGGAAAAAATAGTAATTTCGGCGTTTTTAACCCCCTAAATCCCCTTATCAGGGGGACTTTAAGAGGAATGCTTTAAGGAGATTTTTCATGATATTTACGCATTTCTGTAGATGTTTACTTACCCTGTTGCTCTCTGTAGGTATCACCGCAGCTGCCCACGCCTTAGAGGTTGGGGATCGTGTGTTTGGCTCCGAACTTGCCACAGATATTGAATTCGCCCAAAATTTGCACGGCAAATCAAACGTGTATGTCATAAATTATGTGCTACCTGAGTCAAAGTCGGATGCCCCAGAAATCAACGAAGCACTCATGCTAAAATATAACACGACGGTAGTATCAAGACAAGTATCCGAAGCAGAAGAAACAGGATTGTTCATTATTGATAAATCTGGGTACGTGCGATGGAAACACACCAGTGAAACCGAAAATCCGACATTAGAAGAACTCACAACAGCACTCGCTAAACTCAAACGGAACACGCCTTTATCTATTGGTACCGCTGCCCCAGATTTTAATCTCACTGAAGCGGACGGCAAAACACAATTCAAACTTTCGGATTATAAAGGAAAGAAGAACGTCCTTGTCAGTTTATTGCTTCAAACGTACTGACCGGTCTGTGCGAATTACACGGCGCAGTTTGCGACCGATCAAAAACTATTCAACGAAACATACGATACCGTTGTTGCAGTGATTAAACCGGAACCGCTCTCAGTCATATCGAAATTTAAGGACTCTGAAACAATGGATGTTCCGCTGCTTGCGGATCCGGGTTCTTCTGTTCATGAATCTTACGGCATTGTTAAACCGTATCACTTCCACCGCCGGGATATGTATCTACCTGCGACCTTCTTAATCGATAAAGCGGGTAACTTAAAATGGCTCTATATCGGTAAACGCAATTCGGATCGTCCTGCCCGGGAATTGATTCTCGAACAACTCTCGCAGCTGCAGCATAGATGAACCGTATCTTTAAAAACACATCCAGCCTTTTTAGCGCGCACCTTATCGGCCGCCTCGGTTCACTGGTAATAACAGTCTGGCTGATGCCTCGTTATTTTTCTGAAAGTGAACTTGGCGGCTATTTTGTTGCAATCGCGCTGACCAACCTGATAGCGATCCTGACAGAACTCGGCATACAAAACCCGCTCATCCGAGAGATGACGTTGCACCTGGAGCAGACACGACACTATCTCGGCAATGCGCTCATCGTTCGCGGTATTCTATCAATCCTCGCATACAGCCTCATGCTTATCAGCGGGACCTTCCTCTACGCCCCGATAATTGTAGAGATGATCATTTTCTTAGGATTGGCAGAGATCGCCAATTCTGTTGCGCAGTTATATCGGTGCGTCTTCCGCGCTTATGAGGAGATGAAATATGAGGCGTTCACTGTGGTTGCTGAGCGTGGTGTGTTTCTCTTCGTCAGTGGTGCAGCGATCCTCTTTGGATACGGATTGGTGACTATCTGCCAGATAATGCTCGTAGCGGCTTGTATTAACCTCATCCTGAGCGTGGGGTTCACCCGATTCCGGTTTACGCTGCTCCGCTTCCAACCGAGCCGAGAGACGGTAAAGGTACTGATGCAGCAGGCACTTCCGTTTGCGATTGGCAATCTCTTCAACCTACTCTATTTTCGTGTAGATGCGATCATGCTGTCAAAGTTAAGTTCGGAAGGCGTAGATGCTAACACATGGTACGGGTTGGCGTATACCATTGTCAACGCCTTCACGATACTGCCGGGCGCGTTTATGATGGGTGCTATGTTTCCAGTGTTATCTCGGGCTTGGGAACGAGAGAAGGGGAGATTCCCAAGCGCGTACGCGTTCGGTATGCGATGGATGATACTGTGCGGACTTCCGTTTGCGGTCGGGCTTTCAACACTATCTCCCGAAATTGCAGCGGTATTATTTTCGACTTATACCTCGGCGCAAGTGAATAAAATCGCAACGGCACTTCAATGGCTCAGTTGGTCGGGTGGCCTTATCTTCGTAACGACGGTAGTCTTGGCAGTCCTACGAGCGACAGATAAACGGCGTGCCTTCTCAGTGCTCATGGGGACGACAGCACTCTTGAACATCTGCCTGAATCTATATCTAATCCCACGTTTCAGCCATGTCGGTGCAGCAATAGCGATGGTTATCAGTGAAGCGTACATACTCGTCGTTGGGATCGGCTATATCTCCAGAAATATCGTCAAATTTCGAGAGACATCCCGCATCATACGAACACTTCTGAAAGCAGGCACTCTCGCTGCTGTGATGGGCATCGGTTTGGTGTTGTTGAAGGGATTTCTCTCGGTTTGGGTTTTGATTCCGTTGGCAGTGCTGTTTTATGCTGGTGGGATCGCCGTTTTAGGGGAATTCCAGGCAAGGTTCAGGTTTGATTAAGCAGACTTTCTTTTTCAAAGGAATTGATACCGAAGAAGCATGAGTTGGCACTTCAGAATTTGGATTAAGAATCTATATAAACGATTTGATGTGGTTGAATAGCTTGTAGAACCTCACGTAACTGAGGCATCAACGGAAGTAAGACATCCAATCTATTTCGATAAGCAACAAGCACAACAACCGCAATATCAAAATGGTTGAGATTCTGTTGATATTCAATGCCTCTGTCAGCAGTAAGCCAGACATCAAATTCTTTTTCTGCTATACGGAGCAATTCCCATTTTCTATACCAGACCAACCTTTTTCTTGAACCGTGAAAACAGCATGCTCAGTTAATTCTTGTTTAAGTTTTTTAGGTAAGCATTCATCAATCAGAATATGCATGGGCTTGCGTAAGCAATATCTCCTTTGCCAATTCTAAAGCCTGCATAGCCTGCGTACGACTGACCGAAGGAAAATCCTCTAAAAACTCGTCTAAGCTATCACCCGCTTCTAAATAATCAATGAGATTTTTGATGGGAACACGCGTGTTTTTGAAAACAGGCGTCCCACTCATAATTCGTGCATTGCAAGTAATAAGGTTGTTGATAGTTTTCTTTGTATGTTCATTAGATTTCATGTGTGAATTCTCCTTAAGCAGTATGTTTATCTCCAGCTGTCGCAAAAAAATATAGTAATTTAAGAATACTACAAAAATGTGTTAACTGTCAACGGCAATAAAAAAGAATCGCTCTCAAACGTACAACTGCTCCAGCACCTCGAAATAATCAGGGAACGTCTTGTTGACACACTCTGGGTCATTAATCCGAATTCCATTCGCCTTTAAACCGACGAGCGAAAACGCCATAGCGACGCGGTGGTCTTCGTAGGTATCAATCGCTGCGGGGGTAATCGGTGCGGGTGAGATTTCGAGCCCGTCTTGGTGTTCAACTACAGGGACCCCGAGCTTCCTGAGTTCCGTTACCATTGCATGAATCCGATCCGTCTCTTGCCAGCGCGTGTGTTCAATGTTTCGGATGGTCACTTTGCTATCAGCAAAAGGCGCGATCGCAGCAAGGGTCAGGGCAGTATCCGAAATCGTCCGCATATCGACATCAATCCCTTTTAATTGGCGGTGGGGTCCGGTAACGGTAATTCCCGTATCTGAAACACTAATTTGACACCCCATCCGTTCTAAAATATGTATAAACTGGAGATCCCCTTGTGTGGAATCTAAATTGAGGTGTTGGACAGTGACACGTCCACCGGTGAGTGCAGCGGCAGCAAAGAAGTAAGAGGCGTTAGAGGCATCCGGCTCAATGTTATAGACCCGCGGCTGATACTGCTGTCCACCTTCAATCCGAAAAAACTTATAATCTTCGCTTATGACCTGTACACCAAAAGCTGCCATGATGGATCGTGTGATGTCAATATAAGGCATTTCGCGTTTCCCGATAACCTCAATCTCCATACCATTTTTTGCGTAAGGTGCGATTAGGAGGAGTGCCGTCAAGAATTGGCTGCTTTTACTGACATCAAGGCGAGTCTTTCCACCCACAAGTCCGTCTGCTTCAATAATGACGGGGAGATGCCCGTTCTCAAATTGGGTGCGCGCCGAAACGCCAATTTGTCTGAGTGCGTCAAGTAGATCAGCGATAGGACGACCGTGACGCATCGGTTCATCGCCATCAATGATGAATTTTCCATGTCCCAGCGAAACATAAGCGGTAAGCGAGCGCGAAGTGGTACCCGAGTTCCCGATATAGAGTTCAGCACCAGAAACGGGAATTTCACCGCCATTTCCGTGCACGTCAAATGTCGCTAACTTCTCATCAGCGTCAACCTTGACACCGAGCTTCTGCAAAGCATTGCACATATAATGTGTATCATCGCTAAAGAGAGCACCCGTCAGCGTCGAAGTCCCGTGTGCCATTGCAGCAACCAACAAGGCGCGGTTGGTATAACTTTTAGAACCGGGCACTTCTATAGTAGCATCGATCGGTTTGCGCAGGGGTTGTATCTCAATCATTCGCGGACTCCCAATTCGGTTAGCAATTCGCGAAGTTCGGCTTTCTCAGCATCAGTGAGCGGTAGTAGCGGGCTTGTTGTGCGTGCGCTGCAGACCCCTAAGATTTCCAAACACGCCTTCATACCGCTGACACCTTGTCCGTAAGTATACATCTTACTCAGCTGAAGCATCCATTTTTGTAACCGATGAACTTCATCAATATCGCGTGCCTTCGCGGCGTTGTAGAGTGCGACCGATTCTTTCGGCGCAACGTTCGCGATTGAGACAACACCACCGTCCGCACCGAATAGGAGGGCTGCACCGAGTGCGACATGCGAACCAAGGAAGATAGAGAAATCTGTCCGGTCGCCGAGCAGTGCTATGAGATTGAGAGAGTTTGTCCAATCGCCAGTACTGTCCTTAACACCGACGATATTCTCACAGGTATCAGCGAGTTCGACGACGATTTCAGGCTTAATGAAGGTTTTAACGGTTGAAGGGATATTATAAACGAAAACAGGGAGTGCCGTACTTGCGGCGACTGTCTGATAGAATTCGATCAGATCCGCATCGTCGGTGGAGGGATAATAGTAGCCGGGTGTCGTAGCGACTGCATCAACACCGAACTGTTCGGCGATCTCAATATTTTGGATAACGCGTTGGGTGCTTGTGTCCATTACACAACAGATAACCGGGACACGACCGCCAATTGTTTTGAGAGCGATGTCCAGTGCTCGCTCACGTTCTGTATTTGTTAACGTCGTAAATTCACCGGAACTCCCAAGTAGATAGATACCGTGAACGCCGTTGTTAATCAGGCGGTTAAGTTGAGTGACGAACCCGCGTTCATCGACGCGCTCTTTTTCGTCAAGCGGCGTTACTGTTGGTGTAAAAATTCCTTCAAATTGGATATTCATCAAGTTCTTCGGGTTGGAAACCCCCTACTTCAGTGGGTGGAGGAAAACCCGCTCCTTTTTGTTTCATATTACTGCCCAAATGTTGTATAATGATAGTATCACAGTGGCAGACATGCTAAGCGTAGTTGCAAGATTACGTGTCGGTTTCCTACCTACTTAGCACGCGGTAACACTGTCAACTGTGAAGCCTTATGAAAACCAAAAAACGAAAGTTTACGCGCAGAACGTATAAATACCAGATACGCGAACATCCGCAGAATAAGCGTCTTGGCAATATGCTTGACGACTTGTCTGATGTGCATAATCACTTTCTCAAACTTGAGAAACGCTATTATCGCATCTATGGTAAATATGCAGGTCGGTATCGGTTGCAACCGCATTTGACGAAGTTGCTTGAACGCACGAGGCAACATTGGGCGTGGATACCCCGCGACACACTTGACGCTGTGATTATCCGTCTGCATATCGCTTGGGAACGCTTTTTTGACTTCCCTAATGTAGGACGTCCAAAGTTCAAACGCAAAGACCGTTATCGTTCTGCGAAGTTCCAATCGGGGTATCTCCTTGAAGAAGGACGTGTTCGCCTGTCTTTCAAAGCGTGGGATGCCGCCTCGGCATCCTTGAAGTTCAATAAACGTTGGTTTTCGTTTCACCAGCATCGCGATTGGAAAGGGAAAGTGCACTATATCCAAATCCTTCGCGATCGTGTCGGAACGTATTGGCTCTATGTCGTGACAGATGACGTATCGAAAGAAGTGCTGCCCGCTACGGGTGAAAGTGTAGGTGCAGACTTTGGCATAGATACCTATCTGACACTTAGCACCGGTGAGAAGATCCAATCGCCAGAGTTCTTGAAACTCTCCTTGAAAGCCCTTCGCACCCTTTACAAAAGCGTTTCTCGTAAAGTGAAAGGTTCTCATAATTGGTGGCGTGCCGTTCGTGAACTATCGCGGTTGTATCGGCATATCAGCAACCAACGCAGAGATTGGCATTTCAAACTTGCGACGGACCTCTGCCGTAGGTTTGACGTTATCGCCACGGAGACACTGAACCTTGACGGCATGAAACGGCTCTGGGGACGCAAGGTCTCCGACCTTGCCTTCGGAGAGTTTGTCGAGATATTGGCGTTCAAGTGTTTCAAACATAATCGTGAGTTCTCTCAAGTCGGACAGTGGACTCCTACAACAAAACCGTGTTCGGACTGCGGTTTTCACAACGAAAATCTTTCTCTTTCAGATCGGCAGTGGACATGCCCCGAATGTGGTTCACACCACGACAGAGACATCAACGCTGCGATAAACATTTTGAGGGCTGCTTACGATCCCTCTGTGGAGCAGATGTAAGTCGTTTCCTCGGAAACGCGAACTGCGACGAAGCACAAGCCCTCATGCTTTAGCGGGGGTGCTATGACGAGTGTTTCCTATGAGGCGTAATCGCAACCTTTCTTTATGGAACAGGCTTGCAAGCAATATCCTACAAACCAATCGGTTCAGACTCTGGTTTCCAGTTTAGCAGCACTCGGTTTAGATGTCAAGAAAAGAAGTACGCATCCAGCAAGTTTCGGCTTGTAAGTTAGGTAGAAATTGTGCTACCATTATGCTAAATATGACTTATAACATGAGGTCTACCCCTCACGCGTCAGCAGTGCGAAAAACTTCAAACCAATAGAAATAATAACAGCAACACCTAAGGACAATCAGAGATGAACATCCGCACACAATTAACGCTCAGGTATATCGGCATTGTGCTTTTGATGTTGTTCGCGATGTATCTCTACCTCAGCGCGATGCTCAAGGATTCGATGAGCACCCGGATTACGCGTGAATTAAAAACCCAATCTGCATTAACTGCGGAATTCCTTATCGAAAAACTCCCCACTCAGAGCAATTTCACCTACGATGCAATAGATCCTCTCGTCGATAGACTCGGAAAAACAAGCGACGCTCGGTTAACGTTCATCGGCACGGATGGGACTGTCTGGGGAGATACAGAACGGGATAACGCAGCACTGCGCGCGATGGATAACCATCTCACACGTCCAGAAGTTCAAGATGCTCTCCAACTCGGTAGTGGAATTCGGGATAGATACAGCGATACAACCCAGACAGAATTCCGTTACTACGCAATGTCAATATATCGCGATGCCGGTCCACAAGCCTCATCCGATGAACAGCAAACATTAATTGGTATTTGTCGTGTCGCAATGCCGATGGAAATCGTCAATACAGCAATCAGTAATCTCCGACAGATAGTCCTGTTTGCGAGTGTAGCGGGTTTAATCCTCACAATCGTATTCAGCGTTTTCTCTACCAAAATCATTACAAAACCGATTGAGAAATTAACGCAGATGACGCAATCTGTTGCGGCTGGCAATATAGACTCACGTGTTCCTGTCGATTCTAAAAATGAACTCGGACAACTCTCACAACATTTCAACCTGATGACAGACAGGGTACAAGAACAGATTGATAAGATTTCCGAGGAACACCGACGTTTAGAAACCATCTTGACAGACATGGGTGAAGGCGTTCTACTCGTAAATGGTGCGTTTGAAATTACATACGCCAACTCTATGGCTATCTCTATGTTGTCCCTCCCGGATGTTTATGTGGGCAAAGCGCTGATCGAAATCAATCGGATCCCCGAATTACAAACGTTGTTGCAGACAGCAGAAGAGACAGAAACTGTCGCGTTCGCAGAAATCCGGCTCGGTAACCTAACGGAACCCGAAGCAGAGGTTACGGTTGTACCGGTCTCCACGGGTGAAGAGTACGTTATTGTCATCCACGATGTGACCAAGGAGCGGCAGTTGGAGCGCATCCGCGCCGACTTTGTCGCGAACGTCTCGCATGAATTGCGTACCCCCCTCACAACAATCCAAGGTTACGCCGAAACTTTACTGAATGAGGATACACCGCGATCAAAGACAAGCGAGCAGTTTATCGTGAAAATCCTGAATCACTCATCCCGGCTCTCAAGATTGATCTCGGAGCTGCTCGAACTCTCTCGGCTTGAGTCTGGTGATGTCGAATTGAAACGCACACGCTGTCATCTTAACACCTTCCATGACCTCATTTTAGAGGTATTTGAACCGATATTAGAAGAGTCGGCATTGGTTTTAAAATGGGAGATACCTGAAAATCTGCCAGAGGTTAGTGTGGATCAACAACTTTTCATGCAGGTGCTCGTAAACCTGATCGATAACGCCATTAAATATACGCCAGACAGTGGTATACTTACCGTTTCGGCAGAGATTAACACGAGTGAATCATTTGAAGACACCGATATAGCCTCAGAAGAAATTATCATGTCTGTCCAAGATACAGGTATCGGTATCCCGCTGGAATCTCAACCGCGTGTGTTTGAGCGGTTCTATCGTGTGGACCAAGGGCGCGCCCGTGAAATGGGCGGCACAGGATTAGGATTGGCAATCACCAAACATATCGTGCTCCGCCACAATGGACGGATCTGGCTGGAAAGCACTTTAGGGGAAGGTAGCGTATTTCACGTCGCCATTCCACTCTAAATTTTCCAGACCTCTTGTGTGTAAGCCATCTCCCAAAAGAGGTATTCATAACGACTACTCTGCAAAAAGTAGTTTTTAATCCGTTCTTTCTCAGAGACACTATACTCCGCTGCGAGGTCGTTGAGTAAACCGCGTAACCACTCACCTAACGATAGAAATTCGGGAGAGGCGTACATGTCAATCCATTCCTGATAGAGTGGCTCTGGTGAACCGCCCTGCTCAGCAAGCGTTGTGCCGATTTCAGCGTAGCCCCACTGACACGGTAGCACCCCTGCGACGAGATCCGCCAAAGTGCCGGTTTCCGCGACATTGAGCACATGCCGCGTATATGCGTGTGTGGTAGGTGCCATCGAGGCAGCTTCCATCTCAGCAGCGGAGATGCCAAATTTCTCACAATATCCACGATGCAAATCCATCTCTGTGTTTAGTGTTTGATTGACCAATTGCGAAAACATCGCCATCGTTGGTTCATCGTGCGCTTTGATAACGCCGTAAGCGAACACACGGCTATAGTCGAGCAAGAATAGGTAGTCCTGAATCAGGTAGAACTTGAACTTTTCTGTCGGCAGACTCCCATCAGCAAGACCCCGGACGAATGGATGCTTAAGATCTGCTTCCCAAATTGGTGCGGCTGTACGTCTGAGTTCATCGGTAAATTTCTCATTTTGTGCCATACGTTCTATCGAAACTCCTTAAAGAATAGGATCACGCAAACTGAGCAAATATCGGACATTTGGACGCAAAAAAGCGGTATTTCCCATATTTTGAACCCCCTAAATCCCCCAACCCCCCATATCCCCCCTTATCAGGGGGTAGGGGGACTTTAAGAAGTAGCACGTAAGTCGTAAAAAATATGCTATAATATTTTGCTGTATAGCATATCATAACAAGAAAAGGATGTCAAAATGTTTGAACAACTCGGAATCGTAACCAACATCTGGGCTGAAGAGATAGAAAACGGTGCGCGCTTTGATGAACTCATGGTAGCATTCGGCGCGAAGGGGTTCAAGGATATGGAGGTACGGGAAGGTGATTACCTTCGCAATTCAGAATTCGGGGAACTGATTCAAGCACTCGAAGCCGCGATGCCCGCGTATACCGATACCGAATTCAGAGGTATCTGTGATGCAGTCTGGACTGGACAGCCTTATGAATCAAAGCACACTTCGCTTTTTAACGAGGTGGCTGCCTTCACCCAAAAAGCATCTGGACTCACCTTGAGTTATGCCATGTCCCACCCGTGGCTTTCACCACCTATCGACAGTGAAACGGACACACAACAGATTATCCAAGCAAAAAAATTGGCATACTTACTGTGTCCAAAACGAGCGAGACTCCGCCTCGTTGACCTTGACACCGAAGGAGACATTAACGAATCAGCGGCTGTCGCTAACTTAAAACGTTACAGTGGACTCCTACCAGACTATCCGATGATTTTTGCTGTAGAGAACGCTCGCCAAACCGCCACGTTAACCTTGAAGTTGGCAGTTGCAGGTGAGGTAAAACTCACGTACGACGAAACGAACACGTATCGCGGCGACGGAACGGCGGTGAACTCACCAGACGAATTTTGGAGTGCTGTCAAGATGTCGGATCTCACGTCTGTGCATTTCAAACAAAAAACGGAAGCGGGCGTGCTATCAGAAGTAGGCGAGGGTTTTGTTAACTTCCGTGCGATTGCGGAACACCTGAAAACGCGGCACTATACAGGCGATCTACTTCTCGAAAATACGCCGACTTCACATTCTTTGCAAGACGCGCTGCGGAGTCGGGAGTATTTGCTTAAGTGTTAGTACGGAGGCATTTATGGAACCCAGACTAACGGTTTCCTATGCTACAGTTTTTAAGCCGTTTCTATAAACGTGCCGACCCGACAGAGCTTTGCCTAAAAAGGAGAGTCTTGCGCTTGTGTGGTTTCTCCTTCTTTTTCATCGGAAGCTGCTGCTTCTTGGGCTGCGGGTTCTTCAGGTGCCGGAACCTCACTCTCTTGGGAAGCGGCTGTTAATTGTTTGATACGTTCACAGAGGTCAGCGAGTAGCTGCGGTGATGTCTCCGCTGCTTTGAGTTCTGCCGACAATTGCGTCCATTGCATCTCGGTCATATCGTTTCGAGATTCGACACTGTATTTACGTTTGATGTAAGTCCAGAGATCCGCCTTCGTGATCCCATTTTTCCCAAGCGGTGCTTCGAGATTGTTTGCGATTGCGAAAGCGGCTTTTTGCGCTTGTGCGATATTTCCGCCACCTTGTGGTATCTGTTGTTGTCGCGCGGAATTGCCACTCCCCGCTTTTCGATGTAAATAGAAGTTAAGGACCTCTCGGATTACCGGCACAGGTATCAGCTGCTTAATGGCATTCCGTTGCGCTTTATGAACTGCTTTGGTAAAGGCAAATGGGTCCTGACGACCACCAGCCATCTTCGGTTGTTCATACGCGCCGTAACGAGATGAGCCAGTGATTGTATCAACTGCCTTAGCAGTCGCGATCCAAGAGTTCTCCTGTTCTTCGTATTTAATCTCTTCAACTTGGATACCGCCACGTCGGTTTGCGGCTTCGTTAATACCTGCTAAAGTTAGTCCTTCAACAGTGCGTCCACCCTGTTTAAAAGAGTAGACATAATCCTGAATCGTCTGTCCAGTCATTAGCTCAATGATCGCCTGATCATCCACCTGATCAACGACTTCATATTCAGCGGTAACTGGTACCATTTCTTCCTTTTTTTCTTCAGCCATAATTTCCTCCGAAATCAATGATCTATCCTACACTCAGATATATGTTACGCACTATACGTTTTACCTTATCATACCATTTTGTTCTCAATTTGTCAACCATCGTTATTAATACAATCAGGGTCATTCAATTGTAGGTTTTTTATGTTGTATTTTTCACAGGTGTTAACATTTCTATACAAGCAGAAGTCGCGTGACTTTTCACGCGACTTCTGCTATACTTCACCCTAAAAATTACCACACTTTTGAGGTGAATC
>JAJEDN010000061.1 GCA_022821495.1 Candidatus Poribacteria bacterium
GCACACGGGGATAGCGAACAGCAGCCTAACTTGCAACCTTACACTACAGGGATATTATAACACTTTTTGACACTTTTTGTGAAAAAAAAAAGACAGGAGGCGGGCATTCCTCCCAAGCATAAATACTTGGGTTTCCTGCCCAAAGATTAGATGAAATATCTCGTCACCGGCTGTGCTGGATTCATCGGATGGAAAGTGACGGAATTCTTGCTGGGAGCAGGACACACTGTTGTTGGTGTTGATAACATAAACGCCGCGTATGACACGCAAGTCAAGCAATGGAGGCTCCAGCAGCTTGAGGGCACCCCAAATTTCTATTTTCATCGTTCAGACATTTGTGACCGAGATGCACTGCGAGAGATATTTAGCGGATCTGATACGGAAACCCAGGGGCGTGTGCCTCCTACTTTTAATGCTGTGATTAACCTCGCTGCACGCGCGGGCGTACGGCAGTCTGTGGAGAACCCGTGGGTCTACGTTGATACGAACGTGACCGGCACGCTGAATCTACTGGAACTCTGCCGTGAGTTTGAGGTAAAGAAATTTGTATTGGCATCAACATCAAGTCTCTACGGTGCGAACAACTCACTGCCATTCAGTGAAGAGGCGAACACAGACGGACCCTTGTCCCCCTATGCTGCCTCAAAAAAAGGTGCTGAATCCCTCTGTCATAGTTACCACCATCTCTACGGCATTGATGTGACAATCTTCCGTTTTTTTACTGTTTACGGACCCGCTGGCAGACCTGATATGAGCGCGTTTCGTTTTGTCCAGTGGATTAGCGAAGGGAAACCGGTGCTTGTCTATGGTGATGGCAAGCAGTCCTCGCGAGATTATACCTATCTTGAAGACATTGCCCGTGGCGTAATTGCTGGGTTGAAGCCGATTCAATACGAGGTGATTAATCTCGGTTCAGATAGTCCGATCGTGCTGATTGATACGATTCGACTCATAGAGGAATTGGTCGGCAAGAAAGCGGAACTCTCACATCAACCGTTCCATCCCGCAGATGTCCGCGCCACGTGGGCAAACATCCAGAAAGCGGAGCAGCTTTTAGGGTGGCGACCACAGGTCACTTTTCGGGACGGGATAACGGCACTTGTGGAATGGTATCAGACAAATCGGGATTGGGCAAAGGACATCCAAACAGGTTAACAGCAAATGCGATTTGTTAACCGCTATTGTTCAGTCAAAAGTGCGACAGCCTTTTTTAAAGCACCCGCGTCGACCTTTATTTTCGCTGTTTCCGCTTCGCGTTGGACATAAGTCAGCGTATGCTCTGGGCTCATCGGAGTAGCAATGTCTTGAAGGATCTTATGAAGACGTTTGACATCGGCTTTTTTGATACCGGTCTGTGCTTCCACACGAGTATATAACGCAGTGGGAGTCTCTGGTGTCTCAACCGGTTTTGCTTGCTTGGAAACGGTCCTCTCAGCCTTAGGTTTGGGGTCTCCTGATGTTTTCGTACGACGTGTCCGTTTGCGAGATGTTCCCTGTTTAGAAGCTTGAATTTTTCCTGCCTCCAGTGATTTAACACCGCATTCCCTACACAATTTCGCTGTGACATCCGCCAAAGTCATGGTTACAATTACTTCACTGATGGATCCACAGAGTTCGCACTCAGCAAGGTTCTCGATGCTCGCAAGGATCTCTGCGTGTATGGTAAGCATTCGCTCCTTGTCAACTTTCGTCTGCTTCTCCTTCTGACAGAGCATGATTAATTTCTGTGCTGCTTTCTCAATTGTGTCTAAATGTCCCATATTGCCCCCAAGGCTGCAAGTTCAAACGCGATTCGCAGACGAAATGTGTGATTGGTTAATTACTTGGACGTTTGTGAGGTAGCGAATTTTTTATCCGTATACAGTTTATATTCAAAACTATCCAGTAGCGCTTCGCAACTCGCGGAGATGATATTTTCTGAGACACCGACGGTTCGCCAACTCTGCTCGCCATCACTTGCTTCAATCAATACGCGAACTTTAGAACCGGTGCCTGCTTTCGTATCCAGCACTCGGACCTTGTAATCTATGAGTCGAACCGTCTGCAAGGCGGGGTAGAATTGTTCGAGTGCTTTTCGGAGCGCGGTGTCAAGTGCGTTGACGGGGCCGTCGCCATCAGCGGCGGTGTGTGCAGTCAGACCGTCCGGTGTTGTAACCTTTACCGTCGCTTCAGATCGCATCGCGAAGTCAGTGAACTGCTCGACAATCACCCGGAAACCGACAGGTTCAAAAAAGGACTCGTATCCGTTAAATATCTTATGTGTTAGCAGCTCGAAAGATGCTTCAGCGGCTTCGTATTGGTAACCGTCTTGCTCGGCTTCTTTAAGGCGTTTGAAGAGTGCCAACACCTGCGGTGAATTCTTGTCGTAATCGGGATACTCCTTCTCAATCTTTTTCATGATCGTGCCGCGTCCGGCTTGGTCAGAGACGAGTACGCGTTGTGTATTGCCAACCGTTTCTGGCACGATGTGTTCATAAGTGAGTCGATTTTTACGGATCGCATCGGTATGTAAGCCGCCTTTGTGCGCGAAAGCGGAACGTCCGACATAGGGTTGACGCTCATCGTGTGGGAGGTTCGCTAATTCACTGATAAGGCGTGACACGCTTGTTATGGCTTGCAGCTGCATTTCGCTGAGGCATTTTCTTCCGAGTTTGAGTTGGATTGTAGGGATAATAGAGGCGAGATTTGCGTTTCCACACCGTTCGCCGTAGCCGTTGAATGTGCCTTGCACGTGGGTCGCACCCGCCTGAACAGCCAATACTGAATTTGCCGCACCCATGCCAGCATCGTTATGCGCGTGGATACCGACAGCCAATGACAATTCAGATAGCACCACCTCAACGCCTTCCTGAATCTCTAACGGTAATCTGCCGCCGTTGGTATCACAGAGAACAAGGCAGCTTGCACCGCCCGCTGCAGCGGCTCGTAGTGTCTCTACTGCATACGCAGCGTCATCGGCGTAGCCATCAAAAAAGTGTTCCGCGTCGTAAATCACCTCACGACCGTTTTCCACGAGATATCGGACAGAACCCTCAATTAATTCCAAGTTCTCTTCTGCTGTCACCCGAAGGACATCGGTGGCATGGAGCCGCCAACTTTTTCCAAAGATGGTAACAGTTCGCGCACCCGTATCCAGCAAAGCCGCCAAATTTGGATCGGTATCGGTGGTATAAGTAGGGTATCTCGTGCTACCGAACGGCACAATCGTTGCTGTTTCCAGTGCCATGTCTTTCGCACGTTTGAAAAATTCTATATCTTTTGGATTAGAGCCGGGATAACCGCCCTCAATATAGCGAACGCCTAATTTATCGAGTGCCTCTATGATAATGAGTTTGTCTTCAACAGAAAACGCCACACCTTCTGCTTGGCTGCCATCCCGGAGTGTTGTATCGTAAAATTCGACCATGTTATTTTTCACTGTATGTTTTGGCTTCTGTTTTGAATATGGGCTTGCAAGTTTCGCCCTTACAACGCCAAAATTCGGTGTCTCCTTTTAGCAAACCCTGTTTAATTCTGTTAGTGGAATTTTACCACATTTTAGGGCAAAAGTCAAGATATTTGCGGTTGTACATCAGAGGTATTTAGTTTTACATATTCACTGTTTCCTTTTCATAATCTACATAATGTGTTATCATTTAACTATCATGAAAAACTATGCTATTTTACTCATTTGCGTCGTGTTGTTCTCAGGTTGTGGCATATCGGTACTAAAACCGAAACCGGTTCAGACACAACCGCCAACAATTTCTGTAGATCCACTCGAAAAACTACAAACCGATATTGACATCGTTTTACAGGAAACGTTATTCACAACAGCAAGCATCGGCGTAAAGATTGTTGCTGTCGAAACCGGTGAGGTGATTTATGAAAAGAATCCACACAAATTACATCACCCCGCCTCCACAACGAAACTCTTCACGGCAGCTGCTGCCTTAGCAAAGCTCGGATCAGACTACCAGTTTGAAACAACGGTCTATGTCAATACGGATGCGGATATACAAGTGCCAGAAAATATCTATCTCAAGGGTAGAGCCGATCCGGTGCTTCAGCCCCATCATATCGTAAAACTCGCTGATATACTGCTCGAAACTGGCGTAAAATCAATACAAGGTGATATTGTTGTTGATACAACATATCTTGATACCGTTCGGGAAGGTCCCGGATGGATGTGGGATGATAGACCGCTTCGGATTAGTGCTTTAAGCATCAGACAAATAGAGCCTGAACCCGGTACGAGGAGCAGAGCCCTTGCATGCGGCTATCTACTGAAAAACGAACTCATGGAAAAAGGCATTGAGGTGGCAGGTGATGTCGTTCCTGGAACAGTGCCGTTAGATGCGACTACGGTTGCTAAACACTTATCACCGCCACTCGCCGATATCATCAAATTAATGAACAAGCCGAGCGACAATTGGATCGCTGAACTGCTCTTCAAAACCATCGGTGCTGAAGTGATGGGTGAACCCGGAACGTGGCAGAAAGGGAGGGATGCTGTCACTGCGTTCTTAAGTGAAACCGTGGGTGAACTGCCAGCGCATCGGTTCGTTGACGGTTCTGGACTTTCTCGCTACAATCTCCTCAACGTGGAACTCCTCACGAGGTTGTTGGTCGATATGTACCGAAATTTTGAGTTGATGCCTGAGTATTTGGCATCGCTGCCGATTGCTGGCGTTGACGGCACTTTAAGAAATCGGTTGCAAGGCGTGTCCGCTGAAAAAATGTTGCGTGCGAAAACGGGCACGTTAAGCGGTGTTTCTGCACTTGCTGGCTACGCTGTGACAGCAGACGATGAAGTCTTTGCGTTCGGTATCCTCATCAGCCACTACGTCGGTTCCGCTACCCCAGCGCGGGATATCCAAGATCAGATTGGAAACCATCTGACCGGATTCAGTCGTCATCCAGTTGGGAACGTTAACGGCGAATCCGCCCCAGTTGAAACAGAATAGAAAACGGTACGAATACGCGCGGCGGACTGCTCCGCCGCACAATCTACCCTAATCAAACCGTGACGTAATCTCAGGTGGTGGTTCGCCGACGACTGATTTGCCATCCTGCAACAACGGCTCCGCATTACCCCACAACCGGCTTCCATCGTGCGAAAGGAGGGGTTCTGCTGAATACTGGGCAAGATAGGCGCGCCGCATGTTGTTCGTATAGTTTGTCCCACTACAATGGAAGTTGACGCTTGTGAACGCTACAATGCTCCCCGCAGGCACGACAGCAGGCACACCCTTCTCCGGTCCGAAATAGCCCACCATATCGTTGCTCTCATCGTCACGGATGTGTTTTACCCACGAACGGATACCGATGCGAGAAAACGGCATCACGTAGACTGTTCCGTTCTCTTCAGACATATCATCAAGCGCGCACCAACAGGTGAGATACGGTTTGTGATCAGGGTAACCGACATAGCCTGAATCCTGATGCCAACTGAACTTCATCCCTTCTTCCGCACCTTTGACAACATACTGCTCCCAGAAGAGATACGCTGTATCGCCTAAAGTGGCACGGCAGACATCTGCCATCAGGTCGCTGAACAGGAATTCGCGGAGCTTGGGTTGTTTCCTGAAGCAGTTTGAGACGAAATACCGTTTCCCGCGATGATTGAGACCGAGTACATCTGTGTCCTGTCGCTCCATCTCAGCATCCGCCTGATTGATAAAGGTCCCGCATTCACCGCGAAGCAGTTCCAAAAACGGTTCCGGGATAACATTTTCTAAAATGAAATAGCCTTCCTCTTGGAATTGCTGTTTCTGTGCATCAGTTATCTTCATTTTTTTAATTATTCAGTTTCTATTCTGCTAATTTTAGGTTTGGTTTGTAGTAGTGCGATTTATCGCACATCCCGATATTAACAACGGGCAATAATGCACTTCGCATGAATCAACGGTATGAATGCCTTATGGCATTCCCCGGGGCGAGTACGCCGCAGAATTGCCCTATTACGAACAGAATTTACCTCTAATTTTGAACTGGACGAAGTCTACAAAAAGACTTCTATTCAATATTGACTCGGCGGACAACCTGACCGTTGCTTTCCCAGTAGGTATGCTTTCCAGTGATATAATCAGAATCGGCTGCGGGTTGGATGTTGCCTCTCGTATCAATCGCTCTGGAGACGACAGTGTGTTCGCCTATTGATGGGCCGTTCCAGTCGAGGTGCCAGATTTTCCATGCGAATTCCGCGTCCACTTCCGGATCAATCGCCGCTTTCTGCCATGCGCCGCCATCAATACTCACCTCAACGGTTTTAATAGGTGCTCCCCACGCTGCACCGTAGATACGATATTTGTCGCCAATACGCGTTACTTTCGCAGCTAACGATTTCAACTGTGTTCTGCCGACTGAAGTTTCCATCCAGACAGATTCGCCATCGGGACGTTTTTCCTCGCGCATTGTGACATAATCGCGTCCCATGAATCGTCCCATGTACCGGGTATTACGTACCTCGATGCGTTTGAGCCATTTGACGCATGCGATACCGTACCAACCGGGCGCAATTAAGCGCAGCGGTGCACCGTTGGCGTGTGGTAGCGGTTCACCATTCATCTCATAACAGAGGAGCATCGTATCTTCCAAGGCGTCTTTAACGGACATGCTGCGTGCAAAGTTCTGACGCATCTTGACCTTTCGCCGTTCCTCTTCGCCGACATCGTGTCCGAAGAAAATTACCTCAATGCCGTCTTCTTGGATACCGACTTCCTTAAGGATCGGCGCGAGGGGTGTGCCAGCCCATTTTGCGGTACCAATTGCCCCGGTAAATGTTGGAAACCCGTGATTCCCGGAACACTCCAAAGTAAAGGTTACTTCTTGACGGGGTCGCGCTTTGATGTCATCAATCGTGAGCATCAACGGATTATCAACCAAGCCGCTTACTTCGAGTTTCCATGTCGCGAGATCGACTTCAGGCTTGCCGTAGTGCGAAACGTTAAAGAATTCATCGTTCGGGGTGATAAAAGTATCAAATTTATTCCAATCCAGTCGTCCTTGCTCTGGAGGTGGTTGATCCACGAACGGCACAAGCACTTCATCCTCACGGTTTGGGAAGGCGTAGACTGCCCACGGACTGAGCAGTAGTCCTGTGAGCGTCATACCGCTACGTCGCAAAAAATCTCTACGCTCCATGGTCCCTCCTAATTCTTGGTAGTCGCGGTTTAAGCGTTCATTGCCGCAAGATAATGGGCGTTAACCTGTTTCCAATTGACGACCTTACCCCACGCATCCACGTAATCGGCGCGTCGGTTCTGGTAGTTGAGATAGTAGGCGTGTTCCCAGACATCAAGACCGAGGATAGGCGTATGTCCTTCCATCAACGGGCTATCTTGATTTGATGTCGAATAGATTTGCAACTTCTTCTTATCGTCAACAACAAGCCATGCCCATCCTGATCCGAAATGCGTTTTCGCTGCTTTGGTGAACATCTCGCTACCAGCATCAAACGATCCAAATGTAGACTGAATGGCTTCGGCAACTTTGCCTGTCGGTGCACTGCCGTCGGGGATCATAATGCTCCAGAAAAGCGTGTGGTTGGCGTGTCCACCACCGCTGTTGATTACGGCTTGGCGGATGTCCTTCGGCACTTTATCAATGTTCCGAAGTAGATCTTCAATCGACATGTGCTCCAAATCATGATGGTGTGCAATCGCTGCATTGAGTTTATTGACATAGCCTTGATGGTGTTTTCCGTGATGGATTTCCATCGTGCGTTTGTCAATAGACGGTTCAAGCGCATCGTACGGGTAGCGGAGTTTTGGCAGCGTATGACCATGGGTATGCGCGTGCTCGTGTTGATTCGCATAAAGACGCAGTGGACTGTTCGCGAGCAGTAGTCCTGCAACTGCGGTACTTCCTTGAATTAAAAAATTCCTACGATTCATGATTGCTCCTTGTTCTGCTGTTTTGCATAGGATTTTAGCAGAAATTACGGGTTCGTGTCAAGATAAAATTCAGTTGATTTTGGCAAACGGATGTGGTATATTGACCCTAGCAGACACACGACGATAACAAATAAATCAAGACTAAGATATATCGGTAACCGATTAATGGAAAATACTGACACCTTCCACATCCTCGCATTAGATGGCGGCGGCACGCGCGGTATATACACCGCCCAACTCCTTGCTGAAATTGAACGTGCCTTTCAGACGCGTATCAAAACCTGTTTCGATCTCATTGCAGGCACAAGCACAGGGGCAATTATTGCCGGTGCTGCTGTCTCTGACATCCCTATGACTGATATCGTCGAACTCTTTGAGAGCGAGACCCCGCATATCTTCCGAAAACGGTGGTATCGTATCCCGTTGTTTCTTAGCAAATATCCGAGCGAACAACTCGCTCAAGTTATTGCCAAACATATTCCGGCAATGCCTCTCGGTGAAATCGCAACGCCGTTGATGATAACAAGTTCTGAGATCTCCAAAAGTGAAGTTCACATTTTTAGATCCAATTATGAAAGTCGCTATTCGGAGGGTACGCCCCCTACAAATAAAGAGGTCTGTTTACGAGATGCGATCCTCGCTTCCTGTGCTGCACCCACATTTTTTGCCCCAAAGTCCGTTGACACCCTCTTGTTAGCAGACGGCTGCTTATGGGCGAACAACCCTTCCACAATTGCCGCCACAGAGGCACTCTCAGTGTTTAGAAAAGAGGCGAGAGAGATTCGGATGCTCTCCATCGGCACAGGACATTCGACAAACATGTACCGGCAGAGACGCGGCTGGGGATTTATCACCGGATGGGGTGGTGCGAAACTAACCTCTTACGTGATGACATTGCAAGCCCAAGCATCCGCCCATACAGCAAAACTATTGCTGAAAGGCAATTATTTACGCATCAATCCAGAAATCGATCGTTGGGAGATAGACAACCTTACGCAGTTAGACACCCTCAAATCCCTCGCTGAGTCCGATTTTGAGAAGTATGCCGCAGAAATTAGGACATTTATTCCCACCTAAGATCAAAGTAACCCAAGTTGCCACTTTGTAGCATAGGAGACCGTTGGTTTCCTGTGTCACCTGTAGCATAGGAAACCGTTAGCCTGTGGCATTGGAACACACAACTCACACGACGATACGAGTGTATAGATAATTACCAAATCTACTATAAAAAGTCCTAATGTGCTTTTTTGTTAAAAAGATTGACTTTTTATGTTGTAAAATATACAATGCAGTTGTATTTGACAAATTTTTCCGATTTAAGAAGTGTTAAGGTAATTTCTTGTTTCGTTAACGAGAGGCGAATAACCTCAAACTTCATCCATTCACAATGCTATCCCTTATTGCGTCTCGGGATAGGATTTAACTGGACCCAATAAGGGAAAAGGAGAAATTTTCATGGAATCCCTCAAGCGATTCATAGGTGTCGTGCTTATCGTCATTGCGGCGATAGTCGCCATCCAGACAATTCTTGAGCCAATTTACCACACCTCCACCGCTGATAGTCCGCACAGTTCCGCTTGGGACTACATCAACCCGCTCTCTGCGATTTCGGTAATCCTGGGGCTGATATTCGGCTACATTCGCATGAGTCGCGTCGGAGCAGATTCAAGCGTTCAAGAGTTCATAGCGGCGAACACACTATTCTACGGGTTCATTTTCACAGCCATAATTTTCTTCTGGAACTGGTTCGGTATCATGGGGATCGCGTCAGAATTTACGGCTGTCGGCATGGACACCCGAAGTTTAGTGTGGATTCTCTTTGATGCCATACTTCCACTGTTGAATATCGCAATGGGTATCCATCTGCTACGTGCCAGTGAATAGGCAACGAAGCCTATTTCAGCGTTAACATTCTGGTTCATGGTAGGGCGATTATCAAATGGATGTGCCATTACGGACCTAAAAGCGAAGTGCGCGCTTTCCAAGTGCGCACTTTACTTTTTCATAGACAATTTTCGGGATTCCTGATACTCTTACATCTAAGACAACAACTCAATAGGAGAAATCTATGGAAATAAGACCCAATCGCGTTAAAGAAAAATTAGCAAATGGCGATCTCGCGTATGTCATCTCAGGACTCACAAATGCTGATGATATAGACATCTTCGGTCCAAACGGATTCGACGGTGTATGGTTGGAAGGCGAACACGGTGCTGTTGATGCGTCACGAATCGGCGATCTGACACGTGCATGCGACCTCTGGGGCATGACTTCTATCACACGGGTCAATCAAAATGACCAAGGGCTTATCTACCGTACGCTTGACTGTGGTTCGATGGGGATTTGTGTCCCGCACGTCAACACAAAAGCGGAAGCGCAGAACGTCGTGGATGGCGCGAAATTCGCGCCGATCGGACACCGGGGGATGTTCACCAGTCGGCAAGGCTACGGTGTAGACAACTATTTTGACGTGGCAAACGCACAGACACTCGTCATTGTCTTGATTGAAGATATTGTTGCGGTTAACAACTTAGACGAGATCCTCACTGTTGATCATATTGACGTGTTTTTCGTCGCACCCTCAGATTTAGCGACTTCTATGGGGCATATCGGGAACCTAACCCACCCAGATGTTCAGAGCACAATAGATACAGCACTCGCTCGTATCCAAGCGGCGGGACGCGTTGCCGGTACCTTAACGCTTGATGCCATGGTTGAGAAATATGTCAAGGCGGGTGTGCGGTTTTTAATGACAGGTGTTGGTGGATGGATTACGTCCGGTGCTGCGGCATATAAAGAATGCGCGGAAAGCGCGAAACCCTAACAGATCTAACTTTGACAGTGTTTCTTTTCATCATTCGCGCGGTTTTTTAACCGCGCATTTTTATTCACAGACAGTTACGCCAAAAAAGTGACTCCGCCAGATGCCTCTCTACCTTGCCAGACTGAACCTGTCGGATAGGTGTGCTTCTCAACGAAGGCTGGATACATCTCAAGTCCCCAGCCCGGCACCGTTGGTGTAACGTAGGCACCATTGCGGACTTGGATCGGATGTAGGAAAACATCCTCTTGTAAGAAGTTGAGATATTCAACGACTTGCGTATCTGAGTGTGCGGCAACGCAAATCTGATCCCAAATGGCGTAGTGCTGAATCATGTTGCACAAACCGATGCCACCACCATGCGGACAAACTGGAATATTATACTTCGCCGCCATTAAGATAACCGCCAACACATCATTGACACCACCTAACCGTGTTGCATCAATCTGACAATACTGAATTGCACCACTTGTGATTAATTGTTTGAAGATAACAGGGGACGGCACTTGTTCCCCTGTAGCGACACCAATGCCGTGCTTCTCCAAAGCACGCGATATTTTTACAAAGCCGAGCACATCATCGCGCGCTGTCGGTTCTTCAATCCAGGTCGGTTTGAATTCTGCTAACGCCTTCATATAGGCGATCGCCTCATCAACACCCCAGATCTGATTTGCGTCTAACATCAAAAGCGCGTCTGAACCGATTGCTTCTCGGATAAAAGCGAGTCGTTTCTTGTCAAAATTGAGATCCTGTCCGACTTTCATCTTGAAGCAGTCGAGTCCGGCTGCTTTCACTTGATTCACCGTCTCAATAATCTGTTCATCCGTTAGACCGAGCCATCCTGCAGTGGAATACGCCTTCGGTCCCTGTTGACGGAGCTGCTGTTCACGGGTTTCTCGGCTGTCCCAATGTGTATGGAGAATTTCTGCGGCTTCGTCAGGTGTCAGCGCGTCTCTCAAATACCGCCAATCGATGGATTGCACAATTTTCTCTGGCGGCAAATCGATCAGTAGTTTCCAGAGCGGTTTATCAACGAGTTTTGCCCAGACATCCCACATCGCGTTGACGATGCTCCCGATCGCCATCCGATTGACACCGTCTGCGAGCCAGCGTAACTGGTGATGGTCTACGAGCAGTTTGTGAAACGCCCCCGGATCCTCAACGAAAGTGTTCACGTCCATCCCGACAACGAGTTGTGTGAGGTCTTTAACCCCGTAGGCGATCCAATCGTTCCCAGCACCAGCAGTGAAAGCGACTGAAATGCCCTGATGTCCGGTGTCTGTTTCTATTGTTGTGAGCACTGCGGAATAGTTTGGCTTCTTATGGAAGGGATCAGAACCGAGTAGCGTATCCGATGTAGGAACTCGTAGATCAACAACGTTGATTTTATTTATTTTTGGCGCAGCTTGCAAGCCAAAACTTGCTATAGATTGTCCTGAAATTTTCATACGTGACTTGACTCCTTTTTCTTCAAAGTATATAATGGATCGATATGAAAATCTACACTAAATTTGGTGATACTGGGGAAACCGCGCTGTACGGTGGGACAAGAGTCGGAAAAGATGCCCCGCGCATTGAGGCGATCGGGACTGTCGATGAACTCAACGCTTACATCGGCTATGCGCAAACGCTCATTGATGATACAGACCTCTCCGATCTGATGGCGCAGATCCAAAATCATCTCTTCGCGGTCGGCGCAGATTTGGCAACGCCTGCGACCCACACGAAAGCTGCTGACTTTCGCATATCGGCGGACTTCACAACAGTGATGGAAACCGCGATAGACACACTTTCGGAGGAACTTCCGCCGCTGACGAACTTTATTCTCCCCGGTGGATGCGCTGCCGGTGCTATTTTACATATTGCGCGCGTCGTATGTCGCCGAAGTGAACGCCGTGTCGTTCATCTTGCAAACGAAACGGAAGTCAATCCAGAAATAATTCGGAGTTTGAATAGACTTTCGGACCTCCTGTTTGTTATGGCTCGCACAACGAATTTCCGCGCACAAGTTTCTGAGCCGATTTGGGAGTCGTAACCAAGTTGAAAAAAAGAGTTATATTGTATTGCGTAATATGTTAGAATAAAAAACACCTACGCCGTATTACTTTATCAATCTTCTCGCCAAGACTCCATGCTTTAGCTTGTGGGATGTAGGCGGGTGTTGGGTTTTGTAGTAGAAAAAAGATTTGACATTCGGTCTAAAATGTGGTGTAATTAGAGTATCAAGTTGGTAGACAGGTTAAGCACAATCCCTTAATTGTGTGTCTGCCTACCGACTTAACCGGGGTTAAAGACTTGGTGCTTGATAGTCCATGAAAATCTATAAATACCCACTTGGGAAACAATCTAATACACTCCGCATAGGCAACTTGCTTGATGATATGTGGCAAGTGCATGAATACTTCCATAAATGGCAGCGTCAGCGATATAAAGACGGGTTGCCGTATGCGAACTATTATGCTATGGATAGCCATGTGAAGGTATTGAAACAGACGACACACCCACATTGGCAAGCGTTGCCGTCTCAAGCCATCCAGCAGGAACTGAAACGGATTGATAAGGCATACGACAACTTTTTTAAGAAACTTGGTGGCAGACCGAAAATCAAAAAGCGTCACAAGTTTAAGTCTATCACTTACCCAGGTACTGCGGGGTGGTCTCTAAAAAATAATCGTATCACGTTGACATTCCGTAAATGGAATCCTCAAACACGCAAATGGGAATTTGATAAAGTTCGATATACTTTCCATAAGCACCGTCAGTGGCACGGAACTATCAGTCGTATCACAATCAAGCGTGATAGTTGCGGGAACTATTGGCTTTGTATTACAACGACCTATACAGATTTTAGACCTCTGCCGACTACAGGTAAAAGCGTAGGGGCAGATTTCGGTATGAAAGACGCATATTTGACGCTGAGTACAGGTGAGAAAATACAGCACCCTCAACCTCTGAAACACGCCTTGAACAAACTCCGATCTCTCAACAAAGAACTTTCTCGTAAAGTCAAAGGTTCTAATGGCTGGTGGCGGTGTGTCAGGCAACTCGCACGTCTCTATGAGAAAGTTACGAACCAACGCAAAGACTTTCATTGGCAACTCGCCTCTAAACTCTGTAAAAAATTTGATACGATTGTCCTTGAAACCTTGAACCTTGAGGGCATGAAACGCCTGTGGGGTCGTAAAGTCTCCGACCTTGCCTTCTATCAGTTTGTTGAGATATTGCGGTATAAGTGTCAAAAACATAAGCGTCGTTTAGAACAAGTCGAACAATGGACCGCTACAACTAAACCTTGTAGCGATTGCGGTTTTCACAACGAAAATCTGACATTGAACGACCGGCAGTGGACATGCCCTGAATGTGGTTCACAGCACGACAGAGACATAAACGCTGCGATAAACATTTTGCGGGCAGGGATAGCTGTCACCTGACAATATGCCTGTAGGATACTCCAGGGAAATGCCCGCTGGTGGAGCGACAGTTAGACGGTGGACTCTTTGAGAAAACCGCAGTCGCTATGAAACCGAAGCCCCTACCTTTAGGTAGTGGGTGCTATCACTTACCAAAGGAGACAGAATGATGGATTTGAAATTAGCAAATATATTTTTAATAGCTGCCATCACACTCATGGCGTTCACTGGTTGTGGCAGATCACAAGACCCCGTCTTAGATGCGGTGTCACCAGCAGAGGCTACCATGGATGAGATGACTATGGTTGACATGGAAAATGGTCCAGTGAGTTTAGTCTGGTTAGTTGACTATCCAGAAGGGACAAAAGATGCGTATCTTGAATGGATTGCGTCCGTTGCACCGACGTTACAAGCCCCGGATGAGGTCAATCGGATAAGATCTTACGATAATGTTGAGGATGTCAGCCCACACCGGTTTGTCGAGTTTGAATTTGACAGTTTTCTTGATGCGGCGGCATATATGAATCGTCCAGAGATCGCTGCCGTTTTTGAAGATCTTCCCAACCACGCAACCAAAGTGAGCGCGCATACGTTTATTGAACGTTCTGACTACGCAAAAACCGAGAAAAAGGATTGGCCGATTAAAGGTATTATCTTTATTGAATATCCCTTAGGCGGTAAAGCAGCATATCTTGAATGGGTTGACTCCGTTTCCTCAGTCCTCGTAGGCCCTCCTCAGTTGAAAGGGATAGCCTCTTACGACAACTATAATGGTGAATCTCCACATCGGCTTGTTACGATGGAGTTTGCGACCCAGGAGGATGTCACTGCTTATGAGGAATTGGAAGAAATAATGGATATTGAGGCTGAACTTGGTCTCCGTGCAGCCAGTTGGGTCTTACATACATTTGAGTTACGCTCAGACTACATCAAGGAATAATGCCTCTCGGTCTGTTTTCTTGTTGAAGGCGCGCTTTCCGAGCGCGCCTCTCTTTTTTCTTGCACCTCACTCCATCGCTTTTGCAACCGCGACAAGGTCAAGGATATTGACAACCCCATCATCGTTTATATCTGCAGCATTTTCTTTTTCAACATGCCCAAGGCGAGTAGCAATAAACGCTAAATCATCAATATTGACACACCCATCACCGTTAACATCTTCAAGTGCTTCAGACTGAACTTCCCACAAGAGAATCGTGCCATCCGCACCGCCGCTGGCGAGCGTGCGCCCATCTGGTGAAAACGCAACGGAATTAACCTCATACGTATGCCCTGTAAGTCCCCCTTGATTTTGACCTGTCTGTGGGTTCCATAATTGAACGGTGCCATCTCCACCACCGCTGGCAAGCGTCTTTCCATCCAGCGAAAACGCAACCGAAGTTACACCTTCCGTATGTCCGTTAAGGGTTTGTCTGAGCATGTTAGTTTCTGTATCCCACAATCGAATGGTGTTATCCCAACTTCCACTGGCGAGTGTCTTGCCATCTGACGAAAATGCTAAGGTGGTAATGGGCCCCTCATGCCCATTGATAGCTGCTCTTAAGTGCACAGCAGAGACATCCCACAACAAAATAGTACCTTCTCTACCCGCACTTGCAAGTGTTTCTCCATTTGGTGAAAAAATCACGCTATTAAAACTGTCGCGGTGTTCATCAAGGATGGTACGATTTTGGAGCCCCTCACGATCATGAATCGTGTGTGCATCCCATAACCGGATTGTCCCATCAAATCTTCCACTTGCAAACGTCTCTCCGTCAGGTGAAAACGCAATAGCTCCATACCAATTTTGATACCTCGCGTGAAGGTTTCCAGTGTGCACACCCCATATTAACACCTCCTCTGAACTACCACTAGCGAGCAGCTGCCCATCCGGTGAGAACGTAAGACCCCAAACGTGGAACGCATCGGCTTCAAGCGTAGTGTGCGACTGTTGGGTCTTCATATCCCATAATTGAATCGTGTGGTTTGAACTACCGCTCGCCAAGGTACGCCCATCCGGCGAAAACGCAATGATGCCGACCCAATTCAGGTGTCCTCGGAGCGTAGTGCGATTCTCACCAGTTTCGAGGTCCCAAACCCGAAGCGCGCCATTTCCGCCCCCACTGATCAGCGTCTTCCCATCTGGAGAGAACGCTAACGCGTAAACGAACCATGTATGCGCTGTAAAAATTGCGAAGGCTTCGCCTGTTCGAGCATCCCACACTTCAATTAAGTAATCCGGCCAACCACTGCTACTGGCAAGCATTCTCCCGTCAAACGCAATAGCATCCACCGATTCCGCAGTTCTGAAGGTCCGTAGGAATTGACCTGTGTCTGTGTCCCACAATTCGATCTTCCGAATGTTCCTGTACTCTACAGCAACCACTTTTCCATCTGATGAGAATACAACATCTGCATATTTGTTCAGTGTTACATCTAAAGACTCATGTTGTTCCGTTAATATGTTCCATACTCGAATTGTTCCATCTCGACTCGCACTCACCAATTTGCGCCCATCTCCGACAAACGCAATAGCCTTTACTGAACCGGTGTGTCCGCTAAGGACAGTTTGCTGCACACCGGTTTCCGCGTCCCACAACAGGATTTCGTTAGCATTTGCGACAGCAAGCGTTTTGCCATCCGGTGAGAACACAAGAGTGTTAACGTCGTTCACATACCCTGTCAGCGTCGTACGGAGTTGTCCTTTGTAGACATCCCACACTTGAATCGGATCATCCCAGCTTGCACTGGCAAGCGTTTTGCCATCCGGCGAAAATGCTATTGCAGAGACCTCCCACGTATGACCGGTAAGTAAGGCGGTTTCTTTATAGGTACGCGCATCGTAGAGCCAAATCCCAATCGTACCCACCACAGCGAAATGCGTCCCATCGGGTGCATACTTGATGTCAATTATACTACCTTTACCGAGTCGTCCTATCGCACCATCAGGCAAGTGCCATTGTGAAGAATTCTGTGCGAAACTGTTCGGTAAAAAGCATATAGAAACCAGTAACAATCCGAAAATAAAAGACGTTTTCTGTTTCACAAGTGGAGTGCCTCCTTTTGAAGTCATAATCTTCATAGTAACCAACAATGCAATTTATATGCCAACACCTGAAACGTTGCGTATACCGCTGTATCCACCCGTAAGGCGAATCACTTGCACAAAAACGGGCAAATGCTTGTTCACACTGCACAATATAGGGCATCACACGTCACAAATGCATGGGTGTGTAAAGTTTTTGGCGGCGTATTGATTTTTTATGAGGATGTTTTTTAGATGGCACTCCGCTGGAGCAAAGAGACTTCTTGACACGTAAAGGAGATATCCTCACGCCAAAGGCGTGATATGTCTATAGAAATCTGCCAGAATATTTACACACCACAAATGCATAATATGTTTGACAAAGTCCAATCAATATGCTAAATTGACTATCAACGACTATTGAGATTATTTCACAGTTAAATTTGAACCTGTAGATAATAGGAGAGTCAACGCATGAGCGATCTACAGTTACAACAGTACCTTTTTGATGTACAGGGCTACCTCGTCATCGAAAATGTCTTGAGTCCAGATGAACTCGCAGCCCTCAATGAACAAATTGACGCGCAACAATTGCCTACACCGGGGAAAGTCCAAAGATTTGGGAGTGCGCCGGACGGTTCTGGTTTCCTGCAGTGGGGTAAACCGTTTTGCAATCTACTTGACCACCCCAAGATTATGCCGATACTCCAATTCCGGTTAGGTGATTGCTTCCGACTTGATCGGATTTATGGCATGTATATGGAAGAAGGCATGCCGAGAGGTGGATTACACGCCGATTACGGTGCCACATCCCCGACAGCGAAAGCAAGCCCTGGAGAATATTACCCTTTCCGAGACAACGAGATTCACAACGGATTTGTCGTCGTGACATGGAACCTCGCCGATACCGGACCGGAACACGGCGGGTTCTGCTGCATTCCGGGTAGCCATAAAGGCAATTTCAAGCTGCCACAACAAATCGCTGCAGCGCCTGAAGACTCGCCTTGTGTCATCATTCCGGATGCGCCTGCGGGGTCGGCAATTCTATTTACTGAAGCGTTGACGCACGGGACCGCGGCGTGGAACGGTAAGCACCAACGCCGGTCGCTGCTCTACAAATATTGCGTCTCACACATCGCGTGGACCTCGCGACGCGTGGCACCACCGGCGGATATAGAACTCACAGAGCGTCAAAAGATCCTCTTCCGCGAACCTGCCGATCCGTACCGCCACTTCCCTTCGCTGTTTAATGCAGCGTAGCAGCAAATAGAGGTAGACACGAACCAAGATATGCCAAATTTTACACAAGAGCAGCTACAAAAGATTACTGCCGACATTTTTGAAGCTGGCGGTGTTCCGGGCGACGAGGCAGCGATTATCGCGGAGGTCGGGATACCCGAACTTGAGTTTTGAGGAAATTAAAACCACCCGTTCAAGCCATCATCTTTGATTTTGACTATACGCTGGCAGATTCTTCGCGCGGGGTCATTGAATGTATTAACTTCGCGCTTGACAAACTCGGTCTACCGCTCGCTGCCGATGCTGAGATCCGAAAAACAATCGGTTTATCACTGCCTGATGCATTGGTGATGTTAGTCGGAAAAGAATACACTGCGTACACCGATGAATTTATACGGCTATTTATCGAACGCGCCGATGAAGTGATGACTGGCATGACGGAACTCTTTGACGTTGTGCCTGAAACCGTCGCAACGTTACGGAACTTAGGTATCCGGCTCGGTATTGTTACGCTGAAGTATCGTTACCGCATCGAAGCGATTCTTAAACGAGACCATCTATCGGACGCGTTTGAAGTCATCATCGGTTTTGAAGATATGCCTGCGCCGAAACCTGACCCAAGCGGTTTATTGACGGCAGTGGAAAGATTGAATTGCGTCCCTCAAAATTGTTTCTATATTGGTGATAGCGTAACCGATGCCAAAACCGCGCAGCGTGCCGATATTGACTTTATTCCTGTGTTATCAGGCGTTACACCACGAGCAGTTTTTGATGATTACAACGTTTATACGATTCTTGAAGATGTATCTGGATTATTGGATTTAGCGTTTTTGGCAAGTTCCCAGGCGAGGAGTTCCAATGCCGAATAGACAACCTACTATTGGGGAGTACCTTCTAAAAAAATTAGAAAGTTACCATATTAACCACATCTTCGGCATCCCTGGTGATTATGTAGTCCAGTTCTTTGATCTGATTGAGCAGAGTCCGATTCAACACATCGGCACAACGCGAGAAGAGACAGCAGGATTCGCTGCAGATGCGTATGCGCGCACAAATGGCATGGGTGCCGCGTGTGTGACGTATGGTGTCGGCGGTTTATCTATGGTTAACGCTGTCACTGCTGCTTACGCTGAAAAATCACCACTCGTTGTCATTAGCGGTAGTCCCGGCATGAAGGAGCGTACTGAGGGCGCACTTTTGCACCATAAGGGTAAAGATTTTTATACACAGCAGCGTATCTATGATGAGATAACGGTTGCATCAGCACTCCTTGATGAACCTTTTACTGCTTTTAACGAGATAGACAGAGTGTTAGATGCAGTTTATTGGCATAAGCGTCCAGGCTACATTGAACTCCCACGCGATATGTTAGGCATACAAGGTGCCGTCCACCAACGTCCCTCAACGGGTGGGTACCACAGTGACCCCGAAACGTTGGAAGCCGCTTTAACGAATGCTATTGCATTCATCAATGAATCCGAAAATCCAGTCATTTTAGCGGGGGCTGAACTGCATAGATTCGGATTTCGAGATAAATTACTTCGGCTCGCAGAAGAAAAACAGATCCCGGTAGTGACAACCCTATTGGGCAAATCAGTGATGCCGGAAGCGCACCCGCTCTACTTGGGGATTTACGGCGGCGCAATGGGCAGATCGGAAATCACAACGCTTGTTGAAACTTCCGATTGTATTATTATGCTGGGTGCCTTCATGACCGATGTCAACCTTGGAATCTACACGGCAAACCTTGCGCGAAGCCGTAGCGTCTATGCTATCTCGGATAAAATTACAGTCGGTTATTCTACTTATGAAGATGTTACTTTCAAGGATTTTGTGGATGGTTTGTGTTCTCCGCAACTCGCCAAACGCCCCGAAGTCAACTTGGAATGGGTACTCGAAGTAGCAGACCCTTTTCTGATGGTCCCTGACCAAGCGTTAACTGTGCAGCGTTTGTTCCAACACCTCAATCAATATCTGCGTGATGACCTGACGGTTATCCCCGATGTGGGAGACTGCCTTTGGGGGGCTGCAGATTTGCGCCTGCCGGAACACACGGAATTTATTTCTCAAGCATACTATACCTCAATGGGGTTTGCGATTCCTGCTGCTGTTGGCACTCAACTCAGCAAACCCGATGCCCGGCCGATTGTGATTGTCGGAGATGGAGCATTCCAAATGACCGGCACCGAGTTGTCAACAACTATTCGCTATAAACTCAATCCGATCATTCTGATTTTAAACAACAAGGGGTATGGAACCATGCGTCCTCTCGTTGAAGGCTCATTTAACAATATAGAGAATTGGAACTATACACTTCTGCCAGAACTCTTCGGAGCAGGAAGGGCATTTTCTGTCCAGACCGAAGGCGAATTTGACGCTGCCATGAAGACAGCACTTGCTGAGACGCAACATTTTGTCCTGATTGAAGCAGAAATTGACAAATTAGACATATCGCCTGCCCTTGCCCGACTCGCAGAACGGGTGTCTGAGAAAGTTTAAGTTTAAAGGTAAAACGTCCGCTTGTGTCTATCTTTTTATCGCTACACAGAGTACTGAAACTGTATCTAACACATAGCAAAGGAGCTGGATCAATCATGAAAACGATGATTTTATCTCTCCTCTTCGGGTTTCTGCTCGTTCTTTCAGCGAAGGCAGACTTCCTGCCAGAGGATAACAGTGCTGCGTTTGGGTTGGAATATGGAGAATCCATCGCTGGTTTTATTCCCAGTGCCCCCAAGATTGACGGAAAACTTGACGATTGGAAATATGCTATTTGGGTCGCGTTTGACTCAGAGGATGAGCTGCTTCGGGGAAAAGGCGTGTGGGACGGAAAAGATGACCTCACAATGACTTGGGCGACCATGTATGACGCGAAAACTTTCTATTTTGCTGCAGCAGTGCGCGACGATATTTTCGCGCCAGCAGCCAACGCCGGACAACCTTGGGTAGGCGATACCATTTTCTTGTACATTGATTGGGAGCAAGTAGGCGTCGGGGCACCTGCGTGCAAGCCCAATTTCGCTTTTATTAACAAAAAAGCCCTCGTCACTGATTTCAGTGCCGTCAAAAATCCGGATCTCCCCAAGTCCGATATTGCAATCGTGCCAACACCTGAATTAGGTAAAGGTGGTATGATTTATGAGGTGGCGATGCCGTTTACGTCGCTCACGAAGGTAAAAGTCAAGGAGGGAACCGAAGTCGGGTTTACACCGGGATATGAAGAAGGCACGGGTGATCCGGAGAAAAAAGGTGAACTCGTGTTCATGGATTGGCACGGCCTGAATCCAGACGACTCCGCGAATCTTGGCACTTTAACGTTTGGTGAACCTCTCGCCGTTGATCCGACAGGCAAGTTAGCACTCAGATGGGGGCAGTTGAAGAAACTTGCTCCATAAATTGTAGGACTTACGCAATTCTTGGCAGGTGCGGCTTCCTAACCGCACCGCTTGGTAATAAACATGATTCCGTGATTTTGCGTAAGTCCTGAATTGGATAGATGTGCTTTGTAAGTGCAGTGGTGAGTTGATCACAATCGTGTAAGGGAGGTAACAATGATGGGAGTGGGACTTTTTGAATTTATATTCTTGCTATTGCTGTATCCGTTAGCTGCTTTATTCATGGCACTTGTGATTGGCATCGGCATTATGTTGGGTTTCAGATGGGGCGGAAAATGGTTGGTGAAAGCGATTTACAACGATCCCGAATTTGAAAGATGGCTGAAGGGGATCATCAACCCATCTGAAAAATTAAAGCCATAGTGAATATCTAAATCCGCAGTTGATGTCTCAACCCAATTGAATTAAACTATGTCTAAAAAGAACCAAGAGATAGAAAGCATCTTACCACTTTTCACAGAATTGCTTGAAAAAGCCGATAGCTTGCTAAACCGGTTGGACCCACACATAGCGAACGCACCGAGCGAATATCTTAACGACTACATCGCTTTTCAGTGGCGCTTGCAGAATGGAACGGGGTCCCTCGTGCCTGTTAAACACCCGCATCTCGTCAATAGCAGGGATCTCATCGGTATCAATTCGCAATGGACGGCACTTGACCGGAACACGCGGCAGTTTCTGCAAGGGCTGCCCGCGAATCACGTCTTGCTGTGGGGCGACCGCGGCACCGGGAAATCTTCGCTCGTTAAAGCGATGTTGGAACGTTACGCCAACAAAGGACTTCGGTTGGTAGGTATCGGGAAAGAGGGGCTTGTCCATCTACAAGAAATCGCCGAGGTGCTGTGGGAACGTCCTGAACGCTATGTTCTTTTTTGTGACGATCTTGCATTCAACGAGGATGAACCCGAATACCGCGAGTTGAAAGCGATGTTAGAAGGCGGAATCTCTGCCTGTCCAGACAATGTCCTCGTCTATGCCACCTCAAACCGTCGGCACTTGATGCCTCGACTGGTTCAAGAAAACCAGTATCCCCAGAATGATGAAGATGAGTTGTATCCACGCGAGGCAACAGAGGAGAAGGTCTCATTGAGCGACCGTTTCGGGTTACGTCTCGCTTTCTACCGGATTTCGCAAGACACTTACTTACAAATTGTGTCTCATTACGCACAAAAACGAGGGCTCACTGTGCCGGCGGATACACTACGCCGTGCCGCTTTGGAATGGGCGGCATCCTCAAGTGGACGTTCAGGACGTGTCGCCTATCAGTTTGTCGCTGATCTCGCTGGACGATTATCACTTGAAGCACATACAGATGCAATGTAGGAGGGGTTTTTAACCCCGAAATCCCAAACAAACAGTAGGCACGGTTCGCTACCGTGCCTTCACGGAGGTTTTTATGAAAAATCAATGGATACTTTGTTTTGCACTTACGCTTTTCCTAAGTGGTATGCTTCTGATACAAACCGCGAATGCCGTACCTAAAAATGGCAAGATACGGGTCAGTGGTGACAATACATGGGTTGTCTTTGTGGATGGTGAAGAGGTCGCAGCGAGCGGAAACTGGCAAGCTCCGACCGTCAGTGAATTTAAGCTGGACAAAGGCTTCGCACAGATTGCTGTCTATGTCCACGATGCGGAACCTGGTGCTGCTGGTAGGGGCGGGTTCCTCGCCGATATTATTCTTGACGATAAACCTGACTATATAGGGACAGGTGAAGATGGTTGGCGATGCGATACCGGCAAACCGATCGCGGATCGGAAAGACGGCTGGGAAAAAGTCGATTTCGACGATAGTAAGGGGGAAGATGAACTCGAAATCTATGAAAAATTCGGGGGTGGTATCTGGGGCTTCGGTGCCGCAATAATGGGTGCGATTCTCAAAGACCCGGATTGTGAAGCGAACTGGGTTTGGTGCGGTCCTAACGATGCCGAAGACGACATCTATTTCCGATATACTATCGGGACACTTGCTGTTGAGCCCGAAGACAAACTCGCCACCACGTGGGCGCGTATTAAAAACGATGCCAAGTAATTCCGTATCGGCCGTCGGAAATCTGTTAACGATTTCCGGCTGCCGATTCTTCAAATTGGTATCGCAGCGTTTCACTCAGCCTACGCGCTATAACGCCTTAATAACCCTCGCAATCGCCGCAAAGACCGTCTCAATATCCGATGCGTCCAGACAAGAATAGGCAATCCGCAATTCTGTCTCTCCAAGCGCGATCGTGCCGGTACCGTGTTCTGTAAGTAGCCGCTCCCGAACTATTTCAGCGTTTGCTGATTTAAGATTCAGGCAGATAAAATAGCCTGCATGACTCGGATAGACTTCCCATAATTCCGCGTATTTTGCATCAGACGCAACCGCTTTGGCTTTCAATGCGCGTACTTTGAGCGTTTCATAATTGCGTTGTTTCTGTTCAGCGTAACCCGGTGCCTTCATCGCCTCAAGGATGAGCGTTTGAGAGGTCTGTGATGCACCAGAGGTATTCGCTCGGATCAATCCACTCAGTTTCTGTTCAAGCGGTTGCATCGGTGTTTCTCCGATTCCAAAGGTCATAAACGCCACACGTAAACCCCACGCATATTCCTCTTTGGTGGCACCGTCTATCTTCACTGGAACCACGTTCGGATGGCACCCAACTAACAACCCAAACAGGGATTCATGCATGACTGCTACATCGTACCACAAACCGGCATAGGCATCGTCAATTATAACAAGGATACTGCACCCTGTGTCGGCACACGCCACAATCGCGTCTACAATCTGTTGTGCTTCTGTACGGGTAATTGCATAACCGGTTGGATTGTGAGGGAAATTCAGGAGCACAAGCAATTTTCCATCGGTAGCGTTGGCAAGTGTCTCCCGAAATCCGTGCGTGTTAAAACCACTCATAGCGTTGAAAAATGGATAGGTTTGGAGATCCGCCCCTGCTTTGGTCTGGAAGATGAGCCGATAATTTCCCCAAATCTTATCGGGAAGGATGAGCGTGTCACCCGGATCTACGAAAAGTTCCGCGAGTAGACTAAACCCGTGTGTCATTCCATTCGTTACAATTGGGAGACTGAACGTTTTTTCGGCAAGCGAAGGATTCTCGTTCAAGAGATGCGTCTTCCACGTCTCCCGTAATGTTTGTTGACCGAGCACGGGTGCGTAACTGTAGATGTTCTCCAATGAGAGTTCCGGCACCAGCACTCGCGAAACCGGCAGATGCATCATATCGCCCGCGTCCAGTGAAAAGTCCAAGGCGATTGCACGTGTGGCGTTGAATCGGTGTGCTTTCGTATTTGCCTCAGCCGTTTGGCTCAAGATGCCTTTCGGTAGGTAGATGCGTTTCCCTAACTCGGAGAGTAGTGAGAAAACCGCTGGTACCGCATCGCGAAGTTGTTCGTTTAACTTAATTGCTAAAGGGTTTAACACTTGCATATTTTTCCAAATCGTAGAGAATATAGTATAATTGAACGATTCATCTGTTCATTTATTTTGAACTTTTGCCGACTTAAAGTCAACTGATTTTTATAAATACTCGTTGAAGAAAAAAAGTTAAAAACCGCCGCTCGACAATAGGAGAAAAAATATGAAAGCATTTTTGAAAAGCCTAACATTCGGCATCATCTTTATCCTCGCTGTCGGTTTTGGTATTAGTGTTTATATCCTTCAAGCACCATCGGTTGGACAGACGAAGGCACCTAAATTTCAACTGCACACGCGGACAGCAGTGCGCGGCAGACCGACAGTTAATTCAAAACCGCTTGCCTATACCAAAGATGTTTATCGTTTCAGTCTGGAGCGTCAATATATCAGCAACCTAAACAGTGCGATATTGGAACGTGAGCATCTGTTTAGCGCGGCGTTGACGCATCGGGCTAAACTGAAAGGGAAGGATCTGGATAAAGCATTGAAAACAGCGACTGATTGGCAAAAGATGTTCGCCAGTTTGACAGAGCGTATGCGCTTCCGCCCAAGTGCATCTGTCCTTGAAGTTTTGGTAAGTGGTGAGGAGTGGTTGCTCAAGGATGTCTCTGGTGCTGGGTATACAGTCACGAGAACAGGGAACCAGATTGATATCTATCTACCTGACCTCAAGGATGCATTTGACACAAACAAAATTGTGCTCTCCACAGATCTGGAAATCTCCACTGAACGGAGAGACAAACAGTGGTCTATTAAAGATAAAAAACGAGAACAGACTTATACCATTAAGAGTGGCAATGAAAAACTCATCGTCTATCAGCAATCGAAACCTGAGATTCTGACGTTTCTGTTTGAAGTAGATTTAGCATCACAGACCGTCCTTGAGAAAGGTGATTTGTCAACCGAATTGATTCGAGGATTTGAGACGCTGAAGATACCACTGTCACGACGTGTACAAGTATTAGCAAGTGAAGATGGTGGTAGCTGGACGATAAAAGATCAATCTCAGAAGTATAACATCCGGAATGAGAACGATCGATTGAGGGTCTACCTTGACCTTGATAGTGAATGGTTTCGCATCAGAGCCAGTGATGAGATAATAGGTTGGGTGCAGAGGAGTCGCGGCACGATCTTTGAACCGCCGCCACCGATGCTCAGTTCACGCCAGTTAGCCAAAAAACGGCTGCTTGCATTGATAGACAAAGTAAAAATGAAAGTCGGAACGTCCAATGAAGAAAATAAAACCGCGGATGCTGCGTCCCGGTAGCCATATCGCAGCGATTTCGCTCTCTTGGGGTGGTCCCGGCACAATTCCGTACCGTTACGAGGTAGGTAAACAACAATTTGAAGAAGCGTTCGATGTGGTGGTCGTCGAAACGGAACATGCCTTGCGGGATGCAGACTGGCTCGCCAGAAACCCCAAAGCGCGTGCCGACGATTTGATGGCAGCTTTTGCCGATGAGACGATCGACGGGATTATCTCAACAATCGGTGGCGAAGATTCAATCCGCACACTGCCATACCTTGATTTAGATCTGATTCGGAACACCCCAAAGGTTTTCATGGGATATTCGGATACAACGATATCGCACGCTGTCTGCTTTAAAGCGGGCATCGTGTCGTTCTACGGTCCCTCATTTATGGCGGGATTTGCTGAGAACTGCGGGATGTTCCCATATATGGTGGATTCCATTCAGCGGACGCTCTTTTCTGCCGAACCGATTGGCACGATTGCACCCAATCGCGCGGGATGGACGGTTGAATATCTGTCGTGGGAGGATCCTGAAAACCAATCTATTCGTCGGAAGCTGAATCCTTGCACGGGGTGGAGATTTCATCAAGACGAAGGTATTGTCGAAGGACAGCTTTTCGGGGGCTGTGTTGAGGTCTTGGACTGGCTTCGTGGCACCGACTATTTTCCTTCCGCTGCTGACGTTCAAGGTGCCGTGCTTTTTTTAGAGACTTCTGAGGAAGCACCGCCGCCCTCGTTTCTAACGAGGTTTGTGAGATGCCTCGCAGCGATGGGCATCCTTGAAGGACTTGGCGGTATTCTGCTCGGACGCCCCGGCGGAGGCGTTGATCCGGACACTTTCCACGCGTACGATGACGCGCTCTGTAAAACGGTACGCGAGGAATATGGATTAAACGACATGCCTATTGTCACCAATATGGATTTCGGGCACACGGATCCGATGTTCGTTATTCCGATAGGCATGAAGGTTCGTATTGATTCCGCCAAGCAGGAAATCGCTATTGACGAGGCAGCGGTCATTGAAAACTAACACAAAAAGATGTATAATTATATTTTTCTCCATGTGATATGCCTCCCACGTGATTCGCTAAAACATGAAACCTGCGCGCAAGTACACTCCCGTCAAATCATCGCCATTGATGACCGCAACGCTCAAGGTCTGTTTTCGCTGGAGAAAAGAGAGCCAGAATCCGCCGCCGACACTCCTATGCCATTTATCGGCATCCGCTGGATCTTCGGCGTAAAATACCCGACCAACACCAGTTGCAATGAACAAGCCGAGTTCTCCCGGCACCAATAACTGGATTGGCATCAGAACCAACCGCAGTTCGGCGTTTCCATACAGTGAAGTGTCCCCCGCGAACCGATTTTTCCGAAAACCGCGTAAATGGCTATCGGATAGCCCGATAGCACCAAAGCCGGGACCTCCGAGGAAGGCGCTCTCGTGGAAAGGAAAAGTTCCCCATACTTTCTTTCCACCCACCCTCAGAGCCAGGGTCGGATGCGTTGGAACAGGGAACGTTACGTAAGTGTGTACGCTGCTATCTATGCTGCCAAAGGTGGATTTCACATGCCAAATCCCGGGGTAGATGGCTCCGGCAGCTCTGACCAAAGCCCCATGCGTCGGATACGCTGGATTGTTCCGTGTGTCGTACATCATTTCACCGGATGCACCTATCTGACCGAAAAAGCCGCTGCCGTACACTGGCGGATTCAGGGAAGTGATGAATTTGTCCGCGTTGGCATCTGGTGACGTGTTTGAATACTTGAGAATCGGTCCCAGACGGGCAGTCAATACCGAGCGAAGCGGTTCCGTAGAACTACTGGGTGCAGCTTCATCGTGCTCTTTTTTTCGGTAATCGAGAGATGGTGCGAAAACGACATGACTCTGTTCCACCTTATAATAGGAAGATGATTCCGAAATCTGCGTGTCGTTCCCGAATCCGTTGAATCGGATCAACTGGATTCCAGAGTACTTGAAGTGAATCCTCGCGTCAAGATCGGGCAGTATGCGGCGAAAGTTGCTGGTATAGGCGGCAAAAGGCGCGAGACCGTTAGTAGCAAGCCCGACGTTGAAAGAATGCCGCGAAGAGAAAGGGTCTTTTCGATAACCGAAATATTGCCGGCTGTTGTGCACCCTCACGAACACCCCCAAATCCGGATTTACCGTAACGGTCGGGAACGTATATGCCTCCATGCCCCAGTCTGGGGCATACCGTTGTGTAAGGCTCATCCGTGCGGGCGGACGCTCGTAGGCGTGCTTATCGACTTTCGCGCCCTTACCTTTGACGAACCGATTTTCCCCGCGAGCATCATAGAACCGAGTTTTTGAGGCACCCGCCTTGGATGCGTTTGTGAACGTGTCGTTCCCACCGCCACCATCAATGCGAACAGCAATACGACCCTTCGCGCCTGATATTTCCACACGGTCCGCTCCGCCCCGGAGGTATATTCGGACTTCCTTGGATTCTTTAGGGTGGAACGTCCTCTGGAAATAGGGTGCCTTCTTTTCTCCATCAGTAGTTTCTATGAGACCGATACGGACTATCAAATCACCGTTCTGTGTATGCTCACACTCAACGTACTCGTTCTGATCGGTCGCCTTGATTTCGGCATAGCGGGTAATCAACTTATAGTATCTGTCAGCAAATTGAGGCAATGCGTCCCGCCTTGATTTGAGTGCCGCCACAAGCGTTTCCCCAACGATCTTGTAATACGGTTCTGGGAGTTTTCGTACTGCGTCCTCGATGACAGAGTCCGGTAACGCTTGACGAAATTCTGCTATGACCGAATCCCATGCAGCCTTATCGAGTTCAACAAGGAACTCGCGATCGAGTTCCCAACCGGTAAACGTCAGAGCCAATAGATTTGTATATTTATCGTCGAATCCGATGATATACTTTGGGATGCCTCTGCGCGCTACCGCCATGGCGAGCCCGTTGAGGTCAATAAAAGCTTGGTCGCGATCCTCCGGTATTGGAATCCAAGTATAACATTCACCATCGGGAAACCGCGCCCATCTCCACTGACCGTGATGACGATCCTTGTCGCCGATGAGAAAATCCATGAGTCTCGCTTTTAGAAAGGCCCGGGCATCAACGCGGTTGCAAGGTGTTTCTTCCAAATGCTCCCACAACTTCTCCGTTCCGCTGATCTGCCGAGAACCCGCAAAGCCGGGCGTATTGTCGATTCCTTCGGAAGGGTGTTCCTGCAGTGTCCCTATAAGTCCGGCAAAATCCTCGCGGTACTCCTTCAACCGGGGGTCATCTGGAATAACGACAAGCGTATGCTTGGAATGGAGGATACCCGTGGCTTCCATCAGCGGATCGGTCACGAGTGCTCCTGTCGGCAGAAGCCCGCTAATCATCTCCTGAAGGAATCCTTCGGCAATCGTGCCCTTGAGTTCCTCCCATATCCGTTTGGTGGGATCCTTGTCTAAGGAACGAACGGTATACCGGCGCCCATCTTCCCCTGTAAAGTGCAGGGATATGGACTGTCCGAACCCGCCAGTGCGAAGTGGTGTCAGCCCACCTCCGACGCTGTCAAGATCGAGGACTGCAACTTCGATTGGGGTGGTCCAGAGATCACGGTAGTCGTTGCCTTGGATCCAACGTTTAAGCCAACCCGCGCTAAACCTTTCCCCCGGAACGACTACGTGGGTCTTGGCACCCTGTGGCGGAATAGATCGATGAATCCTGTATCCTGGAGGTGGTGGATCCGTCTGGAGTGCTGATTCTGCCGGAACCGAAAGCGCGAACACCAACGAAAGTAAAAGGGTGCTCCACTTAGAAAATATCATCAATATGTCTCCGAATCATCGCTATAATCAACGCGACAATTTTCGATTTACACTTGCATTCAACACGAGAAAACCCGTTATATTTGGTTTCGATTTCAAAAAGGAACGCCTATCCGCTTGAAACATGATATGTAACTTATTTTTTCAATCTACTATCACCTGAAACGGGATACAGTGTGAGCCTCGCTTTCTTTCCCGATCCTTCATCGGCAATTATGAGTGTGCCGTCTGCAGTGAAAGTGATCCCTTCAGGTTGACGATGCCACTGGGCAGGAAGCCGCTTGGCTGCAACGACTTGACCCCCTGGCGTAATCTCCGCGATAGCTTTCTGACGCGCAGCGACGACAAAGTAATTTCCTGAGACAGGGTGTCGTTCGATGCCAGAAGGCTGAAATTCCTTCCCTTCAATATGACGTGTGAATTCAACGACAGGTATTACTATATGTGCATCTTCAATGAGTTGTTTTTTGTCAAGTGACCAACGATATAGAACCAATTGTTCTTTCAGGTCTGCTCTACGAGCACCTTTGCACATCAGTAAGAGTGCCCGCAGGCTCGCGTCGTACGCTAAACCCTCTATTTCGTAATCTCGACCGACACCAGTAGCATAGATATTATAAAGGACGGATTCCTCATCAGCACCCCTACTCCCCTCGTATATGCGCCCTGAACTTGTGACCAAATAGACCTGATCGTTAACTGTGGCAATACCCTCAAAGTCATCGTTTACTGGGTTCTTCATATCCGACAGTTGAAATGCTTTTACGATCGCCCCATTCTGATAATCTATCTCATGAATAACCGCTTTTTCATCATTGTGAGCCATGAGGTGATTGTCAAGGGTCATTGCCAGACCAGAAATCTCCTCAAGGCGTCCGGGCAGCTTCCAATGCGTCGCTGTCTCTGCTTTCAGGTCATAGTTTTCGAGAGATATTTTCCTTTGTGATACCGCCTGCGTGTCCTGCAAAAGATGCTCAATTATAGTGTTTGGGTTCATATTTAACAAATCTGCCCCGCTATCTATTGATGGATTCTCTTTATGGACTTTCTCTTTATCCACATTTGCTGATGGATTTTCTTTATGGATTTTTTCTTCATCCACATTTGCTGATGGATTCTCTTTATGGACTCTCTCTTCGCTCAAACCTATTGGCGGATTTTCTCTATAAACCATCGACGCTAAAAGGATAAGAAGGCTAAAAACAAGAAATCCTAACAAGAGTTTATTTCCGTAACTCTGCATCTGCAATTATATCCTCCCTGAGTTCTTTCCCCCTCAGTTTTATGCTCTTGATACATCCTCTTCCGTTTTCTTCAATATCCTGTATAAAGGAAGGCAAAGTGACAGATTTTTTGAGCCAAACATCAAACACAACGGTTGAAGTCCCATCCGGGTTTTCGACCACATCTGCTACCTGCCACCGTTTGGTACTGGATTCAAGGATTTGCGCAGTTGATTTTTTAGCTACACTGACCTTCGTCGTATGCACTTCGATCTGGGCATTATATGGATTTTCAATGGCAGTACCCGTTTCTCCAACGGATGTCCCCAATTTTGCGGAACTATCAATTCTCCAGCCAGAAAGTACTTCCGGTTGCGCGCCAAAATTGCTTTTCCACACACCCAAAGTTACGATGACAAAAACCAACGATGCCAGGTAAGCCACCAAAAAAAGTTGGGTGCCAGCCGCGAGCCCTATCCCGATAGCCATAAGCATATATACGGAATCCATCGGCTCTTCGAGTGAGGTACGAAAACGGACAGCGGCTACAATGCCCGCCAAACTGAACGCAAGGGCAACACTATCTTTGACCAAAAAAACAACTAACGATATGGCGATAGGTATAACGAGCAAAGTGTGTACGAAAGATTGACTGTATTTCTTACGCGGTCGCGTCCAACGATATAGCCAAGTAATCGGAAGTGTAAGCCAAAAAGCTATTGCAAGAGCGAGCATAACCGGAATGGTGTGTGTCGGATCCCCAAGTGCAATCGAGATCAAGCCTTCTCTGATATTTCCCTCAAACATCGTGGCAACCCCTTCTTTGACTTTCTCCAGGGTAACCGGGATATCAGTATTACCTTGTCCTCCTTCAAAGCGTTCACGCTCTTGGGCAACGTAAATGAGAATTTGAGGGAAGATTTGAAAAAGCCCACCGAGAGCCAAAAGCCATGCAAGATAGTAAACAATGAGGCGTATAATGATGTTGTTGAGCATATCATATATCCTGTTGAGCATACGCTATTTCTCCTATTTGATTCGCTAAAACATGAAACCTGCGCGCAAGTACACGCCCGTTAAGTCATCGCCATTGATGACCGCAACGCTCAAAGTGTGCTTACGCCGAAGGAAAGAGAGCCAGAATCCTCCTCCAACACCGCTGTACCATTTGTTGGCATCGTCCGGATCCTCGGCATAAAATACCCTACCGGCATCAGCGGCAATGAACACACCGAGTTCTCCGGGGACTAAGAGTTCTATTGAGGTCAAAACAAGCCTCAGTTCGGCGTTTCCATACAGCGAAGTGTCTCCTGCAAAACGGTTTTTCCGAAAACCGCGTAAATGGCTGTCGGATAGCCCAATAGCGGTAAAGCCGGGGCCTCCCAAGAAGGCACTCTCGTGGAAAGGAAAGGTTCCCCATACTTTCTTTCCACCCACTCTCAAGGCTAAGGTTGGGTTCGTTGGCACAGGAGCTGTCACGTAAGTGTGTACTTTTCCATCTATGCTGCCAAAGGCTGATTCCACATCCCATGCTTGCGGATAGACGGCTCCAGCAGCCCTGACCAAAGCCCCATGCGTTGGATACGCTGGATTGTTCCGCGTGTCGTACATGATTTCACCGGATGCACCTATCTGACCGAAGGCATCCGTGCCATACATCGGTTGATCCAGAGAGTAGATGAATTTGTCCGCGTTGGCATCTGGTGGTGTGTGTGAATACTTAATGATTGGCCCCAGGCGGGCGGTCAATACCGAGCGAATCGGTTCCGTAGAACCACTGGATACACCTTCCTCAAGTTCTTTTTTTCGGTAATCAAGGGATGGTGCGAAAACGACATAATTTTGTTCCACCTTATAGTAGGAGGGCTTTTCCAAAATCTGCGTATCGTTACCGAATCCGTTAAACCGGATCGTCTGAATTCCGGAGTACTTGAAGTGAACTCTTGCATCGAGACCGGAGAGTAGACGACGAAAGTTACCGGTATAGGAGACAAAGGGCTTGAGACCATTCGTGGCGAGTCCAACGTCGAAAGAATGCCTCGAAGAAAAAGGGTCTTTTCGATAGCCGAAGTACATCCTGCTGCTGTGTACCCTCACGAATGTACCCAAATCTGGATTTACTGTAAGCATTGGAAAAGTAAATGTATGCTTACCCCAGTCCAGCGCATGCCGTGCAATTAAAACTGGGATCCATGGTGGAGGTCGTTTGTAGGAACTCTCATTGATTTTCGAGCCTTTGCCTTTAACGAACTGATTTTTTCCACGAGCATCATAGAACTTGGTTTTTGAGGCACCCGCCTCGGATGCGTTTGTGAACGTGTCGTCCCCACCGCCACCATCTATACGGACAGCAATGCGTCCGTTTACACCTGATATTTCTGCGCTGTCATTTCCGCCTCGGAGATATATTCGGACTTCCTTGGATTCTTTGGGATGGAATGTTCTCTGAAAATAGGGTGCCTTCCTTTCTCCATCGGGATTTTCTATGAGACCGATACGGACTATCAAATCACCGCTCTGTGTATGTTCACACTCAACATACTCGTTCTGATCAGTCGCTTGAATTTCGGGCTGGCGGGTAATCAACTTATAGTATTTGCTGGCAAATTGAAGCAATGCGTCTCGTCTTGATTTGAGTGCCTTAGTAAGCGTTTTCCCAACGATCTCGTAATACGGTGCTGGGAGTTTTCGTACTGCATCCTCAATGACTGGGTCGGGTAACGCTTGACGAAATTCTGCTATGACCGAGTCCCATGCAGCCTTATCGAGTTCAACAAGGAACTCGCGATCGAGTTCCCAACCCGTAATTGTCAGTCCCAACAAACTCGGATACTCATCACCGAATTTCATGAAAATGGGGATTCCCCAACGCCCTACCGCCATGATAAACCCGTCGAGGTCACTAAAAGCGTGGTCACGATCCTCCGGTATTGGAATCCAGGTATACCCCTCGCCATTGGGGAAGCGTGCCCATCTCCACTGACCGTCATGGCGATCCTTGTCGCCGATGAGAAAATCCATGAGTCTCGCCTTTAGAAATGCACGGGCGTCAACGCGGTCAGCGGGCGTTTTTTCTAAATGCTCCCATAGTTTCTCGGTTCCGCTAATCTGCCGAGACCCGGCAAAGCCAGGTGTATCGTCTGCTCCTTCGGAAGGGTGTTCCTGCAGCGTTCCTATAAGACCAGCAAATTCTTCGCGGTATTCCTTCAACCGGGGGTCATCCGGAATAACAACGAGTGTGTGCTTCGAGTGAAGGATACCGGTGGCTTCCATTAGCGGGTCAATCACGAGTGCTCCTGTCGGTAGAAGTGCACTTACCATATTCTGAAGGAAGTTGTCGGCAACCGTATCCTTGAGTTCCTCCCATATCCGTTTGGTGGGATCCTTGTCTAAGGAGCGAACGGTATACCGGCGCCCATCTTCCCCTGTAAAGTGCAGGGATATGGACTGTCCGAACCCGCCAGTGCGAAGCGGTGTCAGCCCGCCTCCGACGCTGTCAAGGTCGAGGACTGCAACTTCGATTGGGGTGGTCCAGAGATCACGATAGTCGCTGCCGTAAAACCAACGCTTGAACCCGCCGGCGCGGAACCTTTCACCCGGAACGACTACGTGGGTCTTGGCACCCTGCGGCGGAATAGACCGATGAATCCTGTATCCTGGAGGTGGTGGATCCGTCTGGGGTACTGATTCTGTTGAGACAGAGAGCGCGAGCACTAACGAGAGTAGAAGGGCGTTCCATTTAGAAAATTTCATTCGCATGTCTCTGAATTATCGTGTTGATTATGGCGATGATTTTCGATTTACACTTGCGAGTTTCAAAGGCGTGTCTATTTTCTCTGAATTTCGCGCCCACAAGCAACTCGTAGAAAACTCTCCACTCCTTAGGAGTGCTATATCTATAGAAAACTTTATTTTCCCGCAAGTGACACATTTATCTATAATAGGGCAATTATTATTTTAACTCAAAGAAAAAATAAGAAAGCCTATGCCTAACTGAGAATGTTTGAGAAATAATAGTTGTCAAAAGTCAGCATACTGCGTATTCTTTGATTTTATGCCACTGCGGATTGCCCACGCGAAATGTTACCTATATCAAAACATCAAAACTGTCTTTTGATAAAAATTAGCGATTTATGAAACACTCTCATCTAACTATGAATTATAGGCTATTCTCAGGGAAAAAGCAAATGATAGCCATAGAAACCGTTAATTTTGCTTGAAAATACTTTTGGGCTTTGGAATAAAGAATAACCAATTTGCTGGGAAAAACGCCCCTCGCCTCAGTGGTTATCTTTTTTCATTGACTTATGTGGCTAAAACCTATATCCTTATCAGAAACTGAAGTTAGGCAACACCCTCATTAAAAAATATGAAAATTCTTTTCTTATCGCCTACCGTGCCTTTTCCACTCACCGATGGCGGACGCATTCGGGTTTTTAACCTGCTCAAACAGATTGCAGCGAAAAGTGATGTAACACTGTTAGTGCTGGAGACACAACCGACAGATGCGGACGGGGTGGCGGAGTTGCAGCAGTTCGGTATTCAGGTTCACCTCATCCGTAACGCACCGACACTCCCGCGCGTATCGTTCGGTACACTTGCCAACGCTGTCCTTAAACAACAACCCATTACTGTTGCACGCTATGCGCTGCCTGCCTATCGACAGAAACTTAGGGAGTTGGTCGCGACTGAAGACTTCGATCTTGTCCATTATGAGATGTTCCACACGGCGCAGTTTCGGATGGAAACGGATCTACCCAGCGTACTTTCACAACAGAACGTCGATTCAGCGATCTGGCGAAGGCTCTGTGGTGAAACGACTCACCCGTTCTATAAGTTCGCGTATTGGACGCAGCAACTCGCGTTCCAACGTTATGAACGCGTGCTAAGCCCGAAGTTTGACGCGGTCACGTGTACCTCTGCTATTGATGCTGCTGTTTTTCAACGACACTGCCAGGAAGGTGCCATTGAGGTCATTCCGAACGGTGTAGACGTTACGCATTACCAGCCTGATTTTACATCTGAAGCACCAGCGCATCTCATCTATATTGGGAGTATGGATTGGTATCCGAATGAAGACGCTGTCGCTTTCTTCGCCGATGAGGTTTTACCCAGTATTCAAGACAAAGTACCGGATGTCCAATTCTCGATTGTCGGTGGGAATCCATCTGCGCGTGTCCAAAAGTTAGGAGCGAGAGCAGGCGTTGTCGTCACTGGACGTGTGCCGGAGATTAAACCCTATTTCGCTGAGGCGACAGTTTTTGTCGTGCCGTTGCGTATCGGGAGCGGTACACGCCTGAAAATCCTCGAAGCGTTAGCGATGGGTAAAGCGATCGTCTCCACAACTGTCGGCGCGGAGGGTTTAGACCTCAAAGACGGTGAAGAAATCTTTATCGCTGACGAACCGGCAATCTTCGCTGATGCTGTCACCCGACTCCTCACAGACGCATCACTCCGTCGTAGGATTGGCAAAAGCGGTCGCGCCCGCGTTGAGAAGGATTATGACTGGCGAAGTATCGGTGCAAAACTCCACACCCTCTACGAATCCCTTATTAAGACAAATTAGCCATCAGCCGTCAGCCATCGGAAACCGTCAGCAAAGAGGGATTCTGATTAAGCAGGAGCCTCTTTTACTGATAACGGATTAAGCGGATTTTAAGGCATCTGCTGTCAAATTGAGCTCTCACGTCCGTAAACCGAAAAAGTTGATTTTTCTTATCGGATGTGTTAATATTTATAGGACTTACGCAGCCCCCTTGCAGGCGGGGTTTTAAACTCTGAAGAAATACCCAAGCAAAAACCCTGCAGTGCGTGATAGGTAAGTTATTATGGAAAATGCGTAAGTCCTGATTTAATTAATTTGAACGAATCCCTTGAATCTCAAAGACAAACTAATTAACAAGGAGCAATACCGATGAAACTCTTTACGTTATTTTTGGCAGTCACCTTTTTATTGATGAGTGCCACTTTAGGGATTACCGGTGAAGATCCAGATTTAGTGGCGTACTTCCCGTTTGATGGCAACTCAGAAGACGCGACTGGAAACGATAACCACGGCGAAATCACAGGTGGGTCCAAGTGGGTTAAAGGTAAATTTGGAGACGCGATAGAACTTGATCCAGCCGCCTATGTTGAACTGCAAGTCTCCGATTCTCTCCACGGGGACATTTTCAAATCAGACCCATACACAATTTCTGCTTGGGTAAATCCGAACTTTGATGGCACCACGTGGGAACACGTCTGGCGGAGCCTACCGTCCGCTGCTGGACACAACACTTTATTTCTTAACAAGGACCAAGGACTCATCTCTTGGCGTGGGCAGGTCGGTGGCTGGACAGTCTTATGCCAAACAGATGGTGGGATCGTCGAAGCGGATAAGTGGATGCACGTAGCCGTCACAGGCGATGGCGATAAGTTCAAGATTTATGCCGATGGTGAAGTGGTCGCCGAGACCGATTTTCAAGAAACCCGTGGTGAGAACATCACTTACCGTATTGGGGGTTCCGGTGGCGAAACGTTTGCCGGTTTAATGGACGATTACGCAGTCTTCATCCGTGCTTTAGACGAAGACGAGATTAATTTGATAATGGAAGGTGTTGAGACGTTCCTACCGGTTGAACCACGCGGCAAACTCGCAACACAATGGGCAGACCTCAAACGTTAATCTTAGAACTAGTAGGCGCGATTCTAATCTCGCCTACAAACACTTTTCCTCGCTGGCGGGGTGTTTTTGCTTGGGTATTTCCCCTTAGCAATCCCGCCAACTGAAAACTATTCCTCAAAAGGAACCTAATCATTGGCAAAAAAGAAAACCGAAACAGATCCAACCCAAACCACACTCCCCTTTCCATCTGCAGACGAAGAACATCTGGATATATCCGCCCTCGAAACATGGCTATTGGATGCTGCAAACACAATTCGAGGCGCGAGTGACGCACCCAAGTTCAAGGATTTCATCTTACCTCTCATCTTTTACAAACGTCTCTCCGATGTGTTTGATGATGAATTTGCCAAACAGATAGAAGAATTCGGTGATGAAGCGTTTGCCCGGGAAATTGTTGAAGCAGACCATGAAGATGCTCTCAAATCCGGACGTAATCCGATTGTCCGTTTTTATATCCCACAGAAGTATAGTTGGGAGGCACTCCGCAACCATCCTGCCGATGGTCACTTGGGAGAGTTTGTCACCGAGGCGATGCGCGAGGTCGCGCGTCTGAATCCACTCTTGCAAGGTGTCCTTGACGTGAAGGACTTCAATGAAAGTCAGAGTGGGCAACGAACGCTTGATGAGGAACGGCTGGAGGCGTTAATTGAAGTGTTAAGTCGGCACAGGCTCGGGCTGCAGGATGCCGAACCCGACATCCTGGGTCGTGCTTATGAGTATCTGTTGCGAAAGTTTGCGGAGGGACAAGGACAGAGCGCGGGCGAGTTCTACACGCCGAAAGAGGTCGGATGGCTGATGGCGCGTCTCATTAACCCAGAACCCTACAAAACGATCTACGACCCTGCTTGTGGCTCAGGTGGTCTGCTCATCAAGCCGCGCCTGTTGTTCGCACAGACGCATCCAGACGAAAAGAGTCAGGCACCCCAAATCTACGGACAGGAACTCACACCTACCACATACGCCATGGCGAAGATGAACGCTTTTCTACACGATTTTATCGGGGCGGATATTCAGATCGGAGATACCTTCCGCAATCCGCGTTTCACCGAGAGTAATTCATCGCTCCAACGGTTTGACTATGTAGTTGCGAATCCGATGTGGAATCAGAAGGAGTACGACGACGCTTTTTACGAGAACGACAACTGGAACCGATTTTCCTACGGCATCGCACCGAGCTCCTCAGCGGATTGGGGATGGGTACAACATATACTTGCATCTCTAAAGGACGATGGACGTGCAGCCATTGTGCTGGATACCGGTGCAGTCTCTCGCGGGTCCGGGAGTAAGAACGCTGATCGTGAACGCGATATTCGCAAAAAGTTTGTTGAGAGAGACCTGATTGAAGGCGTGGTCCTTCTGCCCGAAAACCTATTTTACAACACCAGCGCGCCGGGCATTGTCTTGCTGCTGAACCGCAGCAAACCAAAGGAACGCAAAGAACAGATACTACTCATCAACCTCTCTCAGCATTTCGAGAAGGGAAAACCAAAAAATATCCTCACCGATGAAGGGATTGATGTTGCAACAGAGGTCTATCAGGCGTGGGAGTCTCGCGAGAAATTAAGCACTGTTATCACACTTGAAGATGTCCAGAAAACCGATTACAATCTGAGTCCTTCCCAGTTTGTAGACGTAGGCGACAAAGTTGAACACCGCCCCGTGAATGAAATTCTATCAGACTTAACCGAGGCACGCATCGCCCGCGAGAAGGCAGATAACGCATTGGGAGATATGTTGGCACGGCTTGGGTTGAATGAAAAGAATTAAAAAAGCCATGCTGGTAGGTGCGGTTTGGATGTGTAAAGTTTTTGACGCGCGATAAATAAAAGTGCGGTCCTGTAGCATAGACTGTTAGTCTGTGGCAAGTATCCATAGGGATCAATTTTAGAAAAATAACCGCCTCCGCCCCCGGCCCGGTAGGTTCGGTTTCCTAACCGAACCGGATACGACGTGGAAACCTTGAAGACTCCAAACACCTCTTTAGTCCCGTAGGGACGGTATCTATGTAGAACCGTGTTTGCCCGATACCCCTTAGCCCCGTAGGGGCGGCATCTATAGAGACGGTCCTCCGAAATACCATGAAAATCGCTAAATTGACACCTATGGTTAGTCTGTGACAGGTATCCCTTGTAGCATAGGCTGTTAGCCTGTGGCAGGTATTTCCCAATCCGCGAAAATCCGTGATTTGCGGCGTACTCGCCTGCCCCCTTGATAAGGGGGATAAAAGGGGGTTGCGACCTGCATTCAGGCAACAATTGACGAAATATTTACACACCCGTGCGGTTTCCTAAATTTTGATTTAACAGTCTAAATATGCTATAATGTTGGTAGACACCTGATAGGAGATGAAAATCCATGACAATACTCGGTTTAGTCTTCAATGCTTATGATATTATAGGCACCGGATTTTCTATTGCTGGTGATATTAATCACGCCATAAAACATCTTTGTAACACTACAGCAGAGGAACTTTTCAAAGCGTCTTTTGTTAAGGTAGTTAAGCAATACGCGTCTGACTTTGCTGATCTTACTGATCCAAAAACGGTTGAAGTGGATCATCATACATTTGACAACGTTATGGCTTCTCTAAAAGACGTTGATGAAGTTCAATTCACACAACTAAATGGAAGTGAAAAAATCTCGGAAATCACAACATTTTTTCAAAACTGTATTATCGTCCCTAACCATCAATTGCCCAAAATGGATTTTGAACGGAGAATTCGTCCCATTATTTAGAGAGTGATTATTGATTTTTACGCACAACTGCCATTCAAACAGGAAGCATTTAATCAAATTGTACTTGAATTTATTCAAAATACCAGTACTGAACAAGCGAACACAGATGCTATGCTAACGGACTTTGTGAGAGAAATTGAACAAGTGCAGATAGAAGTGAGTGAACGCATAAGCCAAGATATTCAAGCCATCAAAGATGACACTGAAGATATTAAGGACGATAATAAGGAGCTTAAGCAAACGGCGGTTAGTAATAGTTTAGATACATCGGCTCCCCTCATGGGTAACCCTGAATTAGGGATTAGGTGTCGTATTGGTAATTTTGATGCAGACCTACTATTGGAAATTGCAAAACGGTCAAATTGGAAGCTCGCTGAGCCTTACAACAGTTATGTGCTTGCCTTAGGTAAAGAGCAAATGAATGGACATTCAGCATTAGACGTAGCAGTTGATTTTCTCTTTAAACTTTGGAAGGAATCAATTTTATTCAGAGAAAAAGAATTCTTGACGTTGGGTTTGTTAACTGGACTTACTTATGGACGGGATGCTGACACAGTATTGGGCAAACTTACATATCTAATTCAAAATAAGCATACACTTTTTTTACCCGTTGAAAACAGTATTCTCAGACAAATCCGTAATTTTCAACAGATTTATCAGCTTGAAGATAACTTCATGTTTTTGGCAAAAAATGATATTCGTCTAAAAGGAACACGGGTAGGTATTGAGACTATCCTATACGAATATATTCACAATAGCAAAATGCCAATAGTCATCGCTGATCATTACTATACACCCACACTGGAACAGGTTTACGCCACAATCCTATATTATCTTCAAAATCAAGAAAAAGTTGGTGCATATTTTGAGGATCATCTGGAATACAGCCGAAAGGCGCGAGAAGAACAGGCGAAAAAATCCGTCACCTGCTGTTATTCGCTTGCGTAAACTTATAGCAGAACGGGCGGCAAATTCTGATACTTCATATCCGCACATTCCAAAAAATGGATCAGCCAGCACAACACAATCTCCATCCGAAAATGAACAGGGCTAAAGATGCGTCGGTATCTGATAGACGAAAATATTTCTCCGAGATACCGTACGCAATTGCTTTACCATGAACCATCCCTAACGGTCTTGGTGATTGGTACTGAAAACTGAATGTCTCTGTTTTTTGTTTGACAATCCACACAGCGCATGTTATTCTGTTTGAAATAATAGTAGGAGGCGTTGACTTCACCATGTTATTGTCAGACTGGTTTCTTGAAAGACAAGAGAAGCATATTCAGGCGGCGAAAGAAGAAGGCAGAGAGGAAGGCTACGCAGAAGGTTCTGCTGAGGCGAAAGCCAAAAACGGTAAGGCAGTTGTGGAATCAACGAATCCTCCATCACAGTCTTTGGATTCTCCATCGAAGCCTTCCAAAAAGTCATAAATAGCCTTGATAAGCAGGAAGTAGGTTATGGATTTATTGAAAGAAAAAAAATCTCCCTTATCCATATCAGCCGTGGATCTATTCTGTGGTGTTGGTGGCCTGAAGTATGGACTTCAACAAGCAGGTATAGATGTTGTTGCTGGACTTGATATTGATGAAACGTGTAAGTACCCCTTTGAAGAAAACAACCCGTCTGAAGAAAACAATAAATCAAAGTTTATCTCAAAGGACATTTGTAAATTTACGGGTGCTGAACTTTCTGAATTATATCCAGAAGATAATATCAAACTTCTTGTTGGATGCGCCCCATGTCAACCATTTTCAGCCCAAACTCGAAAAAATAAAAATCGAAGTTCGGATGAGCGATGGAGTTTACTTGATGAGTTTGGAAGATTGATTGAAGAGGTAAAGCCTGAACTTATAGCCTTTGAGAATGTACCGCTCATCAGAAAAGAAACTATTTTTACCGACTTTACAAAAAAACTTCGTTCACTCGGTTATTATTTTGATTCAAAATTAATAGTCTACTGTCCTGACTACGGTGTTCCGCAGAAGCGTCGTCGTCTGGTGCTACTTGCCTCAATTTGGGGCGAAGTTGAACTTATTCCCAAAAGGCATTCCAATTCTCCAGAGGATGGATTGCTTCCCTTCAGAACTGTTAAAAACGCTATCGGTGATCTTCCTAAGATTGATGATGGTCAGGAATATGAACACGACCAACTTCATCGATCAAGAAAACTTTCAGATATAAATAAAAGACGGATTAAGCAATCGAAGCCGGGGCGTACATGGAAAGATTGGGATGAGGAACTGCGTCTACCGTGTCACAAAAAGGATTCTGGGAAAGGCTATACGACGGTTTATGGTCGTATGGAATGGAATGATCTCGCCCCAACAATAACGACACAATTTAACAATTTGGGCAGCGGAAGATTCGGACACCCTGAGCAGCATAGAGCCCTTTCACTTCGAGAGGGTGCCTTGTTGCAAACGTTCCCAGAAGGCTATAAATTTATTGAACCCGATTCACCAATCACAGTTGGTCGCATAGCAGCCTACATCGGAAATGCTGTCCCTGTTGACCTCGCAAAGATTATAGGCGAAAGTATACGAAAACATGTAAGGGAAAATGTCAATGAGTGAATATAGCAAGTATAAGATGAATATCAGCAATACTGTCCTATATCATCTTGGTATTAATCTTTATAGTAATGTTCCCGCAGTTTTATCTGAAGTGGTGGCAAATTCTTGGGATGCTGATGCCACAAATGTTTACGTTGAAATAGAAACAGACAAAATTACTATTACCGATGATGGACACGGTATGACGTTAGACGACATCAATGAAAAGTACCTTTTAGTCGGATATCCAAGGAGAATGCATAACGAAGTTGTGACAGACCGCTACAAGCGAAAAGTCATGGGCAGGAAGGGTATCGGCAAACTTTCACTTTTTTCAATTGCCGAAACTGTTAGGGTTGAGACTTTTAAAAAAGGGAAAGAAAATGAAGAAAACGAAAAAAATGGTTTTGTGATGTCAAAGCAGGCAATTGATAACCATATTGCAGAAAAAAATGAGAACCCTTATGCTCCGAAAGCTCTATCTGAATCTGAGATAAAAATTACTAAAAACGGCACTCGGATTATACTTACTGATCTCAAAAAACGGATTACCAAAGCTCACCCAAATTACTTACGCAAGCGACTCGCCCGCCGGTTTAGTATCATTGGAGCTGAAGATAATTTCAATGTTTTTGTTGGTGGATCACGAGTTAAAATTACAGATCGTGATTACTTTCATAAAATTCAGTTTCTCTGGTACTATGGAGATGAAAGTGGGAAATATATTAATTTATGCAACAATTTGGAGAATCCTGAACATAACGAAAAAAGGGATGGGACGATTGAGGTAACGGATGAAGATGATATTGAAAATTTGACGGGTTCTATCAAAGGTTGGATTGGAACTGTCCGGAAGCCAAACGAACTGACAGACACGAATGTAGATGGAGAAAAAGATGTAAATGAAAACCTCAATAAGATTATAATAATGGTTCGCGGCAAACTGGCACAGGAAAACATCCTGGATGATTTTAGGCAATCAGGGTTCTATACCAAATACCTTATTGGCGAAATTCATGCAGATTTTTTGGATATGGATGATTTAGATGATATTGCAACGACCAGCCGTCAAGAGATTATTAAAGACAGTCCAAGGTATGAAGAACTTAAAACCTGGATGAAAAATGAATTGTTTCATATCCGAGATAAATGGGATGAATGGCGTTCTAAAATAGTGACGAGGGAAGTCAATCGAACTCCGGCAATTAAGGAATGGCTTGATGAATTAAAACCCACAGAAAAGAAACAAGCAGAATCACTTTTTAGTAAGATAGGTAAAATTCATTTTGATAATGACGAAAATAGGAATCAACTATATATACACACTGCCTTAGCATTTGAGAATCTTCTATATAAAGGGGCTCTCAATCAATTGGAACGAATCTCATTAGAAAATATACCCGCCTTCATGGAGATTTTAAGTAATTTTGATGATATTGAAGCATCATTATATTATCAAATTATTCAAGAGAGGTTACGGATCATTGCGAAGCTGCATAACGCGGTAGAAGATAACGCTGTGGAAAGAACCATTCAGGAGATTCTTTATGAACACCTTTGGTTACTGGATCCTTCATGGGACAGGGCGACAGAAACACCGTATATGGAGCAATCTGTGAAAAAAGAATTTGAAGATCTTGACGCCAAAGAAATACTCACGGATCCAGAATTAAACGGACGCTACGACATAAAATATAAAATGACAGCGGGAAAACACGTCATCATTGAGTTGAAACGTGCTAATCGGAAATTAGATCAGTACGACTTGCTCAGACAGGTTGAAAAATACGGAGAGGCACTGCGGAAGATAGTTCGGACGACTGGCAAGAATGAACCAATTGAAACCGTGTGCCTTGTAGGTAAAGAACTTGTGCAATGGTCAGATGCTGAACAGAGAGAACGGTCTAAGAGAACAATGGAACAACAAAATGTCCGGGTTGTCCTATACCATGAACTTATTGAAGATGCGTATCGCAATTATAATTCTTTTTTACAACTTCGCCATGAACACGGTAGGACTTATCGGCTTATCCAAAACCTTGAAATTGAAGTGCCAGAGGTAGATTGAGATAAGTTTTGATGCTACAACACAGTCTAATACCAAATCTGATTATCTATGTGTCAATGGGATTTTGGCAGACTTAGCAGAGGCACGCATCGCCCGCGAAAAAGCCGATAAAGTGTTGGAAGATGTATTGACTCGATTTAGACTGAATAGAGAGTAATTTGTGATGGTTATTAACATTGAGCTACCGGATCGCTGGAAAAGAGTGAATCTTGGTGATGTTTTAAGTTACATTGGAAACGGGTTAACAAATAAACAAAACAAGGCTAATGATGGCTATCCTGTTACAAGGATTGAGACAATATCTGACGATTGTATAAATGCTGGAAAAGTTGGATATGTAGACATTTTGACAAGTGACAAAATAGAGAAGTACCGCCTCTATTACGGCGACATTCTCGTAAGTCATATCAATAGCGAACCGCAATTGGGACGAGCTGTAATTTATGAAGGAAAACCAGAATTTTTGCTTCATGGTATGAACTTATTACGAATGCGGGCAGATACAAAGACACTTGATCCTTTTTTTCTTACTTTTATTTTCAAGTTTTATAGAAATCGAGGTGTATTTATTGCTTTAGCATCAAGGGCAGTTGGGCAAGCCTCTATTAATCAAAGTCGAATGAAATCGCTTATGATACCCCTACCCCCGATCCCCGAACAACGTGCCATAGCCCACGTCCTACAGACAATCCAAGAAGCAAAATTTACCCGCCAACGCGAAATCGCATTAGAGCGCGAACACAAAGCAGCGTTGATGGATTATCTCTTTTCACACGGCACGAAGGGGGAACCGCGCAAGCAAATAGAAATTGGCGAGATTCCTAGGAGTTGGGAAGTAGTCCAACTCAAAGAAATAGCCAATTTGAGGCGTGAGAATGTGCAACCGAAAGATAGTCAAGGCTTAAACTTTGTGGGACTTGAGCATATTGATTCTGGAGAGAGTATCCTGCAACGTTGGGGGGATGCTTCGGAGATGAAAAGCGCGAAGACTCATTTTTATCCAAATGATGTTCTATATGGAAAATTGCGATCATATTTGGATAAAGCAGTTATCGCTGAAATGGCGGGAATTTGCTCAACGGATATCCTTGTATTTACGGTAAACTCAAAAGCAGCTCCAAGATTTTTAGTCTATCTTCTGCATACCGAAACGTTTGTGAATCATGCCATAGCAACGTCAACAGGAATAAGCCACCCAAGAACATCGTGGGATTCTTTGGGAAAATTCACCTTTGCTCTCCCACCACTTTCTGAACAACATGCCATCGCTGCTGTTTTTCAAGCAATTGATGAAAAAATAGCAGCCCTTGAACGAGAGGTTGAACGGTTAGACGAACTGTTCCACGCCATGCTTGAAGGACTAATGACAGGGCAGACCTCTGCTGTGCCTTTAATCGAAAGCGGAGAGATACAATGAGCGAGTATACCGCTGTCCAAGAACCGATGCTTCGCTACGCAGATGAGGTTGGCTGGACGCGCGTCTCCCAATCGCAAGCCCTGCAGATGCGCGGTGGTGATACCACTGCGCGTTATTTTAATGATCTGCTGAAAACACAACTCTTGAAGTTCAATACAGGCATCGTAGACGATTCTAATTGTGCGGACGTTCTACGGCAGCTCGGTCTACTCAATGCGACGCTTGTGGGAAATCAGGAAGCATTTTTATGGATGCGTGGTGAAAAATCAACTTTCGTTCCGAGTGAGAACCGTGAGCGCAACGTCACCCTAATCGATTTTGAGAATCCTGACAATAACCTGTTTCATGTTACCGATGAATGGGAACAACAAAACACTGCACATCGCAATCGTGCCGATGTGGTGTTCCTGATTAACGGGATTCCAGTGGCAATCGTAGAGGCCAAAAATGCTGGCAAACCAGACGGATTAGCACTCGGTGTTGAGCAAATCCGCCGTTACCACAGCGAAACGCCAGAGATGTTCGCGACTGCACAACTCTTCGGTGTCACACAACTTCTGGACTTCTTCTATGGCGTGACGTGGAACACCAGCCGCAAAAATCTGTTCAATTGGAAAATTGACGAACCCACCAACTATGAACAGAAAGTTAAAACCTTCTTCAATCGCGATTGCTTCTTAAAAGTATTGCAGCAGTCTATTGTCTTCCAGAGCAAAGATGACCAACTCACCAAAATTGTACTACGTCAACACCAAACCCGTGCAGTAGAGAAAGTCATTGAGCGGGTTCACGATCCAAACAAACGGCGCGGGCTTGTCTGGCATACACAGGGCAGCGGCAAAACCCTCACCATGATAAGCATTGCGGCGCGCCTCCTACGCGGTGGCGAACAGACAGAAAAGCCTACTGTGCTGATGGTTGTTGACCGCAACGAACTCGAAAGCCAACTCTTTAGAAACATCACGGGTTACGGCATTAGGACGCTTGAGGTTGCGCAAAGTAAAGATAATTTGGAAAAAATTTTAGCCTCCGATTATCGCGGTTTAATTGTGTCTATGATTCATAAGTTTGACAAAAGACCCGCGAACCTCAACACCCGCGAAAGTGTGGCAGTGCTGATTGACGAAGCGCACCGCACAACCGGCGGCGATTTCGGGAATTACCTGATGGCTGCCCTCCCCAATGCAACCTATATCGGATTCACCGGCACCCCGATTGATAGTCTCTCTAAAGGCGAGGGGACTTTCAAAGTCTTTGGTGTAGACGATAAACAAGGCTATCTCGACAAATACGCAATCTCGGAATCTATTGAGGACGGCACGACTCTCCCATTGAATTACACCCTTGCTGCCTCCGATTTACAAGTTGACCGCGAGACGTTGGAGCAGGATTTTTTAAACCTTGCAGTAACTGAAGGGATAAGTGATCTGGAGGAACTCAACGCAATCCTTGACCGTGCTGTTCAGTTAAAGGAGATGATGAAAGCACCGGAGAGGGTAGATGGCATTGCTGAATATGTCGCCAAACACTTCAAAGACACCGTAGAACCGATGGGCTTCAAAGCGTTTCTGGTGGCTGTGGACCGCGAGGCGTGCGCGTTATATAAACAAGCGTTGGATACCTATTTGCCATCGGAGTATTCAGAGATCGTTTATTCGGACAACACTCAAGACGCTGCGTTTATGAAAGCGTATCATCGCTCCTCTGAGGAAGAAAAGGATATTCGCAAAAAATTCATCGACAAAAACGAACAGCCTAAAATATTAATTGTAACCCAGAAGTTATTGACTGGCTTTGACGCGCCAATTCTTTACTGCATGTATCTTGATAAACCCATGCGCGATCATGTGTTGTTACAAGCAATTGCGCGTGTCAACCGCCCCTATGAGGACGGAGACGGCTTGGTAAAACCCGCCGGGTTTGTATTGGATTTCGTCGGTATCTTTGAGAACCTTGAAAAAGCACTCGCCTTTGACTCTGACGAGATCGAGAGTGTTATCCAGAACATTGACGTGCTCAAAGCAGCTTTTGCTAAGCGGATCCAAGAGGATGCAGCTGCGTATTTACCATTTGCCACCGGTTGGGACGATAAGGCGAAGGAACGAGCCATTGAACATTTTGATGATAAAGACATCCGAGAGGCTTTCTTCAAATTTTTCAAAGGGTTACAAAATCTCTATGACATTCTTTCACCGGATGCCTTCTTACGCGAATTCATAGCGGATTATCAGGCATTAGCAACCCTCTATGGGTTGATTCGTAATGCACATTCTGACCGCATTTACATTGATAAGGAGTTGACCGCCAAGACCCGTGAACTTTTGCAGACGCATACGGAGAGCAATCTGTTTGAATTACCGAATGCTGTCTATGAATTGCGCGCCGATACCTTGCAGAAGATGGATCAGAGTGATACGTCTGATGCAGTCAAAGTGCAGAATTTAAGAAAGGTCCTGTATAAAACAGTAACAGAAGAAAGCAGATCAAAGCCGTTTCTGATTTCGATTGGTGAACGTGCAGAAGCCGTTGCTGAGGCTTATGAAAATCGTCAGATGGCGACGCAGGATGTATTGACTGAGTTTAGGAGGTTAGCTGAAGAAACTTCACGCGCTGCAAGAGAGCAGAATCAGATGGGTATGGATCAGAACACCTACGCGGTCTATACGGTTCTCAGGAATGCTATAGAAGATGTTAACCCAGAACAGGCGCGAGCCGTTGATCAAGTCTTTACGCAATTTCCTGATTATCGGTGGGATGACCATCAACAGGGCCAATTGCGTGCTACACTCTATAAAACATTAGAACTCTCAGTTGATATAGGAACTAAGATCGAAATAACAAACAAATTGTTGAGGTTGGAACGCGTATGAACGCCAATAAAGCGGATTTGAAAGGGACAGTACAACAGTGGGCAGCGCGGATCGGGGTCAAGGTGCGAGAGATTCATCTTCGCCAAATGCGGCGGAAGTGGGCATCTATATCAACGAATGGACGCTTAACGCTCAACACCGACCTGCTCAATTTGCCAGAGACGTTGACGGAATACGTTATTGTCCACGAATTGGTGCATCTACTTGTCCCGAATCACGGCAAGTTGTTCAAAGGCTATATGTCTGCGTATTTACCCGATTGGGAGGAGAGACAGAACCGTTTGAGATCGCTTTGAAAATCAGAAAATATAAACATGCCGCTGCTATAAGCATGCCATTCCTCTCGGACTAAAGACATCACACCACCAAAAACCTCTTAAAATCCGCGTAATCCGCGTAATCCGCGACAATCCGCGATGCAGACAACTGATGACCACTCCTCTAATTGCTGACAGCTGACAGCCGACGGCTATCCCACATTTCCCTTGCTTTGTTATCTTATTTCTGGTAGAATTGCCTGCAAAGTCCACTTATATGTAAAACATAAAGGATGGAAACGCATGGCACTTCCAAATATGACACGGATCCAACAGCAGTTTGAGGCACCCGTTCTCACTGACCTCCCCGCAGCAATACACGCAGAATTAGCAAGGATTGATGCCGCTTCTATTATCAGTCCCGGCGAGACTGTCGCTATTACCGCTGGCAGTCGCGGCGTTGCGAATGTTGATATAGCCGTCAAGGCGACTGTCGATTATCTCAAAACACTCGGTGCGAAACCTTTTGTGGTTCCAGCGATGGGGAGCCACGGCGGTGCAACCCCCGAAGGACAGCGGAGCGTATTGGAGCATTACGGTATCACCGAGGAGACCGTCGGGGCACCAGTGAAAGCGACAATGGAGGTCGTGGAACTCGGAAAGACGGCAGATGGATTACCGGTTTTCTTTGACCGATATGCGGCTGAAGCGGATCACGTTGTCCCGCTTAATCGTATTAAGGCACACACAGATTTCAACGGCTCCATTGAAAGCGGCTTGATGAAGATGCTGGTGATTGGACTCGGCAAACAGCAGGGCGCGAACCTATATCACCGCGCATTTTTCCAGTACAGTTTTGAACACGTCATCACAGCCGTCGGTGGTTTTATTCTTGATACCGGCAAGATCGCTTTCGGCTTGGGTTTAATTGAGAACGCACACGAAGAGACCGCAAAAGCGGTCGCCGTACCTGCTGCACAACTCTTTCAGACGGAACGTGAACTGCTCGTTGAGGCGAAATCGCTGATGGGACGGCTCCCGTTCGATGAACTCGATCTGCTCATCGTGGATTGGACTGGAAAGAATATCAGCGGCACGGGTATGGATACGAATGTCATCGGCAGGATGATGCAGAACTTTGAACCGGAACCCGCAAAACCGGCGATTCTCCGTATATTCGTGCGAGACCTCACTGAAGAGAGCGACGGTAATGCCACCGGCATCGGGCTTGCCGATTTCACAACGACACGCCTTGTAGACCAAATTGATCGGCATTCGACCTACATGAACGGGATTACTGCCCTCGGACCACAGAAGTCGAAAATCCCATTTTATTACGATACCGACCGTGAGGCGATTGAAGTCGCGTTGGATACTATCGGTCTCACTGAACCCGAAGATGCACGGGTGATCCGTATTGAGAGCACGTTGAGATTGACGGAACTCGACATTTCTGATGTGCTGCTTGAAGATGCGAAGTTGCATTCAAGGTTAGAAGTTATCGGTGAAACGAAGCCGTTTGCGTTTGACGCTACGGGTAATCTGTTGCCGTTTTAGGTAGTCAACCGTCAGCGGTCGGCAGTCAGTATTGGATTCGGATTGTTGAGAATGAGAGATGAGAAAGCTTAAGATTATCCTTGAGATGATCAAATTTGAACATACCGTCTTCGCGCTTCCGTTTGCGGTGATGAGTGCCTTTATCGCTGCGGACGGAATTCCTGCGCTACCGAAACTCGGCTGGATCCTCGTTGCAATGGTAGGGGCGCGAAGCTGCGCTATGGCGTTTAATCGACTTGCTGATGCCGAAATTGACAGTATAAACCCACGTACTGCCATGCGTGCGATTCCTGCCGGTTTAATTACAAAAGGCGCGGTATGGTGTTTTACCCTTGTTTCTGCGGGACTGCTGGTTTTTGCGGCGTGGCGACTGAATCCACTCGCCTTCGCACTGTCCCCGGTCGCGCTTGCTGTGGTTATGGGGTATTCCTATACTAAACGTTTCACCGCGCTCTCTCACTTCTGGTTAGGGCTTGCCCTCTCTATCTCACCTGTTGGTGCGTGGATTGCGATTCAGGGCAACTTTGCGTTACCCCCGATTATTCTCTGTCTCGTCGTGCTGCTCTGGACAGCAGGGTTCGATATCATCTATGCGTGCCAAGATGTGAGCTTCGATAGGAAGCACGGATTACACTCGATTCCCGCGAAAATCGGCATCCGGTGGGCATTATGGCTCTCGTCTGCTTTGCATGTCATCGCTGTGCTATTCCTTCTCGGTATCCCGCACCTCGTTGAGTTGGGACTTTTCTATTACATCGGTGTCGGGATCGTTGTGCTAATCTTTATCTATGAACACGCCATCGTCAAACCGACGGATTTGTCCCGCGTCAACCTCGCATTTTTCACACTGAACGGCATGATTAGCCTTGTTTTGATGGCACTTTCAATTACCGATATTTTGATTTTCTAATAAGGAGCCTTATCGAACCGTAAGGAACGATAAAAAACGTAGTCCCAAGCATCGCGCGGGGTTTATTTGATTGGGTGTTTCTTTTAGATATACGGAGAGCCATTTGTTCTGAAAAACAGCCTTACCGAACCGCAAGGAACTACAAAAAAATGAAACTTTCACTTTCTGTACGTGTTGCAGAAACAGCATCGAAAAAAGATGCTACACACACTTTCGCACAACTGACAGAACTCGCTGCAGAACTCGGCTACGAAGCAGTCTGCATGCGCGCCTCCCAAGTCGGTATCCATTCACCTTTAGAGCAGATTACTGCTGCTCGCAAACAGGCGGACTCGCTCAACTTGAAGGTCTCTATGATCACTGGCGATTTCCCTGTCCCGCTTAACAACGCACAAGGACCGGACGGTCTTCGCAATATCACCCCTTATCTCGACTTAACCGAGCTGCTCGGCGCAGACCTTATCCGTATTGCAATGAAAGTTGAAGAAGATATTCTGTGGGCACAACGCGCTTCCGATGAAGCCGCTGAACGTGGTATCCGACTCGCGCATCAGTCGCATACGCAGAGTCTTTTTGAGACGGTGGAGGGTTCGGTTGAGGTCTTGAAACGCGTCGGCAGAAAGAATTTCGGGATTATCTATGAACCCGCCAACCTCGACCTCTGTGCACAAGATTACGGTGTTGAGACACTCAAACGGTTTTCGCCGTATCTTTTCAATGTTTATCTCCAGAACCATATCCGCCGACCCGAAGGGCAGACGCGGCTTCTGACGTGGATTCAGGGGGAAGTCCCGCACGATCCGATCCGTCTACAAGACGAAGGTGGCATTGATTTTCCGCTGGTATTTGAAGGGCTGGAAGCGATCGGTTACGATAAGTACGTAACAGTGCATCAGGCGTTCCGTGAGATTATGGAGCCAGAAGACGCAGCGGAACAGAGTTATACTTATCTGAAACCGTTTTGCGGATAGAGAGAGGAAGTGTCTTTAGCACTATGAGCAAGCAACAACCGAATATCCTCATTGTTACGACCGACCAGCAGCGGACAGATAGCCTCAGCTGCTATGGATCAACGTTTACGGATACACCGCATCTTGATAAGTTCGCATCTGAAGGTGTCTGTTTCGAGCGAGCATATTGTGCGAATCCTGTGTGTACCCCCGCCCGTGCCTCACTCTTTTCAGGGCGATATGTGAGTCGCCACGGCGCATGGAATGTCGGTATGAACGTTCCTGAAGACGAAACCCTGCTTTCACATCGACTTGGCGCGGTTGGGTATCGCACCCACTATATCGGCAAAGCGCATTTCCAACCCTTCGGTGCCTCCGCTGAAAAGTCTGTTGAAGTGCTTGGCAATACAACACGCTACCCAGATTTCCAAGGTCCCTACTACGGCTTTGAAACAGTCGAATTGGCACTTGGACACGCAACTTATGGTATCGCTGGGCATTACGGCGAATGGGTGCGTTCACAGGTCTCTGAAGAGACGTTCGAGAGTTATAGTAAAGCGACACGCCTTAGCGAAAGGGGTTTTGGCGGTGAGGCTTACGATTGGGATATACCGCTGAAGTATCATAACAGTGTTTGGACGGCGGATCGGACGATAGATTTTCTGTCAAACCGTGATACCACGCAACCGTTCCTGTTGGCAGTCGGTTTCCAAGACCCGCATCATCCACACTGCGTCCCCACTGAATTTGAGGCGCGTGTTGATGCTTCACAGGTCCCACTACCGGACTTCGTTGAAGGCGAGTTAGACGATAAACCGCCACATTTCTTGGAGGCACGACGTGGCGAACTTGAAAAATCGGAGATCCGAGGAACCTATGCGATCGCAGGACAGGGGGGCGGTGCCGACTACCGTCAGGTGTCGGACGAAGATGCACGGCTCGGTAGGGCGTATTACTACAATATGGTGAAGATTATTGATCAGCAGATGCACCGGATTCTGGAGTGTCTGGATACGCGTGGGTTGACAGAAAATACGTTAGTGCTTTTTACGACCGATCACGGCGAACTGCTTGGTGATCACGGACTCTGGATGAAGGGACCGTTCCATTATGAACAACTTGTCCGTGTGCCGACGTTGATGCGGTTTCCTGAAGCGATTCCAGCAGGACAACGCACACAAGCACTGTTCAGCCACGTCGATATTGTGCCGACAGTCTTGTCTGCGATTGGATTGCCGATCCCGTCAGATACAGATGGTGTAGACGCAATGCCGATGCTTACGGGTGAAACAGCATCTGTTCGTGATGATGTGCTGGTTGAGTGTGTGGACGATCCAAGGGGTTTGCGGCTCAAAACGGTCGTAACCGATACGCGGAAGTTGACTTGGTATTGTGGGCACGCCTACGGTGAACTCTACGATTTGGAAAGAGATCCTGGTGAGCGGGAGAATTTGTGGGATAATGCGACATACGCCGACGATAAAGGAACTCTCATGCGTCGGATCCTTGAAACAATGGAGCCTTTAGAGAAGCGGGTCGAGCGATTGTCGTACGCGTAAAACAGGGGTGCTAATTATGGATGTGGAATTCCTAAATCGGAGCAGATTTTCCTTGCTAAAAACGCGTTTACTTCTCTATGACGTGGAATAGGAGCACTTTTCCGAGTCCTGCGATTAACGTAGATAGTGTGGTTACCACCTTCTCGGAGGAATTCACAACCATTCTTTTCAAGGTGCCGGATGAGTTCACGTCTTTTCATAAGCGGACAAAGATCGGTTCGCGAATGACCTCTTCTAATTCCGCAATGTACTCTTCAGCAAGTGCCCGGTTTGCCTTGAGTGTTAGTTGGATTGCCTCGTGAAGATTTGCTCGGGTCTCTTCAAGTGTTTTTCCTTGTGTATTGGCTCCAGGTAATTCTTCAACAAATCCAATGTAACCTTCTGGCACTTTTTTAAAAACAGCGTTGAATTGCATCTAAAACTCCCGTTTAATGCGTCTGTTAACCTTATTGTAAGCGTTAGAATCCGATAGATATACTCTACCACGTAAATGCCGACTCCGTCAAGTATTTATAAACACATCGCAGTGCCATTCAATCTGGCTTGTGCTGTTTTTAAACTTGCTTTTAAAAAAAAGATAGGGTATCATTTAGTCGGAAGAGATTGATTGTGTCCAGTTTCGCTTGACTCTATCAGATCCTACGCTGAAGCGGTGGGAACAAACATTGGGGGCATCCAGATGGAGCCTACGCTATCCATTGTGATTCCGATTTACAACGAGGTTGCAAGCCTAAGAAAACTTTTGCAACAGGTTGTCAATGTTCAAATCGGGATCAAAAAAGAATTGATCCTCGTTGATGACTTCTCAACAGATGGCACGCGCGATATTTTAGCGGAAATTGAAGGTATCGCAGATATCTCAAACGGAATACGCAGCTTCCTCGAAGTAACTGAGATGCCGATAGACAGCGATGCGGAAAGCAGAGACGATATCTCAATAAAAATCTTTTATCACGATGTGAATAAGGGCAAAGGCGCGACACTCCGTACCGGGTTTCAACATATCACCGGCGAAATTACTATCATCCAAGATGCCGATCTGGAATATGACCCGCAAGATTATCCGAAGTTGCTGAAGCCTATCTTAGATGATGAAGCCGATGTGGTATACGGTTCTCGGTTTATGAAAGGTAAGCAGGCAGGATTATTGCGGAGTTACCTCGCAAACCAATTTCTCACAACCCTCGCAAATATCGTTAACGGCACACAACTCACCGATATGGAAACCTGCTATAAGGTGATCCGGACATCAATCCTAAAGGAGATTTCGCTCTACTCGGACAGGTTCGGTTTTGAACCGGAAATTACAGCGAAACTCGCTAAACGAAAATGTAAAATCGTTGAGGTCCCTATCTCCTATCACGGCAGAGATTATGGTGAAGGGAAAACCGTGAGTTGGAAAGACGGTATCGCTGCTATCTTTCACATTCTCCGTTTCCGATTCTTTTCATAGACACCTAACAGACCACGTAAAAACATGCAAAATTTGCAGGATTTGCTTAAAAAGGTAGATGCCCTTCTGGATTCGGTTGATGTGGAGAAACCGCTCCAAGATTGCGAACTGCCGACGGATCAATTTCTGACAGCACTCGAAACCTACTTCGGCTATAATACCTTTCGTAAGGGACAACGCGAGATTGTAGAATCAATTTTAGATGGCAAAAACGTGTTCGCTGTATTCCCAACTGGACACGGGAAATCGTTGTGTTACCAACTCCCTGCCTTGATGCTTAACGGCATAACAGTCGTAATCTCACCGCTCATTTCGTTGATGAAGGATCAAGTCGATGCTTTACGTGAACAAGGCATTGATTCGGTCGCGCTTATAAACAGCACACTCACATGGGAAGAATACCAAAATACATTAGCGCGTCTGCGGCGAGATGAGATTAAACTGCTCTACGTCTCTCCAGAACGTCTCCGAAGCCGCCGGTTTTTGGACATACTCAACGCTTTCCGTATCTCGTTGTTCGTTATAGATGAAGCGCACTGCATCTCGCAGTGGGGGCACGATTTTCGCCCGGCTTACCTGTCGCTTAGGGATACGATTGATGCGCTCCAGCCGCGTGTGATCGCACTTTTCACAGCAACGGCACCACCAGAAATCCAAAAAGATATCCTCAATGTTTTAAACATACCGGATCCCCTCATTCTTACACAAGGGATTGAACGTCCTAATTTGAAATTGAGCGTCCAGCACAACGAAAACGACGCGGAAAAGTATAAACAACTCATAGAGTTTCTTGCACAGCAAGAAGAAACATCTCTCGAAACCTCGGGTGCTCAATCGAAAAACGGGATTATCTACGCTGGACGGCGGCGCGACACCGAAGAGATCGCAGATTTTCTCCAAAGGCTTGGATTCCGAGCAGATTTCTATCACGCCGGACTCGAACCCCATGAACGTAAGCGCGTGCAAGAAGCCTTTTTTGACAATACTGAGAACGGCTTAGACATTGTCGTCGCCACGAAGGCTTTCGGCATGGGCATTGATAAACCAGATATCCGATACATTGTGCATTGGACGCTCACTGGGACCCTTGAAGAATACTGCCAGGAATTTGGCAGGGCAGGGAGAGATGGAGAGGACGCACGCTGTGTGATGCTTTTCTGTCACGACGATCGCGGATTGCACGAATGGTTTATTAGAGAGAGCACACCGGATAAGCAATTTTTGCTTAAACTCTTAAAGGTCATTGAGAATTTCAGGGGTAGCAACAACTATCGGGCAATCTCTAACGAGGAACTGGAATGGATGAGTGGGGGCAACCCGACAAAGACACTTGTGAGCCTCAGTTATCTCGAAAAACTCGGATTTTTGAAGCGGTGGTATAATGTCCCCTCTCAACTCTCAGTGAGATTCTATGAATTCTGGATTGAAGCACCTGAACCGACAGACGCAGCACAGCGCGAACTCCTCCGAAAATTGCGGAGCGGCGTAAAAACGATTCTGGAACTCTGTGAAATCGTTGCGCAAAACCCGAAGACAATAATGGAGGACCTCGCTGAACTACAAAGCGACGGTTATATTCAGTACTGGGGACAGGAGGACCTATTACTCATTGAGCTGCTTGAGGACAGTCAAATGCTCAGTACGCTGACAGATGAACAGATTGAAGTCGGTGACTATGTCCGCCGAAAAAAGAGTCAGATTGATCAGATGATCGTTTATGCGTTAGATACCACCTGCCGGATGCGCGTGATTCGAGACTATTTCGATGAATCTGTTGATGAAAGTTACCGATGCGGCACCTGTGATTTGTGTCAAGCGCGAGCCGTTAGTGATTAGCGAAATAGCCATGAATTCGTGTTTAATTTTCGGTGCGGAGTGCGTCGATCGGTGTAAGCCGCGCGGCTTGCATCGCGGGATAGACCCCGAAACTGACCCCCATAAAGAGAGAAAAAACAAGAGCAATGAGGACCCAGTGCAAAGAGAGCACAACGGGCCATTCCGGCACAATCGGCACGATGCGCACAGCGAGTCGCGCCATCCCGTGCGCTGCCACCCAACCGCCTGCGATGCCGAGTATTCCACCACAGAAACAGAGACACACTGCCTCTGTCAAGAATTGATAGAAAACGTGAATCCGTTTCGCACCTACAGATTTCCGCAAACCGATCTCCCGCGTCTTCTCACCGACGGAGACGAGGCATATATTCATAATGCCGATACCGCTCACAAACAGCGAAAACCCTGCGATACTCCCCAAAGCGATTTTTATCACGCGTTGGATATGCTCCAGCCGTTTCACGCCGCCTGTGGGGACCCAATGGCGGACGAAATCGTCTCTGTTCCTGTGTTTTTTGCGAATTATAGCACGTGCTGAGGCAAGAATTGCCGATTTATCTACATCTTTCTCGGTGAAAATCGTAATACGTTCTATGTAGTCGTAGCCCGAAATCCGCTGTTGGTGTGTTGTCAACGGCACACAGATGACATCATCAAGTGACCATGTGGAGTCAAAACCCCTGCCCTTTACTGCCATCACGCCTACAACACGCGCCCGCATAGATGCTTGTCGCCAATAGTGATACTTAATCTTCACCTCTTTTCCAATTGCGGATGTCTCTCCGAACAATTCAGCAGCAACGTTGTTACCCAAGACACAGACTTGTAATGCTTCCGTCACATCGTTTTGGGCGATGAACCTACCTTCGAGAACGTTCCAGTGCATACCGAGGGCATAGTCTGCTGTTACGCCTTCCAGAATAGGTCGAGCCTGACTGCCGTCGCCGCTGATAGCGAGGATACGGTAGCGTTCATTTTTGGGCAAAACATATCGGATATTGGGTATTTCGGCTTCAATCGCAAGCGCGTCTTCAAGTTTGAGACGTTCACTTATCCAGTGCCAACGTCCTCTTCTGTAGTACCCGTAGTTGTTTCGCAATTGCACTTGGTCAACCCCGCCGAGCGTTTCGATCCCATCAGAGATAATCTTTTTCGCACCGTCACCGATAGCCATCATACACAATACACTGGCGATCCCGATGAAGATACCGAGAATGGATAACCCAGCACGGAGTCGATTTTGAGTTAGGTGCGCAATACCCGCAGCAATGGCATCACTTAGTTTCATTGTATTCGCAGTTCCAAGCGTGTAGTGTCCGTTTTTTAAGAAACGCGGTTAAAGATAAGATTAGAGAAATAGGAAAGATGGATGTTTATAGACGGATTCCACTTATACGTATATATGGATGCACTTTTAACGGGGTAAGTATTAGACTTTAATCGTTCATTATAAAGAGGCGGATTTCTGATCAATAGGTTTAAAAAATGCAGAGAATAAGATCGTTACAAATCGGCTCGATGTTAGAAAGGGGAAAATGGATGCAAACGACTTTAGATTTCAGATTGATCCACAGGGTCAGCGGAACCGAGGGTGCTGAGTGCCTCTGCGTAGATTTGTCGAAGCGGGACGTTGTGTTGTTCGGCGAGGCGTTTGCAGTCCTCATATTCAGGGACGGTCTTGATGAGCGTACCGTTGAGATACCCGCGTTTCACTTGAATCGCGCCCCACTGCGTTTCGATTTGGACAAAATCACGACGCAGTTTGATCCGGTCAGCGGAAGAAAGTCTAACGCCGAAAGTCGTGGTTTCCGTGAGCAGGAGTTCGATGAGTTTATCCCGCTGCTCAGTAGGACAAAGCACAGTAATTTGTGTTGCGGGTCTGCCTTTCTTCATAAAGATGGGGATGAGAAAGACATCAAGCGCGCCGTGTTCAAAGAGTTGGGAGGTAACGTAGCCAGTAATCTCCGGTGACATATCGTCCACGTTGGTTTCGATAATCTCAACACTATCGGTTTCAGCGTGGTGGTGCGTCATCTTTGAACTGAGTTCCGACGTTTTTTCACCGAGACAGAGACGAAGGAGGTTTGGGCGCTGTTCAAGGTCGCGGGTGCCGGCACCGTATCCAACGCGGTCAAGCCGCATCTGTGGCATCACCCCGAATTCCTGTGATAACGTCGTAATGAGTGCGGCACCGGTCGGCGTGACCAATTCCTTTGGAATATCGGTTTGATGGATCGGTACGCCTCGCAGAAGCTCCATCGTGCCGGGGACAGGGACAGGCATGAGTCCGTGTGCGCATCGGACAAAGCCCCTACCAAGAGAAAGCGGGGACGCATACACAGCATCAACATTTAGATGCGCCAGACCGATGACGGACCCGACGATGTCCACAATGGAATCGATCCCGCTGACTTCGTGGAGGTGAACCTTGGCTTTCGTTGTATTGTGAACCTTTGCCTCCGCCTCCGCGAGCCGGTCAAAGACGCGTTTCGCTGTATCCCGAATCTCCGTATCCAAATGGCTGTCGTCAAGCAACTTGAAAATATCAGAAAGGTGGCGACTCGGTCCGTGCTCGTGATCGTGCTCGTGTGAATGTTCGTGTGTGTGCGTATGAGGGTGTTCGTGCGTTTCTTCCACGTGTGAAGAAGTATGTGCTGGATGGACTTCTACAATCGCGCGCGTGCCGGTGATGCCGTGTTTCACGGATTTTTCAAAATGTAGACTGAACTCTGCCTCAAGTTTGAGTGTCGCCAACCCATCTGTGAGTATTTCCGGGGGTACACCGGCATCAACAAGCGCGCCGAGTGTCATATCGCCACTGATACCTGAAAAACAGTCGAAATACGCAATCTTCAAGGGCATACTCCTTTGGCTTTTTGGCGTAACATTATGAAGGCACACACCGTGTGCCTTCCATTCCGTCTACAGTTGGATTTTTATCATCAAACTGGTGTTGTTTAAGAATCTCGAAGCAGTTCTTGGAGCAATTCTGTTGATTCGTGGCGTTTGAGTTTCTCAATGGCTTCAACCTCTATCTGTCGCACACGTTCCCTGCTGATTCGGAGTTTGTCTCCGATGTCCGCCAAGGTGTACTCCGTATTGTCGATCAAGCCGTATCGCAAGATGATTACCTGCGTTTCACGGGGATTGAGGGTCCTGTTAAGGATCTCGGTGATCACCTCAATTTTGGCATAATCAATCAGGTAACTTTCTGGTGTAATTTGCGATTGATCCGGGATGAGTTCAGAAAACGAACCGTCCGACGAATCTTCATTAATGGGTGCATCAAGGGGCACAGGATCCCTTGTAGCGTTGAAGATCTCGGAGACCTTTTTTTCTGTGAGTTCAACTGCGCTTGCGATTTCGGTTGTTGTCGGTTCACGTCCGAGTTCGGTTGTCAGATCCGATTGTGCCTGTTTAATGGCGCGTCGTGCTTCACCAATATAGCAGGGCACACGGATCATCTGTCCTTGTTGGTCGAGTGCCCGTTTGATAGACTGCATAATCCACCATGTCGCATAAGTGCTAAACCGGAATTTGAGGGTGTGATCAAACTTATCCACAGCACGCATCAATCCAAGACTGCCTTCCTGCATCAAGTCGAGGAAAGTCAATGATGTTTTACTGAAATGATGTTGCTTCGCGATACTTGCGACGAGGCGGAGGTTCGCCTCAACGATTTTCAACTTCGTTCCGTGTGTTACTTGATCTGCTGCTTCTAATTGCTCTGCCAACCATTTGATATGCGCGAATTCGTTTCGAACATCTTCCAGCACAAATCGGAGTGCGCGTGGCGAGTTCGTCGTTGCTCGTCCCGGCAACATATCAGGTGGCAATTCTTTCAGGAGCGTTTCGATTTCGCATCGAATAACGTCAAACTCCTGAAAAGCGTGCGACTCTTGCGCCTCGTTAAAGGGGATGCGTACGGCATGATCGTAGTCAGGCACCAGCGGTATTTCGGCAATCGGCATCTCACGATGTTGACCCGATTTCGTTGTGTCTTTATTAAAAGTATTGATACTGCGGCGAATGGTTTTACGTGCGTATGCCCTGAATTCCGCGCCGCGTTTTGCGTCACCATCGTCAATAGCTTCCAAGAGCCCAAGGCTGCCTGCCTGCATTAATTCGGGTGGCGAAGTTTCGTCAATATACTTTTTTAGCAGATGTACATTTCCTTGAAAAATTTTCCACCGTGTTTGTTTTAATAAGTCCGCTTTCGCCTCTAATTTCTCCAATAAAACGCTGAGTGCTTGTATTTCGGCACGGATTTGACTTATAATTAACCCATGTTCTGATTGTGGGGGCGCAGGTTTGTGGTTGTTTTCTGGAAGATCGTCTTTCGCAATATTAAGCGAGGCTAACATCCATTCCGGGAATTGGCGCAATAGGGCGGTGAACATCTGGAAACTTTCTTGATATTTTTCAAAAAGGGCACTTTCTTGTCCAGGATCCAGTAGAGGGGTCTTGGCTATCTTTTGTAAGTAGGCGAAGGTTTCATCTCTTGGCGATTCTGTTGACGGTTCTTCCGTCTCCTCTTCCTCTGCAAAAATTTCGGGGTCTACCGGATAGGTCGGGTAAAAGTCTTTCATGTCCTCACCTCATCGTAGTCTCGATCTCCAGATCGAAGTATTTTTTGAATTTGACACATACAGCGAAAATGATTAAAATAAGATTTAACTTTTTAGTAGGTATGTGGTATGCTATTAAGTGTAATCTTTAAAATAGATTTTAATATTAACTCGCAAGTTTAGGGCGTCCCATAGACGAAAAGATTAAACGAACTCGATATAACCATTGGAGGCAGTTAATGGCTCAACTCACACAAGATGAAATTGTAAAAAGGTGCCAAGCCGGTGAATCCTGTGCTGGTGAAAATCTTGCAAACCTTGATTTAGCGAACCAACCGCTTGCGGGTATTGACCTGTCAGCGGCAGATTTGAGCGGTGCCGATCTGAGTAACGCTGACTTAACGGATGCGAATCTAAACGATGCGAATCTTACTGGCGCGAACCTTTCCGGTGCTACGTTGCATCGGACGTATCTCGTCGGTTCTAATTTGACGGATACCAACCTTGAGGCAGCGAACTTAGGTGGTGCTTTTCTCAGTGGAAGCCTGCTGTGTGGCACGAACTTTAAACGCGCCGATTTGCGTCGTGCTACCCTCGGATGTCCACAATGCGAGGTGCCGGGTCCCTTCGGTTCACTTACCAGTTTCGAGAATGCTAACCTTGAGGCGGCGATTTTCGGCGAAATCAAGTTGAAAGGCACTGTTTTGCTGGGTGCTAATTGCAAAGATGCCTATCTGTACGAGGTTGATCTCTCTGAAACCGTCTATCGCGAATCTGATCTTGAAGGTGCTATCACGAAAAAAGGACGAAATTAAGGTGTTGATCTTTTCAGCGTACTTCGTAGGTGTTTGATCTTTGCGATTCAACGCGTCCGTACTTTATCTAATAAAGTCGTCCTATAGTCTCGATCACCGGATTGTCTTATGATTCGGGGATTGAGACTTAAACACTTAGTGATACTTACTCATTTTCTACTATATGTGACGTTAACAAAACACAAGAGGTTTACCTAAAGTGCATTTTTTTTTCTGATAAATTTTAACCTCTATGTAGGAAAGCCGTGATGATAGTACGCGCCCCTACAGTATCATCTCAATTGCATTTCACAAAGTTTTTTATACAACCCACCTTTTGCTAACAGCGTCTCGTGTGTTCCTGTCTCCAAAATTTTCCCATTCTTTATAACAAGAATCTTATCCGCCCGGACAACGGTTGATAGGCGATGTGCGATAATAAAACTGGTTCGCCCTTCCGTCAGGTTTGCGAGTGATTCTTGGATGAGTGCCTCAGACTGTGTATCCAGTGAAGAGGTGGCTTCATCTAAGACGAGAATCGGTGCGTCCTTTAGGAGTGCTCGGGCGATGGATAGGCGTTGCTGTTCGCCGCCAGAGAGTTTCATACCGGCTTCCCCTATCGGCGTGGCGTAGCCTTCTGGAATTCTTGTGATAAATTCGTGGGCGTTTGCCCTTTTCGCCGCTTCAACGATCGCTTCGTCGGTAGCACTTGGCGTCCCGTAACCGATATTCTCCAGAATTGTGCCATCAAAGAGGAAGGTGTCTTGTGGAACGAGTGCAATACTTTGTCGTAATGACACCAGTTTTACTTCAGAAATAGGTACATCATCAATCAAAATCTGTCCAGAACCGACTTTATAGAAGCGCAACAACAGATTGAGGAGCGTTGTTTTTCCACTACCGCTGGGTCCGACGAGTGCGACGACCTCTCCGGGTTTCGCCTCAAAGGTTATGTTATCAATAACAGGTTTAGAAGGTGTTTGCCTGTTTTCTGAATCTTGTGCATAAGAGAAAGAGACGTTTTGGAATGTAACAGTGCCGCGAATATTTTTTAATTCAATACCGTCTGTTGACTTTTCCGTGGGTAGGTCGTGCGGGTTCCTGTCAGTTTGCTGATCTGCCTCGCCCCGAAAATCAAGGAGATAAAATATTCGTTCTGCGGAGGCAAGGCACTGTTGTAAAGCAGTATTAGCATTGCCAATTGTTTTAATCGGCTTGAACATCAAGCATACCATCGCTATATAACCGATAAACCATCCTACAGAGAGTTGTCCTGTAATTACTTGCCAACACCCCAACCCGAAAACAGTTGCAACACCAAGCATTCCTAACCATTCAATTGTAGGTGGCAGGAGTGCAGCGAAACGAGCACGCCGTATCGCTGAGCAGTATTGATTCCAGTTAATAGAACGAAAACGTTCCGATTCTGTGTTTTCAGATGTAAAACTTTTGATGATTTTGATGCCGAAAAGCGTCTCTTTAAGTTGGGAATAGATGTCCGCACTCTGTTGCTGGATCTCTGTGCTAGCAGTGCGAATTCGCCTACCAATGAATGAGATTAGGTAAGCAAGTAAAGGGAGGATAAGTATAACAAAGAGGGTAAACTTGAAACTCGTGATGAACATCGCAGCAGCAAAGAAGGTAACACGAGCAACGGCACTTATAATATTTGCCATTGCGGCAACGAGGGTCTGCCATACTCGGACATCTTCAGTGATACGTGTCATGAGGTCGCCGGTGCGTTCTTCGCGTAACACACCTAACGGCGCAGAAACAATTCGTTGATAGAGGTCATTCCGCAATCGAAAAGCGAGTTTATGTCCGACCCGTGCCATCACATAATCGTTGCCGTAAACGAAAAAACCTTTGATGAAAATGAGAATAAGCATACCGCTAAGTAGCCATAGAAAGTATTTAAGCGCGTCACCTGCCTCAGTTAATACCACCTCAAAGCCATCAAATGCAAACACTCCGTCACGCTGGAACTGGAAATAGCGAATAGAGATAGGTTCATCAAATGAGCTGCCATCAACAATTTGAAGCGCGTCAACAGTATCGGCAAAAATTCGGATAGCCCCCAATTCGCACGCAGCAATGACGATGGAGAAAACTATTGCCAAGAGAATTGAACCGATGTAGGGGGTGTGATACCGCGCAAATCGCGGAAAGGTTGGACTTTTTGTTTTTTTAAATAATAGCATCGTTATGATCTTTCCGAGGTCAGATCATTGGTTTTTGATTATGGTTATATTTTTCGGTAAACCATTACGGGTTTTTAACCGATTATTTCAGTTGGTAGTTACCGAATTGGATGGCACACACATGGTTCGCAGCATCGTCCATGTTTGAAAAAGGAGATCGGATGCTGAGCTCTCGCTTTTGGAAATCCACACCCTCGATGATCCCGATGGCATAAGTGTTACCGGTGCTACCGATTAACCCGACCAAACGGCGTTGAAAATAAGCGGGTACTTCTACTGTGACGCGCGTTAGACTTAAATAATTTTTAATATGGGTGATCGTCGCTTTGGAAAGCGATTTGGATGCAATGAGGCATAAGGTGCGGTTTCCCCACTCGGCATGGTAAACCTGTGTTTCCGCGAGGCGAGAGAGGATTTCCAACTCTTTCTCATTTGCGATACGCCCTATGAAAAAGGGTGTCCGTCCAGCGCGAATCTGTTCAAAAGGCAGCTGTTGTACGTTGCTATCGGAGAAGTATGTATCAAATTGGTTTTTCCGGTATCGGCTGCGCGCCTTACTGCTTTTGGCACGGGCACTTCGGTGTGGCGGCAAATAATGGATGTTGAGCCACGCCTGTTGACTGTAGCACGCCGTTATCTGCTCTAATTCAGTAGAACGCCCGATGCAGACAAGCTGATCCGGTCTGATGAGTTCGATTTTGTGTTGTTTGAGAATAACCGCGGGCGGGTCGTGGATATAGCCGGTGGTATCCACAACAACGAAATCGGCGTTGGTATCGCGCAGGCTATCTATCATCAAGCGTGTCCCTGTCAAGAGTCCAGGCAGATGTCCTTGTGGCGACACATCTCCCACAAAATAGAGAGCGTCGGCGGTGCCATCAAATACGATGGCGTTTTCTGTCCGGTTCTGTTCGCTGCCTGAAACGGGTGCTTGTGCTGCGGATAATTGGGATGTTTCATCCGGCGCGAAGGACTTTATTCCGATTGTAGTCGGCGGACCGATCTGGGATTGTCCGATGTCTGTGTCTACACAGGCGACTTTGAAGCCTTTTGCGAGTGCGGAATCCGCTAAGAAACGGCAAAAAGTTGATTTTCCTACATCGGTTGCGCCGATGACAAGGACAGTCTGTTGAGGCTTGACGATCCGACTCGCAAGTTTTTTCCAGTCATGGTTAACTTGATACGTGCCATCCATCTTTCTGCCTCATCGTGCGGCGCATTTAGTCGCCAAGACTCATTTGATAACGGAAGGTAGCACCGGGGGCACCGAACATCTCATCCAAAGCGGGCATCTGTTCGATGCCGACGAGTTGTTCAAACAGTGATGCCTTTTTCTCTTTACGTACTACCTTGGGTTTGCCTTCAATGCCTGCTAATTCTCCAGCAATTTTAATCGCATCAGGCAGATTACCGAGTTGGTCGAGCAGTTTTGATTCCAACGCCTGTTTCCCTGAGTAGATGCGTCCATCTGCGAGTTCGACAACTTCAGCGCGCGTTAATTGGTCGCCGCGTGCTTCAAAGATCGTATCCACAAATTGATTGTAAACATCGTCTACTGTGGTTTGGAGAACGGATCGTTCTTCTTCTGTCAACTCTCGGAAAGGTGAACCCGTATCCTTGAATTCACCGCTCTTAATGACCTGATGTTCTAATCCGACTTTGTCGTATAAGCCTTTCATCCGCGTGAACTGCATGATAACGCCGATGCTGCCGGTTAACGTGCCGGGGTTTGCGACGATTGTGTCCGCGGCGCAAGCGATGTAGTAGCCGCCTGATGCTGCACTTCCACCCATTGAAGCGACTATCGGCTTCTCTATCTTTTCTAATTCGCTGTAGATTTCCTGAACGGGAGCGACACTCCCACCAGGTGAATCAATTCTAATAACCATCGCTTTGATGCTCGGGTCATCGCGGTAGGTGTGAATGAGTTTAATCGTTGCGTCTGATCGGGTGATAATGCCTCTAATGTCTATCACAGCGACTTTCTGACCGATGGATGTGCTACCGCCCATTGAGCGCAGTAAAAACAGCATTAAGAAAAACAGGGCGATGATACTACCTAAGATGATAAAAACACGTCGTTTCTTCATTATTTTAAATATTGGGTTTCCGCGCCGATTTTTCCGTTGTCAAAATCGGGTATTTGATGCGTTTTCGCGTCATCGGATGCTTAAAGGTTTCGGTAATTTTCATACCCAGTGGATATAAATCTATCGCCTAACGATAACGACCCAAAGGGTTTTTAACAACCATCCTATATCGGAGGTGATGCTCTGTGTAGCGACGTAGTGGAGATCCAAAGCGAGTTTCTTGGGCATGAGTTCGGTGATGTAGTAGTGTTCCGCATCCTGTTGCCCTTTGAGTTTCGCTTCCTCATTGCGGTTCGCGAGTTGTGAGGGACCGGTCATCCCCGGTTTCACCTGTAGCACCTGTTTCTGGGCTTCTGTATAGTATTTGACGTAATCAGGTGCCTCTGGACGCGGTCCGATGAGGCTCATCTCTCCTTTGATAACATTGATTAAATTTGGGAGTTCGTCAAGTTTCGTCCATCTCAAGAACCTACCGATAGATGTGATTCGTGTGTCTCGATAGGTTGTCAAGCTCCCGCCGAGTGTATCGGCGTTGACCACCATCGTCCTGAATTTATACATCTCAAAGGAGGCTTCGTCTTTGCCGACCCGCTTGGCTTTGTAAAACACCGGTCCTTTCGATTGGAATTTTGCGAGTAGACTGCCAAGCAAAAAAAGGGGGGACAAAAGCAGAAGTGCGATAATCGCAAACACGAGATCAAATGTCCGTTTCCCTGAAGCACGCTTGGGTTCGATAATGACATGTTGGGTGTCTGCGGTTTGCGGCATGCGATTACCCTACCTTATAGGGCTAACGGCGATTTGCAGTAGCGGTTTTCGTTTCCGCGGGGAACTGAACAATCTCAGACCCGCTATCAGTCTCTGTCTCTGTAAGGAATGCGCGGTTCGGCTGATAGGTCGGCACCAATTCTTGGAATTTGGCGACAATCCCTTCTGCGTCCAAGCCGTCTGCCAGCAGGGAGAGTTCATCAATCTGAGAAAGGAGTTGATGTTCCTCAATCTCCTCTAATTGTGCCACAAAGATACGCTGATGTTTTGTGGCTGTCACGCCTTCTTTCGGTGTAAGGAGTTCTTCATATAACTTCTCGCCGGGTTCCAAACCGGTAAATGCGATCTTGATATCCCTGTCTACCTCAAGTCCAGAGAGGCGGATGAGGTCTTGGGCGAGGTCGAGAATTTTGATAGGTTCTCCCATATCTAACATCAGGATTTCGCCGCCATTTCCCATCGCACCTGCTTGAATGAGCAGTTGGACAGCCTCTGGGATCGTCATGAAATAGCGCGTTGCTTCGCGATGCGTAACCGTGACAGGTCCGCCCTTAGCGATTTGACGTTTGAAATTCGGGAGGACACTCGCTCGACTGCCAATAACGTTTCCGAACCGAACTGCGATGAAGCGTGTTCCGTTCTGCTTCGCCTTGCACTGAATTAATTTCTCCGTCACGCGTTTGGATGCGCCGTAAACGCTTGTCGGATTCACTGCTTTATCGGATGAGACGAGAATAAACGCCTCTACGTTGTGTTTAATCGCTGCGTCAATCAGGTTTTGGGTACCGAGAATATTGTTTTTGACGGCTTCGTCGGGGTGGTTCTCCATGAACTTGACATGTTTATGTGCAGCAGCATGGAAGATGATATGTGGACGGTATTTACGCGTAATTTGTGCGACCTTGGCGTTGTCTCGAATATCGCCGATAATTAAAGCGCGGTTAAGTTCCGGCTCGAACTCGCGAAGTTCTATATCTGTGTGGTAAATACTGTTTTCACCGCGACCGAAGAGAATAAGAAGTTCAGGATTCAGTTTCGCTACCTGTCGGCAGAGTTCTGACCCGATGGAGCCACCGGCACCTGTTACCATCACGCGTTTGCCAGAAAGGTATTTAGATACCTCCGCCATATTCATTTGTGAGATGGAGCGATTCAAAAGGTCTTCAAATCGGACTTCTCGGATATGACTGACACTCGCGCGCCCTTCAAGGATTGCGTGGATGTTCGGGACTATTTTGAATTGGCATCCGCGATACTCACACTGTCGAATAATCTCACGAATTTTCCCGCCCGGTGCTGAAGGGATAGCGATCACGACCTCGTCAATCTCTCGTTTTCGGGCGATATACGTCAGATCTCTGGTAGTTCCGAGGACTTCAAGCCCCGCGACGGTTCTCCCGATCTTGCTTGCTGCATCGTCAATGAAGCCTATAGGCATATACCCTTTTTCAGGATGATTTCTAAGTTCACGTAGAACACCGATTCCTGTTTCGCCCACGCCGACAATGAGGACTTTTGTTGGCGGTTTTCGCGCGGGTAGATTGGATAAGGCGTTCACGCCATCTGAGTCTTTGCGCTTCTGGGGATTCGTGCTGATGACCTGTCTATCTTTTTGAAAAATTTGTTTCGAGAATTTGGTAAACCCGATAAGTGCGAAACTATAGAATCCATCAACCAAGAATAACACCCAGGCGATCTTCAGTAGCATGGAAAGCCCGATGAGACCTATAGTCGCCAATATGATAGCGGTACTCAATTTGCGGAATTCTTGAGCGGCAGCGTGTTGCCACATCGGTTTATAGAGGTTGAACCCTAACAGAAAACCGATGCGAACTATCGTGACGATAGCCGCGACGGCGAAAAAGTACTGATAAGCGGGTATATCTGCGTTTTGCAATACGGCGGAGAACGGCGTTGGCTGTTTTAAAAGATCAAAACCGAATTGCAGGCTGGTTAGGTAAGCAAATAAAAATGCAATATTAATAAGAATTACATCAACAACAATTAAAGAACTCCACTTTATTTTCGGTTTATCCATATTCTGTCCTCAAGAATTTTTAGTGATCAGCGTTTTCGCTTATCTTCTGGCTACTGCCTCGTCGTCAGTCCTTGGCGCGTTATTGTGAGGTTGCTTCAAATCCCGCCGTGTGACTTGCTTGTACATAGACATGTTTTAGACGGTCTCCGATAGCCTCCCAACTATAACTATTTTCGACGCGGGTCCTGGCAGTTTGTGCAAGGGTTTTTCGTAAGCATTCGTTATCAAGTAAATGAATGACCTGTTCGGCAAAATCTGCGGGTGTGTCAGCGACGAGCAGTTCCTTACCAATATCTGCTTCCAAACCCATCGCGCCGACGGATGTCGTGACAACGGGGACCCCCATCGCCATCGCTTCCAAATTTTTGGTTTGTATGCCCGACCCGGCGCGTAAGGGGGCAACAAAAACAGATGCCTTTTCAAAATACGGACGGACATCTGGTACATACCCGGTAACAACCACCCCGTCTTGCGCTTCAAGCCGTTTCACAGGCTCCGAGGGATGGTTGCCGACGACATAAAAGCACGCTTTTGGATGCCGTTCTCGAATGCGGGGGAACACCTCACTACAGAAATAGATGGCAGCATCAGCGTTCGGAAAATAGTTCATCGTTCCCGTAAAGAGTAGCGTCGGTGCGGGGTCCGTTATCGGATTCGGTTGAAAATAACTGAGATCAACGCCCATCGGCACAATTGATAGATTCAAGGTATCATCCTGTGCCAGTAGATAGTCGCGATCGAAACGTGCGACAACGGTGCCGCAATCAAAAGCCTTCATAATATCGACTTCGTAACGCCGGACCCGCTTTTCCTCTAATTTTACCAAAAAACGCTTTGGAGTGCAATCTAATTTTATTTTTGCAAGCCAAGGATTGCTTTCAAGTTCGGCGCGACGGTTCAAATTCAGTGCCAACGAATCGCATAAATCCAATACTTTAATGGGACCCTGGACCTCTGTTACGTATTGTCCCATCCGAAAGAGTTGTGCATGAATCAGTTCAAAATGTTCCTGCGCGAGAAGTTCGTTAATCTTGCGTTGCATCTGCGGGGCATACCAGTAGTGCAGCTGCAGCGGATGTCGTGATAGGCAGTGAACACCTGTATTCAGGAACGCAAAAGAACGATGGAAACGGACCCACTCTATGCGTTCACAGAACGGTTTTAGATGTTTGGCTGATTCAATATCGGTTTCGGACTCAGCAAAATAAACGAGTGTTACGGCATGTTGTTTCGAGAGCTGCTTGATAAAATTATACGACCGGATCCGATCACCCCGATGCGGTGGATACGGACATCGGAGGCTCAAAAATAGAATTTTCATCTTTTTAAATATGGGCCTCCGCTCATCGTTCCACTTCGTTTCACGATGGTTTCTGGTTAATTTCGACGCAATAGATATTGCGTACGTTATCTTAAGATGTTCTATCTGCCCGCGGTGATTTCTGATTGATAGGACTTACGCAAAACGGTAATTTCGATATCTTTAACCCTCAACCCCAACCCCCCTTTGTCCCCCCTTATCAGGGGGGTAGGGAGACTTTAAGAGGAATGCGTAAGTCCTAATTAATTTTAAACGGATCTGAGCTGTCGGCTTTCTACATTAGCCTGGTTCTTCATCAGGTAATTCTGCTTCGTCAATCAGCATTACTGGGATGCCTTCACGAATCGGGTAGCGACGTTGGCACTCACCGATGCATACCAGTTTCTGCGCGGTTTCATCGTGCTCGATGCCACCCTTACATGCTGGACACGCGAGGATGTCAAGCAGGGTTTTTGAGAGCGTATACGCGTTTTCAGAGTTCAACGGCGTTCTCCATTAAAGTTACGAAATGTGCTAAAGTGCGTTAAAATTGGAAAGTTGTAGAGCGTGCAAGCCTTCTTTTAACTTTATAGACTTGAGAACACTTTACAGACTTTTAACGTTTTACGCGCCGTGGCACCGCTTATATTTCTTACCACTTCCACAGGGGCAGGGGGCATTCCTACCGACCTTCGGCGTGTTCCCCATCGCCTGTTGCGAGGCGAATTCGGCATCGTCACTGGCTGAAGCGGCACGGTTTGCTTGGGCGCGTCTCGGCTGTTGTCTGCGTCGTCCGCCTGCACGCCGACCCGGTGTACGACGCGGTGCTTCGGTGTTGACGCGAGATTTGAAGATGAATTCACTGACCTCTTCCTCAATATGTTGATACATACTCTCAAAGACTGCGAGTGCTTCATTTTTGAAAACAACAATCGGGTCTTTACCGCCGTATCCTGCGCCGAACCGGATGCCTTCCTCAATGTAGTCAATATTATAGAGGTGCTCTTTCCAATGATCATCAATTCTATCGAGAAGCAGCAAGCGTTCAAGGAGACGCATCGTTTCCGGTCCGAGTTCGGCTTCGCGTTGTTCATAAGTCTCGCGGAGGATCGCCAATGTCTGTTTTTCAACCTCCTCCAGGCTCGCCTGTGCCAATGGCGGATTCCAAATCGGTGTAATTGGGAATTTATTCGTTAACCACTGCTCATACCTATCGGGATTTTCAAGGGTGTTTCCGCCTTTTTCTGGTAGATTGTCATCGACTGCATCTTCAACGACGCGCTCAATCATCTGCCAGATTGTTGTTTTCAGGGCAGCAGGAGCTGTGCTGTCTTTGTCAGCGAGGGCTGCGAGTCCTACCTCTTCTGATACACTCTCGTTTTCTGGTGATTCCGGTGCGTCCGTTTCTGGTGCCCCTTCATCTTCAGGTAATATTGACATATCCGTAGCGGATGCCAAGACGATGTCGCGCAAAGTATAGATGGTGTCGCGTTGTGAATCCATGACATCGTCGAACTTCAGTAGGTTTTTACGAATCTCGAAGTGCATCTGTTCAACACGCGTTTGTGCTTTTTCAATGGATTTGGTGACCCACGGATGTTCTAATGGGACGGTTTCCTCCATGCCGACGCGTGTCATCAACCCTTGCAAACGTTCGGAACCGAATTTACGCATCAGTTCGTCTTCAAGAGAGAGATAAAATCGGGATGAACCCGGATCGCCCTGTCTGCCGGAACGTCCGCGGAGCTGGTTATCAATACGACGCGACTCATGGCGTTCTGTGCCGACAATATGAAGACCGCCTGCGGTTAACACCTTCTCCTTGTTCTCGTTACAAATCGCTTCCGCTTCTTCGAGTGCAGCCTGAAATTTTTCGGACTCTGGCGGTAGTTCTTCCACCTTCACCTTCTGTTTTCGGAGCGTCTCCTTCGCTAAGCCTTCTGGATTACCACCGAGTAGGATGTCCACACCGCGACCTGCCATATTTGTAGCGATTGTCACGGCACCCGGCACACCTGCTTGTGCGATAATATCGGCTTCGTGTGCGTGCTCCTTAGCGTTCAAAACTTGGTGCTTGATGTCTCGATGTTTGGTTCTGAGCATTTTACTCAATTTCTCAGAATTTTCGATCGAGACGGTACCAACGAGTATCGGGCGCCCTTTTTCGTGCTGTTCGACGATGTCTTGCAAGACAGCGTCATACTTCGCTTCTTCGGTGGCATAAATCTGGTCGGCGTGATCAGCCCGGATCATGGGTTCGTTGGTAGGGATAACGGCGACCTCTAACCCGTAGATATGCGCGAATTCGTTCGCTTCTGTGGCGGCGGTACCTGTCATACCGGCGAGTTTATCGTACATGCGGAAGTAATTCTGGTAGGTGATTTTGGCACCGGTTTGACTTTCCTGAACGATTCTGACGCGCTCTTTCGCTTCAATCGCTTGATGGAGTCCTTCACTTAACCGTCTGCCGACCTGCTTGCGTCCGGTGAATTCATCGACGAGGAGCACTTCCCCATTTTCGACGAGATAATCGACATCGCTTTTGTAGAGGTGATGCGCAGTGAGCGATTGGTTGACGTGATGCACCATAGCGACATTTGTATGTTCATAGAGGTTCCCGACACCGAGACGACGTTCGACTTCCTCAACGCCTTCATCGGTCAGCGTTACAGAGCCTCTTGATTTGCCCTGCTGGTCGATCTGAAAATGTTCGTCTTTTTTGAGTTGTGTGACGACACTGTTGACCTGCTTATAGAGTTCAGCGGGTTTACCGGAAGGTTCTGAGATGATGAGTGGTGTACGTGCCTCGTCAACCAGAATACTGTCAACTTCATCGAGGATCGCGTAGACGTGCCCGCGTTGCACCTTCGCGTCAATCGAGAGTGCTTTGTTATCCCAGAGATAATCGAAGCCGAATTCGCTGTGAACACCGTAGATGATGTCTGATTTGTATCCGAGTTTCTTTTGTTCGTGGGGCATCATGCTGAGTGTGAGTCCGACGGAGAGTCCGAGGAAGTTATAGATTTTTCCCATCCATTCGGCATCACGGCGTGCGAGGTAGTCGTTAACGGTGGCGACGTGGACACCTTTTCCGGTGAGTGCGTTGAGATATACAGCGAGGGTTGAAGTGAGTGTTTTACCTTCACCTGTCCGCATTTCCGCGATGCATCCTTGATGGAGTGCGGCACCGCCCATAATTTGGACATCGTAGTGGCGTTGTTTTAACGTCCGCATCGCTGCTTCTCGGACGACAGCAAAGGCATCTGGTAAGAGTTCATCAAGCGACGCACCCGCTTCTAACTTTTGGCGAAATTCAGGTGTTTTGGATTGCAGTTGTGCGTCTGTCAATTTTTTCATTTCGGGTTCAAGTTGGTTAACTGCTTCAACAATGTCGCGAAACTTTTTGACATCTCGGTCTTCTTTGCTACCGAAGACTTTTGTTAATACTTTTTGGAACATTTTTTTCTTTTCCTTGCGGTTCGGTTAGGTCAGTTAGAACTTGAAAGTCTCTTTCCGTACATCCGTCTTTCTCTATAAACATTCCGCCCCGCTGCGGTTTGTTCAATAGATTTTTGCGAGGAATGTTCTGCCCCGTATATCCAACTTCACTAAAACCTTTACTTGGACTCCGGTTCACGCACCACATCCGGTGCCTCTATTGCGTTCTCGTTAAAGGGTTCTAACAAATTGTGTCCATCAATTTTCTTGCGTAAGATCGTATAAACCACCGTGTTTCCGGCGGAAGCGATTGAAAACAGGTATGCAATAACCAGTCCGGCACCTATTAGCAGCGTGACTGTGAGAAAAACTGCCGTCACTGTTGTCGTGAAAGTAGCCGTCTCTTTCATGGCAATACCGATGTTAAAAACACCGAAACTGTTCGCGTAAGGCAGCATCGCTAATTTTTCGATAGTCCCACCGAGCCATAGATTTGCACATGCCGTGATGTGCTCCATCTGTCCTGGGTGAAATAGACACATCGGATGCATTACGATTGAAAAACCGGCAAGACAGAAAAATGCCCAGATGGGTACAAAGATGAGTTTGATTAGGCACACCATCGCTTCATAACACACTACGAGCCACGATTTGTTCCAAACGATGGCGAACTGTTGATAGATTGTTTCAAACGCATCGGCACCTGTACTGGCGACAACAGCCGGTACAAAGAGCAGACTCACAAAGCAAACTACAGCGATGAATGCGATGAGCACACCGAGGAAAAAGCTGATCGGCATGAGCAGTGAGGCGACCATAAGAAACGGCTTTCCGACGATCGGTAACTTTCCAAGCCCTGCGATGCTAAGCGGGATCAAAACGAGAAAGAGCTCTATAAGGCATAAGCCGATGAACGCGCCTAAAACGGATTTCCAGTGTTGCTTGAGGAAAGTCAAGGCATCGCCGACTGAGAAGAAGAAATCCCCGCGAAGCTGCTCAATGGTGATTTTGGAAGCCACGGTGCTTGCTAAGAAGAAGATGCATGCGAAGCTGCCGACTCCTATCCACATTGCGATTTCAGTGATCTGTGCGAATGCTGCGTTACTGAACGGAAGAATGGGGAGGAGTCCGTACGTATTCCAAAACGCCTGAGCGGCAGTGCCACCGACAACGAAGAGACTGAGATACACCAAAGTTTCATAGATCAGATACGCGATGATGAGTCCAATGAGATGAACGGCGATCTTTCGCCCGCTGAATCCGTAGCGGATAACTTGGAAAATATCCCTGAAATCGAAGTAGCGTTTTTCCATGAAAGTTCTTCTGCTTTTACGGGTGCTTGTGTATTAATGATACTACAATTTACACGGTTTTGTCAAGTGGGAATCGTTATCGGTTATCAGAGGTCGCGACTGAAAGTTGCTCCTACAGGTAGAGGCGTGTTTAGTGTTTTGGGAATAGTTATGGTTTGTCAGAAGTCGCGACTGAAAGTTGCTCCTACAGGCAGAGGCGTGTTTAGTCTTTTTGGATGAATCCGTAGGCGGGGATATGGATGGGTTGCGGATCCGCTGTGGTCAGAATTTGGATTTCTTCGCGTAAGTGGGTTGAACGGTTCGAGATATGCCACACGGCTTTCAGCCGTTGTCGGTGCTGGTTGTCGGTGTCGTTCAGAACGCTGACAGCCAAAGCAGCGGGGGCAGTGATTTTTAGCACTTCAAAAGGGGTTGCAGCGGAGAGTGTGAATTCTAATGATGGCTGTGTATCTGGGGCTGCTATGCCATACGAGAGGGTTTGGGGTTGCACTGTTACCGGTGGCACTACATCAGCAGTAACCGGAAGCGTCAAGGTGCGTCCATTCGGAAAAGTTAGCGTGAGTAGCGATGCGAAGCGTCCTCTGTCTTTGAGGGGACCGAGTTGAATCGTAATGCGGAATGAATTATCTGTATCTCGGTCGGGGGGCATCTCCCATGTCAGTTTCGGATGGTTTGTGGGTAGGAGACGGATCTTTGATGTGTTGAGCGGCGCGTTCACGGCGAGTTTGATCTGTTTTCGATGTGTCGTTCCGGAGCGGATGTTTCCGAACTCGCAGACATCAGGTGTCAGCGTGGCAAACCGTTCGGCGGCGGCGACGATTGTCAAAGCGACACTTGGGGTTTTGGGGGTATCGGTGTAAATTATCGCGGTTGCCGAAGTTTCATCGGTGGGCAGGGTTTCTGGGTTGATGGTGATGTGGAATGTTTCTTCTGCGTTTGGTTGGATTTGTTCGGGACCTGTGATTTTCGCGTAACTACAACCTGTGTGAACGTTTTGGATCTGGAGTGTGTCTTTGCCTCGGTTTCGTGCTGTTATGGATTGGGTTACGGGACCTTCCCATTCTGGGAGCGTTCCAAAGTCGATGTGTTGTTGTTCCAGCACGAGTGCAGCGGTGGTTCTCGGTGGGTTGTTGACAAGGACGAAGATAAGTCCAGCGATTAGCAGTGCGGGGATGATGATGAGTGTGAGGATTGTGCGTTTGGACATTGTCAGTATCTTTGTATTTTTCACTTGAATGAGGTGAATCGCTGCTACAATAACATATTTGATTTAAAAACGCAAATTTATTCGTTGATAGTTATTTGCACACGCGGTAGCTCGTAGGGGCTGGGTTACCCAGCCCTTACGAAGGTGAGAAGTGTAAATTTATTTTCGGATTTTACTATAAGAGGTTTTCTGTTAGTTCGGGGTGTTGATTGTCTGAATCAGGATTTACTCGATTGGAGGATTTTCAGGATTGTTGATCTTGTGGGATTACCCGCTACCATATTAGCCCCTCGTAACTCATTAAGAAAAATGCGAACGTATTGTAGGTTGGGTTGAGCGGAAAATACCAACGAACCACAAGTTTACACACGGAATGCTGATTTACAGTGGCGAATCCTCCGCGTACAGAACGATAGCGAAACCCAACGACTCCAAACGTTATGGATGTGGAAATACGTTGAATTTCACTCATTTTTCAATTGGGTTGATTTTTTGTTGGGTAAACGGTTAAAATTATAGCATGAATCGAAGAGATACTTTGCTTGATAAGGCACGGCGAAATCCAAACGGATTGCAATTTAGAGCGTTTGAACGACTCCTGCGTCAATGCGGATGGACGCAACGCCGTCAACGAGGGAGTCATCGGGCTTGGTATTCGCCCAGTGGATACCGCCTCATCGTCCAACCTAACCGTTCCATGGCAAAAGGGTATCAAGTTCGGCAATTTCTCAAACAATATAATCAGGAGAAAGCAGATGAAGAAGAATAACCCCGATGATTTTGATGGCTTCATGGTTAACCTATTTCTTGACGAAGATGGTGATTATCTCGCACATCTTGTAGAACTTCCCAACGTCTCAGCTTTCGGAGCGACACCCGTCGAGGCACTCAATGAACTAAAAACAGCATGGGAACTGATGAAAGAATGTTACCAGATGGACGGTGAATCCATACCAAAAGCACCTTCACGGCACGAATACGAGGGACCATTTAATGTTCCTGTTGATGCGCAGCTTTATCATTTTCTAACAGATGAAGCAGCGAAAGCAGGAATAAGTCTTTACACGCTTGTGACGCAGCGGTTGAAGCCGACGCAACAAAGGCAAAGCACCGAATCACAAGATTAATGTCACCAATATCCTTATCTGAAATGTGCTGTTAATCCTCTTAAGGGCAACAGGTGCTAATTGTCTGAATGGTAGGTTGTAAGACGCATCCCTCGTCTGAAGCACGGATTTTAGCCCCAGCAACTGTTTTTCCGTCAGGACTAAACGCCATGGCTCTATCACGCCACATATCCCCTGTGAGTAGGTCGAGTTCTTCACCCGTGCGTACATCATAGATCCAGATGCCAATTGTGCTCTTGACAGCGAGTTAAGTATTTATCAAACTCACGTTTTTAATCGTTTTTAGATTCGATTTGTGTCAAATCCCATAATAGCAAGGTACTGTCGTCACTGCCACTCGCAAGTACCTTTCCGTTAGGGCTAAACGCCACAGATCGAACCGCGCCCTTATGTCCAGTGAGGGTTGCTATGTGCTTGTCGGTGGCTAAATCTGACATATAGATATCACCTCTTGCACTTCCACTCGCGATTGTCTGTCCATCTGGACTGAATGCGATGGATAAGACCGCGTCCCGCTGTCCTGGAAGCGTGGACAATAATTTGCCAGAGGCAGCATCCCATAACCGGATTTTACGATCATCCCCGCCACTCGCAAGTACCGAACCATTCGGTGAATACGCGACAGCGGACACCCGCCGTTCATGTCCTATGAGCTCCGTTTTAACTTTGCTAGTGCGGATATCCCAGAGTCGAATGATTGCTGCGTCAGTTGCTACTGCAAGCGTCCGTCCATCAGGGTTAAGGGAAATGGCATTAACACCGTTGTTTCGTTCCGATCCAGTGCTGTTTGTAGTGATGGTTTGTAGAAGGTGTCCGGTTGGGACATACCACAAATAGATTATGTTGTCCCAACCTCCGCTTGCAAGGGTGGTGCCATCTGCTGAAAATGAGAGTGTAGGAACGCCTCGTTCATGTTCGGTGAGGGTCTTCAAGTGTTCGCCGGTCTGCACGTTCCACACACGAATTTGACCATCCCAACTCCCACTTGCTAAAATCTTTCCATCGGGCGAATACGCTACAGAACTGAGGTGAGCTGTATGCCCAGCGAGTGTTTTCACGAGTGCTCCGGTTTGGACATCTCGCAGCGCAATCGCGTTATCTCCTCTTTCACTACTCGCAAGTATCTCGCCATCCGGTGAGAATACCGCCGATCTCGCAAAAAACGTATGTCCACTGATAGTTCTCAACAGTTCACCGGTGTTAGTATCCCAAAATCGGATTGTCCCGTCATCGCTTTCACTGGTAAGCACCTTACCATCAGGGGCATACACCAGAGAATCAATTTGGTCGGTATGTCCGGTAAGCGTTTTTAAGTGTTCGCCTGTGTGAACATCCCACAAATAGATGTTGTTATCCCACCGGCTTCCGCTGGCAAGTATGCCACCATCAGATGAATATACAATGGAAGTGACGTACTTCATATCCGTAGTAATCGTTTTTAAAAGGTTGCCAGTCTCCACGTCCCACAAACGAATTTTGGAGTCTCGTCCGCTGCTGGCGAGTGTCTGACCATCCGGAGCGTAGGCAACACGGTAGATCCTACCCGAATGTTCGGTAATGGTTCTCAAGAGTTGCCCTGTTTGCACGTTCCATAAACAGAGCGTGCCGTCTTCAAAATTCCCGACGCTCGCAAGCGTCTTGCCATCAGGTGAATATACCACAGACCTGACACTATCTGTATGTCCTATGAGTGTTCGCAGCAATTCACCCGTGTTTATATCCCACAATCTGACTGTGGTATCTCGACTGCCGCTGACAAGCATTTCTCCAGTCGGACTGAATGCCAACGAATAGACAGTAAATGTGTGTCCTGTGAGGACATCTCTCTGATTTCTCGTCTCTGCGTCCAACAAATGGATGTTACTGCCCCTTGCAACAGCAAGTGTGTTTCCATCAGGACTCATTGCTATATTACCGGCACCCCACATATCACCCGTCAGCAGTTCGACCTCTTTTCCAGTGTCTACGTCATAGATCCAGATGCCGATTGAACTCCTGACAGCGAGTCGGGTACCGTCCGGAAAATAGGTCGAACTACCATAGGCTCTCCCTTTTCCAAAGCGGACGATAGCCCCTTCAGGAAGATGCCATCGGGTGTATTCTTGTGCAGAACTGCTTGAAAATGATAGTAAAGAGATAAGGATTATCAGAATAGAAAACAAATTCAGGTTTTTCATAACCAACACTCCTTAATCGATCTTAGCACGGAACCGTGTCATATCCCATAAAAGCACTGTGCCATCGGTGCTCCCGCTGGCAAGCGTTTGTCCGTCGGGTGAATACGCTACCGATAAAACGTACCCTGTATGTCCAATCAGACCTGATTTCGGTCTCCCTGTTTCTGGGTCCCACAAACGGATCATCATGTCCCAACTTGCACTCGCAAGCGTGTCACCATCCGGCGAAAACGCGACCGTTAGGACATAAATCGTATGCCCTTTGAGCATCTGCGCGTTCCGTCCGGTGTATGCATTCCACAGCCCTACTGTCCTATCATTACAAGCACTGGCGAGTGTGCTGCCGTCCGGACTAAAAGCGAGTCCTGTAATATCGCTTTTATGTCCCTCAAGCGTTCGTTTGTGTCTGCCGGCGCGTCCGTCCCATAAACGGATTTCGTTATCAGTTCCATCGCCGCTTGCAAGTGTTCTACCATCGGGTGAAAATGCGACTGCCCTGACATCTCCAGTATGCCCTTTGAGGATATGCAAGGGGTCGCCAGTTTTTGCGTCCCACAGACGGACGGTATCATCGTTGCTCCCACTCGCGAGTCTGTTTCCATCCGGCGAATAAGCCAACGTCACAACGTAATCCCAATGTTCACTCAGTGTTTGCTTGTGCTGCCCTGTCTCTGCGTCCCACAAGCGGATGGTATTGTCCCAGCTGCCGCTCGCAAGCGTGCTGCCGTCCGGACTAAAAGCGACAGCGGCAACCGTCCAACCGTGTCCGGTGAGTGTGTTTTTCTGTTCACCAGTCTTGGCATCCCATAAATGGATCGTCTGCTTCGTATTCCCACTCGCGATTGTCTCACCGTTCGGTGAAAATGCGACTGCCTTGACGTCCGCTGTATGTCCAGCGATGGTATTTTTTGCTTCCCACGTCTGCGTATCCCACAATCGAATCGTGCCATCGTGACTTCCGCTCACGAGCGTTTTTCCGTTTGGCGAATACGTCGCTGAAACAACAGGATCCGTGTGCGCTTTAAGTCTTCGTAGGAGTTTGCCGGTGTCCGGATTCCATAGATGGAGCGCGTTATCCCAACTCGCGCTGACGAGTGCCTCGCCGTCCGGTGAAAAGACGATCGATACAACGTGCCACGTGTGTCCTACGAGGTTCCGTATCTGTTCTCCTGTGCCTGCGTTCCACACGCCGATTGTGCTGTCGTCACAACCACTGACGAGGGTTTGCCCATTCGGGCTGAAAGCGATAGTGGTTACAGCGCGCTTGTGACCTGTTAAAGTTTTCAAAACCTGTCCGGTATGGACATCCCATAACAAGATTGTGCTGTCCTCACTCCCACTCGCAAGCGTCTTGCCATCCGGACTGAATGCGATTGTTCGTCCAACATCTGTATGTCCAGTGAGGGTCCGCTTGAGTCTTTTCGTGTGAAGGTTCCACAAACGGACTGTATCGTCCTCACTCGTACTTGCGAGGCTGCTGCCATCAGGGCTGAAAGCAACGGATCTCACTCGGCGTGTGTGTCCAGCGAAAGTAGCCTTGCGTTTTCGGGTCTTTGTATCCCACAAGCGAATTGTGTTGTCGCTACTCCCGCTGGCAAGCGTTTGTCCATCCGGACTGAAGGCGACACAGTAGACGTTACGTGTATGTCCCCGCATCAGTGCTAATTCCGCACCGGTGTGGGCATTGTAGAGCCAAACCCCGATACTGCTCGCCACTGCGATTGTATTGCCATCGGGTGAATATTTAATCTCATTAATCTTGCCTTTCCCCAAACGCGCGATGGCGCCTTGCGGCAAATTCCATCGGGTGTATCGTTGCGCAAAAGTGTTTGAGAATGACAGCAGAGAAACAGAGATTATCAGAAAGGAAAACAGACGCAGATTTTTCATAATTAGTTCTCTTAATCATTTTGTTTTTATGCATCAATTCCGCAAGCCGAGTTGATTGCTGAGTTCCATTAAACGTTTGTTAATGCCCGTTTTATCAACCCGATTTCCATCCACGAATTCTTGATATTCTGGCAACAATCCGTCTGGGATCATCATGCGTGAATTCGCTTCTCGCAATGCTAATAGCCCCATGAAGATTTGCATTTCCCGTGAATAATCTGGTACGAAGTCGTTTAGTGATTGGTGGAGTTCGCCTTCTGTGAAGGTATCGCGACCGCTGCGTCTCGCAGTATTATGCGCACGTTGAACAATCAAGAGCAGATCCCGCCAGGTTAACCCGTCTGTTTCTTCACCGCCGACAAGTGCTTGGAAATTGATGTTGCCCGATGTCTGTCCTTGACAGAATATTCTTAAAATCGCCATTCGACCACCGCCAGTAGGCGGTAGCATGATCAATTTGGTGTCGAAAATGCCGTACCGTCGGAAAATAGGTGGCATTAAGTCGGGGCGTTGTGACGCACCCACCCATATCACTTGACCGTGCAACGATATATCGCTTATAGCATTCACGAGTGCGCGCGGAAACGCCTGTTCGTGATCCTCTGAATTCATCGTGGTGTGTGGTGATGCCTGCTCAATGCCATCCATAAAGACGACTGTTGGCGCAATGCCGCGGATAAAATTGAGTCCTGCGTTCAGGTTCCGTTCATAGGTGTTTCCACCTTGATTGATGTTTATTGTGACTTCGCCCATCTGATTGGCGTAGCGGAGTCGGACAAGCGTCATATTCGCTTCACCTGCGAGTACCCTTGCAGTGTGTTCTTTACTGGTGCCGGCGGGACCGAGGAGGAGCATACCGCGCGGCACGCGTCGTAGATCCCGGTTTTTCATACCATCCGCGATATCCCGAATGATTCGCATGACGTACCAACCGTCGTCAGCGGGACCTCTCTGCGTTTCACCGAGTTCAAGGACACCGCGGCTGAAGGTCCTAATACTGTCGGCTCGGTACCTGAATAAGGCTTCACCGCCTGCTTTCTGTTGGGTAGATTCTGCTTGTTGCACCACATCGTGGACACCGAGTAGGTTTAAGCCAACTGTTTCTCGTGCAAAGGTTTCCCGCTCGCGATGATTACCCAAGGTTTTACGCATCTGTGAGGAACCGTCCGAGATGTCGTGGAGTTGTTCAATAAACTTTAGACGTTCGTCATAGTTCGGAAACGGAATTTCTATCACAGGGATCTCAGGATTCACGGTAAAATTCGGGTGTACATCGGATACATTGTGCGTAACGAGCAGGATGACGTGCTTATGCCTTCGGATATCAAGGTCAGATGCCCAATATTGGATTTGGCCAAACAAGAGTTGGACTTCATCTTTGGCGACCTCGTTCAATGATGGATCGTTCGGTGTGAGCATCTCCAGGGCGTTAATTACCAACCCAATTCTTGTTCTTCTTTGCCGCAAAAGACGGTTTAGTTTTCTTCGGAATTCCGCGGAAGGCGAAGCGTCCATCACCACGAATGGATCTTCATGTTCTTTGTCAAACGCCAAATCGGCGTTAATCCTGCGACGTGCCAGCCGCGGATCTACGTCCTGTTCGGCGAGATTAACGCCTTCGACCTCTCTAAGGCGTTGAAGGGTTTGAAGCCATGTTGCCGTACTCTGAAAATGAAAAACGCCTGTTTTATTGTATTGGGGGAAGATTTCAAGTGCTCTTTGGGTGTTTCGCCATTGCCCAATTTTTGGGAAATGGATGCCTTCCGAAGCATTATATCCGAGAACGAGTTGACAACCTAATAGGTCGAGCTGCGCCATAAGATAGTCCGTAGTGCGCAAATAACCGTAAACATCGTCGTATAGCAAATCATTTACATTAAAATGGAGCAGAAATTGGTGAGCAGAACCCGCATCATAGTGTTTTTTGATTGCATTCCAGAACATTTTACCTCCTCGGTTTCGTGTGAAATTTTTGTGAGCAGACGCGCCCGAATAGTCTATCCATCTTTATATTCCTCTCGGTTGTTTTTGAAAATCTGGTCGTTAATTTTGCCGTAGAAGTAGCCGTCTTCGCGTTGGATTTTAGCGTTTGCGGTGCGACAGGGATATAGAAAAATTTGGGTTAGAAAAATACCTTGGGCGTACTTTTTAACCCAACCTATCACATTTAATTCAAAAAAAATTGTCCAAGGTTTGGCATAGATATAAAAAGCACAATGAATTGCGCGATTACTTGATCAATGTCCTGACAATACACGCTGGATCAGTTCAACATCGTCTTTTTCCATCAGAGACCTCCCAAAACCGATTTAGACCCGTAATTATTAGTGACACGATTTTGGGGTGCGTAGGGTGCAGGATTGTCATAATTTGAAAAAAAAGTGAAATTTAATCGAGGGTAGTTTATTATAAGTGGTTTTAATTTAAAGAGGAGGCTTTTTCGGCAAACGGTTTAAAAAGTAACACGGGATACTCAGAGTTCTCTCATAACCAATTAACAAAGGTTGTTGGTTGTGATATGAATTTAACGATCAGCAACGGACTTTGCGAGTTCCCATAAGAGAATCGTACCATCACGACTTCCACTCGCAAGCCGCTTGCCGTCCGGTGCATACATGAGATTGTCCACCAAATCCGTGTGCCCTGTAAGCGAGTGTAGGCGTGTTCCGGTCTGCACGTCCCAAAGATGAATCGTGTCATCGTTTCCACAGGCAAGGGTGCCACCATCCGGTGAAAATGCCGCAGAAGCAACATTCCGCGTATGCCCTTTGAGCGTTTGCAACAGTTCGCTTGTTTGGCTGTCCCACAAGCAGACTGTGCCATCCCAACTGCCACTCGCTATTATGCTACCATCCGGCGAATACACCACAGTATAAACGTTCCCCGTGTGACCGACAAGCGTTTCTAAGAGATCCCCAGTCTGAACATCCCACAAACGGATTGTGTCATCGTGACTTCCACTCGCGAGTGTGCCGCCATCGGGTGAGAACGCCACAGAAGCGACATCTTCTGTATGTCCTGCAAGGATTCGCAACAAATCACCGATGCGGTACAGTTCACCAACCCGGATCTCCCACAAGCCGACTGTATTATCGTGACTACCGCTCGCCAGCATCCTACCGTTGGGTGAAAAAGCAACGGAAGAAATCAGGCCTTTATGTCCAGAAAAGGTTCCGAGGAACCGTCCGGTTTCTACATCCCATAGGCGAGCTTTCGCGGCATTGGCACTGGCGACTGTCTTTCCATCCGGTGAATACGCTACCGAATGGACGTTTTCCGACTGGAAGTGTTCCGGCTGAACGCTAATGGTTTTCAGGTGTTCCCCGGTTTCCAGATTCCAGAAGTTGATTTTAGATAGGTTCCCACGGTTCCCACTTACAAGTGTGCTACCATCCGGAGAATATGCGAGAGAAAAGACGTGAAATGCGTGTCCTTTGATGGTTTTTAAGCGTTTGCTGCTGGCAACGTCCCAAAACTGAATCTTACCATCTTCACTCGCACTGGCGACTGTCTTTCCATCCGGCGAATACGCCACAGAGATAACCGTTGCATCATGTTCAAGTGTTTTTAAGGGGTTGCCAGTGGCAGCATCCCAAAAACTGACGAGATTGTCACTACTTGCACTGGCGAGCGTCCGCCCGTCCGGAGCGAACACCACGGCGTTAATTTTACCTGTACCATCTGTCTCGCGCGCTTTCAAAAGTTCACCGGTACCGAGATCCCAAAAACGGATGGTGCAATCAGTATCTCCACTCACAAGCATGCTGCCATCGGGTGCGTATACAACACGTTCTACCCAATCCGTGTTCTCAATGGAGATGTTTAGGGGTTTCGCAGTCCGCGGGTTCCAAAACCGAATGCCGTTATCCCCCCACGCTGCACTACTGGCAAGGACTGCCCCGTCTGGAGAAAACGCTACCGAATAAACGTGCTCCGTATGCCCTTCAAGTCGCGCTATCTGTTCCCCCGTGCGTGGATTCCACAGACCAATCGTGTCGTCGTCACTGCCGGTGGCGAGTATTTCACCATCGGGAGAGAACGCTACCGCATTGACATCATCCCCATGTCCTACGATACTGACTTTGTGTTCGCCGGTGTTGGCATCCCACACCCAAGCGGTGTTATCATCACTTGCAGTCGCAAACGTTTCACCGTCAGGGCTAAACGCTATGGAATTGATGGGACCCGTATGTCCCGTGAGTAGATCAAGCGGTTCACCGGTCTGCACATCGTAGATCCAGATGCCTATGGTACTCGCAACAGCGAGCTTCGTGCCGTCCGGAAAATACTTTATCGCATTCACCCTGCCTTTTCCGATGCGATTTGTGGCACCGGGTGGCAACCCCAACAAGGCATTCGTTTGCGCAAAGGCATTTGATAATAAACAGAGTCCAGAAATCAGCGGTAAAATTATCAATAATAGGTTCAGCATTTTCATTTTTTTAAATCCCACAAAATTATGGTGCTATCTCGGCACCCACTCACGAGCGTCCGTCCATCTGGAGAATAGGCTACAGAATAGACGGGGTCTTCAATATGCCCGGTAAAGGTTTTCAAGCGTTCGCCAGTTGCAGCGTCCCAAACAGAGACTTCACCCAAACCACCACTCGCCAGCGTACTTCCATCTGGTGAGTACACGACAGCATACGCACCCGCTTCCGCGGTAATAGTTTTTAGGAGTTGTCCAGTAGCCACGTCCCAAAACCCAATACCGGCATCACCGTTGTTGCTTGTACTCGCTAACGTCTTGCCATCCGGCGAATATACCACAGCATTGATTGTATCCGCCTCAGTATCAATAGTTTTTAGGAGTTCACCAGTATCCACGTTCCAAAAACGGATTGTTCCACTATCATCACCACTCGCAAGTGTCCCCCCATTTGGCGAGAAAGTCACAGCGTTAATACTGGATGAATGTCCGGTAAGGGTTCCTAAGAGCTCTCCGGTATGCGGGTTCCACAAGTGGATTGTCCTATCCCAGCTCCCACTCGCGAGTATTTGCCCGTTGGGACTGAAGGCTACCGATGAGATGCCTTTCGCATGCCCTTCAAGCGTTGTTATCTGCTGCCATCTGCTGACGTTCCATAACAGGATCGTGTTGTCGCGGGTGCCGCACGCAAGTATCTGTCCGTCGGACGAATACGCGATTGAACGGACTGAACTTTCAGCTGTGAGGGTTCGTATGAGTTTTCCGGTCTCAACATCCCAAAAACGGAGGACCCCGGCTAAACTCACCAATGTGCGTCCATCTGGAGAGTAGACCACGGCATCAATGACATCCGAGTAGCCAGGGATGGTTTGCAACAATTGTCCAGTGTCCACATCCCAAAAATGCAGCCCAAATTGATCGGAACCCACAAGCGTCTGCCCATCGGGAGAATATCGCATGTCACCCACACCGCTGCTGGGCAATTTGAAGGCCCGTAAAAGTTGGTCGGTGTTAGCATCATAGAGTAGAATTTTTCCCGCCTCATCGTCATCACAGACATAAGTGCTGCCATCCGGGGCGTAGTACATACTATAAAGACTATACGGTGTTGTACCCGTATTGACAGTTTTCAGATGCGCTCCAGTCTGTGTGTTCCACAATCGGATTGTTCCATCGTAACTCGCAGTCGCAAGCACTTCACTTTCTTTTGAAAAGTCAATAGCAGAAACATCTTTTTCATGATCGCTGAGGAGATGCAGAAATTCACCCGTCTGAGCGTTCCAGAGGCAAACGTTGCCGTCTCCACCGTGACTGGCAATTTGTTCCCCATCTGGAGAATACATCAAGGTATCAACAGAATTCGCGTGTGCTGCAAACGTTAGCAGGAGTTCACCTGTAGCGACATCCCAAAGCCGGATGACCTCGTCGGCACCACCACTTGCGAGTCTACTGCCATCGGGGCTGAACGCTAACACTTTAACCTGACCCGTGTGATCTGTGAGTGTTGTCTCCAACTCGCCAGTGACACCATCCCATAAACAGATAGTTGCGTCGTCGCTCGCGCTCGCAAGGGTTTTCCCGTCAGCGTTGAAAACGATGTTATTAATATCGCCTGCGTGTCCTATAAGCACTGCCTTCAGTTCACCGGTGGCACCGTCCCATAAACGGATGGTGCGGTCGTTCCAACGGCTCATACTCGCGAATCTCTTGCCATCAGGACTAAAAACGACATTACTGACATAATATGTATGCCCTGTGAGCAGGTCGAGTTCTTCACCCGTCCGTGTATCGTAGATCCAGATGCCTATGGTGCTCCCTACAGCAAGCCGCGTGCCATCCGGAAAATACCCAAAATCATAGGGATAACCTTTCCCGAACCGTGCAATAGCACCTTCAGGAAGGTAGCCTGGGATGTAATTTTGAGCAAAACTGGCAGACAGCCACGGTAAGAGCATGAGAATTACCGGAACCGTGAGCAAAAAAATGTTTTTCATAGTCTGCTTCCTTGTCAAAGTCTCGTCTGTATCAAGTGGATAAAGTAGTTGTAGAGGTTGTCTATTGATTATCTTGCATCAGTGACGACTTCGGCGGTGGTAACACATCCACCCAATGTCCATCAACCCTGTTATCTTCAACGAAATCTACTTTCGACCACCAAGAATTCGCACCTGTTCTATGGTGTCCGCGATCGAAGTTAATCCCGATATCAATCGGTTCAGTCGTCTCAGGGTAATCCAACATTTTCCATGGAATCTCCATTTCTACGATCCATCCGTCGTCAACAATACTCGCCGCGGCTTTCCACATCTGAGATACTTCAGCAGGGTCCGCAAAGGGTGGCGGATGACTTACAAACTTGCTGCCGATCGGATTCGCGATAAAGAAAATGCGATCTGCGAATTGATGCGTGTGCAGCGGATCAATCGTAAAGGAGATCCAATCTTCCCTGAAAGGTCGGATCTGATCTTCAACCTGACGTGCGACGATGCCATTGGGTTGGCTATCGAAAAAGTACCCGGCAACATAAATCGCTGTATCTGTATAAACCATCATGATGGTGGATTGGTCCTCAGCAGGTGCGCCACCCGCACTTCTATCGGTGAAGTTTGTCCCTTGCGGGGCATTTTGCCAAGCAATATCGTTAAGTGCCCCGTCAATAATTGGCGGTACGTCTACCTTTACTGCGGGAAGTTCTTTAGCGTTTTGCTGTTTCATCGCGCGGGCTGCATTGTCAATAGCATCAAAGATATCCGGGAATTCTATTGGGTCTTCTTGGAACAGAACTTCGCATCCTGTAGTAAATAACAAAATGAAGATAGTGTATAAAAAAATTGCTGCTTTCATAGGACCTCTCCATAATATAACCCAAGTTACCACTTGTAGCATATCCTGTTAGGTTGTGCTTATGCGTCAGGAAACCTCATCCCTAAAATTGTGTCCGTAGCAACTTGCGTTAATATAACACGCTACTGATTGAAACTAAACTGTGTTAAATCCCACAAGAGAACCGTACCATCATAACTTCCACTGGCAAACGTCTTCCCGTCCGGTGAATATGCAATACACCCAACATTTGACGTATGTCCGATGAAAATATGTAAATCTTCACCTGTCTGTGCGTCTCGGAGATAAATCCTGCTGTTAGAATTTCCACTGGCAAGCACACGCTTGTCGGGCGAATAGACAAGGGAAGTTACGGTGCCAGTGTGCTGTATTGGGTCAGACAACCGTTCGCCAGTGCTCACATCCCACACGCGGATTGTATTGTCGCTACTTCCACTGATGAGCATGGTGCCATCCGGCGAAAATACAAGGTCGTAGACCGAACCCGTGTGTTCTGTGATCGTTTTCAAGTGGGTGCCGGTGCGGATATTCCACAACCGAATAGTCTTATCATAACTCCCACTCGCAAGTGTTCTACCATCTGGACTGAAAGCAACGCACCTAACATAGTACGTATGTCCCGTGAGCAGTCTGAGGACTTCACCTGTTCGCGCATCGTAGATCCATATACCTATTGTGCTTGCCGCAGCAAGCTGCGTGCTGTCCGCGGAGTAAGCGAGTTCATAAACGCCGCCTTTACCGATACGCGCTTTTGCGCCTTCCGGTAAGTGTTTTTGTGTATACACCTGCGCGAACACATTTGAAAGACATAGCGCAGCAGCAAGGAGCGTGAAAAAAGAAAGTACTATTTTCATAAAGTTACCCTCACCCCCGGCCCGGTAGGTTCGGTTTTTTGCGGCTTACACGCCCAGATGCGAAGTGCATCGCGGTGTACTTGAAGAAATCCGCAGAAATACCCCAGCAAAAATCCAAATGCGACCTGCATTCCTAACCGAACCAGCACTTAACTATAACGCAAAGTTGTTGACACAGTGCACTATTCTATACACATCCCCGGATGCACTTTAAAACCGAAGACACTACACACTACTGATTAGCAGCCGACGTCGTCATGTCCCACAACAGAACCGTGCCGTCGTGACTACTGCTTGCAAGCGTTTCACCATCTGGAGAAAACGCAATATCAGCGACTTGCATCGTATGCCCAACAAAGGTGTGTATGGTTTTTCCTGTTTGTGAATCCCAAAGGTGAACGCTGGCGTTGTAACTTCCGCTTGCAAAAAGGCTGCCGTCCGGTGAAAACGCTAAGGAGGTGACATCAACGGAATGCAGGATTGGAGGAAACCGCAATTCGCCAGTTTCCACATTCCACACCCGGATGATATCATCTTCGCCACCGCTGACAAGAGTCCTGCCATCCGGAGAAAATACAATGTCATAAACATGATCTGAATGTCCAGTAAGCGTTTTCAACTGTTTGCCGGTGTTGGCATCCCATAACATAATAGTATTGTCGGAACTGCCACTGGCGAACTTGCTACCATCCGGCGAAAATGCAATAGCGTTCACAGATTGTGTATGTGCATTAAGAGTCCTTAACAGGTCGCCAATCAGGTGTTGTTCGCCAGTGCGAACCTCCCATAACCGAATGCTACCGTCGCGGTGTCCAGTAGTAAATACACCGCCATCTGGAGAATAGGCGACGGAGATAACATAAGATTTACCGTCCGCGAAACTTCCCATGAACCGTCCGGTTCGTACATCCCACAGGCGAATTTTGCTCACTGATGTAAGTCTACGTCCACTTGCGATTGTTTGCCCATCCGGGGAATAAGCTACAGAATAGAAATAAGTGAGAGAACCCGTGAAAGTTTTGAGGAGTTCACCCGTGTGTAAATCCCGCAGTTGGAGCTTATCTACGGCACCACAGGCAAGTGTGTTGCCATCCGGAGCGTATGCAACCGACTGGATCCGAGAAGTATGTCCAGTGATGGTTTTTAAGAGGTCTCCGTTGGTACTGTCCCAGAACCGTATTGTGCTGTAACTTCCACTGACAAGTGTTTTCCCATCTGGGGAATATGCGATTGTTGTGACGATCTTTTGATGGTATAGTGTTTTAAGAAGGGTGCCGGTGTTGACATCCCAAAGTCGAATTGTACTATCATGACTTGCACTCGCGAGGATCTGACCGTCAGGCGCGAAGGCAACGGAATTAATATACCTGTCATGTCCAATAAGCGTTTTCAAACGTTCTCCTGTAGCAACATCATAAATGTATATTCTACCTTCGTTGCCTGCACATGCAACAATTTTGCCATCCGAGGAAAACACCACAGTTTCTACCCAAGTATCTTGCACGAAAATAGTCGTCAGTTGTTCACCTGTAGATGCACTCCAAAACTTTAATGTACTATCCCTGGCACCACTTGCAATTATCTCGCCATCCGGAGAATATGCCACGCAATACACACCGCCGCCATGTCCCTTGAGCGTTTTTAGCGGCTCGCCGGTGTTGATATCCCATAACTGAATCGTCCTGTCGTAACTACCACTGGCGAGCATCTGATCTTTAGGACTGAACGTAACTGATTTCACATCGTTGCCATGTCCAACGAGGGTCGCTTTATTCTCACCCGTCTGTGTATCCCATAATTTGATTCTGCCATCATTATCTCCTGTGGCAAATAGTTTGCCATCCGGACTAAAAGCCACGGATCTGACATATCCAGTTTGTGCAGGTAGCAGATCAATTTCTGTGCCTGTCTGCACATCATATATCCAAGTGCCAACGGCTGTTGCCACGGCGATTTTATTACCATCTGGAAAATACTTGATATCAAATATTTTGCCTTTCCCGAAGCGTGTTTTAGCACCTGTCGGTAAACCCCATTGCGTATATTCTTCGGAGAAAGCATTTGGCGTAAAATTTAAATGTGTTACACAAAATACAAGCAACATCCAGTTAAACAGACTCGTTTTACGCATGAAGGGCAACTCCTTTGAAACGATTGATAGGGTCATTGAGTTCTGCTGTAGGAGCGAGCTGTGCTCGCGATCTTTCAATCCAAACGGAAACCAAAACACCTAAAACTGAATGATCCTATGTTTAAAAACCTTACTATGGATTAATGTCCCAAAAAATCATCGTGCGATCATAACTCCCACTAATTAGCGTCTTACCATCTGGCGAAAAAGCAATTGGGTAAATATAATCAGTATGTCCGGTGAATGTTTCCGTCAGTTCTCCAGTCCTCACATCCCAAAGGTTGATTCCCTCCCGATGTGAACTCGCTAATATCCCTCCATCTGGCGAAAAGGCGATAGCATGCGTAGTTTGCTGAGGCGTGATAGATTTTAAATGTTCGCCGGTGTTAACATCCCAAAACGCAATTGGGCTATTCCGCCTTGATGAACCCACAAGCATATCTCCAGACGGAGAGAATACTACCTTATCAATCCCATCACCAAAGACAGCGATCGTTTTTACGGTTTCACGGGTGTTAACATCCCATAAGCGGATTGTGCCATTGCTACTTGCACTTGCAAGAATCTCTCCAGATGGAGAGAATGCCAAACCGTGAACGTTTTGTTCGTGACCCACAAGTACATCTTTTAAGTCCGCTGTGTGAACATTCCACAAGTAAATGACTTCGTCATGACCGCAACTTGCGAGTGTACTGCCATCAGAACTGAAAGCGACTGATGTAATGCGATCCGTGTGCGCATCCACGATGGTATGATTCCGTTCACCCGTATCTACATCAAATATAACCAAAGTCCCCGCGTCGTTGCCACAGGCGAACGTCACATTATCTGGGGAATAGGCAGCACAGGATATTCTGCTTAATCCAATGTCAAAAGATTTTATAAGTGTGGTTGTGTGTGGATCCCACAACTGAAAATCACCTGTAATCGACAAACATGCGACCGTTCGTCCGTGTGAGGAATACAGTATAAACCTAATTATAGTTCTGGTGTGTCCAGTAATAATTTGCAGAGGCGTGCCGGTTGCACTATCCAGAATACGGACCGTATCATCAGAGTTGTAACTTGCGAGTGTTTTTCCATCAGGACTCACTGACACCCAATAAGTGCTATCCGCATTTCCGCCGAAGGTCATTTTTTCCTGTTTGCTGTTGATAGCCGATACTCGAATCTTTCCATCACTGCTGCCATATATAAGGACTTCACCGTCTGGAGAAAAGGCAATCGAATAGATACGCTTTGAACCGGAAGTGACACTTTCATAATTTGGTTCAAGAGACATCAGGAATTCACCCGTATTGGCATCCCACACATTAATTTTTTCATCATAACCGTAACTCGCAAGTTTCTCGCCATCAGGCGAAAAAATAACACCAGAAACTCTCTCCACATGTCCAGCAATAGTTCGTCGTAATTCGCCAGTCTTCACATCCCAAAACCGAATACATTCGTCCCTGCTGCCACTCGCGAGTATCCGTCCATCTGGACTGAACGCCACTGAATATACGCTCCCAGTATGTCCCGTGAGTGTTGCCTTGAGTTTGCTTATATGGACATCCCACAACCGAATAGTTTGATCGTAGCCGCCACTCGCGAGTGTCTGACCATCTGGACTGAAGGCTACTGAATAAACACTTCCAGTGTGGCCCGTGAGTGTTGCCTTGAGTTTATTTGTCCGTGTGTCCCATATTCGTATAGTGTTGTCGTGACTACCACTCACAAGCAGGCTGCCGTTTGGACTGAATGCGACTGAAGAAACTTCCTCTGTATGACCTGTGAGTAAATCCAACTCTTTTCCAGTGTCTTTATCATAGATCCAAACACCTATTGAACTCGCTACAGCAAGTTTCGTGCTGTCAGGAAAGAATACAATATCATACACAGATCCCTTGCGGACCCGGACCTTGGCACCTTCGGGCAAATAATCTTTCATATATTCTTGCGCGAAGGCGTTTGAGAAAAATAGCATTGGAAAAACGAGGAACACGATAAGCGAAGAGAACACTATTTTCATGAACAAACCTCCATTTTATGCGAAATTTTGTTTCGGACGCATGGAAATTGCAATGCAAGTATAGTTCGGTTGAGATATGAAAGGGGATAGCCAAGAACATGCTTTAGCAGGATTGATGAAGTAAACCCTTTATCAACTGCTATTTCAGTCTATAGACACAACGAATGAAGCGACAACAAGCCGTGATAGACACAAAGTGGACGCGCAAACACTTTGGCAGAAACACAACAAGAGATTTTGAGAAAACTTGTATATAGTCTGTAACGAGAATAAATGTGAATGTATTTTCGGATTTTACTAAAGAGATGTTTTCGGCTACATGATGAACCATATACCGATTCGCGCCGTGACAATTCCGAGAATCGCACCCGCGAGCACATCGGTCGGATAATGGACACCGAGATATACGCGGGCAATACCGACTGTAGCTGCCCAGAGAAACATTGGGATCCGTAGCATTGGGAAGAAACTTGCCAAGAGAGTCATCACCAGAAAAGCCGAGGCGGTGTGCCCTGATGGGAAACTGAATTGATCCGGTGGACGGACTCGAAATTCGACATCCACAATCCGTTCACACGGACGGTCCCGCTTCATCGACTGCTTAATCAGGTGATATAACAGTCTCTCGAGGACGAACGCGATTGCTGCTGACCAAAGAAAGGGTTTGCTAATGGTGGGACTGGAGATTAGATATATGTAGAGTCCTAAAAATGGGTAGAACCATCCGTTAGCACTCCACGAGATCAAACGAAATAAACGGTTAAGGATGATGCGTTCATTGCCCCAACCGAAAATACGATCAAACAGCAACCTATCCCATCGCGTTAAATTATTTGTGAATTGTCTTAGCATAGTTTATGAAGATAAGCAGGCAGAGGCATAAAACCGACCCACTCTATTTCCTTTTATTCTTTTTCACCGACTCCGTCCACTAAAGTGGCGAGCAGCGACGGACTTCCTCTACCAGCAACGCAATAGATATTATATCACACATCCAAATAAAGGTCAAATCTTTTTGTTTTTATTTATCCCGCGAACATCCTAACGCCTCACGAAGTCTTCGGATCCACATAATCAGTGAGATCCGCGAGCGAGATGACGTTATAATCATTTTCAGCGAGGTACGCCATATACGCTTCAAATTGCGCGGGTTCCGTGTGCACCCATGGATGTTCAATATCTGGCACGCCATGGAATGTCAGAACAGCGATATTCCCGTCCTTCGCTTCGGCGAGTGCCCACGTGAAATCCTCAAAGCTCCAATGCGGACCGGAGGCACCTGTTGTCGGGATCAAGAGGGGATGGTGTTGGGTAGGATTATAAGCAGGTCCGCGCCCACCTTCACCGTCATAAGGGAATTCTGGCGCAACGCCGCGTCTGGCAAAATCAAAACCGTGTTCAGCAAGCACCGCAGCAGACGCTTCATCGTGGCTATAACCCGGATAGCAGAACGTTGTTGGCTGTGAGATACCGTAAGCCTCGCATTGGGCATCAATATGTTCAAGATCCGCGCGTAGTTCCGCCGCGGGCTGCTGCGTGACATTTCGGTGGTGGCGCGTATGATTACCGATCTCGAAACCCGCGTCATGGAGTCCACGTGCCTCTTCCCATGTCATATAGGCTTCTTTATTCGTCAGGAAGTTCAAACCTTCCGTAATGTAGAAAGTCGCTCCAAATCCGTAAGATTTGAGCAGGGGAGCAACGAAAGTTGCCTGCGACTTGCAACCGTCATCAAAGGTAAGCACGACGAGTTTATCAGGGATCTTCTTGTGTAAAACGTTTTCCATAATTCTTCAACTTGTGTGTATTTGAAAAGTTCAAAGTTCAAGGTTATACTGCATTGCCAGACTATTATAGCCACAAACTGCTGCTTAAATCAAGAAAAATTACGTCAATGCCCTCTGCCTGTAGGAGCCTCGGAATCGCGCCCCAAAATCTGTGAAATCTGCACAATCGGCTGCATCCGCTATTCAGATTAACTGGTAACTGAAAACTGGTAACTGAAAACCGTACAAAATGCTTGACAAAAAATTCAAAGTTATTTAAAATACCTATAGGAAAATAACGGAGGTATAAATCATGATTGATCGACGTGCTTTTCTAAAATCGCTCGCGGGTTTGACAACCGGCATTCTTTTATCTTCTGCATGCGCGGAAGGTGATGAAGTAAATAGCCACAGTGACCGTCTTGGCACGCTCTTACCGACACGGAAATTCGGACGCACAGGCGAGGCTGTAACGATGCTTGGGGTCGGCGGATGGCATATCGGAGATATGGAAGAAAAAGAAGCGCTAAAAACAATCGAAACCGCCTTGGAAGGCGGTGTACGTTTCTTTGATACCGCAGAATCTTACCAAAATGGTGGTAGCGAAAGCCGCTTGGGAAAACTACTTATACCAAAATATCGTGATGATGTGTTCCTTATGACGAAAACCACAGCGCGGGACGCGAATGAGGCATGGAAACACCTTGAAGGTTCCCTCACACGCCTCAATACAGATAGGCTTGATCTCTGGCAAGTACATGCGGTGCGGAATCCCGCGGATGTAGATGAACGCATTGAAAACGGTATTTTTGAGGTGATGCTGGAGGCGAAGGCGACCGGCAAAACACGGTACATCGGGTTCACAGGGCATTCAAGTCCTGATGCGCATCAACGCGTCCTTGAAAAATCCGATATTTTCGATGCTTGCCAATTGTCAATGAACCTTGTGGATGTGAGTTACGAGAGTTTTATTGAAAGAATCGTGCCGACCCTCGTAGAGCGGGATATCGGTGTGATTGGGATGAAAGCACTGGCGAACGGTGGATTCTTTGGGGGTACACAACACGGGCGGCACGGCACAAATCCAAAAGTCGTCCCGAATCGTGTCAGCGTCTCCGAAGCAGTCCGGTTCGTCTGGTCACTACCGGTCAGCACACTTGTTACGGGACCAGACAACGCCGAGCAGATGCAAGAGAAAATTGACATCGCAAATAATTTTATCGGCATGGAAGACGGCGAACGGCAGAGATTGATAGAAAAGGTCGAGGATATGGCTGGAACAACAGTCGAGTTCTACAAAGCCTAATTTCTCGCGAACCATTGTTTACAAAAAACAGCATGCGGACTTTTGTTGTTGCGTTCGTTCTTATCTGGCTATGCCTCGCTGCGAAAGCGGATGTAAAATTTACGGATGTCACTGACGCAGCGGGTATCGGATTTCAGCACTTTACTGGGGCAACCGGCAACCGGTATATGCCGGAAACGATGGGCGCAGGTTGTGCCTTTCTCGATTACGATGCTGATGGTCATTTAGACATTCTACTCGCAAACGGAATGCACTTGACCCATGCGGATGCAACACATACCCCTCGGCTCTACCGAAATGTTGGGAACGGGAAATTTGTTGATGTTACTGAAGCCGCAGCACTAAATGTTTCAATGTATGGGATGGGCATCGCTATCGCTGATTACGATAACGATGCTGATCCTGATATTTACTTTACCAATGTCGGTGAAAACCGGCTATTCCGAAATAACGGCGATCAAACTTTCACCGATGTTACCGAATTCACGAATGTGGGCGATCCAAGTTGGTCAACAAGTGCTGCCTTCTTTGATGCCGACAATGACGGCTGGTTAGATCTGTTTGTTTGCAACTACGTCGAATGGACACCTGAAACAGATATTCCGTGTGTCGTGAATATCGCAGGCGAAACACCGCCGCCTCGCACCTATTGCACACCGAACGTTTATACCGGTCAATCCTGTCGGTTCTATCGCAACCGGGGGGATGGTACTTTTACTGACAGAACATCAGCAGCCGGACTGCATAACCCGATAGGTAAGTCGCTGGGTGTTACCCTTTTGGATTACAACCGTGATGGCTGGCTCGATCTTGCTGTCGCGAACGATACTGAACCGAACTTCCTCTATCGGAATAACGGGGATGGCACTTTTACCGATGAAGCCCTCGTCATGGGGATCGCTTTCAGTGAGACAGGCAAGGCACGCGGGAGCATGGGGATAGACGCAGCGGATGTCTATAACAACGGCAGCACCGCAATCGCTATCGGCAATTTTAGCAATGAGAAGACGGCATTCTTTTACGCAAAATCGAACGATCTCTACTTCTCTGATGTCGCCGATAGTGTGAACATTGGTAACATAAGTTTCAGGTCTTTGACTTTCGGACTCCTGTTTTTTGATTGTGATTTAGATGGTGCGCTGGATCTGTTTGCTGTAAATGGGCATATTGAACCAGAAGTGTCGCGCTACCAGCAGCATGCCCCGTATGCGCAGATGCCTTCGCTGTTCCGAAATAGAGGTGATGGAACGTTTCAAGACATCGCTAAGCAAGTTGGACTCACACGCCCGGGTGTCGGACGTGGCTGCGCTTATGGTGATTACGATAATGACGGCGATCTTGATCTACTTGTAAGCAATAACGGTGTTAAAGAAGATTACGGCAAGATATGGCTTCTGCGCAACGATAGTACGCCATCATATAACTATCTTCGAGTCAGAACGGTTGGCACCCGCAGCAATAGCGATGGCATCGGGGCAAAGGTTCGGGTGAAGTCGGATGATAGACTTCAACAGCAGATGGTTCGCACCGGTAGCAGCTACTGTTCCCAAAGCGAGACGGTGCTGACTTTCGGGTTGAAGAAGAATGAGAGGGTAGCACACCTTGAAATTGTGTGGCCCTCTGGTGAAATAGATCGGTATGTAGAACTCAAGGCGAATCAACTGATAGAGGTGACCGAAGGAGCATCCGAGAAATGAAATTGCGAGTGTATGGATGCCTCTTTCTGATGATTTTAGGGCTGATTGGCGGATGTCAGGGTAACGAAAAAACGCCAGCAAAAAAACAAGCGACACCCACAAAATCGACTGTCTCGCCGACTGCACAGGATTACAACAACAGAGGGACGGCTTACCAACAAGCAGGTAGACTCCATGAGGCGGCGTTGGCGTATCAACAGGCTGTTGAACTGAAACCGACGTTGGTTGAAGCGCATCATAATTTAGGCACTGTGTACGTCATGCAGGGGAAACTGACTGAAGCGGTTGTGGCTTATAAACGTGTGGTTCAATTGCGCCCTGATTTGGCAGCGGCGTATGTTGATTTAGGCAGAGTCTATGGACTTGCAGGACGACTTGATGAAGCCATCGCCGAATACCAAAAAGCCCTGACGTATGATGCGACGCTCATCTACGCGCATTATGGGATCGGTCTCGCTTACAGACATAAAAGCATGTTTTCGGAAGCTATTGCTGCGTTCAAACAGGCAATGCGCCTGCAACCCGATTTTCCCGACGCGCTGATGCAGCTTGGCTATGTCTACCGGGACATGGAACAGTTCGCGGAAGCAATAGAAGCGTTTACGACAATCACGCGAATCTATCCGAAGCACGCGACCGCGTATCACGAACTCGGTGTGTGCCACACAAAACAGGGCGCGTACTTCAAAGCCATCAAGGCTTTTGAAAGGTCTTTACACCTAAATCCGGAAGCGGTTGAGACACAGAATCTACTGCGAGTTGCTCAAGCGCGCGCCGCGCGTCAGAAGTAGTCTGACAGACAGTCTTGAGACAAAACTCGCCTATTTTATTTCGCTTGTAAGTTTTGGATCCAGTTTCAGGGTTCCTGGACTGTCGATTAAAACTTGAACTCTTTCCGTAACAATCTGTCTAAATTTAACATTTATTTATTGTCACAAGTTGTACGGTTATTGCCGAGGCTTACGTGCCACGATTCCTCGTATCCGCGTTTGAAAATCGTTTTCAATAGTGGAATGAATGGGGTTTACGGAATTCATAGGAATTCCAGAGGAGGAAAAAATGCGTCAGGTTATGCTTTCCACCGTATTGATAACAGTATTCGCTATGGTGATTTTCTCAGCGAACGCTGCGGATATTCAGGATGGACTTTGGATGTATCTGCCACTCAACGAAGGGGCGGGCGAAAAGGTTACCGACTACGGTCCCCACAATTTTGAAACAGAACTCAGTGAAGCTGCTCCGAAATGGGTAGATGCTGACCATAGCAATATCGGAAAGGCGATGGAATTTGATGGTAAATCGAACTATGTCAAGATTGATATGGCAACACAAGGGAATGACATTGATTCACATTTCGACCCTACAAAGGGGCTAACAATTTGTGCGTGGGTAAAACCGATAGACGTTGGCACAGATGCGCATGGGCAGACCCGCCAGCCCGTCGTTATGAAAGGTGGTGCTAATCAGTGGGAGTTCGCACTCTATGTCTATGATGACTTCGGTGCCGGGATGTCCGTCTGGACGTGTCCGGGGTCAGGTGTTTCTGAACCGAGCACCCCTGGTGCTGCCCCCCAAGGTGAGTGGACCCACCAATGTGGTACATTTAAGTTAGGAGAGGGTGTCCGCGTTTACGTGGATGGAAACGAAGAACCCGTCGCGCAGGCGGATGATAACGGCAACGGACCCTGTGAGGAGGGTGAGCGTCCTGTCTACATTGCCCATCGTGAGGATGGACAGTGGCTAAATGCTGTGATCGCTGAAGTTTATATATGGGCGCGCGCCATTGATATTGATGAAATCAATCTTGCTATGAACACAACTGGTGGATTGACACCGGTTCAACCGGGCGGTAAACTCACAACTACCTGGGGTAACATGAAACGCCGCTAACGAATTAATAACACCAGAGGAGAAAAAAAATGCGTCAGATTATGTTTTTTATCGGATTAATAGCAGTGTTTTCCGTATCAACGCTGCTCGTGAATGCTGCGGATATTGAAGATGGGCTTTGGATGTATCTGCCGCTGAATGAGGGAGCCGGGCAAAAGGTCGCTGACCACGGTCCCCACAATTTCGATACAGAACTTAGTAAAAGCGCGCCGAAATGGGTGGATGCTAAGCACGAAAGTATCAAAAAAGCGATGCAATTTGATGGTAAGGCAACCTACGTCAAAATTGATATGGCGGGACAAGGGAAAGACATCGATTCCCACTTTGACGCTAAGAAGGGGATGACCATCTGTGCATGGGTGAAACCGATAAAGACTGGCACAGATGCACATGGACAGACCCGTCAACCGATCGTTATGAAAGGGGCTGGCGGTCAGTGGGAGTTCGCACTCTACGTCTACGATAACTTCGGTGCCGGGATGTCCGTCTGGACGTGTCCGGGATCAGGTGTTTCTGAACCGAGCACCGCTGGCACTGCACCCCAAGACAAGTGGACCCACCAATGCGGTACGTTTAAGTTGAAAGAGGGCGTACGCGTTTACGTGAATGGGGAAAAAGACCCCGTCGCGGAAGCGGGTGATAATGGCAACGGACCCTGTGAGGAAGGCAATCGTCCTGTGTTCATCGCACACCGTGAGGATGGACAGTGGCTAAATGCCGTCATCGGTGAAGTCTATATGTGGGATCGCGTCATTGACGTTGATGAAATGAGTCTCGCTATGAGAACTGTCGGTGGATTGGCGGTTCAACCGGGCGGGAAACTCACAACCACCTGGGGGCACGTGAAACGCCGTTGACCGCTTTAAATAAGATTTACACAGCCGCTTTGCAGGCGGGGTTTGAAACCCCGCCTGCAGTGGTATAGGTTTCAAACCCCGCCTGCAGTGGTATATAGGTAGATATTGTCAAGTGTAAACATATCTTCAGATTTTAATATAAAACGTTCCATCTTATTCCCCAAAATGGCTTGCAACCAGTGTCAAGTCTAAGATATTCACTACACTGTCCCCATTCACGTCAGCGGCGGTATCTCCCGTCTGCCCAAAATTCGCTGCTACCAGAGTCAAATCCAGAATATTGATAACACCGTCTTTGTTAACATCCCACGGCGGTGTTGGCGGTTCAACGATCTCACCGTCCTCAGTTGCCACGGGAAGTGCTATTCCTATCGGACTTGAAAGGATCACCTCGCTTAACGAAAGCGTCGATGCTTTTGCGGCAAGTACTTCAAATGTTATCGTCAATAGAGTGCCTTGTGAGGCATCTGCTGCTACACCGGATGTCGCTCCGAAAGTTATCTCGTCTGTTCCAATAATATCGGGGATAGGATAGGTGGCACCGGGAAGGTAAGTTCCCTGTTCCCATGAGATATATTGAAGTGCATCCGGATCGAATTGAAGTGATACTTGGTACCCCGCTACGTTTTGAGCGTCGGCAACATCGACAGTGATACTAAACTGTTCACCGACATTAGGGGACTCGATTGAGGCAGGCACTATGCTGACAGCAATTAATGGTGGTTCGACGCTGAGAAGTGTCGCAAGTGCATCGATCTCAACGGGGTTCTGAAGCAAGATATGAAGATCTGGATCATTAATGAACACCTTAACATCGGCGTCTTCCTTGAGAAGCAGTATGAATCTATCCTCGATCTCAGGAACGATCCTTTTGAGTAGGTCTGGATCCTCTGCTACCAGTTTGATTGTAGCAGGTTGCAATAATTCCTGCGTTTCTGGGGTTTTAAGTATTATGAGGACATCAGGCAGCAATTCCCGAATATCTTGGCGTTGAAAAAGGGTTTGATACCTGTCAAAAATCAGCGGTGCGAGTGTGGCGGTTCCTATTTCAAGGAGGCTCGCGAGTTCGTCAATCGCTTCGGGATCTTGCAGGAGCATTTGAACATCCGGATCGCTGAGCAAGGTTTGGATGTCAGCGTCCGCTTTCAGGAGTGTTATAAATTCGTCACTAACATCCGGTATGAGGGGCTTGAGAATGTCTGGATCCTCCAACACTGCGTTTATCGTCTCGGTTGTCAGAAACGGTTGATTTTTCGGTTTCTTGAGTTCAATCAGAACGTCGGGCAGCACCTCTTGGATGTCCTCGCGTTGCAACAGTTCTTGGTACTTCTGAAACACTTGTTCAGCCAGTGAAAGTTCTTGTCCGGAAACTTTGGTTGCGTAAACCAGACATCCACCTAACATGAAAAGCGCAAATAGACGTTTTAATAGGATACAAATCATAACATTTTCGCTGGCGAGGTTTGATGAAGTTTAATAAAACAACCTAACATTACCGAATTAAGTTCTTAATCTTCATCCAAACCCGCCATCACCTTTAAGGGGCAGTCTATAACCTCATACATTCTAAGCCATGACTTCTTCAGACGTTGGGTTCATTTTAAACCCGCCTGCCATAATATTGTTATAAGGTTCTTCGGGCGCACGTCCGACGGGACGCATCTCAGGTGTGTGATACCCGAATCGAACCGCTTTCCGCCATTGATCTGTCCTATTGACCTCGGACCAGTGGATGAGGCAGTAGCTGAAGAAAATAACGTCGCCTGCTTTCGCTGGAATCGGGATTGAGTCGATGAAATCCGGGTGAAACTTATCCGTTGGTAAATGTGGAGCAGTCCCTTCACCCGTGATGTGTTCCCGCGGTCCCTCTTTATGGCTGCCCGGGACGACCCGCAAAGCACCACTTTCAAAGGGAGCATCGTCAAGGTGGACGAGACAATCAACAAAATCGAGTCCATCGTGCGGATAGAACGGATAGTCCTGATGCATCGGGAACGGTGTGCCTTTTTCAGGCGGTTTCGCATGTAGCACCGTATGATGCCATTGGATCGTATCACCGATAAGTGATTGTACAGCACCGGTCAGGCGTTCGTGGAAAATCACTCTACCCCATGTCGCCGAATAGAAGTGCGGATTGTGCATAAAGACTGCTTTGGTCGTCTGTTGATCCTCTTCTTTGAGGTAACGGGTACGCCAAGGTCCGGGCCAACCGATTGTCTCCTGTCCCCAGTTGTTAATGATCTGCACCATCTCAGATGCTAATTCTTTTGTTTCCTGTGGCGTGAAAAGTTGGTCGACCTTGAGATAGCCGTTCTCATTGTAAAAGTCAACCTGTTCTTGCATTAGCATGTCGCTCTGTTCTTAGAAATCTATGTATTTCTGTAGAAAACGATAGAATTCTAAAGGGATCCTACCCCCTGTTACGATACTCGTCAGTATCTAAGCCTGAATACCATTAGTGTTATCTGATACGTCGTCAGAAATGATACTCGACTGCATACCTCAAGGAAACGCGAGGTATGGACGAACCGTCAAAGCACGGGCGACGTTCTTAACGAATATCCCACGTGCGCCGTTCAAATCCCTATCCATACGATGACCTTCCGATGACTTGATAACTTTAGAGCCGCCGAGATTCACGACGATTTCTCCCGTCCAAGACACCGTTTTGGAAGTATACGCCTCACAAACATCTACCACTTGAACACCATATTCTTTCGCTTTTTGTTTCAAGAAAACTTTGAAACGGTAGTGTGAGAGCGTTAACATCTGCCGAACTGATTTCTTTCGCAACTTCCGCGCACCTCGCTTCGTCATCTGTTGCGTCTGAAAAGTCGGAAGCAAAATGATGTCAAAGTTCGTTACAAGGAAGTGGGCGACCTTCTTATGAAGTTCATCAATAAGGTTACGGATTTTCGTTTGCATTTTATTCGCAGCTTTACGCAAAGCACGCCGTAGCGGGCGTTTCTCTCGCGTCGCGCGTGCGTAGAGATTATCGCAGTGTTGACAAAGCCTTTGGATACGGTTGATACACTGCTGACCTAACCAACCGAAGCAATCTTCAGAGAAAAATGTCATAAAATCACGCACACCGGGATCAAGTGCTACGATTCTACTGCTTGGTTCTCGCGTCTTTTTCTTCTCAACATAAGCAACGCAAAGGAAATAGCGTCCATTTTCAAAAATCAGTTGAGAATCCTTGACCTCTGCATCCGTATCACGTTCTGATACCTTACCTGTTCCTTGGGGTTTTACTGGCAACGGTTCTGCCATCTTCATTTCGCCTAATAACCGCACATAGAATCCATTTTTTTTCAGTGAATCTGCGCGGAGGTAAAGCGTCTGCTTGCGTTTTCTTGACCGAAACGAAACCTTTTGGAACTTGCCAGTCTCTTTACCTTTGATTTTCGCGTTCCCGACGGCTTGACACGCATCCATCACGGCACCCACTTTAATCTGCCGAGGCGTTTCGGTGTGCCAATCGGGAAGTTCATCAAAGACGACAGGAACAAGTCCTTTGAAGTTCTTGGGTGTATCCTTATCTTCCAATAAAGATACTGCTTGATTGTAGACAGACCGTGAAGTGCCAAACCATCTACGAAGCATCGCTTTCTGTTCCACTGTCGGAAAGATTTCTATCTTCCTTGATTTGGTCACGGTATCGCCGGAGTCCAGGCATTCTACAGGAAAAGACACGCAGAATTGCGAGAAGATCGGCAGTAAGTTCTTCTTCGGGACTGTAAACAGTTCCGTTGAGAACCACGATTTCTCCACCGTTTTGTTCGACCAAGAACTGTATGATTTCGCCGCCGAAACGGGCGAGTCGATCCCGATGGGCAACAACAAGGCGGAGTTTATCGCCTCGCAAGATGCGTTCCAATAAGGTTCTAAGCCCTTTTCGCTTGAAGTTGATACCGCTACCGAAGTCTTCGATGATTTCTGCATCCGGGTAGTGTTTCCGCAAGTAAGCAACTTGGGAGGCAAGAGCGTCTGATTGCGATTTTCCACTAACTCGGCAGTATCCAATGGTAATAATATCTGTTCGGGTTTGGGCATCTATGAAACTTTGGACATCATACCTACGATGCCCGCCTCCTGTTCTTATGCAGGTAATTTCTCCCGCACGTTCCATCCGACGCAGATGTTCTACTGTGATTCCGAGCGTCTGCGCTGCTGCTCGTGGGGGTTTATAGTTTTTCATACCATCATTATACCACACAAAAACAGATTTATCAAGGTTTATTTAGATTTATCAAGGTTTAGAAGTGTTTAGGAGCAACTCCTTATTGCTATTGGATCTGTTCGCGTAAATGCAAAAAAATGTGGGTTATTCTGAATTTTACTTCATAACTTCATATTTTGTCAACTTCCTTTATATAAATGCAGAGATGTCCAGTTCTTCTGTCGGTGAAATCTCCGAATCCCGAAACGCTAATTCACCAGTATCTCACCTGTCTGGCGAAATTTCTTAGATTAGCGACCTAATGCATCTAATTCGGCACGAAAACGCTTTTCACTGGCAGCAAGCAAATCTTCGATGACTTGCTCCGTACTTCCGGACTCCGCTACAAGCGATTCCATCTGTTCTACCGCAAAAGAGTGAACATGGCTAAAACAATTCTGAGGAGATTTGTCAAGATGGTTCCCAACGTTTAGACTCAACACTAACAAAAGTGCTTTTTCCAATCTTTCGATACGTTCGTCACGCGCTTTAAGTTCTTCCAATATATCCATTTGCTTTTTCCAACCCAGCCCTTTATCCCCCTGTGAAGAGGTGGGAGGGCGGCAGACATGTGCGTGAGGTGCGCCGCAGTGCCACCCAAACCGGTGTTATAGAGTATACCAGAAAACAGAAAAATTACAAATAACGTGAGCTTGGAAAAAAGTATTAAACATCAGAATAGGCACAATTTTTAGCGATGAAACCCCCTAAATCCCCCTTATCAGGGGGACTTTAAGAGCAGATGTGTCCATCCTAAGTATTTATCAACGCACGTTACAAATAATTCATCCATACCCACTGCATCCATACCCACTGTTACATTGGTGTGACATTTTAACGGAAAATTGAATGTCTTGGGTAATCAAAAACCAAATCTTGAATTAATTTGCAACCTGTTGTATGATAGCCGCATCTTGTATCAAGGAGAAACACAGCAATGAGCCTTTTGGGAATTGATGTCGGCACAACAGGGTGCAAAGTCATCGCATTTCGCGAGGACGGGACGCTGCTTGCACAGGCGTATGGCGAATATCCGTTGATCCATCCGCAACCCGGTTGGTCAGAACTCGACGCAAATATCGTTTGGGAGAATGTCGCAACCGGTATTCAACAGGTCGCCGCAGAAACAAAAGCCGACCCGATTGAAGCAATCAGCGTCGCCTCGCAGGGTGAGGCGGTGACACCGGTATCCGCTACGGGACAAATTTTAGCGAACGCAATTACAACTTTCGACGCTCGCACAGCAGGCATCTGTGACGCATTAAAGCAACACATAACACCGCTGGAAGTGATGCAAATCACAGGAATGCCGATCAGTGATATTCATACCCTTCCGAAGCTGATCTGGATACAGCAGCATCAGCCCGATATCTATCGGCAGGTATCGAAATTCCTCGGTTTTGAAGATTTCGTCTACTTCAAACTCGGTATTCCGCCCGTAGTGGACTATTCCCTCGCGGCACGCACGATGGCTTTTGACATTATCGACAAATGCTGGTCAGAAAAGATGCTCGGTTTAGCAGATGTGGATGCCTCTCTTTTCCCAGAAACTGCGCCGTCAGGGACCGTCATCGGTGAAGTGGGGGCTGAGATCGCTGGTGAACTCGGTCTCCCGAAAGGTGTCGTCTGTGTTACCGGTGGACACGACCAACCCTGTGGTGCTTTAGGTGCCGGAATTATTCGGAGCGGTGAGGTCATGGATGCGACTGGTACCGTTGAATGTATCGCTCCCGCCTTCACGGAACCTGTCATCAATCAGCAGATGATAGACGGGAATTTCGCCTGTTATCCGCATGTTGTTGACGGATTGTATGTCACACTTGGTTTCGTATCAAGCGGCGGTGTCGTGCTGCGGTGGTATAGAGATACCCTTGCCCAGGCAGAAGTCGCTCAGGCTGAGGCAGAAGGACGTGATGTCTATGACATACTGCTCGAAGACATTCCTGATTCCCCCCGGACAGCGATGGTGCTACCCCACTTTACGGGTTCAGGGACCCCTGCGCTTGATTTAGAATCGAAAGGCGCGATTGTCGGATTAACACTCTCGACGACGAAGGGTGAACTCGTCAAAGCGGTATTGGAAGGCATCAGTTACGAGATTAAACAAAATCTCGCTATGTTGCAAGATGCAGGCGTTGTCATAAACGAGGTGCGTGCTATCGGTGGCGGTGCGAAATCTGAGAAGTGGCTTCAGTTGAAAGCAGATATGTTCGGGAAAAAGGTCATCGCTTTGGATATTTCGGAGGGGGTCTGCCTCGGCACGGCTATCCTTTCTGGGACTGCGATCGGTAAGTATGATTCTATTGCGTCAGCCGTTGATCAGTTAGTCACACCACGCGACACATACTATCCGCGCGCGGAAATCGCCCAACAATACGATGAAAAGTTGAAAGCATATTCACAAATTTATCCCGCACTACGCGACCTGAATTACGAATTGTAACGCAGTTTGAAATACATTGAATCGGAAAGAGAATCGATGGAAACACACGTTGTCGGAATTGACATCGGCGGCACTAAACTTGCCACCGTCGTCGCTGATAGCACCGGACATATCTTGGGCAAAGTACGGAAACCGACGCTTGCAGAAAAAGGACCGGCATACGCGCTCGAGTTGCTTTTTGATATGGTGCGTGAAACGGTTGAACAGGCAGGCTTGGCGCAGCGGTCAATTTCAGCGATAGGTGTCAGCTGCGGCGGTCCGTTGGATACAAAAACCGGGATCGTCTATTCACCACCGAACTTACCGGGTTGGGACGCGCTCCCTCTCAAGACGGCGCTTGAATCCGAATTCCAGATACCCGTAACGATTGAGAACGACGCGAATGCAAGTGCTCTGGCAGAATTCAGGTTCGGCGGTGGGCGCGGCTATAGTGCTGTCCTCTATATGACGATGAGCACAGGCATCGGTGGCGGTATTGTTATTAATGGTGATATCTATCACGGTGCCAATGATAGTGCAGGCGAGGTCGGACATCAGATCCTTCTACCCGACGGCCCTCTTTGTGGATGTGGCAAACGCGGGTGTCTTGAGGCACTCTGTTCGGGGCCCGCTATCGCGCTTCGCGCGCAAGGTGCGATACGCGCACAACTCGCAGATGGAACGGCATCAGCGACAACACTCTTAAACCTTGCTAACAACAGTATCGAAAATGTTAAGTCCGAGCATGTACTTCAAGCGGCGCGGATAGGTGATGCGTTAGCGTTACAACTGGTTGCGGAAACTGCATATTACATGGGGTGGGGTATCGCAAATTTGGTAAACATTTTGAATCCCGACATCGTTTTATTAGGAACGATTGCAATCGCTGCCGGAGACCTTTTGCTCAACCCAATTCGGGAGACGGTTTCAAAACTCGCGATGACGCGTCCCGCAGAAGCCGTTAAAATCGCACCCGCACAGTTAGGGGATGCATTAGGCGACCTCGCGGCTGTTGCATTGGTTGTCTGAAATCATTGTTACGTACTCGCGCTCACCCCACTCGGGGTGAGGTCTTCTAACTTCGCTACGGATTGTGGATTTGACTATATTAGGACTTACGCAAAAAGCAGTAATTTCATTATTTTAACCCCCTAAATCCCCCTTATCAGGGGGACTTTGAGAGGAAATGCGTAAGTCCTATATATTATGGAGGATTGAAAAAACAAGATGGAGAGAATTCAAGGCTACATTTCACATCTTCAAGGTGCTTTAGAACGCCTTTCCTTGGAAGATGTCCAACGTTCTATAGATGTTATTATGGAGGCGTATTACGCCGAAAAACAGATCTTTGTGATTGGCAACGGCGGAAGTGCTTCCACAGCATCGCATCTCGCCTGTGATCTCGGAAAAGGCACAAGCGTCCCGGGGAAACCCCGTTTCCGGGTGATTAGTTTGACAGACAACGTCGCAACAATGAGCGCGTGGTCCAACGATGTTTCCTATGAGGATGTTTTCGTAGAACAACTGAAAAATCTTGTGAACCCTGAAGATGTCGTTATCGGTATCAGTGCAAGTGGCAACTCCGAGAACGTGATCCGGGCGATGCAACACGCCAACGAGATTGGATGCAAAACAATCGGGTGGAGCGGTTTTGGCGGTGGCGCGTTGGCAACGATCTGCGATGTGAACGTCGTCGTAGATAGCAATCAATACGGTCCCGTTGAAGATGTCCATTTAATTCTAAACCATGTGCTTCACGCATGGGTCCGGGAAGAATTGACCTCAACTTAACTGGTTGCTATTGTAAAATTGTAAATGATCTTGACGCGTGAGGTTGCCTTAAGATATAATTCAATTAGTCGTTAATTGTTAAAATTATTGCCAAAACACTTCAGGACTGAAAAAAGTGGAACTTGGAATCCGAACCACGGATAAGGAGTGGTTTCATGAGACGCAAAACAGACCTTCTGGGTTACATACTCCTTCTAATCGTCGGATGTCTCTCTGTTAATGGTAGTCTGTTCGCGCAGGACATCGCGCAGGTTTACGTCATAGATATACGCAACGAGATCGGCAGTGGGCTTGGTACTTATATCAGTGATGGTATTCAGTTAGCCGAGGCAGCTGGTGCCGATGCAATCGTTTTTGATGTTGATACGCCCGGCGGCAGGGTTGATTCCGCTGTAAATATCATCCGCGCCATTCAAGACACGCAAATTCCGACGATCGCTTTTGTGAATCGGCAGGCAATCTCAGCCGGAGCGATGATCTCTATCGCTTGCAATCAGATTGTGATGACTTCAGGCGGCACGATCGGTGATTCCGCTCCTGTTAATATACAAGGACAAGAGGTCGGCGAAAAAGCGATCTCCTATATTCAAGGGACAATTCGCGCCACCGCTGAACGCGAGAACCGAAATCCTGATATTGCTGAAGCTATGGTGGACAAAGAACTTGTTCTTGTGAAACTGAAAGACGGTCAGATTATCAAACTCCTTCCTGAAGAATACGCGACCCGTGAAGAGGAAGGGGAAGAGATGGAAATCCTCTGCGCGCAAGGGAAATTACTCACGCTATCCACCCGTCAAGCACTCGAATACCGGTTCGCTGATGCGGAGGCGGAAACCCTCACAGCGTTATTGGCACAGTACGAGATTGTTGAAGTTGCCGGGACCAAGATGCCTCTGACAGAAGAAGCGATCATGCAACGGCAGCGCGAATACGGTTTCTCGGAAGTCAATCGTTTGAAAACACTGACAGATGCGCGTATTACGAAAGTCAGGGCAACGCTTGCTGATAAAATTGTGTTTTTTCTTACCAACCCATTCATCAGTTCGCTCCTACTTTCCTTGGGACTTCTCGGTATCTTTATAGAAATCCGTTCGCCGGGTTTCGGAGTCCCTGGGCTTCTCGGTTTAATCTGTGTAGGGCTCTTTTTCGGTGGACACATGCTGACGCGAATTGATGCCGGATGGGCATTCCTGCTGTTTATGCTCGGGATCGCGTTAATCGCATTAGAAATTTTTGTGATTCCTGGCTTCGGTATCGCTGGTATCCTCGGTATTGTATTAATGTTGGGCAGTGTTTTCTTCGTTTTTGATGGGGCTTACAACTTGAGTACGGCTGTTTTATGGCTCTCAATATCTGTGATTTTGACTTCCGCATTAACTATTCTCGCCGCGTTTTTGTTACCCGAAACACGGCTTTTCCAAAGGTTTGCTTTGTCAACAGTCATGGATACTGACATGGGGTATCACTCCGCCAGTGCAGAAGATTTTCAGGCGTATCTCGGGCAATCGGGGACGGCTTTAACGCCTTTGCGACCCTCTGGAACGGCGCGAATCGCTGATAGAAGGGTCGATGTTGTCACAGTTGGCGATTTCATCCCGCAGCATAGCAATGTTAGAGTTGTAGAAGTTGAAGGTTCTAAGGTTTTCGTGGAAGCGGTTGAGGAGGCTTAACGGGCTTCTCATTGCTTGATGTATTTGGGGGATAATTATGTGGTTTCTAATTTTCCTCATCAGTTTCGGAATCCTATTGGTATTTATTGAACTATTAATCCTTCCCGGATTCGGTGCAGCAGGTATACCCGGGTGCCTACTTATACTCATAGGTTTCGGTGTTGCATTATGGAAGTTCGGGTGGCAGACGGCACTGACTTCTACCGGGATAACACTCGTATTGGTCATTCCATTAGCAATAATTGGATTATCAGTACTCCGTAAAACGTCTGTTGGGCAAGCGTTCATCTTGAGTAATGCGCAAAATAAAGAGGAAGGTTTCCAAGCACCACCGTCGGAATTAGCAAGTTTGGTCGGTAAATCTGGTAAAACACTCACGCCTTTGCGACCCGCAGGTGCCGCCTTAATCAGTGGAAATCGCGTTGATATTGTTACACAAGGCGAATTTGTTGCTCCGGAAACTGATATTGAAGTAATTTTTGTGGAAGGAAATCGCGTCGTAGTTCGTAGTTTATAATAGAATAGTTGTAGGTTATAAGTCTTTAGTTGTAAGTTAAGAGATAACTTATGGTTGTTCATCTTTGGGTAACCGTCGGTGCCTCAATTAGGTAACAACAGTTACAAAGAGATGATCAAACATCAGAGACCGGTCTTATAACTAACAACTAATAACTTATAACTATTCATAGGAGACAGGTAATGGTAGATCTATTTACAGGCGGTATAGCCCTTGTTGTTCTAATTTTTATTATCGCGTTTTTTTGGTTCGTTCCCGTTGGACTTTGGATTGCCGCTATTGCCGCGGGTGTCCCGCTCCGTATCTTTGATCTGATCGGAATGCGTCTCAGACGCGTAAATCCGAATATTATTGTCAAGGGTTTGATCAGTGCGCACAAAGCGGGTTTGAAGGTGATAACTTCTGAATTAGAGGCGCATTACCTCGCTGGGGGTAATGTGCTCAATGTCGTCAGCGCCCTCATCGCGGCAGATAAAGCGAGAATTGAGCTTACCTTTCAACGCTCCGCCGCTATTGACTTGGCTGGACGTGATGTATTTGAAGCCGTTCAGATCAGTGTCAACCCGCGTGTGATAACCACGGCTCGCATCAGCGCACTCGCTTTGGACGGTGTTGAATTAATAACAACTGTCCGTATCACCGTGCGAACGAACATCAATCGGCTTGTCGGTGGTGCGGGTGAGGAGACGATCATCGCGCGGGTCGGTGAAGGGATCATCAGCGCGATCGGTGCCTCTGAGACCTATGAAGATGTACTCGAAAACCCCGACATCATCTCTAAAACGGTATTAGATCGTGGGCTTGACGCAGGAACCGCTTTTGAAATCCTCTCGATTGATATCGCTGATGTCAATGTTGGGAAAAATATCGGAGCAGAACTTCAAGCCGAGCAAGCCGAGGCTGACCTCGTTGTCGCACAAGCGAAGGCAGAAGAACGTCGCGCAATGGCGGTCGCCCGAAAACAACAGATGACAGCAAACGTTCAGGAGATGCGCGCAAAGGTGGTTGAGGCTGAAGCGGAAGTCCCACGATCCCTCGCAAACGCGTTCCGTGAAGGCAACTTAAACATTGGAGAGCAATAACCCTGATACTCTGGGCGCGGTCGGGCGATCACGTCGTATCAATGGAGAAAAATAAATATGACACCAACAATTGTTGCAATTATTGCTGTTGCGATAGTTCTATTCCTGATTATTCTCAGTTGGCTCGTTCCAATCGGGTTGTGGATTACCGCTATTGCGGCAGGCGTTAAAGTAGGGATTTTCGATCTCGTTGCGATGCGTTTACGGCGTGTCCCACCGACTGCGATTGTGGAACCGCAGATTAACGCAACGAAGGCTGGGTTAAGCCTGTCTCTTGACGATCTTGAAGCACATTTTCTTGCAGGTGGACGTGTCGCGAGTGTTGTCGCAGCACTTATTGCAGCGGATAAAGCGAACATTGCCCTCGGTTTCGCACAAGCCGCCGCAATTGATCTCGCGGGTAGAGATGTTTTACAAGCCGTCCAAGTTAGTGTTACACCGGAGATTATTGATATTCCGAGTCAGGACGATGCCAATAGCGGTATTACTGCTGTTGCTCGCGACGGTATCCAGTTAATTGTGAAGGCGCGCGTTACCGTGAGAGCCGATATTGACCGGCTCGTCGGGGGTGCTACTGAAGATACCATCCGCGCAAGGGTCGGCGAAGGGATTATCACTACGATCGGTTCATCGGGGAGCCACAAAGAAGTTTTGGAAAACCCTGTCCGTATTTCAGAAACAGTCCTTGCTAAAGGCTTAGCCGCTGGAACCGCCTTTGAAATTCTATCTATTGATATAGCCGATATAAACGTCGGTGAGAACGTCGGTGCTAAATTGCAAACGGATCAAGCGGAAGCGGAACTCAAGATTGCACGCGCGAAAGCTGAGGAGCAACGCGCACGCGCACAAGCCGAAGAAGAAGAGAATAAGGCACTCGTTGAAGAGATGACGATCAAACTTATTGAGGCTGATGCTGAAGTACCCCTCGCGATTGCTGATACGCTTACTTCCGAAAGGATGAGCGTTATGGATTATTATGAACTCCGGAATATTCTCGCGGATACCGAGATGCGACAGTCTATTGCGTCACCTGTTACTCAAGGGCAGGAGATAGATACAACCCGATCTTCGCATTCGCTTGGACTTTCATAGCAGGTACTCTAAAGAAACCGTAACGCTATCCGATAAAGGAGAAAACGATGGAAGGTATTATCCAGCTGCTGGTGCCACTGGTTGTCGTGGTTTTGTCACTCGTTTTAAGTAATTCGCGTCGCCGGAAAGCACAACAAATGGATGCTGAAAGGAAAATGGAGGAGGGCACGCTTGCAGAAAGCCATGGCGAGGCAGCGCCACCGCCCTTCATGGAAGATTTTCCGTTCGCAACTGAATTAGAGCAGATGCTAACGCAGCAGGACGAAGGCGAAACGGATAAAGTACCCGCCGCTTCTGAAGAACCGGAACCGCCGGCAGCAGAAGCACCAGCTCAGCCTGTTGAGAATCCGAGACCACAATCACCGCCAGTACCTGCAAAATCTCCGCCAGGAATTCGATCCGTCCCTGTTACATCACTGTTGAATTTGTCGCCACAAACTTTCCGTCAAGGTATCATTCTCAAAGAAATCCTTGAACGTCCCCGATCAGGCGCGAGACGGAGCAGACGGAACAGATAGGCATGTTTACAGGGTGTCAGAAACGCACTGATTGCCTTTTCTATGGTGCGATCTTTTGTCAATAGTACTTATCCTTTTTCACCGGCGGGATTTGTAACCCCGCCGGTCGTAATTATAGATTTACCTGAACACGTGGAACTCACGCCTGAAATAAATATGGGGTTTTAAATGCAAACCCGTTTTCTTTACATAATTGCTGTTATCACCTCATTTTTCCTACTGTTTACGAGTTGCTCCCGCCGTCAAAAAATTACAGAACAACAGATGTCTTCCCGTGTTGGGGTGCCTACCTATGCCCGGCATCTCAAAGGCTTCAAAATTTGTCTCGACCCTGGACACGGTGGCCAAGGACACGTTCCTGATTACAAACGAGGTCCAACAGGCGTTCGTGAAGCGGAGGTCAACCTACAAGTTGCCCTTCACTTGCGCAATATGCTACAGGAGGTTGGTGTTACCGTCGTCATGACGCGTCTTGATGATTCTTATGTGGATCTCGCGATGCGAAGTCAAATTGCCAACGAAAGTGGTGCCGATTTTTTTATTTCGCTTCACCATAACGGCGTTGATAATCCAGAGACGAACTATACCTCTACGTGGTATCACGGCGATGCAGACGACTCGCGCCAGAGTCTCGACCTCGCTCGGTATATCCAACACGGGGTCTCAGATGCGCTCCACTTACCCAGTTTCCCTGCGACCGGACTCTATTCAGATAAATTGGTTGCTGCTTCAGGCTTTGGGGTTTTGCGATTGACTGAATGTCCAGCGGTTTTATGTGAAGCCTCTTTCCTCTCGAACCCGGAAGAAGAAGCGAGGCTGCAAGATGAGAACTATCTGAAAAAAGAGGCTTACGGCTATTTTCTCGGTATTGCCCGTTATGTTGCTGCAGGATTTCCGAAAGGTGTTCTGGTGGAACCACAACCTGAAGCCATTATTCAGACCAGAACGCCACGACTTCAGATTCGGGTTAAGGACGGACTCCATGAGCGCGGCGCGTGGATGCTCAAACGGCAACAGGTTTTCACAAACTCTATCCGGGTTAAGGTTGATGGCGTGAGTGTGCCGTATCACTACGACCGCGACACAGATATAATTACTGTCGCGATTGAAGAACCACTTGCAAACGGTGTCCATTTTGTCCAAACCGAACTGGTGAATTATTACGGAAACCACAGCCTACCTTCGCGCCAGTGGTTTAAAGTTGCACCGGCAGCGGTAGAACTTCGCCTTAACCCCTGGACGGATACGTTTCCAGTTGATAGTAAAGGTTACGTCGGTATTTCTGTAACGGCACTTGATGCTGAAGGTACCCCTATCGCCGACGGTGAACCGATCTACATGCAAACGTCAATTGGGACATTGGCAGAGACCCGTCAATTATCAAAGCGCGGTTCATCAAACTTCTATCTCTACGCGCCTGATTCACCCGGTACAGCAACCGTAGAAGCCTCTTACGGTGAAAAGCGCGCATCGTTAACGGTTAACTTTACAGACACCGACGTTGCTATTGTGCAAGGACAAGTTTCTGATGCGGATTTTGGCGAACCGCTGCAAGGTGTTCAATTACAGACGGATCCGGGGTTAACCGCAACCACAGATACCGAGGGACATTTCTTTATGTCAATCGATCCAATGTCAACGGCTCCAATCGAAACAACGTTACACATTTCCAAGACGGGCTACTATCCCCAAAAACGCAAAATTAACATTATCCCAAATCGGGCGATGGTGGCGCATACGAAACTTCATCCTATTGCAGGTGGCGCGTTTGCGTCAACAATCATCATTCTGGATTCACGGAGCGATACGCTTACCACAACAAAACTGCTCGCAACCTTGAAAGAGCTGCTCGAACTTGCTGGCGCGAAGGTCTATAATATTCATGCGCCCGGACAAGTGTTGACTATAGAGGAACGGGTAAAGACAATTAATGCTATTGAGGGAAGAGGGTATTATTTGCAAATTAACCACGCGGAGTGGCGTAAAGATGAACCGCCTTTGATCGCAGCACACTATCGCGGCAATCAAGGGACAGAAACATTTCTAAAGCGGATACTCGAACAGTTCAACGAAACACTTTTCAAAACGCCGATCGTCACAGTTCAAGACCGGACAACTCCTGAAATCCAGCAGACAAACAAAATGGCGATGACGCTTGAGATCCGATCCTTGGATCAGAAAAATACATCTGCTATAGAAGAGGCTCACGCCATCTTCTTTGGGGCATGGGCTTTCCTAAAATCGGATAGAGTTGTTGAGGTGGAAGAACGGAAGCGTTTTATGGAGCGTTTAAAAGAAACGCAAGCGTATTCTTCTGATTAGACAAAAGCGCGTCGTTTGGAAGCGAAGTGCTGTCGTTTAAACGTAGTAGAAAGCGGGTCTACGGAAAGACATGTCAAAGGCACGACCTACCTGAAAGAACTGCAAGGAAAATAAAAAAATGAGGATCGTCTCTCGAATTATAGATTTACAACTCGAGCATCCGTTCAAGATTGCGCGCCGCGCAACAGATGCATACCGACAAGTCATCTCAGTAGAGATTGATGGTGGCATCGGTGAAACCGCACCCGCTCGGTTCTACGGTGAGACTGTTGAGACGGTCCGTGCTGCATTAGAAACTATTGCGCCAGTACTTCCTGACAATCTCGATGCGATCCACGATGTGATGGCGACTGTTGAAGCAACGCTCGGCGGCAATTACGCTGCGAAATCTGCTATTGATATGGCACTGCACGACCGACTCGGCAAAAAACTCGGCGTTCCGCTCTATCAACTCTGGGGACTTAACCCACAGAAAACCCCTCGCACATCGTTTACTATCGGACTTGATGAGCCAGAGGTAATGGCAGAGAAAACCCGACATGCCGAGGCATATCCGATTCTAAAGGTCAAGCTCGGTACACGGCGTGATATCGAAATCATCGAAGCACTCCGAGATGTAACGGATAAGCCTATCTATGTCGATGCGAATACAGCATGGACACCGAAAGATGCGGTTAACAAGATTCGTGAACTTGCGCGGTATGGTGTTGCGCTCATCGAACAACCGACAAAGCCTGATGATCTGGCAGGACTCAAGTTTGTGCGTGAAAACTCGGAATTACCGATCATTGCCGATGAAAGCGTCAAGCGCGCAAGTGACATTCCGGCACTTGCTGAATGCGTTGACGGTATCAACATCAAACTCGTCAAGTGTGGCGGACTGCTTGAAGCACATCGAGTGATACACGTCGCTCGCGCACACGGATTGCTGGTTATGATTGGTTGTATGATAGAGAGTTCCCTTGGTATCACTGCCGCTGCACACCTAACACCGCTTGTAGACTACGCCGATCTGGACGGCAACCTACTTATAACAAACGACCCTTATACTGGTGTAACTCTTGATAAGGGTAAACTCATCCTACCAGAACACCCTGGCATCGGCGTTACGTAAGAAATGTTTCTTTCAGAACTATATGCATAACCACTAAGCAAAACGGAGAAATTTTAAATGACAAAATCAAAACGAAACGTCCTCATCACCGGTGGCACCGGTATATTAGGCAGTGCCGTCACCAAAGCCTACCTTGCACAAGGCGATACCGTTGCTGTTACCTATCTCTTTGAAGAAGAGGTCGAACGCTTCAAACAATACAACCCTGAACTTACTGAAGATGTTACCTTCCTCTTTGCAAATGTTACCGAGGAAGCGGAGGTTCAAAAGACCATTGCGGAATTCCTATCCCAATTTGGTTCGTTGGATGTCTTGGTGAACATTGTCGGTGGATTTGTCGGTGGGATTCCAGCGGCGGAACTTGGAGAGGATAGATGGGATTTCATGATGAACCTCAACCTCAAATCGGTGTTCCTCTGCTGCAAAACAACAATTCCACACATGTCGGCACAGAGTTATGGGAAGATTATTAACGTCTCCGCACGTGCTGGTTTAAAAGGTGAAGCGGGGCTGAGTGCCTATTGTGTCTCTAAAGGCGGTGTCCGGACCTTGACAGAATCGTTGGCTGCCGAGGTGATGGATTCGGGTGTGAATGTCAACGCCATTATGCCGAGCATTATGGACACACCCATGAATCGAGAAGCCATGCCAGACGAAGAGCATGACCGATGGGTCGCTCCCGCTGATGTCGCCAAAGTCATCTGTTTCCTCTCTTCCGACGACGCGACCATTATCAACGGTGCTGCTATCCCTGTTTACGGTAGAGCCTAATCCATTACCCTCTTGCCCGGGCGGACTACTACAATGTCCGCCTATTTTTTTATCATTTGCCCTCCTGCCCTATTCTGTGCAATACCCGAATCCGTTTGTACAATTTCGGGCAATATTTCAGGACATGACTTGAAAATTGACCGATATTCGGCGTTTCTGAGAATGGCACGCAAATTGCTTATACTGTATAAAAGTTGTGAAGTGTAGTAGGACTTTTAATCCGTTATGCAGACTTTTGGAGGTATAAGACAATGCGTATCAAAAGACTTTTAAGTGCACTTGTTGTTTCAGTTGTGTGTCACATTATTGTTATATTCATCGCTGGGCTTGATTTAATGGGGGCAAGCTACCATCTCTCCGAAACGCATCTTGATTATTTTAATTTAGGAGAAGAGGTCGTTTTGTTTCGAGCTCAAGAACCACCGAAACCGTCCGTGCGTAAACCAGTTTTCGATTCTGTGAATGATAAGGACCTTCATGGACGAGATCGATCTCTACCACTGCGCCATCAGGCAAAGAAGTTAACAACCGTTGATGTCAGTAGCACGACGGAGGTGCTGAAGAATGCTCCATCCGCAGACCTATCTAACACCAGCATGAGCACGCCGGAAAGTTTACCGGTCCCTGATTTATCAAACAATCGCGTTCATATTAACACACCGGAAAGCGCAGCAACCCCTGAAAGGGTTATGTTTAAACGACCACCCGGTTTAGTGCCGGTTCAGAACGTTGGTGCAGCACGCGATCGGCTTGAAACGGCCACTGAGTACATAGTGCTCGGTAATGTTGAGGCACCACTACACCAACCAGCGAGTGGTGAAGCCGCTACGGCAGTTGTCGTTACAGGCAGAAATCCCCATAATGCCAAAGGGCTTCAACCCCAAATACTGAACCCACCGAACGGTGCGGCTTATGATGATGTCTACTTCAAAGACGCTGGCACCAACCCGTTCATTGATACAGAAGATGATGCGTTTTCAACATTCGGTATGGATGTAGATACCGCTGCGTATGCGGTCATGCGGCGTTACCTTCAAGATGGTTACCTGCCGCCATCAGAAGCGATACGCGTCGAAGAGTTTGTCAACGCCTTGGATTACAATTACGCCCCACCAACAGACGATGCGTTCGCGATTCATCTGGAGGGCGCGCCTTCAAAGTTTGGTGAAGGCAAACGGCTCCAATTGCTACGCATTGGTATTCAAGGGCGCGTGATTCCAGATACTGACAGAAAAGACGCGATACTCACTTTCGTGGTTGATGTTTCCGGATCAATGGGGCGGGAAAACAGATTGGGATTGGTAAAACAGGCACTGACACTCTTGCTTGAACAACTCCGTCCGAGCGACAAGGTCGGTATCGTTGTCTACGGTTCCGACGCACGGGTCATCCTGCCACATACCAGTATTGTAAATCGGGAGCATATCTTAACCGCAATCCGCGCGCTCGGTCCAGAAGGCGCGACGAATGCTGAGGCAGGACTGCGGATGGGATATAAACTCGCAGCCCAGAATGCAAAATCCGATTATATCAACCGTGTAATCCTCTGTTCAGATGGCGTTGCGAACGTCGGAGAAACCGGGTCGGATGCAATTCTCAAAGAAATTCGCACTTATGTCAAAGAAGGTATAACACTAACAACAGTCGGCTTCGGGATGGGCAATTACAACGATGTCCTCATGGAGCAGCTCGCCAACAACGGCAACGGTAGTTATGCTTATGTCGATACGCTCGGCGAAGCGAAACGGATCTTTGTGGAAAACCTGACAGGCACACTACAAGTCATCGCGAAGGATGCCAAAATACAGGTCGAGTTTAACCCCGAAACTGTCAGCAGGTTTCGATTGGTCGGATACGAAAACCGAGGACTCGCACATGAGGATTTTCGTAATGATACTGTAGATGCCGGCGAAGTCGGTGCCGGACATAGTGTCACTGCGATCTATGAAATTAAACTCCGTAGTAATGCAGTCGGTCAACTCGCGACGGTTTTTATCCGACATGAAGACCCAGATACAGGACACGTGACGGAAGTGAACGAATCTATAGCCACAGATGCTTTGAAGGGGACATTTGAAGAAGCGACTCCGACGTTCCAACTTGCCGCCTCTGTCGCTGAATTCGCTGAAATCCTACGTGGCAGCTTTTGGGCACAAAAAGGTTCTTTAAAAAATGTTCGCCAGACGCTTGAAGGCATCTTACCGAATCTTGAAGCGAAAACTCCCGAACACGGTCTAAGGAGCGAAGAACTGCTCAGCCTTGTCCGTAAAGCGCAACATCTTAAGGAGGAAAAAGAGGGATAGACTGTTTGTAACAGGGCGATTTCGGTTCTCCCTTTTCGCGACGCGAAATCGCTCTGTCCTCAAATATGTTTGAATTAAAAATAAAATACCGCATATCTAAACCCACCATAATATTTAGCGTCCTATTAACTGTATAGACGCTAAAAAAAACGCGCCCTTTCATTGCATTCGCGCATTGGAGGCACAACTCCGACCAGACGTGCCTGAATGACCTATACTTTCACGTCTCAAGTAACCCAACACTAAAGTAAAAAAGGAGATATTCCATGAACCCGTTGGAATTCTACACACTCGCGAGAAGTCTGTTTGTTCCTTCAGAGACGCAGGCAACTAATTTTCAAAAACTCATGGTTGAGCGTTATCATGTTAACGTCTCAATTGATGATAATCGGTTAGCAACAACAGAGGTAGATTTCGTTTTCAGCAACCCAAATAACGTCCCTATCGGTGGTCTTTTTCTTTTTCCACTGCCGGGTGGCGCGAAACAAAAAAATACCGAGATTCGCATTGGTGGCAATCTCACGGAACTACAGTTGCTGAACGGACAGAAGTTAACCGAGTACTACAAACGCATTCTCCAAGCGCAGGATTTGCAAATCCTACAGGCAATCGGCACTTCCGCGTTGCGAGCAGAAATTCCGCCAATTGCTGCTGATCGTGAGTGTCGCGTTCAAATCAAGTATACTGAGTCTACTGGGGAAACCGATCACGGCTTAGTGTACACACATCATTTGCGAACCAATCAGCCTGTCGGAAGTTTCTTGATGTCAATAGACATCGAAGGTGAAGATGCCCTTGGAGACATTGAATCCCCATCGCACGACGTTACGATTGTGCAAAACTATGCCAGCGCGAACGTGGCTTACTACGCCGCTGATGTCGAGTTAAATTCGGATTTCGTCTGTCGTTATGCAGTTATGAGTAATGCTGTCAATGAAGAAAGGCAGGTTTTGCGTGACGTGTTAATAAATGACGCAAGACCATTGATGTTTCACAGCCCTAAGCTTGAGGAACCATCCCCTCAACCCATGGCAGCCATACCGTACAGCGCGCCGGTGTCGTCGCCAGTATTTTTCAGTCCACCGAATGGTGAGGCTTACCACGATGTCTATTTTAAAGGACACGGCACAAACCCGTTTATTGATCCAGAGGACGATAACCTCTCAACATTCGGTATGGATGCCGATAGTGCCTCCTATTCCGTGATGCGCCGTTATCTCCAAGACGGCAATTTGCCGCCGACAGAAGCCGTGCGGGCCGAGGAATTTATCAACGCTTTTGATTACGACTATGCACCGCCAACGGATACCGCTTTCGCCCTACATCTTGAGGGCGCGCCATCCAAATTTGGTGAAGGCAAACGCCGTCAACTACTACGCATTGGTATCCAAGGGCGCGTCGTTCCGGACACTGATCGCAAGGATGCCGTACTCACGTTTGTAATCGATGTCTCCGGTTCAATGGGTATGGAAAATCGGTTGGGGTTGGTAAAAAAGGCGTTGCGGCTTTTGGTCAAGCAACTCCGTCCTGCTGATAAAATCGGTATTGTCGTCTATGGTACCGATGCGCGGGTGGTCCTACCCCATACCAGCGTCGTGAATCGGGAACACATCTTGGAGAGGATTGATTCGCTGTGTCCAGAAGGTGTGACAAATGTTGAAGATGGGATTCACAAAGGATATGAACTTGCTCGCAAGAATGCAGAGGCGGATTGCATCAACCGCGTAATTCTCTGTTCCGATGGTGTCGCGAACGAGGGTGTAACATCTCCAGAAGTGCTTCTCAAGCAGATTCGCAACTATGTTGATGCGGATGATATCTTCTTAACCACAGTCGGTTTCGGCATGGGGAATTACAACGATCCTCTCATGGAGGAACTCGCGAAGAAAGGCAACGGGAATTACGCCTATGTTGATACCCTTAACGAGGCGCGCCGTATTTTCGTCGAGAATCTCACTGGCACGCTGCAGACCATCGCGAAGGATGCGAAAGTCCAAGTTAAGTTCAACCGAGATACCGTGGGGCAGTTTCGGCTGATCGGTTATGAAAGCCGGCAGATGAAGCATGAGGATTTCCGAAATGACGATGCTGATGCGGGAGAAATCGGATCCGGACACAGTGTCACCGCGCTCTATGAAGTCAAACTCAACAAAGGTGTTGATGGGGGTAAGCTCGCGAAAGTCTCTATCCGTTATGAGGATCCCGACACGCAAGAAGTAACGGAGATCAGTGAGAAATTTGCTGTTGAAGACCTGAAAGCCAAATTTGAGGACGCCTCGCAAGGTTTCCAATTTGCTGCGACTGTCGCGCAATTTGCTGAAATCCTACGCGAAAGTTTCTGGGTAAAAAACGGTTGTCTAAAAACCGTCCGACAGACGCTTAAAGGCATTTTGAAACAGCATCCAGAAGTTGTTGCGAAAGATGAAGCGCGAGCCGAGAAGCGCAGCGAAGAATTGTTAGCACTCGTGCATACCGCAGAACGACTCAAGCAAGGGGAACAATTGCGTTAGGATATTCCTTAGGACTTACGCAAATTTAGTAGGAAGGGGATATTTTTTCCACATTTAACCCCCTAAATCCCCCTTATCAGGGGGACTTTAAGAGGCAGTCGCAAATTTAGTAGGAAGGGGATATTTTTTTCACATTTAACCCCCTAAATCCCCCTTATCAGGGGGACTTTAAGAGGCAGTGCGTTAGGATATTCCTTTTATTGTCGAAACGGTTTTTCCAGTTGCGTCTGCATAAGTCTCTCTAAAATTTGCAGACGCAACGCCGTTTCAACGTCGGAAACTTCAGGTTTGCCAGCGAGATTATTCGTCTCACTCGGATCGTTTTGCACATCAAACAACAGATAGACTTCACCGTCCTTGTTGAGCGCAGCCTTCCATTGTTGATTGAGCAACATAATCTCGCCTTGTATTTCGGAAATCGCAAAATCACGATGCGTCGTTTCTGGGGCTGTTAGCACCGGACACAACGATTTTCCGAATTGACGATGCACCAGTTCACCGCCCGCCATTTCGACAAGCGTTGGACCGATATCAATCCATTCCGTTGGGCTGTCACAGATGCTTCCGGCGTTTGCGTTGTCTGGCGTTCGCACGAGTAGTGGTATCCGAACCGCACCGTTGAGGAAGTTGCTTTTGTAGATGAGTCCATAATCGCCGTTCATCTCACCGTGGTCGGAGGTATGCACGATGATTGTGTTTTCGAGTTCACCGCGTGCCGCGATTGTGTCAAGGATCTCACCAATCTGTGCATCAATAAGCGTAACGTTGCCTGCATAATTTGCCCGGAGTCTACCGATTTCACCCGTTTCAAACGCAGGGTTCATCCGCGCCATAAGTTGATCTAAGTGTCCACGCGGACGTTCTCCGACAGATGGACGCTGGATGGCTGATGGCATCTCTGCTGGATCGTACATACTGGCGTAAGGTTCGGGTGTATCCCACGGCTCATGTGGTCCTCCGAAACTCACCCAACAGCACCAAGGCTCTTGCCGATCGTAGTGCTGAAGGTACTGCTTTGCCTGTTGCCCGACGTACACATCGGCATAGTTTTCAAGTCCTAACGTTGATGGACGCACAAGGTAAGGTTTTGTGCTAAACCGTTCACGATAATCCGCTCGGTAAGCATCCCATAATCCTTTTTCTTCCCACGCCGCGGTCATGTGCGATAAGACCTTCGCGCTTGCCCGTGGTCCGCCGATTTCGTTTACATCGTCCAATCCGTAAGCATTCATTAATCCCTCGCGCTCGCGCAAGTCCCCGCCGTGTGGATGTAGATGTGTTTTGCCGAAAAGGCTTGTTCGGTAGCCTGCGTCGCGCATCGCTTGCATCCATGTCGGCGTTTCTGATGGCATCGTGTGGTTCATATTGTTCCAAACGCCGGTGTTATGCGGATACAAACCTGTTGCCAAACTGAGCCGTGTCGGAATACAGACGGGTGATGTCGTGACACAGTTGGTAAATTGTACGCCTTCGCTTGCGATGCGATCCAAATTCGGGGTCTGCACCCAATCGCCACTGCAACCCATGGCATCCCAACGCTGCTGATCTGTCATTAATAAAAGGATATTCGGAGTTCCCATCGCTATCCTCGTTCGATTCCTGCTTCGGTAAAGGCATTTGATAAAGTCTGATAAGAGAGGGTTGCCGCAGCGAGGGGATCGTAATCTTCGCGTGCCTGCACCATAAAACTCACCTCAGCAGTGATAAATCCATCGTAACCGTGTGTTTGCATCTCTTTAAGATAGCCGACATAATCGAAAGTACCTTCGCCGGGGATAAGAAATTCAAAATCGGGTGCGATACCGCGTTGGTCTTTCACATGCGTGTGTGCTGAAACGGGTGCTAACGCTGCGACTGTCTCTTCCGTCGGCATACCGACAATATCAAAATGGCTGATGTCGAAGTTGACTTTGAGGTAGGGCGAATCGACGATTTTTAGCAGTTCAAGCACTTTCGCGGGGGTATCAATAATCGCACCGATATGTGGTTCCATAGCGATCGTAACACCGCGCGATGCCCCGTAATCAACGAGTTCTCCTAACCGTTCCGCGAGGCGTTCTTTGTTTCGGTCCCAATCCTCAGGTTTGCCACCGGGAGTCGTATTCACTGCAGGGAGTTCATCCCCTTGCGCAAGTTCCACTGCGAGATCAACGCCGCCTTTCAGCCGCCACATGTTTTTTTCATGTGCATCTGGGTCTGTTTCCAATAAACTTGAGTGTGCCGCGATTGCCGGCAGTGCCAAGTTATGTTGCTTTAAGAGAGAGGCAATTCGTTTCCGTTCTGCAGCATCAAGCGTGCTGAGTTCAGTCGTAAAGCGCGGAATGATGGTCAGTTCAATTCCATCGTATCCGAGACCCGCTAAATGGGAGATGGCGGTATCTATCGGTACGGTGGGCATTCCCCATGTGCTATATCCAAGTTTCATTTTTAATTTTCCTTGCGGTTAAATGGTGTGAGTTTGAACTTCAGCACCTTTTTCTTCAGTCCGCCTTCCACTACGTTACACAAGTTGTTAACTGAGTACTGCAAGGTTGCGTAGCAACCGTACTGACAACTTGAAAAAAAGATGTCAAGAGATTATATTGAGCCAATCGCTTAATAAGAAATCAACCCGTTGAATAAGCAACGCGACACGACCCATAACCGTATTTCCGAATGCCGAACCAAACCCGATCATAAGAAAGGCGATACCGACCTTTGAAAGCCATTTGACGGGCCCCCGATGCTCTACCGAAAAGAAGAAATAGGTAAGCGTACAAATGACCCCAATAACCATAAGGATCGCTTCAAAAGTGCCCCAACCAGAGAGCGTGCCTGCATGAATGGCTGCAAACGGGGCAATTGTTCCGCGCGTCTGTTCAAATATGTTCGCACGCAGCACATTCGGAATCGCAATTCCTGAACCGAATCCGATAAGAATAGCAATCGGGTAGCGGATTAGCCATGTGTGTCGAGGCGATAAACGGGCAAAAAACAGCAGACCGATACAGATCGGAATGAGTTTGATAAAACCGCTGGATGATTCTCCTTCTACTGCTGCTACAAAAGGTTTCCAAGCAAACGGGATAAATCCTTGATAGATAGATAGGACAATTCCATACCCAACAGATACGCCTACAAAGAGGTGTTCGGCAAAGCGATAGAACGGGTTATCTTGATAAAGAACGCTGTAGATGGAGAGTGTCAGAAACGCTGCAACCCAAATTCCAATTAAACTCCAGAAATCCATCAAACTATTCCTCCCGTGCCCTATGAATAAAATAAGTTATGTTGCCAATGATTACCAGTACCACAATCAACAGATGGACAAACGATTCTACATTTATCCATTGCATCCCTTTTGCAGGGGCACCTACGAGGTTCTCGTACTCCGCTGCTCCCAAAATTCCAGACAGCAAGCCCACTAACTGTCCGGTCTGCAAATATGGAAACATTTGTGCGATAATAACACCTGTCACCCCCGCTGCGATTTTTTGGTTGTACTGCACATTAGCGTAGATGATCCATGACTCTATCGTATCGCTGGAGGCGAAATCGACCAGAAGATCAATTTGGTCATAGTTCGTAATATTTTGCATCATTGGGATTTCACTAATAGCAGTACCGTTGTAATCCGTATCATATACACTGGCGATGTCAGTCCCAATGCCAAGAATCACTTGGACATCTCCGGGACGATAGCCCAAAAAGACATAATCTTCACCCTCCACTGCCTCTTTTTCTGCGGCGACTTCTTGTATAAGGTCACTTACTAAGGTAGGGGCATCTACAACCAGTGTAATGCCGATAACACGTATGTCTTTATCGAAACACTGTTTCAACAACGCTTTTGCCATAGGATTCAGTTCGGCTAAAGAGGAGGGCCCATAATCAAAGGCTATCATGATCGTTGACCCCGCAGGAAGGGCTTCGACATAATCATAAAATTTCTGTGTCGGTTCAGATACTGAGACAGGTAAATTGACGGATAACAGCATCGGAATAATAACTGCCAACGCTACCAAGATAAAAACAATTCGTCGATCCATATTCATTATGTGTTAATCTCCTCCGCCCAAGTATGAACGCTCAATGCCTAATATAATCCGGATAGACTGTGAGATTACACCCAAACTAACCCCGAGAATAATTCCACGTCTCGCTGAGAGATTCGGGTTATCCAAAATCCACTGGCGTGCCTCTGATACTTTATCCGCCCAAGGGCTCCAAGACATAATTGAGTTCCAAATGAAATCGCCCATCGGGACGTTCCCCATCATTACCACCACTGCAGTAATCAGCAACAGGGAAGCTTCAAAAGTTCGAGCGCGGAAAGCACGATAGGCTGCTGAAGCAATGAAGAACGCCAGCAGCGAAAACATTGTCGCATCCATTGGTAGCTGGACGTTGTTGTATAACCACTCAAATATAGAATTCTGGGGTCCAAACCGGATACCGATCACGACCATTATAGTAAGCCCTGCAAATACAACGAGACTGTACTGCCAATGTTCTGTTCGGCGACGAATTCGCGTTGTATGCGTCTGAATGAGTGTTACCGTTGCTAACACTAACGCAAATGGTCCAATAATGAGCACCCAACTGATAACTTCCTCGTAAATCCATTGCGAAACTGAGTGCGGGCTGAATCGTGTGAAGATCATTGCAATCCCGAAAACAAAGCAGAGAACTAAAGGGACTTGTCGCTTCATAAAACCTCCTAACTTACCCGCTGTAAGAATGTTGTGATCCAACCGGTGCCAGATAATTCAAGTGCCACACCCAATATGATAGCAGCAAAAATAAGAAACTTGCCCCAATCTTGCCCTCTCAGGCTTCCGAGTAACATCGGTTCTCTGGAAAGGTAAGCACTCGCAGCATAAAGTTCTTCGCCAATTAAGGTGTAGTCACATGCAGCGATAAAAAATGGGAGTTGGTGTTCTGAATCTGTTCCAGCGATCTGGATAGCACCGACAGAATTACCCGTTTCGGCAAGTATGAGAGATTCGGCGTAGAAGGTCCCTTGTAGAAATATCGCTGCCGGTTTCTCACGTAGCATCATGCCTTCTACACCTGCAGCGTAAGCGAATTGGCTACTCGTGACAAAAAAGATGTCGTCTTCATTGTAGACATCCGGACGCCCTTCTTCAAGATAAGCGGTTTTTACCATTTCACGCACGACATTTAGCACAATTGGATCCCGGCACGGCACACGCAATGGGGTCTCATAGTCAGCTGTACGCCGAGCAACCTGTCCCAAAATCGTCATACTTGCAATCGTCGCGACCCCGCTGACACCACCAAGCCCTAATGAGTAAAGGATAGAACGCCCCATTTCTGTCGCTCTACCGATCGCTTCATCGACCGCCTCAAGACCAGGAATGCGTCGGACAAATATATCTTTACCGCTTCGTGCGTCATAAATATTCCAAAGTATTGCTGCAGAAAAAAGGAGCATGGCAATAAGCAACGGGATTTTGCCTGTATGAAACCATTCGCCTGTCCCTTCAACAAGCGGCGTCTGTTCGGAATCTACTGTTGCCTCTGTTTCGCCAACTGCACGCACAATGTAGGTGTAAGCCGTGCCTTTTTCAATAGCGGAATCAACATAAGTCGTTGTTCCGGCAGGCAACAGTTCACCGATTTCTTCAAGATCACCGCCTGCAATCTGTCGTAGGATTTGATAGCCGCTGATGCCACTACCCTCAGCTGCCGCGTCCCATTTAATGGTAATACTGGATCCATCATCGTTAGGTGTATCCATTGCCGTAACGCTTGATGGAGGCGCGAGTCCTTGGCTGAACGCAGTGCCAACGCTTAGGCACAAAACCAAGGTAACGACTATCCATTGAGTTGTTTTTAGCATAAATATTATATTCCTCAAGAGTAGTTATCAGTATAATAGTTCCGAGTTACCAGTTCCGAGTTACCAGTTAAAGAGGTATGTTGTAGCAGTAGCAGGAAAGGTAACCGCCACAATGTGTTAACTGAGTACTGAAAGATTTTTCGCAGAAAAATCGTACTGAGAACTGACAACTATTTAAAAACACTGCGATATGGCTTCTAAAACGTGCTGATCGTCTATATCGTTTCGGATAACAACTTCTCCAATACATGTCGGCAAGATGAGGCGGAGTTTACCGCCGAGTGTCTTTTTGTCTAAATACATCGCATCATGTATGGCTTCTGGCTTTAGGTCGAGTGGGAACGTGAGCGGCAATTTCGCCCGGTTTAAAAGTGTGCGTTGCCGTTGAAAATCGGCTTCAGAGAACATCCCCAAATTAACGGCTAATTGCGCCGCGCAGTTCATGCCGATAGAGACCGCTTCGCCGTGTCGATACCTGTTGTAATGTGTCAATGCCTCAAGCGCGTGTCCGAAAGTATGTCCGTAGTTAAGCACCATCCGTAAGTTGTTTTCTTTCTCATCTTTCGCTACGATTTCTGCCTTGTTAAGGCACGCGCTTGAAATCATTTCAATAAGCGTAGCATCTTCTAAATTCAGGATAGCCTCCAAGTTTTCCTCGACCATCTGAAACAGCGGTTCATCTCGGATAACTCCCATCTTGATAACTTCGATAAGTCCTGCACGAATGTCGCGTTGTGGTAAAGTTTTGAGGGTATCTACGTCGATGAGCACCAATTTGGGTTGATGGAATGCACCGATCAGGTTCTTGCCTTTTGGGTGATTAATCGCTGTCTTGCCGCCAACGCTTGCATCAACTTGTGCCTGCAGTGTTGTTGGGATCTGGACGTAAGGGATACCACGCATGTACACCGATGCCGCAAAACCGCCTAAGTCTCCGATGACACCGCCACCCAGCGCGATAAGCGTTGAACCGCGGTCCAGTTGATGTGCGACCAAACTATCTTGTATGCGGGAGAACTGTGTTAACGATTTGCTTTCTTCACCAGCGGGGACCTCAATTGTATTGACATCAAGCTCCGAGTCTACAAGGCTTTGGTGAATGACAGGCACGTACCGCGCTTTAACAAACGCATCCGTAACGATAAGCACCTTATTTGATTTTATATGCGGCGTAAGATGTTCTCCGACTCGGTTCAGAAGTCCTGTTCCTACAACAATTGCGTAACTATCATCACCGAGTGCTACATGTAAAGTTTTCGTCATTTTGAATCTCTAACACTTTTCGCAAAGACCCGTTTGATATACGCCATAACCTCTCCGAACGAGCGTCCTGTCGTTTCCACCATATAATCGGCTTTTGCATAATAGGGGTGTCGTTCTTCCAGCATAGAACGGATCTTTGTGAGGGCGTCGGGGGTTTGAAGCAGGGGGCGGTGCGATTGATGTCGAACGCGTTGATAGATCTCTTCTGCTGTCGCTGTTAGGCAAAAAATGATACCGTTCCGTCTGAGTTCGACCATATTGGTTTCTTTCAAGACAACACCGCCACCAGTGGAGATAATATGGTTATCCAGTTTTGATACTTGACGAACAGCTTCGCTTTCAAGTTCTCGAAAGGCAGGTTCTCCGTCTTTAGAAAATATATCGCTGATACGCCGCTGGCTATCACGTTCGATGACATCGTCTGTATCCACATAGCGCATCCGAAGTTGCGTGGAAAGCCGTCTACCTATGGAGGTTTTTCCGGTTCCCATGAAACCGACAAGTACAATGTTGGGTGTTTTTTTTTCTTGTCGTTCCACCTGTTTCCCCTAAGCTCGGAAGGCGCGATTTGAAATCGACTCCCGGTTCGTTACTCGGAAGGCATTTACTGACAACTGATAACCATTATACTGTTTTTGGGAAATATTGTAAAGGTTTTTGCATGAATTTTTAAGGTGTGGTATAATCTCGGCTAACTGACAACCTTATTTTAGATAAGCGAAGGAGAAGGCAGATGGCACGACAACTCAGGATGGTACGTCCGAATTTAGAAGATTTACCGGAACTTGAACTTCCCGTAGGTTACGGGATGCGCACCTATCGCAAAGGGGATGAGGTACACTGGGCACGTATCATCAGTGACTCGTTTGGTGGGCGGAAACGTACCGCACAAGATACGGAAAATGAAATTACGAACAGGGATGTATTTGTTCCTGATGGATTCTACTTCGCAACGCATTGTGATGTCCCTGTTGGAACTGCCTGCGCTTGGCGGCAATCTGTTGATGAAAAGGATGTCGGATATGTGCACATGGTAGGTGTTGTTGCTGAACATACCGGACATAAACTCGGAAAATGGGTATCACTCGCTGTCCTCTGCTACTTTCGGGACAATAACTTCAAGTGTTCGATGTTGGACACCGACGATTTTCGCGTCCCCGCCATCAAAACTTATCTAAATTTAGGGTTCATACCTGTTTATGTTGAAGCAGAGCAACCAGAGCGGTGGCGAAATATTTTTGAAAAATTGGAGTTGACACATCCGGCAGCACAGATCGCAAACGTTAAAGAAATACTCTCTGAGGAGTTATGGGCGAAAGTCTCAGCTTAAAGATATAGTGGAAGATCAACTCAGAATGAACTTACACGGTTTGAAGAATCTGCCGCGGCTTCAATGTCCTGATGGCTATCACATTCGGAGCTATCAGCAAAAATGAGATTGCTGCTCGCGGTGAAGAACTTTTTTAGTGTGTCCAGCAACTTCGTTATATTGGCGATTCTTATCGCCGGTTTCGGTTTGCGTGTTGTCGGTGTAAATGTTGGACTGCCTGAAGCACCGGATCCACGGGAAGTGATTATTGCACAAGATGTGCTGAACCTCATCCACTTCACTGCCCCTCCACAGACCTACAACTGGCCAGGAACCGCATGGTTTTACATTGTTGCTGCGGTAGGCAAATTACTCTCGATCTGCGGCTTGCCTCTAACCGAAGCGCACGTCATCCTATTCGCGCGTTGTATCAACACCTTCTTATCTACTGCGACACTCTGGTTCACTTATGCGCTTGGGCAGCGCGCTTCTAACAGACGCGTTGGTCAAATTGCAGCCGGATTGCTTGCTGTATCGATGTTACATGCCACCAATGAATCGCGGTTTGCACTCGTTGACATCCCCGCGACTTTCTGTGTAACACTGTTTCTCTGGATTGCCTTGCGTGCTCGTTTTTCTTCATCTGCGTTTACAGTTCGGACTGCCGTGTGGCTTGGTATCATTGCCGGTGTCGGCTTCGCAGTCAAATTTACGACTGTTTTTGTGGGTTTTTCGCTGTTAATTTTCATCGGAACCGATCGTTTTTATAGAAGGTTCGCAACAATTATCGGTATTTCAGTCTTAACCTTCACGCTCCTGTGTCCGTACTGGCTCATTGATCTAATTTCACCCGTGTGGAATTTTTTCTTTTCAGACTTTTGGTATGAAGCCACGCACTACCACCAAGGACATTTTGGCCTCATTTCCACAGCAGAATCAGGATGGTTAGAACGGTTTGTCTACATACTCGTGCTGCTGAAATGGGGGATGGGATTGCCACTTGCACTCCTCGTCGGTGTTGGAGTGGTGCGTGCGTTCCGTTCGCTTAAAAGCAACATTAACACGGAAGCATTTCTGCTCGCTTTTGTTATACCGTACCTATTGTTTATCGGGATACACAAAGTCAAATTTGCCCGTCATCTACTCATACTCTACCCTGCACTTACGGTACTTGCTGCTGTGGCACTCACGCACCTTCCAAACCCTGTCAAGCTGATTTCCAAGTTCTCACGCGCATCAGAAGTTAAAGATGCACCACATCTTACGGAAGGAATCTATAAGGCGCTTGGTGTATTTGAAAAATGGATTGGGGGCATCGTGGGGGGTGTTGTTGTGCTTTATTCGTTGGTTTATACAGCTGCGTTTGCGGGGATTCTGCTTACAGAACCGACAAAATTGGAAGCGGCCGAGTGGTTGTCGATGCACATTCCACAGGAGGCGTCTATTTCCCGCGCGCCAGAAGTCTTGTTCAACTGGCTGCTCCCTGAATTAGCGTTAGAAGAAGCAGATGAAACCGCGGAATGGGTGCTCGTCCTTGTCCCCGATCTTGAGGTGTTCCAAAAGTACCGAGAACAGCCTCAGCACTATCAAAGAGAGGATTGGTACCCGCTCAGCGCGATTAAATTGGAGGAGACGCTGGCGTTTTATGATCGAATTTTAGGGGCGGGCAGTCCATACCAACTGCACAAGACATTCCGACGGACACCGCAGTTCTTCAGCATACAGATATCAGATAACGGGGCACCATTTCCGATGCGAGCCCTCGCGCATCCTGAATTCCATCTCTATCGTCGCGCTGATTGAGCAGTAGCGTAAGATGTGTCCGGTCGTCTACGCATCTACATCAGCGGTGGCATGAAATGTTCTTTCTGAATGGGCACTATTACTGATAATATCTGATGAAGTACATCCGATGCGATATTGTCGGCATCAATGATCCGAATGAGGTCTTGTGGGTAATGGTCGATCAGCGGTTCAGTGTACCGTTTGTAAAGGTCCCATCGATAGCGAACTACCACTTCTTCGGCATCATCAATCCGGTTTTCTTTCAGGGAACGTCCGCGGATACGTTTAAACATCACTTCCCTATTTTCACAGACCATAAAGATGACCTTGAAGATTTTTATGCAAGGTGCTATTAAAGTGGCTTGCGTGATGTTCCGTGGAATACCATCAAGGATCAGCAAGTCACATTCCGGCGTATAAAGTCCCTCGCGTACTTTCCGCGCCATGTAATCCTGCCAAATTTTGATGGTAATATCGTCGGGGACTAATTTGCCGACGCCGGCGTATTGCTGGAAGATTTGCCCGAATTTAGAGTTGGTATTAAGTTCTCGGAACATATCCCCGCTGGAGACATGGAAAATACCGGGGATTTGTGCCAGCATTTTCCCTTGTGTTCCCTTGCCTACACCGGGGGGACCCATAAGCATTACTGCTTGGTAATGAGGTCCTTCCGCCTCATGTAGAGGGCTCTTATCCGTTGTCATGTCTGTTTTTGTCCTCTGCCGCCTTTATATAAACTCTCCGTTGAGTTGACGCGCGCTACAAAGCAGATTCAAGCACGCCTATAATAGAATTTACGTGCCGAGAAGGTGTTCAAGAATATAGAAATCTAACCCTTCATAGTCTCGGGCTGCGATAAACTCTTGTTCCACGTTTTTGTCGAATGTCCGAACCTTCTCAAGTAGGTTAAGAAAGGTACGGCGGCTGCTCAATAAATGTTTTGTTGAAATATCGCGGGGTTGTGTTCGCATTACTTTCACATCTAATCCAACGAACTCACCGTTTCTACCGTATCCGTTCTCTTCAAGGATCCGGACCTGATTAAAAGCCCGTCGCAAATTGACGGAACCGAATGCCTTGTCTTGGTCAAATTTTAGCCCGTTCTGGTCGTTGAGATGTACGCTCCAAAGTTTCTTATGATAAAGCGCGTAGCCCATTTCGTCGGACGGCTCTAATCCCGCCAGAATCGCATGCGCGCTCTCGATTAATCCACCAACCCGCTCGTGTTCATTGCTTGCATAAGCTAAACCGATCGCATGCCCGATTGTTGGGATATAAGCAATGTCCATCGGTTCATTGGGTTTCGGTTCAATCAGGATACGAATTTCTGGATCGTATTCGAGTAAAGCGTTAATAGCATCCAGAATCTGTCCAACTGCGGCTGACGCCGATTTCGTTTCTCGGATATAAGTGCCTTCGCGGGCGAGCCATAGCACAAGATTCCTACACCCAATTTCGTTGGCAATGTCCACGCACCGTTTTGAACGTTCCAACGCATATTCCCGTTCTTTCGCGGAATTAGCCGTGTAAGCCCCATCAATCGTCTGTGGAGATTCCCACAAACGTGGCGCGACGACTTCCGCTGTTAAACCGTGATCGTTGAGTTGTGCTTTTACTTTTTGGGTCTGGGTCATCAACTGGGCATGCGTTTTCTCATCAATATCGGGAACAATGTCATCATCATGAAATTGGATACCGACAAAACCGAGGTCTCGGTAAAATCCGACTTTCTCATCAAAACTAAATGGCTTCCGAACGGGTGGGCCGAAAGGATCTGCCCCTTCGTGTATGTTCCATGGTCCGAAGGAGAAACAGTATTTTGTTGCTCCTTCAAAAGATTCGCTCATCTTTTTCTCCAGTGCGCAGCATTTTACGTTCCTCTTCATCTGTAATAGGACTTACGCATTTTTCCACGATAACGGACATCCGACACACTGCAGGCGGGGTTTGAAACCCCGCCTGCAGTAGGGGCTGCGTAAATCCTGTGTAATAAAAACGTTCTAATAGCAGTGAAGGGTACGAAAAACTGCTTGACTTTTCTAATAAGTATAAAGTATTATTTAAAATGTGTCAAGCAATTCTTAGGTACAATCCTCAAATCCATATTGCCTCACCACGAATATTGAACAGGACTTACGCATTTTTCTATGATAACCTATGTATTCTGTACTGCTGGCGGGGTTTGAACAGTGTCAGCAAGGGGATGTATAAGTCCTATTGAATTAAAGAAGGAAACTTCCGTAAATGTTGTCCTTGTGTCGCACAACCTTGTCTGCTCTATGTCTATTTTGCACGTTCGTACTTGTGCTGAACCTATTTGTCTTATCGACAAATGCGGTGGATGAATCCATTCCAGTGCCAGAACAGGCTGCAATATTGGGAACAACATCAGAGGAAACCTTCAGTTTTGAGGATATTTACCGGATAGCACTCAGTTCGGATGTATCCGTGGACATTGAAATGATCGCTACAGCGGATAGAGATATCAGTGTCACACTCGAAAAACAGATACAGCCGACAGACACTGCAGATGATGCGCTCATTCGTGCTTACCTCGATAATATCTCTTTAACAGGGACACAGGACGCTGGCACGCTTCAATTGAATGCTCAAGTACCCGGAGGCAGTACTACTGAATCAAAACCTAATCCGTTTTCTAAAATGACAGAACTGCAAGCGAAGCTCCGCAAGCAGCTCCAATTGAAATGGACGATTAAAACACCCGCAGATATCTCTGTTAAGTTTAGCGTAAAAAATGGAGATATACATCTCAAGCGTCTCCGAGGGAAAATAGAAATCGCAACGGAAACGGGGAATGTCCAGTTAGACGAAACCTTGGGTAACTACAACGTTACAGTAAAAAAAGGACGCATTTACGGGAAAATCTTGCTAACGCATGGACAGAATAAATTAGAGACACAAGACGGTTCGATCGAGTTAGCGATGCTTGACACTGTTGCGGCACCAATGGATATGACTGCGCAAGGTGGCAACATCCGATTGAAATTGCCTGAAGATTACGCTGTTGATGTCGAACTTGAGAGCGAAAAACAGCAGATTGTTATCAATCTTCCCGCACAATTTGATAATGAGACATCGTTGACCGTTATCAACAATGGCGGTCCTTTGTTTCGTTTAAAAGCGACCTATACAATTTCGCTATTACCGAGTTCAACGGATACGGAAGACACGCCTTCAGATGCTGAGGTAGACATTTTTGCGAATGCTATCTTGCCGGTCCCTAAGGCGACACAACCTCCGATTATTGATGGCAATTTATCTGAAATCGTGTGGCAGACGGCTCAGGCACTTTCCCCGTTTCAGAACCCAGAGGGAACTGAGGAAGCCGTTGATGCGACAGAAGCCTTTCTGTTGTGGGATTCGGAAAATTTTTATGTTGGTGTAAAGGCACACATTTCCGGATCGCAATTTCCACACCTCTCACAGACCCAGAACGATTCCCCTATTTGGGAAGATGAATGCATTGAAATCTTGGTTGATCCTGACCTTGAAACGGATACCTATTACCATCTTGTGATCAACCCGATTGGCGCGCTCTTTGATCAGCAGGTGAATGTCCCCGGCGAACCCAGTTTCCGATTGGCACCTCATGATGTTCAACTCACTTTAGATCGGAAGACTATGCAGACATCATTTGACGCCGATAGTAAGTGGAATTCGGAGGCGAAGGTCGCAGCCCAAATTAACACCACTTTTTGGAGCATTGAAGTTGCGCTCCCGCGTAAAATATTAGAAAAATCTGCTAAGCCAGACGCTCAAACGGAATCTGCTTCTGAAAACAGATGGCTTTTTAATATCCACCGTAAGGCATACAGCAGCGTTGGCGGCACAGACAACTGGCTTTTTAATATCCACCGTAAGGCATACAGCAGTGTTGGCGGCACAGACAACCTTGGGGCTACAACACAGAGAGAATACAGTTATTGGTTACCGACTTACAACAATGAGTACCCGTGGTGGTTTCATTCGCCACATCAGTATATGGCTGTACTCTCTGAACGTTATGCACCCGCGATGGGGGTGTTGAACCTTGTAATGGGATCATCAACGGACTCGGAAGCCTTTGCATCCGAGGAAAAATTTCAGGTTACCGCAGTTGAAATTGAAGATAATACCACTATTCCGACGGCGGTTATTCAGCAAAACATTCCGATTCAACCCGGAGATGTTATCACTGCTTCACAACTCTCGTGGCTAATTGCGGAATTACGAGCACATGATTTGTTTCAAGATGTCCGTTTGGAGACGAGGCAAGTGCAACTCGAATCTGGAGATTCGCTTTTTCCGATTGTTAGTATACATATCCGAGTTGTGGAAGTTCCGGTAGTGCTGGTTCGGCAGATTAAGATCAATGGAAATAGAAGTTTTCCATCGCAATTCATCAAGGAATGGTTTCAGTTAAAACCCGGCTATCTCGCAGTCGCCGCTACGAAACTCAAACAGCAGTTAATTGCCAATTTCTATGCCAACCGTGGATATGAGTTCGCTATCGTTAATTATCGAATGGTGGATAATGTTCTTGAGTTTAGCATTAACGAAGGCACGTTAGACGAGATTCGTTTCACGGGGAACACTCGAATTTCACGGGCAGAGCTGCTATCGGCACTTGACCTAAAAACTGAGAACAGTGCGGGAGAACGGAGTTCACAAACATCCGATATTTATCACCATACCCTTGGACAGTCAAAGATAAGTCGCATGCGCAGGGAGCTCCGGGAAAACAATGAGCACTTTAAATCGGTTCGGGATTGGCGCGTCCAACGCGAGGGTGGAAAAAATGTCATGATTGTTGAGATTGAAGAACAACCCTTCGCTAAACCCGGGGGCTTCCCGATTATTCAATTCAATCGTGTTCACGGTTTGATGCTCGGAGCAGGCGGGACGCTCGCGACGCAATTGACAGGCAGAGAGCAGGTTTTCGGTTCAATCAGCCGTGGGTTTTCGAGCGAGATATGGAATTATCACGCTGGTGTTGAGAAAGGGTTCTTTAAACGGCATCTTCTTAAAATCGGTGGAAGTTTCTATAAACTCACCGATGTTAGCTCGAATACCTATCTACATCATGGCGATGCGAGTCTGAGTGCTGCTTATTATGGTTTCGACATTCAGGATTATTATGAACGCTTGGGTTCCCAAGGATGGATGACCTACGCGCCTACCGAATGGAGTTATCTTAGACTCGAACTCACAGGAGAAAATCACGGGAACCTTTCTAAATCAACGGATTGGAGTTACTTAAACCGTAATCAACGCAAGCGCGGTAATTCTCGGATTGATCGTGGGCAATTGAGAAACCTCGCTCTCGTTTTTGCATTTGATACCCGGGACCATAGATCTACAGCCTTACAAGATTTCCACAAGTTGTTTTCTGCCAATGAGCGAACTCGGCGCGGATGGCGCGCCCAGTTCGCTTTCGAGATGACGGGGCAATATTTTGGTGGTGATTACGACTTCAATTTTTATCGATTTGAAGTTGCCCGCTATACACCGCTGTCGGGTCCACACCACTTAAACATTAGAGTCACAGGTGACTTTTCTGATGCGCAATTGCCGAGACAACGGCTCCTTCACCTTGGGGGTGGTTCCACGCTGCGGGGTTATGATTTTAACAGATTTGCAGGCGATAACCGTTTTCTAATTAACTTAGAGTATCGGTTTATCAAGGAGACAATCCGCAGGGATCCGGATGCTGTAATCGGGTGGAGCCTCAGTTGTTTCTTTGATACCGGTAGCGTCTGGTGGCATGGTGACGCACTTTTTTCTGATTTTGGAACTTTCTCGGAACGGCTTAAAACCTCAGTGGGTATCGGTTGCTCCGTTTTCATAGATCCCTCATGGACGCGTACACCGTGGAGCTTTGCTATCGAAGTCGCAGAACCGCTTGATTCATCGTTTTCTTTACGAAATCCAAAACTCATTTCACGCTTCAGTCGTATCTTTTAGGAGAATAGTTGTCAGTTATCGGTTATCAGTTTTCAGTTAAGAGTCACCTTGTGGCAGTCCTGTTTGCTGTATCCGCTACAGAAACCCTCTTTAACTGACAACTCTCACTGCGAGGCAAACCGGACTGACAACTGCTAACTATGAAAATAACACCGTTGCATCACATTCATGAAGAACTTGACGCGACCTTTGCTGAAAAGCATCAAGGTTGGAATATTGCTGCATATTACACCACTGATCCTATTTCCGAGCATCACGCCGTGAGAAATGGGGTGGGTGTCGTTGATGTATCCTATCGAAGTAGGTATCGGTTAACTGGCGATGATCGTGCCAAATTTCTACACCGTATTATTTCTAACGATGTTGAGACCCTTTCAGTGGGACAAGGTACCTATGCCACACTTTTAACACACCGTGGCAAAATTATCGCCGATTTAAATGTCTATATTCTTGAAGAGGCAATCCTTATTGACGCTGCCCCTGAAACAGCGGAGAATCTTTTTGGCGAACTCGACAAGTACATCATCGCTGATGATGTTGAACTGGTTGATTCGACTGCTGAAACTGGGGCAATTGCTGTCCACGGGCCAAAATCGTCAGCACTCGTTCAATCTGTGTTCGGCATGCGCGATCTCACGGATTTGCCAGAGCGTCACAGTTGTGTTCGCGAAGCAGATGCGTCTTCTGAACACCCAATTGTTTGTGTGAGAACAGATGTCACTGGTGAGGTCGGCTATACCCTTTATACCGCTACCGAAACGTTGGCATCACTTTGGAACGCACTCATGACTGAGGGTTCACAATTTAACGTGCAGCCTATCGGTTGGGATGCGCTTGAGTCGCTTCGGATTGAGGTGGGCATCCCGCGGTATGGGATGGAACTCACCGATGCTATCATCCCGCTTGAGGCGGAATTAGAACACGCCATCGATTTTGAGAAGGGGTGTTATATCGGACAAGAGATTGTCGCGCGGATGAAATATCGCGGACACCCAAATCGTTTATTGCGTGGCATTGAATCTGACGCAGTTCCGGCATCGCAAGATGACTGCGAATTTCGTTCCGGTGCGCGGGTTTTCAACGGTGATAAAGAGGTCGGTTGGCTTACAAGTGCCACCTTCGCGCCAACGCTCGGAAAAGAGGTGGCATTGGGTTATGTTCGGATTGCTGTTACAGAACCCGGCAGTCGCGTGCGGATTCAGGCATCAGATGGATATGTTGATGGGACAGTTGTGCTGCTACCATTTTCCGGATAATTTGCAAATCAGAGATTTGCGCGGTAAAATATCACAAATGGGTTCTATTCGCGTGCTGTCTGTTTAATATTAATTTTTCTTTTACCATTAACCAAGAATTGTCGACGAACTAATTAACAATAGGACTTACACAGTCATTTTGTGAGACCCTGATAGGGCAGGGTCATTCAATTTTCAAATTGTCTGAATCGCGGAAGACACGGAGGACGCGGAGGACGCGGATTTTCGTGTTTAGATACGCCAAAATCATAAGGTAATTTAACTGTTTTCCAGAGAATTGAATGGCTCTGCCTGATAGGGCGGTTTAGTGGATTAAAAATTAAAAAATCTCGCCTAACCTGCTACATTTGTGTAAATCCTGAACGACTCAACCATAAGGGACATTCATCATGATACATAAATATTTTAGAATCCAAACGTTGGTGTTACTGCTTTTACCTATGCTCTTAGGTGGCTGTGGTCTTGCCAAGCTATCCAGGATTCAAAAGGAGGGCAATTTAGCGGTAGTAGAATCTACGCTCGCCAATAACCTCTCGACACTTGAGCGTTTGGCGAAGACCGGAAATACCGGACTCATCGTTAAGACCGCACGCGCCCATTCATCTTACAGCGGTTTTCTGGAAGATAAGATGGAGGATGCCGAGATCGCCGGTGACTTCGAGACTGCAGAAACAATGCGTTCACAAGCGATTGCTCACTATGTAACGGCTGAAAAATACGCCTTTAAAGCACTCTCGAAATCCGATAAAACTTTTGAGCAACCAAGAACTGTTGAACTCGCCGTATTTGGAAAAGCACTCCAGAAAGTGAAGAAAAAACAGGTTGAACCTCTCTTTTGGGCTGCTTATGCGATGGGGCGTGGTATCAGTCTCCAGAAAGATGACCCGATGCAAGTGATTGACCTCGCTCGTGTCGAGTTAATGATGGCGCGTGTCCTTGAATTGGACGAAACTTTCTACTTCGGCAGTGCCCACCTTTTCTATGCCGTCTACTATGGTGACCGATCCCCATCCATCGGCGGTGACCCGGAGAAAGCGAAGGCGCATATTGATATTGTCGATAAACTGAATGACGGCAGATTCCTGATGAGCAAATTCTATCTTGCCCGGTACTATGCCTATCCTAAACAGGATGTGAAACTCTACAAGCGAGCGTTACAGGAAGTTATTGATGCTCCGCAGGATATTTATCCGGGGGAGGAGGCAGCGACCTCGCTCGCAAAATCGCGCGCCAAACGCTGGCTTGACCAAGCCGATATGTTATTTGATCCAGAACTGGAAGAAGGAGGTTTTGAATAATGATAGTCAAGAAAATGAGCCCTATAGGAGGGGCTTTCAACGCCGATTACCTCCCTAAATTTGTATATGTGTTTCTGATTATTTTGGGGATGCTATGTTTACCTCTAACGTCTTTTGCCGCCGAATCCATTAAGTTCGCTACTCTCGCACCAAAAGGTTCCACGTGGATGAATAATTTTGATGCGATGGGTAAAGAGGTTCGTTCCAAAACGGATGGTGAACTCCAATTCCGCTTCTATCCGAATGGTGTCCAAGGCGATGAACTTGATGTCATTCGCAAGATGCGCGCTGGACTGCTCCACGCGGGAGCCATGACAGCCACTGGACTCGGTGAGATACAAGAAGAGGTCTTAATTTTTCAACTGCCTCGGCTGTTCAAGACTTATGAGGAACTTGATTACGTTCGGAACTACCTCCGCGAAGATCTTGACAAAGCCTTTATGGATGCTGGGTATGTCTTGCTCGGTATGGGGGACATCGGATATTATTATATATTCAGCAATCAACCGATCCGTACGATTGCCGACCTTCAGTCCCCGAGCGTCAAGATGTGGGCGCGTCCGAGCGACAAAATTGCTCTCACGTTCTACGAAAACGCTGAGATCGCTACTGTACCGAGAGAAGTGACACAGGTCTTATCTTCGCTTTATTCGGGGCAGCTTAACACCTTAGCTGCGTCTCCTTATGTTACTGTCGCACTCCAATGGTATGATAAATTCAAGTACATGACAGACCTTCCTGTCAATGTTGGGGTAGGTGCAACAGTTGTAACAAAAGAGAAATTTGATCAGCTTTCCCCGGAACAGCAGAAGGTTTTGCGTGAAACCGCGGACGCGTATCAGCACGATCTCATTCAGAATATTCGCAAAGACAATGAAAGGGCACTTGAGGCACTCCAAAAGAAAGCGGGTATTCAGGTGGTTGCGTTCGAGGGCGATTCCAAAGCGGCGTGGGATATAATTGCCATGGAAACCCACAAAGAACTCGTCGGCGAGATTTACTCACAAGAATTTCTTGATAAGATTAACGCTCTCTTGGAAGCGTACCGAAAAGGCAATAAGTAAGACTGACACAATACGTTAGTGACTTTTCCCAGATGGCGCGCTCCCAAAGCGCGCCTATCAATTTTGTATAAGTCCTGTGATAACCGATAACGGACAACTGGATGCCTCTGGTTGGACGTGAAATTCATTTGCTATTTTTCTATGTGTGTGGTATTATTTTACTTTTGAGGAGGGATTCGAGAGAGTGGCATCTATTAATGACATCGCAAATGAATTTATCCGAGAAGAAATTGAAGAGTTCTTAGAAGAACCCGATGAAATCAAACGGACGATCGAGATATTCGCGCAAGCGGCACCCGCTATGCAAGACATCGCTGCTGCGCTTATTGATGGTGACCATCATACTGTCGATGCGTTGACGGCAGCAGCATTGGAAGCAGGCACAGAAGCGTTAGAGATTATGGATGACGGTCTCATCGCTGGGATGGGCATCGTCGGCATTAAATTCCGAGAAAACTTCATTTTCGTGCCTGAAGTCCTCGCATGTGCCCGCGCAATGAAAGCCGGGATGACGCATATCGAACCGATTCTTTCGGATTCAGGTATCGAACCCATCGGCACGGTGATTATGGGAACCGTCAAAGGCGACTTGCACGATATCGGCAAAAACCTATGTATTATGATGTTACGCGGCGCTGGTTTCGTTGTATATGATCTTGGTGTTGATACTTCCGAAGATGAATTCATTGAGGCAGTCGAGGAATATGAGGCACCGATTTTGGGGATGTCAGCACTCCTAACGACAACGATGCCGAACATGGGAAGAACGATTGATGCCTTCATTGACGAGGATTTGCGGGAAGAGGTAAAGATTATGGTGGGCGGCGCGCCTGTCACGCAGACATTTGCAGACGACATGGGGGCTGATGGATATGGGAAAGACGCGCTCGCATGTGTCGCACTCGCCAAGCACTTTCTTGAGGCACCAGACGAGGAATGGTAGTTAGTTGTCAGTTATCAGTTGTCGGTTAAGAGGAATTCATTGCATCAGACACCTCTTTAACTGATAACCGATGACTATTCAAAGACGAATTTGTTAAATCATGCCTCTTCACCGATAACCATTTTGGCAGGTGAGAATGTTCTCACTCTCCATAAGAGTCTCTTGTTCGATGACTGAAACTGATAACTGCATATGAAGAAAATAGATAAAGCCGAATACGAGAAACGCCTCAATAAAATTACACAGATTTTTGAAGGGTTGGTCGTCCATGCGGATGAACAATCCACCTATCGGTGTCCCTACAAAAACCGATTTGACCACTGCACGGCGAAGTTTGGCTGTCGAAACCAACGGAAAATTGATGAAGGAACGGGACTCCTATGCGTCGGAGACGATAAATTAGATTATCGCAGCGCATGGGAGACGGACGCACCCGATCAAGCCGTAGATTCCCAAGGCACAATCACATGCGACGGAGAGGTCTATCAACTCACCCCCGGAAAAACTATTTTTGACTACGCCGATGACTTAACCGTCCAAGTTCCCACCTCTTGCTTCCGAACCGGACAGTGCCACGAATGTATCGTTGAGATTAAACATGGTATGGAAAGCCTCCAACCGCCTAATGAAGCGGAAGCCTTCCTCCGAGATAACTACCGCCTTGCCTGCCAAGCAGTTGTGCTTGATGTCGATGCAGACATTGAGTTCACACCGCTCCGCCGCACACCGAGAATCTTAACGCATACCGTCACAGATGGCAACGAAGGACTGGAATTAAGTCCAAAGGTTACCCATAACGATGGGGTCGTCTATTACAACGACGAACCTATTGATCGTTACCGAGGGCATCTTTATGGGTTAGCCATTGATATCGGAACAACTACAGTCGTAGCAAATCTGGTGGATTTGGAGAACGGAGAGACTGTGTCTGTCAGTTCTTTTGAAAATCCACAGCGTTTCGGTGGCAGTGACATCATGAACCGCATCACTTATGATGGTGAATTTCATGGAGAACTGCGCCGTTCACTGATCGCTGCACTCAACAGTGAAATCATGGAGATGTGTGACCGGCACGCCTTCGTCCGACAGGAAATCTATGAGATTGTTGTTGTAGGTAACACAACGATGCGCGATATTTTCTTCAAGCAAGATGTCCAGAGTATCGGACAGAAGCCTTATAAATCCGTGATTGAGCATGAATATCGGGACGGTGTCCGTTCAACGACTTCGCTTACGGAAAAGACGCGTCGTTTAGGAATCCGTGCAAATCCGAAAGCGATGGTGTACAGTTTGCCGTTAATCGCCAGCCACGTCGGTGCTGATGTCGCTGCGGATTTAGTCGCGCTTGATATTGCTTCACAGGATGAGGTTATCATGTTAGTTGATGTTGGGACGAATACAGAGGTGATTGTTGGAAATGCGAAGCGAATGGTAGCGGCATCGTGTCCAGCCGGTCCAGCATTTGAAGGCGGTGGTATTGAGTACGGAATGCCTGCTTATCCGGGCGCGATTGAGTCTGTGCAATGGGATGGCGGCGAGTTCGATTATACAACAATTGATGAAAAAACACCACAAGGTCTGTGTGGTTCTGGGTTGATTTCGCTGCTCGCTGAGTTGCGTCGGACCGATCAGATGAGTCCGAAAGGTGTTTTTTCGGATAGGAAGCAACGCATCATACAGCTTTTACCGGAACACGGGATCACCTTTTCACGCGAGGATGCGAGCAATCTGGCACAAGCCAAGGCAGCAAACTATTGTGGACAGTATATCGTGTTACGACATTTCGGTTGTGCGCCCGAAGATATCACAAAACTCTTTCTGGCAGGCGGTTTTGCTAATTATGTTAACCTACAGGATGCAATTGAAATCGGGTTTCTCGCCCCGGTTCGAGAAGAAAACATAGTCAAAATCGGCAACGCAGCAGTAGCGGGCGCGACCGCTGTCCTCCTTTCGGACAAAAAGCGCGCAGCTGTTGAAGCATTTGTCAATAATATAGAGCATATTGAATTAGAGACCACACCCGACTTCTTTGACATCTTCGTGGAAGGGTGTCAATTCAAGCCGATGCCAGCAACGTTGTAAGGAAGACAAAAGCCTGAACTATGATTTACAAGATTAGGACTTACGCAAATTGAGCAAATATCGGACATTTAGACGCAAAAAATGGTTTAAACCCCCTAAATCCCCCTTATCAGGGGGACTTTAAGAGGGAATGCGTAAGTCCTAAAGATTATAGGTTTGCAGGATAATCCTAAGCGCATAGCCCGTAATGTAATGGAGGGCGGATATACGGAGAGGAACGTAAAACCATTAGTACACCTCACCGAACCGCAAGGTAAAATTAAAAACTTTCGAGAACGATTAAAGTCTGATAAACCTATTTTATACGATGGCGGATTCGGTTCGCAGTTGTTCGCCCGCGATATAGAGCTGACGAACAGCGCACTCGCCAATGAATTGCATCCTGCAGCGGTTGTTGACATCCATTCAGACTATATCAACGCAGGTGCCGAGGCGATTGGAACAAATACGTTTGTCGCATCCCCACTTCACTTGGAAATGGCAGGACAAGATGTATTGGGGGCACAACGGCTCACACGACTCGCTGTTCAACACGCAAAAGCAGCCATTGCACAAGGTGGCAAAGAAGTATATATAGCAGGCTCCGTAGGACCCTCTCCGGGCGCGATAGAAGCCGATAGCGGAGATACCACTTTCGGGATTCCAAATGATGACGCAAGAGAAGCACATAAATTAGTGATCCATACCTTGGCAGAAGAAGGCGTGGATTTTCTTTGCCTCGAGACGATGTTTTCTGCAAAAGAAGCAGCGATCGCTGTAGATGTCGCACGTGAAACGGGACTTCCGATCGCAGTGAATTTGACCTACAAATGGACAAAGGAACGACGGACAGGCAACGTCATTTATCGGACGGACTGGGGCAACTCTCCTGCCGATCTTCTTGAGATTCTTGTGTCGGGCGAATTTTCGAGCGATGGTTCGCTATTAGATGCTGTTAGCATCATCGGTGTGAACTGTGGTGCTGAATCCAGGCGTGATGAACATACAGGGATGCCTTATGCGATTGCTGGTATCCAGCAGCTCCGTACGGCACTGGCTGAAACAGGGATTGATGGGAAACGGATGATGGCATATCCGAATGCGGGGATGCCGAAGCTCGATGAAAATCATAACACTGTCTATACGCAGACACCATCGGAGATGGCAAGTCATGTGCCTGCACTGATGGAAACCGGTGCTTACTTAATAGGCGGCTGTTGCGGGACAACACCAAAACATATCAAAGCCTTCCACGAAGCAATCGCGTCGCATCAGCCTTAAATTCTGAAATTAAAAAGCACATAGCTTGGAATGAAATGGAAAGCGGTATACGGAAATGAACTTTTAAGCTCCAATCCACCTGACCGAACCGCAAGGAAAGTTAGAAAAAGGAAATATAAAAAATTGGAGATTGTAACACTTACCTATAAAAGACCCCCAGATCGGGTGAATCATTTCCAACAGGAATTGCTTTATTTCGATGACGATGTGATTGTCACGTCTCAGCGCGTTAAACCGTCCGCACCGATAGTTCAGGACGGCGAGACTGTTTTAGGTGATAACTTCGCTGTTGTCTGGTTCGTCTTTACAGGTTTGTGGTATGATGTCGGCAAGGTTTATAATCTGGCTAACGAGTGGACCGGTTATTATTGCGATATTATGAAACCCGTCAAGCGGAGTGTAAATGTAGCAGGCAAACTTGAGTGTTTTGAAATAACAGATCTGTTCTTGGATCTCTGGATAAATCCAGATGGTACTTATGAAGTTCAGGATGAGGATGAGTTTGAAGAAGCCGTTCAAAACGGCGCGATTGACGCTGAATTAGAGAGCAGCGCGCGAGATGTTCTGAAATCATTAATCGCTGAAGTTGAAGAGGGTCATTTAGAATCTCGCTTGCAAAAGGTGTTTAACAGTGCGCAGTTTCCTGATTTGCGGGATTATGTGGCAAAACTACCTTAGAAATTGAAGGGGGATGAAGAGATGGCAACATTGGCAATAAATGGCGGCGAACCTGTCCGAACTGCTGGGTTCCCTACATGGCCCACGCAGGATCCTGCCGATATCGAAGCATTTGAAACTATTTACAAAAGTGGACAGTGGGGTGTTGGTGGACCGAAGGTCCCAGAATTCGCACAACAGTTCGCTGAATTTCAAGGTGCGAACTACGGCGTTTGCGTCAATAGCGGTACCTCGGCACTCTATATCGCCCTGAAAGCAGCCGGTGTTTGTCCGGGCGACGAAGTCATTACGACACCCTATACCTTCCAAGCGACAGTCGTTGCGATCCTTATGACGCACGCTGTTCCTGTTTTCGTAGATACTGCACCAGACAGTTTCCTATTGGATCCTGCAAAAGTTGAAGCCGCGATTACCGAAAAGACGAAAGTCATTTTACCTGTCCATATCGCGGGCTATCCCGCAGATTTAGACGCACTCGTTGACATCGCGAATCGCCATAACCTTGGGATTGTTGAGGATTGTGCGCAGGCACACGGCGCTGAGTGGCGTGGACGCGGTGTCGGGAGTTGGGGACATTTCGGATGCTTCAGTTTCCAGTCCTCGAAGAACCTTTGTGCGGGTGAAGGTGGGATCGTTCTGATAAATGATCGTGAACTCTATGAACGGGCGTATGCACTCCATAACTGTGGTCGCACATTGCCCGATGCTGAATTCGGAGAAGGAGAACCCTTCGGCGGCAACTTCCGCATGACGGAATGGCAAGCGGGGCTCTTACTTTCCCGTCTAACCCGGCTTGAGGCTGAAACCAATCATCGACATAAGAATATGCGTTGGTTGGACGGTTGGCTTGGGGAAGTGCCGGGCATTAAAGTCACACCCCTTGATCCGCGGGCGACGCGCGGTGGATGCCACGGCTATAAGGCTATTTTCGACTCCGAAGAGTTTGAAGGCATCTCACGTGAGACCTTCCTCCGTGCGATGCGAGCGGAAGGGATACCCATGGGATATTGGTATACCACGCCGATGTATCGTGCCGACTTCCTTGCTTCTAATCTTTTCGGTCATAATCTCAATTTTGATGATGTGGATTGTCCTGAGACAGAAAAAATATGTCAGACAGGACTCTCCTTAAGCCAAAACGTCCTCATGGCGAGTGAAGAGGATATAGAGGACATTGTTAAAGCGGTGATTAAAATCCGTCGAAACGTCGCTGAATTGAAGTCGGAAACTGCCTGATACTTCGATATCAGCGATTGGCATACCTAATTAATTTTTTCCACTATCCTTTTGGTCCGAGGTGACTCTATATAGACGAACCCGATAGGCACACTTTTTTACTATCTTTTTCAGCCTTGAAGGACTCTATATAAGCAAATCGACCTAATAAGGAGAAAACCATGTCTAACGAACATGAATCCCAAAAGGAAATCCGCCGAATCCTACGGCTGTTGGAAGCCACAGCCCGTATCGTTGAAACTTCAGTAATTTCTTCAGAGCATCTTTTTGACGGTGAGGAACGGTGCGCTCGGCAATTCAACAACGCTCTGACCCTTCTAACGGATCTTGAAGCTGTCCCCGATGGGCTCTTTGAACCCCTCAAAACAGATGCCACTTTTGGCGACATCTGTTTCGCATGCCATCAAGTCTCAGCATACATCAAAGAGGGATGTGTTGATGATTTCGACTTTGATCACGTGAAAAAAACCATTGGTGACGAACTAAAAGATGTCAGCGAGGTTGTCCGGCAATCAATGCCTACTTTCCTCAAAGATATATGGAACGGGCAAGCGGAAGAAGAAAATGTTGAGACTGTCGAAACCGTTGAGGTCACCTCAGACGAGGATGAGGACGTGACATCTGTCGAACAGCGTATTGGCAGACTTGAGGGGCAAATGGAGACTGTTGTCGAGATACTCCAAGAGATCCGGGCACAACAGCAGAATGACGAATCATAGGCTGCATCTGTCTGGAATCGTATTTAGAACGTTCCAGACAGGTCGCGTCTTCCTTTGACGCTATAGCAGCGGAGGAACCTATTTTGGAAAAGATTGAAAAAACATACAATGTTAAGAGCGGTGGGAATTTAACTGTTTTGTCGCAGTTCGGTGCAATTGAAATCCAAACCGCTGAACAGGATAAGGTTGAAGTTGTAATCACGAAAGCATCAAAATCCAAATTGGTCAAGGCATCTCAAAAAGCACTTGAGGATTTTGAGTTGGCATTTGAACACAAGGGGTCTGATGTCCATATTCAGGGGACTTTCAAACAGGGGTTGGAACATTGGCAAAAACGGTTGAATAGGCTGAAAATTCATTTTCTCATAACGGTACCGCGACGGTACAATGTTGATTTGAATACCACAAACGGTGGTATTTCCGTAGCCAACCTTACCGGTGATGCACGTGTAAGTACCTCAGGGGGTAGTTTGTCCCTTCGGAGCATTATCGGCGAAGTGTGGGGGCATACATCCGGCGGCAGTATTGAGACAGTTGATGTCACAGGCGATGTTCAGGTCCGAACTTCAGGCGGCAGCCTCCGCTTTGGTGCGATTCGGGGTTTTATTTCAGGTAGGACTTCAGGCGGTAGTATCAAGGTTGTTGATTGTAGTGGTGGAACGGATGTCCGAACTTCCGGAGGTGGTATTTGGTTAGGCGACATCGGTAGGAACGTGACAGCGCGGACTTCAGGCGGCTCTATCCAAGCTGCTATGCGGACGCAACCGCAGAGTGAGTGTAGTTTGCGCACATCGGGCGGTGCCATAACCTGCACGCTTATTCCAGATGTTGCTGTTGACTTAGAAGCAAAGACCAGCGGTGGACGCGTCTCCACGGACTTCGCTGTGGAATCAGTTGTTCAGGGGAAGGCTCCGAAGAATAGGTTGGAAGGTCGTATAAATGGTGGCGGTCCCTTGCTGAAATTGCGCACTTCTGGTGGCAGTATCTCTTTGCAGAAGGCTACGGATTAAGCACGCTCTCGAACAAGAAGCTGTGTTTACCAAGACAAGATGGTCGTCGGTTGTCTCTTCTGATGACCAGTTCTTGTTTTCCAATAGGCTTATTTCTCCGTCTCTTCGTTGATAACTCTCACTGCGAGGCAAGTTAACAACCCGTTACCAATGCTTAAACGAATACATCCGTTGTCCGAGGAATAGCCCTAAAATTGCCCAGATACTGCCCATCACAAATTCACCGAGCATTGTCCCAAAAAATAGAGGCAGTGTTCTGCGATACGCCCCAATTCCACCGTGTCGAATCAGTATAGACTTTATCAACCAAGCCAGAAATACTGGGAACCAGAGTCTCCCGAAATTCCAATTGCCCGCGAGCGGATAGGCGAGCGGGTGCAGCTGCCACCAGATAAACCGCAGACGCATAAACAGCGTTGTGAGTGTCAGAGAGATGCCGAATCCGAAAAAACTGAGACGGCTCCAGTCGGTGTCGTTCGGAAGTGTCAACCAACGTTGAAGATCACTGAACGCCTCCTGTCCGCGCCATGTTCCCAAGCTTCCATTCCGATAACCCGCGTGTAGGAACGCGATAAATCCGATAAAAAGTCCGATAACCGTTGCCCCCCACATCACCCAAAGGATTTGACGCGTGTTGATGTTTCCTTTGTCCGCAAGTTTGAATCCCTCTAATTGGTTCGGCATCGGTTGGGATCGGTAGTTACGGGTAAAGCCATAGAGGAAGGCGAACCCTGTCAGCGTTGGTGCACCTATCTTTCTGGAGCCGAAGATTGAGGTAAGGAAAAGACCAGGACCGGCGCGATAGAAATCCATCGTCGGTGTGCCAAGTTCAGCGCGCATCCGCGTGAATGCTAAAACGAGTATGAAATGGATGCTGAAAAATCCGAGCACACCCCACCAAGACATCCCCGCCTTCAGACAAAATCCAAAAACGACTGCAATACTAAGAAGCAATCCAACAAACGCGCTGCGATACCCTATCGGTTCATTTCTCGTGTCCAGATTCGTTTTCAGACCTAAGATATTGCGAATAACTTGCCATAAGTGTTTATGTGTTATCCAGAGCGCGAAGAAACAGAGACCAAAGTATGCGCCCAGCGATTGCATGTCAATGTGTGGATATCCAGGTGTTTGATTCAAACCTGTCATCGCGCCGAAGACAAGCTGCGCTTTCCAAAACAGGTAGAACAGCCAACAAGAGAGGGACAAATCCAACGGCATCAAGAAACCGATGCCGATAGCATACGGATTCAAATGGATGGGCGTTGAACCGATAGCACTCAGCGGTTTTTCTGTGAACAGCCGTCCAATGTCGTGCCGGATAGGGATGCCCGGAACAAAGGGGAACAGAAAATTAATACCGTTAAGTAGGTCAAGTCCGCATCCGATCCCGAAGCCTATCCAGAGCAGTTTGTTCCGATAGAAACTTGTCCCGGTCGTCATTTCAAAAGGGAGTAGGATGATCGGGTAGCTTAGTTTTTCGTGTTCGATCCACTGTTTGCGGAGGATGACACTCAGCATCATCATAGAGAACGCCAATGCAGAAAAGAAAACCAACCATGCCATTACGGGCGTGATCCAGGCACGGATATGCTCCATTTCAAATAAGTTTGACGTGCCTTCATAATAGCCGGTTAAAGCGCGCCGATTCATGACAGCGATCCAGTCTGGGATATATCGAAAAAAGAGGGATTGCCATTCGTTTTCGGGGGTAGCGAACCACGTTGCATGCCCCAAGACGCACATCGTTGCTTGCAAGAGGTCATGACCGCAGACGACACATGCCAGTGTTACCATGAGGTAAATTGTTAGCATCTCTGCTTGCGAGAGTTGCCATTTCGGGAGGTAACGGGATAACGGGATGTTAATAATCGCGACGAGGAAAAGCGTGAAAACGGCGTTGAAGATAATCGCCATTGTGGTGGGGTATTGGGTTGTCCATACGGTCTCCGTCTGAACGACGAGGTAGATGTTGAGCGGGAGTGACAGGAGTCCTATCAGGATAGCTCGCCATGTAACGGTTTCAGATGAAGTGCGCGCGGATGTGTCCATATTTTTGTCTATGAATCCTTAAGGGACTCCTAACGAAATTTGCTATTTTAGAATGTGGACTCAATTCCCCAGAAGATCATCTGTTTGAAGGGTGGAGAAGAGGGGGCATCAAGTGGGAACGCAAATTCAAGACGAAATATCCCCGCATTGCTAACCTTCGCAAGCCCACCCCGTAGTCCAAATCCAATACTCCGTTTCGGTTCCATCAAGTTGAATGTATGTTTCCCATTCCAGATGTAACCGATATCGGTAAAGGCAGTAGCACTGACGATAAGACCGAGGTTGACCGAACGTTTGATAAATGGCTTCGCAATGAAAGTGGTAACTGCTTCAATACCATCATCCAATTTCCTGAACAGGGTCCCTCCGCAGACGGTTCGACTCTCAAGGCGCAACACCATCATTTTTTCACCGCTAAATTGTCGGTAGTCATAGCCCCGCAATCCATTGAAGGCACCAAGAACAACTTGGCTTTCGCCTTGCCAACCGAGCTCCAATCTTGTCTTGAATTCTGCTACAAATATTTGATAAAAATCTAAAAAACCGTTCCTACGGAATCCCTTGTTTACTGTATAAATATCCCCTGTGTTGAAGACATCTGTGTAATACCACGAAGTTCGTGCCTGAAACGTGGAATTCTCAACCCGTGTTGTGAAGTATGTACTTATATCTACGAGGGTGGTACTTAATATCCGGTTTCCATGGGTCCATCCTGATCTACCGATGAAGTTCGCGTAGCCTTCTGATCTGTCTGAACCGTATAAAGGGGACGCGTGTCCCAATGAGAAAGCGTATTCAGACCCTACGAAAAAAACCTCCTCGCGTCCCATCCCCCTGATAAATTGGGTTTTGTGATAAGTAACACGTTTTCGGCCAACAGTAATACCCACCAGCTTGATGTCGCGACTTGACGGATCCGCTGTGGAAGAAAATTTTTTTTCAAGTAGCACATATTTTGAACGGCGTGAAGCCGCCCAAAGCCCGATATAGTTTTGACGCTCTCGGTCCCCAAAGTATCGTCGGATCCTACCGGACATGCCTTGTAAATTTAACTCAAACCTATCTGTTCGCTCTAATTTATGGGAAAGTGGGTCCATCTCAAACCACGAAAATTCACCAATTGCTTCTGACAGCGTAAACCTGGCACTCCAACGGCTTTTCAATGTGTATTGTGGACGTTCTAATAGGATCGCCCACGAATCGCCCTCGCGCTTCTGAATGTAAGCACCATCAAAATTCCAATGTGAATTCACAACACGCGGCATCCTATACTTCCATGTTAAAAGGCTCTTTGTTTTTTCACCGATTTCGCTAATCCGTTGATAGCGGACTTCGGTGTCGTGCCCAGAGCCGAATACGTTGGATTCCCGCAATCCTAAAAGAAACGTACCGCCTTGGCTATTCAGTGCTGGATCAATCGAAGGCAACGGTGGGGACCAAAGCTCTGTAACATTAACGTGAATTGCCACCGTATTGGTGTTCGCATCCCATACCGGATCAATCCTTGCTGCGCCGATATAACTCTTATCGCGGAGTATCTGCTCACTTTCTTCCTTATCTGCTTCTATGTAAACATCCCCAACTTCAAACAAGAGTTCACGGAGAATAACGTCTTTCTTGGTCTTTTCGTTACCGGATAACGTGATTCCGCCAATGATCCCTTCATCAATCTCAATACCAAGGTAAACACCATCTGCGAACTTTTTCACGGAAACTTGCGAGGCATCTACACGCGCGAACCGGTACCCATTTGCCTTATAAAAACGGAGGATAGCTTCAAAATCTGCTTCCAGTTTGGTTTCATGATAAATACTCCATACATCTGTTTGCATTAGCGCGCGAATTTGCTGTTCAGAAAATGAAGCGTTCCCCTTGATTACAAGACTGCGTACAGTGTTTACTTCATCGGCTAAAGCCTGTGAAGCTGCGGCTTCCTCTGATGCATCGTCCACGCTTTGCGGGGTCTCGTCAGCGATTTCTGACGAAATTTCGACCTGTATGCAGATACTGAGTACCACAATTAAGCACAAAATCCGAAAGGGTGGTCTAATATTTCCAAAATGTGCCATTATGCTTTACCTACGGTTAGTGCCTTTTCGCGATTCGAGAGGAAACTTTCCAAGAGCATGAGGCAAACAGTCAAGAGCAGCAATTCACCCCATATTTCTTTACCGTGTCTTTTAACATTGTAAGCGTCAGCTTCGATAGTTGCGCCTTCAGCTTCCGCATCTGCTGTTGTTCGCGCACCGACGCGTGCGGCAGCTTGTTGGAGCGGAATCTGTGTTAAATCAGCTTCGGTTGCATCAACGTTAACAGCGAAAAAGTCTCGTTGACGTCTGTCTTGGGCTTGGATCTCAATTTGATAGATACCAGGGCGTTCTGTCCCTTGAAATTGCAGCGTCCCGTCCTCAGTAATCGGAGCCACAATACTGTTGTCAACGTCAGGATCCTCGTTATCGGTTTTTAGACGGATAGTCGCTTTTCCTCCAGCACTTTGCGGATAACGCGCCGTATAAGTGTCACCAATATGTCCACCCCATGTTAGAAGATTGCTGTTGGCTGTAGCCGTGTAAAGCACACTCTGTTGAAGCATCGGGAGGAAATAGGGATTAACAAACAGATTATTTGTATACGTTGTCGTGCGAAGTGCTGTGGCATTTGTGTCGGAGGTCCTGCTTTGTTGTGTGAGAAGTCCACAATTATAGAGTAGGACGGTACTTGTCCCTTGACTTCGTTCGATGAGAAAAGGTGTATCGTCGTCGAAATGTGCAATTACCGTTGATTCAGATGTAGGATTTAGTGCGACACCACTGTGAAACTGTGGCGCGTATTGCATCGAGAACCCTTCGCTCGAGAAAATATCGAAAATGGGGTGCGTTTCTTGATACGTCCGAATCTGTCGTGGTGGTGTCCATGTGAGGGTTCTACCAAGTTGGGCAGGTAACCAAGTGCCGCTAAATTGGTTGTAGTTATCTGGATTGCTGTGCCTGCTCACAAAGGCAATAACACTTTTGCCGTGTCGGATGAATTTTTGGATCTGGGCAACGGTCAGTGAGGTGATCTTTGGTATATCCGCGAGGATAATAACGTCATAGTCTTCCAGCGGAAAGGTCTCAAATTCAGCCGGCGTGCATTGTGTTGGTAAAATCATTGTATCGGCTGTTAGCAGTCGGCTGTCGGCTGTCGGTGGGACGTTAAGAAAATCTCTTTGCTGATTGTTGATTGCTGATGGCTGACGGCTATTTTTATTTGGATTGAGTGCCAGTGCCAAGTATTCCGTCTGTTCTCCGACACAAAGTACACGCACTTCACCGATGATATCTAAAGCAAAATAACGCTGATTGTCAATGTTGAGTCGATCTTCTGTTAGTGAAAAATAACCCGTATGCGTGCCCGGTGTAGAAAAGTTATATGTTAAAGTTGTACTTAGTGATTCGTTCGCTGCCGCAGAAAAACTCACAGTTTTTTGTTTCTCTCCTCCAATAAAGAGTGTTAGCATATTCCGTGCCAAAGGGGCTACCGAGTGGTTCGCAGTCGTCACATTCAATTGGAGCGGTAGATTTACGCCTATCAGTTGATTGGAGGGACGAATTTCTTCAATATTTGTGTTATGCGCTTCTCCTTCGGTAACAGGCATCAGAGAAACTCGCGCACCAGAGCGGTTCAGAAGCCGATCCGAGTTTTTCCATCCGTTTTGGGCGAAATCTGAAATGAGATAGAGTTCCTTGTTCAATTGTTCTGATTCAGCGAGGATTTCGTGAGCAAGTTCGAGACTCGGCTGAACGTTCGTAGCACGATAAGAGACTTCTGCATCGTTGATTGCTGCTGTAACACTTTCGAGGTCAGGCGTGAGTTGTTGGAAAATAGGGTTCGGGATATCTGACATTAAAATAAGTGCGGCACTATCACCGTGCCGCAGTGTGTCAAGAATATCAATTGCTAAAGTTTTTGCTTTTTCAAATCTGATGCCGTCAACATCTTGATACGCCATGCTATAAGAGTTATCCAAGACGATAACCAAATCGGTTTTCGCACGCACGGAAGCAACGGGCAGCCCGAGGGTCAAAAACGGACGTGCCAAGGCGAGCGCGATCAGTGCGACGATTGCCATCCGTAAAAGCAAAATGAGAAGCTGCCTGAGTTGGAATCGGCGAGCGTTCTCGCGATGTGCCGCCATCAAGAACATCAGACTACTAAAATCGATTGTCACAACGCGACGACGGTTCCAGAGATGGATAATCAGTGGGATACCCGCAGCGAGGAGTCCGAGAAGAAATAGTGGATTGAGAAATGCCATCAGTAGTTATCAGTTTGCCTTGCAGTGAGAGTCGTCAGGGGAATCGTTTTCGGTTATCAGTCATCGGTTTTGGTTTTTGGTAGAGGTCCACCTTTTTTTAAAATGTTATTGTCTCTGAAATGCTAATGGTTTCAAAGAGGATTTGGGTTTATCAGGCACCTCTTTAACTGATAACTGATGACTATTCAACGATGGCAATTTCAAGTTGATTGAGCGTACGGAAAACGCCTTCAGCGAAGCCTATCAGGTTATCCGGTTCCAAGGTGCTTCCGCCGAGCTGTATGTGATTCGCATCAGCGATATTTTGCCCCCACGTTGGATCCATCTGCACCCATCTACCGACGTAGACTTCAGGCCAAAAGTGATAGTAAAAGGCATCTTTGGCAAAGGCAATACCAGAGCAGATTCGAGCTGGGATGCCAGCAGCACGTGCCAGTGCAATAAAAAGCACGGTGTGTTCCGTGCAATCCCCAGAGAGCGTCTCGAGTACTGTTAACGACGAACCAAAGCCGCCGCTCATTTTTTTGTCAGTAATGGATGTATGCACCCATTCGCATAACTTTTCTGCCGCACGCCATGAATTAACTTCCCCTTCTAAGATCTCTTCGGCTTTCGCGCGGATAGCCGGTGCATCGGTTTGGATATAAGCACTCGCGCCAAGGAATTCACGTTCTGCATCCTGCATAGGTAAATCAGGGCAGTCTTCCGCTGCAACCGTTGGAACTTGAATGGAAATTTTACCTGAGTGCTTACCGTTTAACGCAAGTTTTTGTTGGGAAGTAGACATGATTGCATCAGTGATGTCTCCTGTTATGAGTTTTACATCTGCTTCAAAGTTTTTTGCGTTTGGCGTAGGGTGTTTCCCGGAAGGGAGGATACGGGTTTTTAAGACGATATCGACTTCTTCGATACCACCAAGCGCGGTTGCCTTGTCCGTTTTTGTGATGATCATAGAGAGTCCCATCATGGGTGTTTCTGTTCTATAGTTCACGCCGTCGGCATCGAGCCACACTTTCATGGTAATTCCGTTCATCATATCTAACTTTTGGTGTAAAACATAAACCTGTTTCTCTTTTGACTGGTAGGTTAAAGTCTCTTGCCCTTCAACCTCAAGTTCTACTTCCACCGGCTTCAACAGATCGAAACTGAAGACGTGAAAGTTCCGTTTTTCACCTATTTTTAGACCCCGTTTGAACAGGGATTCCACACCTACGTGTTCGGAGATTGTATCTGCTGGCACAGGGATTTCTGATTCAGTTCTTTCACCGTTGAGTGTCGTCTTGATGTAAGCAACCCCATCTACGATACGTCCCTCCACCTGTTTTAATCCGGACTCATTGGAAGTTGAGAGGAAGTAGCGTGGCATTAAATCGGAACCCGTATACTCCACACGCGTGATTTCTAATGTTATATCACTTCCAAGTGCCTTAAAATTCATAACTATATCAATTTTGTGTCGGTCCACCACTTCCCCTTGATACTCAGTCTTTTCGGTAGTCATATACATGTAACCGATCTTGGTATTCATCAAAGTGAGGTTGTACCAATGCTCATTCGGTTTTTCTGCCATATTCTCAGGGATGTCCTTATGTACGTCCTTAAAGGTGTCTTGTTGTCCGGCTCCGAATTTTTGGAGGAAATTAGCGAGTCCACTCTTTTTCGTCATCTTGAGTGGAACGTAGTGATCGCCACCATTAACAACTGTAACGGGTTTTCCAAGTCGATCGCCGTAGCCTTCCTTATAAATACTGATCAGATACCGACCCGCAGGGAGGCCTGCTCGGACATAATTGCCGTTAGCGTCTGTTGTTGCTGTGAATTCTGTGCCTTCTACATCGACGATCTTGACATTAACGCCTTCAATCGGGTTCTGTGTGTTGCTTGTATCGGTAATTTGACCTCGAACGGTCCCGCCATTTATATTTTCCGCGAAAACGATGCCAACGGACATCCCGATGCACGCGATGAATGTCAACACGAAACTTAAACGAGCCATCTTTTATATTCTCCTTTGGGATTCTGTTTAATTGGGGAAGATATTTTTCGGTTATCTAATCTTCGCTACAAGACCCAATCCTTTAGGTTTGGGATGTCGTAGCGTTCTTATATTTGAAGTTAAGTCGTTTCAAAATAGTATATTCGTTCGCTTTTGCCTGAAGAACGACTTGTTTGCTACTGTTGATTTCGCTGAGCGTTAGTTTCCCCTTTTGGTAGCCGGAGACGCGGAGTAAGCCGTGTTTGACATGTTTGACGAGGGCGTTCTTGACGGTATGCAAACACCGCGTGCCGCCATATCTATTGCGTTTCCCGCCTCTCGCCTCTTGTTCACGGTGTAGACACCTGCGTTTGATAGGGAGGGGTGCTATACAGAATATAGCCGTGTTGTCAGGTATCGGATTGCCCCCTATACTATGATATGCCAGACACCAAGAATCCACACAATGGGCATCAAAAGTTTCTGACAGCTTCTTTGACGACTTCTTCAGCCCTAACCTATCGCGTATCTCTTGGGTCTGCCACCCTTGAAGCGTTAGCAACTGCCACCGTTTTTGAATCTCGCGATAGAACCACTGCTTACCGACTTCAAGTGGGCTAAAAGCGGTATTCCACTTCTTAGCACCTTCTATTGTCCGTGCCTTAATATCCTCAATACAAACACGCGTTATTGGATAGAGTCTCGAAAGCCAATGAAGTATCCTTAGCTTCCAATCCCACCTCGCACGCGTGCCTGCGGGGATACGCGCCCTATTGGCAAGAC